>NZ_CP065377.1:734377-1468755 GCF_019967995.1 Faecalibacterium prausnitzii
CCAGACCTTCGCCGACACCAACAGCTATATGCTGGAAAACCTGCGCGGCCTGCGGGATACGCTGCAATATCAGGACACCGCCAACCGCGCCGAGGGCATTGCGGCCCACAGCGAGGCGCTGGGGGAGAAGCAGAAGGCGCTGAAGTACCGCGAGGGCGTGACGGTGGGTGCAACCAACACCCTTATCCTGCTGACCGTTCTGGCCGTGCTGGGGGTCAGCCTCCAGCTGTACCAGAACGGTGCGCTGGATGCCGGTGGGGTGCTGGTCTGCACGCTGGCTGCACTGAGCTCTTTCGGCCCGGTGGTGGCGCTGGCCAACCTCGGCGCAAGCCTGACCCAGGTGTTTGCCAGCGCCGACCGTGTGCTGGACCTGCTGGACGAAGAACCGGTCACGGCAGACGTGACCGATGGGGCCGACACGGCCTTTGCCGGTGCCGAGGCCCGGAAGGTCCGCTTCGCTTACGCGGACGAGGAGGTCCTGCACGACCTGAGCCTGACCATCCCCGAACGGAAGATCGTGGGCATCACGGGCCGCTCCGGCAGCGGAAAATCCACCTTCCTGCGGCTGTTGCTCCGCTTCTGGGATGTTTCCGGCGGCAGCATCCGCTTTGGTGCGGAGGACATCCGCCGCGTGAATACCGCTGCACTGCGGGCACAGGAGAGCCTTGTGACGCAGGAGACGGAACTGTTCGACGACACCATCGAAAACAATATCAAAATTGCCCGGCGCGATGCCACCCGTGCCGAGGTGGAAGCGGCCTGCAAGAAGGCGGCGCTGGACGGCTTCATCCGGAAGCTGCCCAAGGGCTACGATACCCCGGTGGGCGAGCTGGGCGGTGCCCTCTCCGGCGGCGAGCGCCAGCGCATCGGCGTGGCCCGCGCCTTCCTCCACGATGCACCCTTCCTCCTGCTGGACGAGCCGACCTCCAACCTCGACAGTCTGAATGAGGGCATCATCCTCAAGGCGGTGCGGGACGAGTGCAGGGAAAAGACCGTTCTGCTGGTCTCCCACCGCAAGTCCACCATGGCCGTGGCCGATGTCAGCTTCTCGGTCGAGAGCGGCCGGCTGAGCTGAAGAATAGCATGAAAAAACGCCCCGAACCGTGTGTTCGGGGCGTTTTTATGTTCGGGATCAGCCGTTCTGGATGGCCTTCATGATCTTCTTGGCAATGTACTTGTGGCCGGAGACGGTGGGGTGGCCGTCCAGCTCCGTCTGAGCGTAGGGCACCGCCACGTAGTCGATGTCATAGACCTCGGCGAGCTGCTTCTGGAACTTGTTGAGCTTATTGAAATAATTGCTCCAGCTGGGCAGCAGGGGAACGGGGTTGGTGGCACCGATGAGCAGGATCTGTGCGTCCGGGTTCAGGGCGCGGACGGTCTCGACAACGGAGCGGATGTTCGCGGTGCTGACGGGGTAGGCGTCGGAGCAGATCTTGTTCATGCCGGAGGTGACGAGGTTCCACACCGCGTCCGTCTCGCTCTTGGTGAGCTTGAGCTTCTTCATGCTGGCCTGGAAGGCGGCCCTGGTCTCCGGGTCCTTGCTGCGCAGGTTGCCGCTCAGCACGATGGAGGCGAGGTCTTCGCTCTTCCAGTTGGTGGCGTTGCCGATGGCAACGACCGTGGGCACGAAGGCATCATTGGAGCCCATCTGGATGGAGATGATATCGGCCTCCTTGAGGTACCCCAGAATCTCCGGATAATCGTACTGGCAGCCGGAGAGCGTGTTCATCTCGCTCATCTTGCCGGTCTTGACCAGCTCGACGAGGTCGGCGCTCATCAGGCCGGGCAGGCCGAGGTTGATGGCGTGGTCGCGGTCCAGACCGAGGGTCTGGGCGACCTGGCCCACATAGCAGGTATCCGGGTAGCCCTTGAAGTTGTAGGAGACGTCCACACCCATCAGGTTGTGGGAGTACTGCACGCTGGTCAGGCCGACACCGGCGCAGATGCTGTCGCCCAGTGCGACATACAGGGGCTGCTTTTCCTCTTCAGGCTCCGCCGTCTCGTCGGCAGCTTCGCCCTCGGCGGGGGTCTCCTCTTCGGTGGTCTCAGGCTTCTGTTCTGCGGCGGGCTTGCGGAAGAGGGAGTTCTCCTCTTCTTCCACAGCCTCCGCGGCAGCGGGTTCGGGTTCAGACCCGGTCAGCGGCTCTTCTGCAAAGGCAGAGATGCTGAACCCGGCAAAGAGCATAGCCGCCGAAAGGGCAAGGCTGATGAGTTTTTTCTTCATGGGGACAGGGACTTCCTTTCTATCAGTAATCGCGGGAGGTGATCTCCGTTTCGAGCTTGCGGTAATCGAACTTGCCCACAGGGGTCATGGGCATGGCGTCGAGGAACTTGTAGCCCACGGGCTGGACGTATTCGGGCAGCTCCTCAGCGCATATCTGGCGCAGCTCCTTGATGATCTGGCGCTTTTTGGTGGAAGCAGCGGCCTCCGGCTTCAGCACCACAAAGACGAAGGGCAGGCGGCCCTGCACATGGTCCTTGTCGGTGCAGCCCACCACGGAACACTGGTGGACGGCGGGGTGCTGGCTGATGACGTTTTCGATCATCGAGGGGAAGACCTTGAAGCCGTCGTGGCGGATGATGAGGCGTTTGATGCGGCCATCGAGGTAAACGAAGCCGTCCGCATCCATGTAGCCCACGTCGCCGGTGTGGGCCCACACCGTGCCGTCTTCGTGGGTGCGCAGGATGTTCGCGGTCTCTTCGGGCTTGCCGTAGTAGCCCTTCATCATGGAGGGGCTGCAGATGCACAGTTCGCCCCGCTCGCCGATGGGCAGTTCCTTGGTGGTGCCTGGCTCAAACACCGACACAAGGGTGTTCACCATGGGGATGCCCACGCTGCCGGGCTTGGTGATGGTGCCGGCGGCGATGGTGGCAGCGGAGGAGACCTCCGTCATGCCGTAGCCCTTGGCAAGGGGGTACTCCACGTTGTGGGCAGCAAGGAAGTCGTTCACCGTCTTTTCTGCGCCGATGGAGATGGAGTCGCCGCCGGCGGCGTAGTTGCGGATGAAGGACAGATCCTTGTTTTTCAGCTTGGGGTCAGCGGCCATCTGCTGGTAGTGAGAAGGCACACCGAACATGTGTTCGGGCTTGTGCTTCAACAGAAGGCTGCCGAGCTTGGTGGGGTCCAGATTCGGGATGATGACGACCTTCAGCCCCAGGGCCAGCGGCATGTGGACGCCGCAGGCGTAGCCATAGGCGATGAAGGGGGGCATGACGTTTAGGAGCGTCTGCCCCTTCCGGAACAGGGCATGCCATGCGGCAAACTGCTGCGCGATGGCGTTGAAGTTCCGGTCCGTCAGCATGACGCCCTTGGGGGAGCCGGTGGTGCCGCCGGTGTGGACCACCACACAGGCATGGTCGGGGTCATAGGGCTCGCCGGATGTGCTGGCGTCCTGCCCGTTTGCGATGAACTGCTTCCACATCAGGGTATTGGAGTCGTACTTGTTGCGGTCGGGATTGGAGACCTTGTAGCCGATGGCCAGCGGCAGGGGCAGCGAGTCGGCCGGGGAAAGCACAATGACCCGCTCCACATGGGTGCGCCGGGCGGCCTGACGGCAGCGGTCATACACCACGTTCAGGCAGATCAGCAGATGAGAATCCACTTCCTCAATGTACTCATGGATGCCGTCGGCGCTGTACCGGGGGTCCACCAGATTCAGGGTCGCACCGATGCGATCGGCGGCGTAGAACGCATAGATGACCTCAGGGGTCATCACGCTGACCACGGTGATGATATCACCCTTTCGGACGCCTGCCGCCCGGAAGGCAGCAGCGGTCTTCTTGGTGTTCACGATGAGGTCTGCATAGGTGAACTTCCGGCCATAATATTCAAGGGCCGTTTCCGACAGGCGGTTCTTGTTCTGCTGCCGGACAAAGTCGAAAGCAGAACATTCCGGCATCGGCTGGTCGATGTAATTGGGGTCGTAATATTTGAGCCACGGGCGAGCCTGTGACGCATAGAGAACCTTGCTGGTCGTTGTCATAAAACCTATCCTTTTGTTAAAAATTGTACAATGCGTTCCCTGCTATTGTAGTAAAGACACCGGCAAAAGTCAAGAAACAAAGGGTGAACAATGCCCCGACAGCCTAAAAGATTTGAGAGAGTTTACAATTCGCGGATCCACTGTGCGGCTTCGGTCGCATTGCAGAGCACGAAGTGATTGGGCCGCAGTTCCTGCCACTGCGGGGGCTCGGCGGTGTAATCGTGCATGGCGGGGTCGTAGACCAGCAGCTTTTTCTTCCGCTCCAGCCGGGGGTTCGGCATGGGGATGGCCGAAAGCAGGCTGCGGGTATAGGGATGGATGGCGTGATTCACCAGCTCTTCGGCGTCGGCCAGCTCCACGATGTCGCCCTTGTGGATGACGGCGATGCGGTCCGAGATGTACCGCATGACGGACAGGTCGTGCGCGATGAACAGGTAGGTGATGCCACGCTCCTTTTGCAGATGGCGCAGCAAGTTGAGCACCTGGGCGCGGATGGACATATCCAGTGCAGAGATGGGCTCATCGGCGATGATGAACTCCGGCTCCACGATGAGGGCGCGGGCGATGCCGATGCGCTGGCGCTGGCCGCCGGAGAACTCGTGCGGGAAGCGGGAGGCAAATTCGGGCAGCAGGCCGACATCCAGCAGCGCCTGGCGGACTTTTTCTTCCCGCTGGGCAGCAGTCAGGTCGGGCCGGACGTTCATCAGGCCCTCGCCGACGATGTAGCTCACCTTGGCGCGCTCGTTCAGGGAGGACTGCGGGTCCTGGAAGATCATCTGGATCTCCTTGATGACCTGCTGGTCCAGCGCGTGGGAGATTCTGCCGTTGATCTTCTGGCCCTTGTACAGGATCTCGCCGCCGGAAGTGGGCAGGATGCGCATGATGGCACGGCCGATGGTGGTCTTGCCGGAACCAGACTCGCCCACCAGGCCGAACGTCTCGCCCTTGTAGATCTTGAAATTGGCGCGGTTCACGGCGCGGTAGGCTTTTTTGCCGGAACCATAGGTCACTTCGAGGTCTTTGATCTCCAGAAGCGTTTCACGTTCCTCTGCCATTTTACATCCCCTCCTCTTTCAGCAGGCGGACCGCCAGCGGCGGCTCCACCTTGGGTGCCCGCGGGTCCAGCAGCCAGGTCTTGGCCTTGTGGGTGGGGCTGATCTCAAAATACGGCGGGCGCTTGACGAAGTCGATCTTGAGCGCCTGCGGGTTGCGGGGCGCAAAGGCGTCGCCGTGGATCTCGGTGAACAGGTTCGGCGGGGTGCCCTGGATATTGAACAGGTCCTCGCCCTTGATGCCCATCTGGGGCATACTGGACAGCAGTGCCCAGGTGTAGGGGTGGCGGGGGTCGTAATAGATCTCGTCCGAGGTGCCGATCTCGATGATGTCGCCTGCATACATGACGGCCACCCGGTCGGCGATGTTGGCCACGACACCGAGGTCGTGGGTGATGAGAACGATGGTCAGGTTGTACTTGACCTGCATCTCCTTGAGCAGCTGCAAGATCTGCGCCTGGATGGTCACGTCCAGCGCGGTGGTCGGTTCATCGCAGATCAGGATCTGCGGGTTGCAGGCCACCGCAATGGCGATGACGACGCGCTGGCGCATACCGCCGGAGAACTCGTGCGGGTACTGGCCGAAGCGGACCTCCGGGTCGGCGATGCCGACATCCCGCAGGTATTCCAGCGTCTTCTCTCTGGCGGCCTTGCCGCGCAGGCCCTGATGCAGCTCCACGGCTTCCATGATCTGGTCGCCGATGGTCTTCAGCGGGTTCAGGCTGGTCATGGGGTCCTGCATGATCATGGCGATCTCGTGGCCGCGCACCCGGAGCCAGTCCTTTTCCTTTTTCAGGTCGGACAGGCGGATGGGCGTTCCGTCGTCGGCACCGAAGTAGTCGATGGTGCCGCTGGAAATAGAGCCGTTGGCGTCCAGCAGGCCCATGAAGCTCTTGGTGAACACGCTCTTGCCCGAACCGGACTCGCCCACGATGGCGAGAACCTCGCCGTGGTAGATGTCCAGGTCGATGCCGCGGATGGCGTGGAGCGCTTTTCCACGCAGGTTGAATTGGATGTTCAAATCCTTGACTGAAAGGATCAGCTGATTCTTTTCCATCTTCTGTCCCTCCTTACTGCATGTGGTTCTTCGGGTCGGCGGCGTCCGAGAAGGCGTTGCCGATGAGGTAGAACGCGATGGTGACAAAGCTCAGGATGATGGTGGGGTAGAGCAGCTGATACCGCAGGCCCGCCTGCATCATGACCTTGCGGCCGTCGTTGATGAGGTTGCCCAGCGAGGGCGTCTCCACCGACAGGCCCAGACCGATGTAGGTGATGAACACCTCGCTGCCAATGGCGGCGGGGATGGTCAGCGCCATGCGCAGCATGATGACCGACACCAGATAGGGCAGCAGGTTGCGCAGCACGATGCGGGAGGTGGGGGTGCCGATGCAGCGGGAGGCAATGTTGTAGTCGCGGTCGCGGATGATCAGGATCTGGTTGCGGATGAAGCGCGCCATGGCGATCCAGCCCGTGAGCGACATGCCCAGGATCAGCGTCTGGATGCTGGGGGAAGCCACGTAGGAGATCAGGATCAGGATGATGGTGGAGGGGATGTTGTCGCAGATGTTGTACAGCTCGGTGAAGAAGAAGTCGAGCTGGCGAACATAGCCCCACAGCACACCCACGGTGATGCCCACCACGGCCTCGATCATGGCCACGAAGAAGGCGATGGTCAGGCTGGTGCGGGCACCGGCCCAGATGCGGGCCCACAGGTCCTGGCCGATGGCGTTGGAACCCCAGATGAAGCCCTGCTGGCCGGGGGCGATGTTGCGGTACTGGATTCCGGTGGCGGGGTCCACCTCACAGAGGTTGGGGTCCACCTGGCCGGGCAGATGGGGCTGCACGAAGGCAAAGGCCACCACGGCCACCAGCGCGATGAGGAGCGCCACGGCCATCTTGTTCTTGAAGAAGGCGCGGAACGTGCTGCCCCAGTAGCTGTAGTTGGAGTAGGCCGTTGCCTCGGCCTGCTCTTCGCTGAAGCCGGCAGGGGTGAACAGCTCATCTTCCGGCAGGCTGGCCCAGACAGCGGGGCCGTCCTTTTGCAGCTTGTTCAGGTCGTTTTCCAGCACAGCTGCCTTCTGGTCTTTCATGTGGAACAGCATTATCGGCCACCTTCTTTCTTGCCAAAGCTGATGCGGGGATCGATGAGCACCATGAGCAGATCGCCCAGGATGAGGCCGATGATTCCCACGCAGGCGTAGAGCAGCACGATGCCCTGCACCATGGTGTTGTCGTGCCGCTGCACACAGGTCACCAGCAGGCCGCCCATGCCGGGGATGCTGTACAGGCTCTCGATGTAGATGGAGCCGACGACGGTGTTCAGGAAGGCCGACGGGATGTACTGCACCAGCGGGACCATGGCGTTGCGGAAGATGTGGTGCAGTGCGATGTTGCTTTCGCTCACGCCCTTGGCCAGTGCCAGGCGGACGTAGTCCTTGTTGCTCTCATCCACCATGTAGCGGCGCAGCCACATGCCGTAGAAGGCCACGTTGCCCAGGCTCATGGAGCAGATGGGCAGCACCCAGTATTTCCAGTTGGAGGCATCGAACAGCAGGCCGACGCCCAGCGCGGTGGTGCCGTACATCTGGATGTACAGATAATACACGGCGGCAGGCACGGCCTGGATGAGCACGATGATGGCTGTGCCGATCTTATCCGGCCAGCGGTTCTTGAACCGGCCCATGAACAGGCCCATCGGGATGCCGACGACCAGACTCAGCAGCATGGAGAAAACACCCATCTGCACCGAGATGGGCAGCTTTTTGGCCAAGATGCTGGTCACAGACGCATTGACCTTATAAATATGGCTGACGCCGAGGTCGCCGTGCAGTGCATTCCACCAGAACCGCCCGATCTGCACCGGCAGCGGGTCCAGCAGGCCCATGGACTGGAGGCCCGCCTGGATCTGAGCCTCGGTCATTTTTTCATAGTTTGCAAAGTAGCCTTCCACGGGCATCAGCCGCAGCAGGCAGAAAACGAGCGTCACGATGACGAACAGGGTCAGAATCGAGCGCCCGATGCGTTTTGCCAGATATTTCAGCATATCTGTGCGCACCCCTCTTTCGTTTTTAGCGTTCCGTCTGCGTGGCAGACACACAGCGGATAGAAATAGAATACATCAAAAAACCACTTTTGGAAAGTGATTTGGAGGGATTTTGAAAAAACTTTTTGCACAGAGTGCCCATTTGACCCGTTTCGCGGAAGAAAATAAAACACCGCGCCCCAAAACAGAGCGCGGTGAAAGCGGGAAGTCGGAGGAGCTTATGCGGCCAGCGCCGTTTTGATGGCGTTCATCACGGCTTCGGGGTTCTCGCAGCAGACGAGAATCACCTCGCCGGTGGGAGCAGTGGAGATATGAGATGACGCGGCAATCTGGTACTGGTCTTCCAGATAATGCTCCATGCTCTGCATCTGGCTCTGGACGTAGGCATCCAGGGCTTCGGATACGGCCTGTTGTTTGCCCTCGGCGGGCTTGACGATGGCGATGCCGTAGCTCTGCACCATCATGCCGGAAACAGAGGCGGCAAAGTCGGTGTACATGTCCTCTTCGAGGTTCAGCAGGGGGAGCAGCATGTTGCGGATCTCTTCGTCCAGCTGGGAGGCGTCATAGCTGTCGCTGTAGCCGTACTGGGCGGTGAACTTGCCGTCTTCGCCGGGGGAGAAGATCATATAATATTCGTTGTCTTCGTCCGGGCGGGCGTCGTGGAGGATCTTCGTATAGTCTTTGGGGGCAGCGTCGGCCTTGTCGGACTTGCTGCAGCCCACCAGAGCGAACAGAGCGGCCACAGCCAGCAGGGCGGCGAGGAGGCGTTTGGTCATGGACTTCATAGGCTGGATTCCTTTCGTTGCAAAACAGTGTGCGGGGAGTCCCCGCGCGTATCATTAGGATGCCCGCCCCGCGCCGGTCTATGCGGGCGGCGGAAGGGCCTTGTACTGGATATACGAACCGCCGGGGCAAAAAATTGCATTCGGCCCCGGCGGCGGATGAAATATTTTATGGGATGGGTGGTCTTACAGCATCATTGCTTCCAGGTCGCCGTGGTTGACGGGGGTGGAAAGGATGATCTGGGTACTGGTAGTGCCCAGCTTCTGGAACTGTAAAATGAGGTGCTCCAGCTGGGGCATGCTGCCGCAGCTGACTTTGATGAGGAAGGTGTAGGCACCGGTGACGTGGTAGCATTGCAGCACTTCCTTGCTGTTCTGCATCAGTTCCACCAGCTCGTCCCGGTGGCTGGGCGTCACGGACAGGCTGATGAGGGCGTCCACGTAGACCCGGTCGGCCGGGCGGTTGAGCACTACGGTATAGCCGCTGATGATGCCGTCGGTCTCCAGTTTGTGGATACGGCTGGAAACGGCGGGGCTGGTCAATGCGACCTGTTCGGCGATCTCCTTGACCGGCATCCGGGCATTTTTGGCGAGCAGGGAGAGGATCTTGCGGTCTAAATCATCCATGGGGAAGGTCTCCTTTTTTGAAATATGTTGGAATCCATAAAAATTTTTGAAAGTAAAGTTTTAATGTTGTAAAAATAGCACAAACATCGAAAAAGCGCAGAAAAAATCTGACTGCGTTAATTATATAAAGTTTTGACCAAAATGTAAAGTGCAAAATTAAAGCAAACGGCAAAAAATTTGTTTGACAAGAAAAGAAAAATGGGTATAATACATATCGCAGGGGGAAAACGGCAAGAATACTGTGCTCCTGCCACTGAAGATGTGATTCCCAACTTTATATACTTTCCCACCCCTCTATACACAAAAACCCGCTGCCAGGCGGGTTTTTGTGTTTCTGGGGCTTTTTTGCGTTCCGGGAACAAAAGAGTGCGGGTGCAGTTTTTCAATGCGTCTCTTCCGGGCTGGTCAGCAGCTTCTGGAACTTGCGCGCGGCGGTGTTCAGCGGGCGGTGGTGGTCGTAGACCAGGCAGATGGAGCGCTGGGGGATGATCTCCCGCAGATGGAGCTGGACGATCTCGCCCCGCGCCAGCGGCTCGGCCGCCATGGATTCCGGCACAAAGGCAAGGCCCAGCTCGCTTTTGACCAGCGTGAGCATCTGGTCGGTGGTGGCGGCCTCGGTGTCGGGCCGGAGCACCGCGTCGTGGTCGAGGAAGAACTGCCGGTAGAAGCTGCGGGTCATGCTCTCGTCGCTCAGGGAGATGAGCGGGTAATTTTCCAGTTCCTTTAAGGAGAGGTTCTGGCTGGCCAGGGCCGTGAAGGTCCTGCCGCCCACCAGCACTTCGTAAAACGGTTTCAGCTCCACCCGCTTCAGCCCCGGTTCCACCTCGGCCGGGGTGGAGACGATGGCAAAATCCACTTCGCCGTTTTTCACGGCCTGCACCGCCTGCGGGGTGGAGTGGTTCGAGATGCGCAGCCGGATGCCGGGGTATTCGGTGTGGAAGTCCCGCAGCTTTTCGGAGAGGTAGATGTTCAGGGCCGTCTCGGTGGCGCTGATGCTGATGGCACCGTGCTCCAGCGTGGCGCTGGCGCTCAGCTCCTCCTCGGCATCCTGGATCTGCACCGCCGCCGATGCAATGCGGGAATAGAGCATCTCGCCCTCCGGCGTCAGGGTCACGCCCCGGTTGGAGCGGATGAACAGCACACAGTTCAGCTGGCTTTCCAGCCGGTTCATCGAGTGGGTGATGTTGGGCTGGTTGTTGCCCAGCACCCGTGCCGCCTTGGTGAAATTCTGGTATTTTGCAACATAATAGAAGATCTTGTAGTATTCCCAGTCCACGTACATGAGATGTTGCCCTCCTCCATGTAAAAATCATATTGCAGCCATGTGCAGGATACGTTTTACATATTCTTTCCCTGCTCGTATAATAGCACTGCAATCGAAAATTGCAAGAGGAAATCTGAAAATTGTATGGTCAGCCCATCAGGGCGCAGACCATTGGGAAGAACGAAAAGAAGGTTATAACAAATCATGCTGACCGCTGTTACTGGAATCAATTGGGGCGATGAGGGCAAAGGCCGCGTCATCGACCTGCTGGCTGAAAACGCCGATGTCGTTGCCCGCTATCAGGGCGGCAACAATGCCGGGCACACCGTCGTTACTGAAAAGGGCAAGTTCATCCTGAACCTTCTGCCCTCCGGCATCCTGCACCCGGATGTCACCTGCGTGCTGGGCACCGGTATGGTCATCGACCTCGACCACCTCTCGAATGAGATGCAGGCCATCGAGGCCCGCGGCGTGGAGATCGGCCCCAAAAACCTGAAGCTCTCCGACAAGGCCACCATCTCGATGCCCTGGCACAAGGTGCAGGATGGTCTGGAAGAAGACCGCCTGGCCAAAAAGGGGAGCGCCTTCGGCTCCACCCGGCGCGGCATCGCCTACGCCTACAGCGACAAATACCGCAAAAAGACCCTGCGTCTGGGCGACCTGCTCCATCTGGACGAAGAGCGCACCCAAAACCGCCTGCACATGATCCTGGATTCCAAGAACATGGAGCTGGCAGGCTGCTATCATCAGGAAAAGATGTCCTATGACGCGCTGCTGGACTGGTGCAGGACCCAGGCCGAGCGATTCGCACCGTTCATCTGCGACGTGGGCGCCTTTTTGCAGCAGGCCCACGACAGCGGCAAGCGCATCGTGCTGGAAGCTCAGCTGGGTGCCATGCGGGACATCGACTACGGCATCTTCCCCTTCACGTCCAGCTCCAATACGCTGGCCGCTTATGCGCCGCTGGGGGCCGGCATCCCGAATTGTCGGCTCGACCATGTGGTCGGCGTGCTGAAAGCCTACTCCACCTGTGTGGGGGCAGGCCCCTTCGCCGCAGAACATGCTATGGACGAGGACTGGAACGAGCAGTTGCGGAAGGCAGGCGGCGAATACGGTGCGGCCACCGGCCGCCCCCGCCGCGTCGGCCCCTTTGACTGCGTGGCCAGCCGCTACGGTCTGGCCTGCCAGGGAGCGGACAAGATCGCCCTGACCAAGCTGGACGTTCTGAGCAGCATGAACGAGATCCCGGTCATCACCGGTTACAAGTTGGACGGTGTGGAAGTCCCCCGCTTCGACACGCTGTCTGACCTGGACCGGATGGAGCCGGTCGTCACGATGCTGCCTGGCTGGAACACCGACCTCTCCGGCTGCAAGAGCTGGGACGAGCTGCCCAAAGAGGCAAAAGGCTATGTAGAGTTCCTCGAAAAGCAGCTGGATCATGAGATCCAGTTCATCTCCACCGGTGCCGAGCGTGAGAAGTTCGTGCTGAAAGGAGAATGGCTGTGAGACATTTCATTGAGCCGAACAGCTTTTCTCTGGACGAACAGCTGGCCCTCCTCGACCTTGCCGACCGGATGGAGGCAGACCCCGCACCCTATGCCCATCTCTGCGACGGGCGCATTCTGGCAACGCTGTTCTATGAGCCGTCCACCCGCACCCGGCTCTCGTTTGAGTCGGCCATGCTGCGGCTGGGCGGCAAGACGCTGGGCTTTGCCGGGGCGCAGCTGTCCAGCGCCAGCAAGGGCGAGACGGTGGCCGATACGGCCCGCGTCGTGAGCAACTATGCCGACATCATCGCGATGCGCCACCCCAAAGAGGGCGCACCCCTGCGTGCATCCCTGTATGCACGGGTGCCCGTCATCAATGCAGGCGACGGCGGGCACGCTCACCCCTCCCAGACTATGATCGACCTGATGACCATCCGCCAGCGCAAAGGGCGGCTGGACCATCTGACCATCGGCTTCTGCGGCGACCTCAAATTCGGCCGGACGGTCCACTCCCTGACCGCTGCGCTGAGCCAGTTTGAGGGGAACCGGTTCGTCTTCATCTCGCCGGAGGAACTGCGCATTCCGCAGTACGTCAAAGACGAGACGCTGACGCCGCTCCACCAGACCTACAAGGAGACCGCCGACCTCGAAGCCGAGCTGCCCACCCTCGATGTCCTCTACATGACCCGCATCCAGCAGGAACGCTTCTTCAACGAGGAAGATTACCTCCGGCTGAAGGGCTGCTATTCCCTGAATGCAAAGCTGCTGGAGCAGGCTCCGGCTGATATGCCGGTGCTCCACCCGCTGCCCCGCATCGACGAGATCAAGCTCGATGTGGACAACGACCCCCGCGCCGCCTACTTTGACCAGGTGCACAACGGTGTGTACATCCGCATGGCCATCATCCTGGCCCTGCTGGGCATCCCGGACCCTCTGACGGGAAAATCGGTGCTGAATGCCTGAGCAGGCAGCAGGAAACAAAAAAATCTCCGCGCAACTGCGCGGAGATTTTTTTGTTGAAAGCAATGTTACAGCATCTTGGACAGGAACGCCTTCAGGCGGGGATGCTTGGGGTTGGCGAACAGCTCCTGCGGGGGCTCGTCCTCCTGGACTTTGCCGTCGTCGATGAAGATGACGCGGTTGGAGACCTCGCGCGCAAAGCCCATCTCATGGGTGACGACCAGCATGGTGATGCCGGTGTGGGCCAGCTCCTTCATCAGCTCCAGGACCTCGCCGACCATTTCGGGGTCCAGCGCGGAGGTGGGCTCATCGAAGAGGATGACGTCCGGGTCCATGGCCAGGGCACGGGCAATGGCGATGCGCTGCTGCTGGCCGCCGGACAGGCTCTTGGGGTAGGCGTCGGCCTTGTCGGACAGGCCGACGCGGGCCAGCAGCTCTTCAGCGCGCTTGTCCGCTTCCTGCTGGTTCTTCAGCTTCAGCAGGGTGGGGGCCAGGCAGAGGTTCTGCTTGACCGTCAGGTGCGGGAAGAGGTTGAAGTGCTGGAACACCATCCCCATCTTCTGGCGGACGGCATCAATGTGGCTGTCATCAATCTCGACGCCCTCAAACTTGATGGAGCCGCCGGTGGGGATCTCCAGCCGGTTCAGGCAGCGCAGGAAGGTGGACTTGCCGCAGCCGGAAGGGCCGATCAGGCAGACCACGTCGCCGCGGTAGATGTCGATGTCGATGCCCTTCAGGACATCGAGGGTGGGGGTGGGCTGCTTTGCGCCCTTCTTCATGTCGCCGCCGTAGGTCTTGGTCAGACCGCGGACTTCCAGAATCTTATCGGTCACCTTGAGCCATCCTCCTCTCAAACTTCGTCAGCAGCCAGGTAAACAGCATGACGAGGATCAAATAAACAAGTGCAACGCCGCACAGCGGGAACATGGCCTCGTAGGTGCGGTTCATGATGCCCTGGGCCGCATACAGCAGCTCCTTGCCGCCGATGACGGTGATGAGCGAGGTATCCTTGAGCAGGACGATGAACTCATTGCCCAGAGCCGGCAGCACGGCGCGGATGGCCTGCGGGATGATGATGACCACCATGGTGGTTATGTAGTTCAGGCCCAGGCTGCGGCCGGCTTCCATCTGGCCGGGGTCCACAGCCATCAGGCCGCCGCGGATGATCTCGGATACATAAGCGCCGGAGTTGATGCCCAGCGCCAGCGCACCGACCATGGTGAAGTTGCGGCTGTTGGCAAAGATGACCATGCTCATGATGAGCAGCTGGACCATCATGGGGGTGCCGCGGATGATGGTGGTGTACACCTTGCAGATGGCGTTGAAGAAGCCCAGCACCGGGTTCCTGCGGCCGGAGCGCTGCTGGTCGTGGGCCACACGGATCAGTGCGACCACGCTGCCCAGCACCACACCCATCGCCAGTGCGATGGCCGTGACCAGAAGCGTGGTGCCCACGCCCTGAACGTACTGCACCCAGCGGTCCTTCAGGATAAATGCCTGATAAAATTTGTAGAAGAATTCCTGCCCGAAGCTGAGCTTCGTGCCGCTGTTGAGCAGCTCTTTCAGCAGTTCATATTGTGCGGCCATTCGCATCCTCACTTTCCTGTTTTGTCAGATTTTTGTAACCTTCTTTTTCCAAAAAAGGGGAGGGGCTCCCTTAGAGCTTCCTCCCCGTGGTGCACGGTCGCGCGGATCACTCAGCGGTGATGTACTTGTCCACGATGGACTGCAGGGTGCCGTCAGCCTTCAGCTCTTCCAGAGCAGCGTTGATGGCATCTTCCAGAGCAGAACCCTTTGCCATGCCGATGGCGTAGTCTTCCTCAGCATAGCTGGTGTCCAGGATGACCAGACCGGGGTTGGCAGCAACGTACTCCTTGGCGGGTGCGTTGTCGATGACGACAGCGTCCACCTGGCCGTTGTTCAGAGCCTGCACAGCGGTCAGGCCGCTGTCGTAAGCCACGACGTTCTCATCGCCGAAATCATCGGAGCAGTAGATGTAGCCGGTGGTGCCGCGCTGGGTGCCGATCTTCTTGCCGGCCAGATCGTCGGGGGTAGCGATGTCAGAGCCTTCGGGAACGATGATGGACTGGATGCCAGTAGCATAGCTGCCGGAGAAATCCATGACAGCCTTGCGCTCGTCGGTGACGGTGACGCCAGCCATGACGATGTCGGCCTTGCCCTGCTGGACGCTCAGAAGCGCAGCGTCGAACTCCATGTCGTCGATCTGAAGCTCCAGACCCAGCTTCTCAGCAATGGCCTGTGCGGTGTCCACGTCGATGCCCTCGAACGCACCGGTGTCGGTGGTCATCTCATACGGAGGGAAAGTAGCGTTGGTGGCCATGGTCAGCTTGCCGGCCTCAACGGTGGTCAGCTCAGCAGCAGCGCTGGAAGAAGCTGCCTCGGAGGAAGCAGCAGAGCTTGCGGTAGAAGAAGCGGTGCTGGAAGAGGAACCACCGCAGGCAGTCAGAGCCAGAGCGGCAGCGGTCAGACCAGCGGCAGCCAGGAAGCTGCGACGGGTAATCTTTTTCATATTCAAACACTCCTCGATTGATTGTATAATCTTTCATCTCTCTGCGGTGATGCGATTCATCGAAACATCAGAGAACGGGTCTAGTATAGATTGCACAAAGAAAAAAGTCAAGCGTTGTGCAAAAATTCGATAAAAATGAAACCGTTTTGAGAACACTTATGCAATCATACCGTGAAAATGAATGAATATATGCAAAAACCTCTCTGCTATGGCTCCGAGCCGCAGGCTCAACGGAGAGGTTGTGCGAAGAGAGACCTTACAAATACCGTGCGATCTCCTCAGCACTCCGCTTCGGCACACAGTAGTCCTTCTGGCCGTCCAGATAATACTTCACGCCGGTCTCCCCGGTCAAGGGGACGATGTGGGCTTCGTGGGTGGGGTAGCCGAACGCCACCATAAAGGCCAGCTTTTCCGGCTCCTTGATGTGGAGCAGCTCGGTGAGGGCGGGCTTGTTGATGGCACCCATGATGCAGCTGCCCACGCCCTTGTCCCACGCGGCCAGCGTCATGTTGGCCAGCGCGATCCCGGTGTCGGTGTTCAGGTCACCGGGGATGGCAGTGTCCTGCACGACGGCGATATATAAAGTGGGCAGCTCGTCAGCCTTTGGGGTGCCCTGCTCCGGGGGCAGATAGGCGGCCCACTTGACCAGCGGCTGGACTTCGGCCACATCTTCGGGTTTGTTCACGACCACCAGACGCACGGCCTGACGGTTGGCTCCGCAGGAGGAGAGGCGGACGGCTTCGATGATGTCCTCCACCACATCCTGCGGGACGGCTTTCTGCGCAAAGCGGCGGTAGGTGCGGCGGGCGAGAAGTTTTTCCATAACAGACATGAGAGCGTCTCCTTTCGATCGTTCTGAGAACAGTATAGCGCGAACGGCCCGCCTGCGCAAGCACCGGTTAAAAAGGAACAATTGACAGTGTTTTCCACCAAATGGTATAATGAAGGCACTAAAAACAGCGTGAAAGCGAAAAAACAGACCGCATTTCACCGCGCAGCTCTGCCAGATCGGCAGGGAGAAAGGAACTGCTATGAGAAAACGAATCATGAAAACGCTCGCAATGCTGGGGCTTTCTGTCTGCATCCTGGTGGGCGGGGCCGTATCCGGCGTTGCAGAGGAACCGGCCCGGAAGGAGTGCAAGGAGAACGAGCACAAGTGGAAGACCTTCGTGGAGTATCGTGAGGACTGTGTGCCCACCGACTTCACGCTGGAGGGAAAGACCTTCACCCTCTGCCCGCACTGCGGCAAGGAGGGCAGAAAAGACCCCGTACAGCGCCTGACCAAGGTGAAGAACACCTTCTCGAACTTCTCCAACCTCGAAATCTATGAGGGCAGCCTGCAGGACGGCCCGAAGATCATGACGGTGGCCTTCTATTACCAGACTTGCATGAACAAGGTCGTCTGCACCAAGTGCGGCAAGGTCAAGAGCAACACGGTCGTCACCGATGCCCGTGTGATGGACTCGGACGTCACGGCGAACATCGAGATTCCGGCTTCTGCGGTGCAGGGGTACACCCTGCAGCAGGTCCATGCCGATGGAAGCAAGACCCCGGTGCAGGTCAGTTACAGTGAGAACGGCCAGAAGGCGTTCTTCCAGCTGAACATGGCAGGCGGCGCACAGCTGCTGCTGCTCTCCTGATGAACAAAAACGCTCCGGCATTGTGCCGGAGCGTTTTTTTGTTCATCTCTTGGGGCGGGTCTTGAAGCGGGGCAGCGGAAGCCCCAGCACCAGCGCGATGCCGATGGCAAGGGCCACGGCGATCTTGAACGTCGAGATGCCGTTGGCCAGAGCCAGAGCGTTGTTGCCCTGGATGAAGTAGTAGGCGGTGTAGTAGATGCCGGCACCGGGCACCAGCGGGAAGATGCCGGCCAGCAGAAAGATGGTGACCGGCGTTTTGAGCACGATGGCGAAGATGCGGGCCAGCAGCGTCAGCGGGATGACGGCCAGCAGCGAGGCGGCAAAACTTTCCAGCCCGAAGAGGACGGCCAGCTCGTAAATGAACCAGCCCATCGCGCCGACAAGGCCGCAGTAGGGCAGGGTGCGCTTGGGGGAGGCGAAGAGAACGGCAAAGCTCAGGGTGCCCGCCCCGGCGATGAAGAACTGGGCCACCAGCTGGCCGATCTGCTCGCTCGTCAACAGAAGTTCTGTCATGCGGCCACCACCCCCGTCCATGCGGCATAGGCCCCCAGCACCAGACCGGTGCCGATGGCGATGCTGGCTGCGATGAGCAGCGCGTCGATCATCCGGATGGTGCCGGAAAGATAATCGCCTTGCACAAAATCCCGGATGCCCATGGTGAACGCGATGCCGGGCGTGAGGATCATCAGGGTGCCGATGATGGCATGGCTGGCCTCGGTGTGGAGCAGGTGGCAGCCCAGAATGCAGAGGATGGTGATGAGCGAAGCGGTGGAGATGGTACGGAACCCGCCGCCTATGGGGTGCCGCCCGCAGAACAGCAGATAGGCGTTGGCCGCACAGCCCGCCACCGCAGCGACCAGCGCGGCCTGCAGGGTGCCGCCGAAGATGAGCGCGAAGCAGAACGCGCCCGAAAGCCCGGCCAGAAGCTGCACCCGGCCCTTCGGGAAGGGAATGTTCCGCGCCTGCACCAGGCGGCTCTCGGCTTCGTCGATGGTGGTCACGCTGCCCTCTGCGATCTGACGGGACAGCTGGTTCACCGCAGCCACCCGGCCCAGATGGGTCGTGCGGGTGGGCACGTTGCGCACCTCGCTGATCTCGGCCGTGCCGGCACTGGCAAAAATGCCGTTGGTCAGTACATATACATGAAATTCCCGCAGATGGAAGCTGCGCGCCATGATCTCCATGGTCTGCTCCACGCGGAAGACCTCCGCGCCGTTTTCCAGCAGCGTCTGCCCGGCCGCCATAATGAAATCCATGATGCGGCGGCGCTCTTCTGCGTCGGGATACAATTCCCTGCCGTTCATTGCGTCTCTCCTTACTGTGCCGCAAAGGGCATACGTTCTTGATTTATAAGATAGCATGTCTTGCCCTCTCAGTCAACGCCTTTGGCGTTGCCAGCTCTCCCGCAGGGCGAGCCACTGGCGAACCGGTCTTGGCCGTGCTGACTGCACAGGTCCATGCTGCCGGAAGGCGACGGGCCTTGCTGCTCAGGCAAACGGCTGCTGACAATGAGGACAGGGCCCAGCCGTTCAGGAGCCGCAGGCGGCGGTGCGCAGGTCTGCCCGGCCTGCCAAGGGCTCTCCCTTTGGGAGAGCTGGCCGCAAAGCGGCCTGAGAGGGTATTCCCTACCAAAAAACTTCGTTGAAAGGGTTGACAAATGCCGAAAAGGGGATTAGAATAAAACCAATATCACAAAAATGGCTGTGAAGAGAAGAGTAGGTTTTCGCATTGATCCTTCCAGAGAGCCCGGTCGGTGGAAAAGGGCAGGAAACAGGGAACCGAAAATGGTCTCGGAGCTGCGGGGGCGAAGCGCAAGAGTGCTAAGTCCGCGACGGGAGCGCCCGTTACAGCGTCCGGCTGTAAGCAGTGGGAGGAGAAAGCCGCTGCCGCAGCATCGAGGCCGGGCCCGTGAGGGCGCGGTGAACCAAGGTGGTACCACGGAAGTTTTATGCGCTTTCGTCCTTGTGGGCAGTTGCCCGCCGAGGACGGAGGCGCTTTTTTCGTACTTCCGGCTGCACAAGGCGCAGAAAAATGTGCTGCGCAGTGCAAAAAAATTATGGAACAACAAGAGAGGGAAAACATTATGTCTAAGATTTCGCGTCGTGATTTTCTGAAAGTGACCGGCATCGCTGCCGCTGCAGCTGCCCTGACCGCCTGCGGCGGTTCTTCTTCCACCGCAAGCTCCGCTGCCGCCTCTTCCGAGGTGGTCAAGAAGCTGGATAAGATCAGCGTGGCCGTGCCCAACGACACCACCAACGAGGCCCGCGCTCTGGCTCTGCTGGAGAAGAACGGCTTCTTCAAGGTCAAGGCGGATGCTGGCCTGACCGCCACCAAGAACGACATCGAGGAGAACCCGTTCAACGTCAACATCGACGAGGTCGAGGCTGCACAGGTGCCCAGCGTTCTGCAGGATGAGGACTACGCCGTCATCAACTCCAACTACGCCATCTCTGCCGGTCTGAACCCCGTGGAGGATGCACTGGCCATCGAGGACGGCTCTTCTGCTTACGTCAACGTTCTGGTCTGCAAGGACGGCAATCAGGAGTCCCCCAAGATCAAGGCTCTGGCCGCTGCTCTGGAGAGCCAGCAGGTCAAGGACTTCATCGATGAGAAGTATGCAGGCTCCGTCGTCTTCGTCGTGGAGAACCCCACCGACGGCTACGACTCCACCGTGGACTACGATGCACTGAACGGCGAGACCGTCAGCTGCGCCGCAACGCCGGCTCCCCACTGCGAGATCCTGGAGATCTGCAAGGACATCCTGGCCCAGAAGGGCATCACCCTGGATGTTCAGGAGTTCGATGACTACATCCAGCCCAACAATGTCGTCGAGGACGGCCAGATCGACACCAACTACTTCCAGCATCAGCCCTACCTGGACGACTTCAACCAGGAACACGGCACCCATCTGGTCACCGTGGCCGGTATCCACGTCGAGCCCATGGGCATCTACGGCGGCAAGCAGAGCGACCTGTCTCCCATCGAGGGCTAAGCTCTCCATCTGATTCAAAGGAGCATTTCCGTGATCGAGATCAAACATCTTTCCAAGACCTTCCAGATGAAGGACGGCGCGGTCAACGCGCTGAGTGATATCAACCTGACCATTCCGGATGGTTCCATCTACGGCATCATCGGCATGTCCGGTGCGGGCAAATCCACGCTGGTGCGCTGCATCAATCTGCTGGAACGCCCCACCGAGGGCAGCGTCGTCATTGACGGCGTGGAGATGGAAACGCTCTCGCCCGCCGAGCTGCGCGCCCGCCGCCGGGAGATCACGATGATCTTCCAGCAGTTCAATCTGCTGATGCAGCGCAGCTGCCTGAAGAACATCTGCTTCCCCATGGAGCTGGCCGGGGTGAAGAAGGCCGACGCCGAAAAGCGCGCCCGCGAACTGCTGGAGATGGTGGGCCTGCCCGACAAGGCCAACGCCTACCCGGCCCAGCTGTCCGGCGGCCAGAAGCAGCGCATCGCCATTGCCCGTGCACTGGCGACGAATCCCAAAGTCCTGCTCTGCGACGAGGCCACCAGTGCGCTGGACCCCAACACCACTCACTCCATCCTGACCCTCATCAAGGACATCAACCGGAAGCTGGGCATCACGGTGGTGGTCATCACCCACCAGATGAGCGTTGTGGAAGAGATCTGCGATCACGTTGCCATTCTGGACGGCGGCGTGGTGGTCGAGCTGGGCGAGGTGAAGGAGATCTTCGCCAACCCCAGGACCGCTGCGGCCCGGCGTCTGGTGGCACCCAACGGCGGCAGCGCGGCCCGTGACCTGTCGAGCTTCGCGCCCGACGACCATGTGGTCCGTGTGACCTTCAACGGCTCGTCCGCCGCAAAGCCGCTGGTGGCGAGCCTCGCGGCAGAAAAGGGCATTCTGGTCAGTGTACTCAGCGCCGATACCCGCGACCTGAGCGGCCAGTGCTACGGCAGCATGCTGCTCAAGCTGCCCAAAGACACAGAAGAAGCAAAACAGGCGGCTGCCTACATGCGCAGCCAGCCCGGCGTGACGGTGGAGGAGGTGACCGGCGAATGAGCATTGCAGATTATGGCTTTGCCATCTGGGAGACGTTCTATGTGACGGTGCTCTCCACGGCCTTTTCGCTGGTCATCGGCCTGCCGCTGGGCGTCCTGCTCGTGGCCGGGGATAAGGACGGCGTTCTGCCCCTGCCCGGCTGGCTGATGCACCTGCTGAATATCATCATCAACATCCTGCGCAGCGTCCCGTTCCTGATTTTGATGATCTGCGTCTTCCCGCTGACCCGCCTCATCGTGGGCACGACGGTCGGCACCAAGGCCACCATCGTGCCGCTGGTGGTCGCAGCCTTCCCGTTCGTGGCGCGTCTGGTGGAGACCAGCCTGCGCGAGCTGGACGAGGGCGTGGTGGAAGCGGCCCAGAGCATGGGCGCAACGCCGTTCCAGATCATCACCAAGGTCATGATCCCGGAGTGTCTGCCGGGCCTCATTTCCAGCATGACCACGGCCCTGACCACCATTCTGGGCTACTCGGCCATGTCCGGTGTCATCGGCGGCGGCGGTCTGGGCAAGATCGCACTGTCCTATGGCTACTACCGCTACCAGACGAACATCATGATCGTCTGCGTCATCCTGCTGGTGCTGCTGGTGCAGGTCTTCCAGACCGTCGGCACCCTGTGGGCCACCCGGAGCGATAAGCGGCTGCGCAAGTAAAAAAAGCTGCCCTTCGGCAGGGAAAAATTTAACGTTTCAATTCCCCGCCGGAGGTCTGTCTTCCGGCGGGGAATTGTGCTATTCCGACCAACCCAGTAAAGGAGTATGTAACAATGAACCGTGATACCATCTGTGTGCAGGGCGGTTATACGCCCGGCAACGGCGAGCCCCGCCAGATCCCCATCATCCAGTCCACCACCTTCAAATACGCCACCAGCGAGGATATGGGCAAGCTGTTCGACCTGGAGGCCGACGGCTATTTCTATTCCCGTTTGCAGAACCCTACCTGCGACCTGGTGGCCAAGAAGATCTGCGAGCTGGAGGGCGGCACGGCCGCGATGCTGACCAGCAGCGGTCAGGCCGCCAACTTCTTCGCGCTGTTCAATCTCTGTGAGGCGGGCGACCACATCGTGGCGTCCAGCACCATCTACGGCGGCACCTTCAACCTCATCTCCGTCACCATGAAGAAGATGGGCATCACCGCAACCTTCGTAGACCCGCTGTGCAGCGAGGAAGAGCTGGACGCCGCTTTCCAGCCCAACACCAAAGTCGTCTTTGGCGAGACCATCGCCAACCCTGCCCTGACCGTGCTGGACATTGAAAAGTTTGCAAACGCTGCACACGCACATGGGGTGCCGCTCATCGTGGACAACACCTTCCCGACCCCGGTCAACTGCCGCCCGTTCGAGTGGGGCGCGGACATCGTGACCCATTCCACCACCAAGTACATGGACGGCCACGGAGCGGTTCTGGGCGGTGCCATCGTGGACAGCGGCAGATTCGACTGGATGGCCCACGCCGAAAAGTTCCCCGGTCTGTGCACCCCGGACGACAGCTATCACGGCATCACCTACGCCGAGCGCTTCGGCAAAGAGGGAGCCTTCATCACCAAGGCCACGGCCCAGCTGATGCGCGACTTCGGCTCCATGCAGTCGCCCATGAATGCCTACATGCTGAACCTCGGTCTGGAAAGCCTGCATGTCCGGATGCAGCGCCACTGCGACAACGGCATGGCCGTGGCAAAGTTCCTGGAAGCACACCCCAAGGTGGCGTATGTGAACTACTGCGGTCTGGAGTCCAGCCCCTACCATGCGCTGGCCGAAAAGTACCTGCCCGACGGCAGCTGCGGCGTGGTGTCCTTCGGCCTGGCCGGTGGACGCGAAGCTGCCAGCATCTTTATGAAGTCCCTGCGTCTGGCCGCCATCGAGACCCATGTGGCCGACGCCCGCACCTGCTGCCTGAACCCGGCTTCCAGCACCCATCGCCAGATGACCGACGAGCAGCTGAAGGCTGCCGGTGTGCCGGCCGAGCTGGTCCGGATGAGCTGCGGTCTGGAAAGCAGCGAGGACCTGATCGCGGATATCGCACAGGCGCTCGACAAAATCTGATCCCGAAGGAGAAATCGTCATGCCCCTGATCATCCCCAAAACGCTCCCCGCCTACGACGCCCTCTATGAGGAGAATGTCTTCGTCATGCACCGGGAGCGGGCGGCCTCCCAGCACATCCGCCCGCTGGAGATCCTGATCCTGAACCTGATGCCGACCAAGATCGCCACCGAGACCCAGATCGCCCGGCTGCTGGCCAACACACCGCTGCAGGTCCACATGACGCTGCTCCAGACGGCCAGCCACGCGGCTACCCATGTCTCCACGGCGCATCTGGAGGCCTTTTACAAGACCTTCGATGAAGTGAAGAACGACCGCTACGATGGCATGATCATCACCGGCGCACCGGTGGAGACGATGGCGTTTGAACAGGTGGATTACTGGCCGGAGCTGTGTGAGATCATGGACTTCAGCGAGACGAATGTCTACTCCACTTTGCATGTCTGCTGGGGCGCACAGGCGGGCCTGTACTATCACTACGGCGTCCGGAAGGAGATCCTGCCCCAGAAGATGTTCGGCGTGTTCGAGCACCGGGTCACCCGCCCGTCGAACCCGCTGGTCCGCGGCTTCGATGAGGTGTTCTACGCCCCCCACAGCCGCCACACCGGCATCTCCCGTGCGGATGTGGACCGCTGCGAGGCACTGCGCATCCTTGCCGAGAGCGACGAGGCCGGGCCGTTCCTCATGAGCACCGAAAACGGGCGGCAGATCTTCGTGACCGGCCACCCGGAGTATGATAAGTACACGCTGGATGCGGAGTACAAGCGGGATGTGGCAAAGGGCCTGCCCATCGCCATCCCGAAGAACTACTACCCCGGCGACGATCCGGAGCAGCCGCCCCTCTTCCGCTGGCGCGCCCATGCGCACCTGCTGTATGAGAACTGGCTGAACTATTACGTCTACCAGAACACGCCGTATGACCTGGGGGCCATGGAGCGGGTGAAACACGAAAAATAAGAGCACTGGTCCAAAGGAGGATGCTGCAATGGGAATCGAAACGAACAAATGGGGCTTCCGGGTCGGCAGACTGCCGCACGGGCCGCGGAACAAGATCAGCGATGTGCCGGGCGTGACGGTGGGGCACTGCACACTGGCGGACGGCAATGTCCAGACCGGCGTGACGGCTCTGCTGCCGCATCCGGGCGATGTGTTCCACGATAAGGTGCTGGCGGCCAGCCATGTCATCAACGGCTTCGGCAAGACGACCGGCCTGGTCCAGATCGACGAGCTGGGGACGCTGGAAACGCCGATCCTGTTCACCAATACCCTCAGTGTGGGCACCGTGGAGACGGCACTGGTGAAGTATATGCTGCAGCGTAATCCGGATATTTGCGAGACCACCGGCAGCGTGAACCCGGTCGTCTGCGAGTGCAACGACAGCGGCCTGAACGACATCCGGGGCCTGCATGTGACCGAAGAGCATGTCTTTGCCGCGTTGGCCGACTGCCGGGCCGATTTTGCCGAGGGTGCCGTCGGAGCCGGGCGCGGGATGCGCTGCCACGGCCTGAAAGGCGGCATCGGGTCGGCATCCCGGCAGGTGGAGCTGGACGGGAAGACCTACACCATCGGTGCGCTCGTCCTCTCGAACCATGCCGTTTTCGACGACCTCGTCGTGGCGGGGACGCCCATCCAGACGTTGCTGGATGCGAAGATCCCGCCTCATGAGGACAAAGGCTCCATCATCACGGTGCTGGCTACGGACATCCCGCTCAGCGAGCGCCAGCTGCGGCGGCTCTGCCACCGGGCGCTGGTGGGCCTGTCCCGCACTGGCTCCTACTGCGGCAACGGCAGCGGCGAGATCGTGATCGCCTTTACCACGGCCAACCGGATGCCGCATTACGCCGACACGGCCATCCTGCCCATGGCCATCCTCCACGACGACGCCATCAACCCGCTCTTCCGTGCGGTGGCAGAATGCGTGGAGGAAAGCGTTCTGAGCAGCCTGCTCCACGCCGAGACCGTGACCGGAAATCACGGCCGGACGGTGCGCTGCCTGACGGAATTGCTGTCCCGATAAAAAACGAATGCCCTTCCGGACTTGCTGCCGGAAGGGCATTTTTGCGCTTATCTGTATTTTTTCCGGGTGGGCTTTTTCTTCCGCACACTGTAACCGAAGGTGCCCAGCTTTTTGCCGAGGCTCAGGTACTCGCCGTGGCTGTAGACGATGAGCCGGGCCTTGTCGAGGCAGAGCTTGCCGTTCTCGTCCAGCAGGCTCTCGTCCACATCGCAGGCTACGACCTCTGCCAGAAAGAGGTCGTGGCTGCCCAGCGGAATGACCTGCGTGACCCGGCATTCGAGGTTGACCGGGCTTTCTTCGAGGATGGGGCAGTCGGTCAGGACCGTGCCGGGGGCTGCATGGAGCCCGCAGGCGGCGAATTTGTCCACATCCCGGCCGCTTTTGACGCCGCACCAGTCCACCGAACGGACCAGTGCCTCCGTGGGCAGGTTGATGGCGAACTGCCCGCTCTCCCGGATGAGGTGGTGACTGAACCGCTCCGGCCGGACGCTGATGGATACCATGCTGGGCTGGGTGCAGATGGTGCCCGTCCAGCCGATGGTGATGAGGTTGGGGGTCTCCAGCCCGCCGCAGGAGACCAGCACCGGCGGTTCCGGGTTCAGCAGGGTGCTGCCTTTCCAGCTCTGTTTGCTCATCCGTGATACTTCCTTTCATACGGGGCCCAGGTGCGCTCGCTGATGATGTAGCGGGGGCGCGCCTTGGTCTCCATGTAGATCTTGCCGATGTATTCGCCGATGACGCCCAGGCAGATGAGCTGGACGCCGCCCACGAAGCAGACGATGCAGATGGTGGAGGCCCAGCCCGCCACCACGCTGCCCAGCGCCGCCTGCACGATGGCCCAGATGACGCCGATGAAGCTGATGAGGCTGACGACGATGCCTGCGCCGGTGATGAGCCGGATGGGCTTGTTGGACAGGCTGGTGATGCCGTCAAAGGCCAGTGCCAGCATCTTGCGCAGGGGGTAGTGGCTCTCGCCGGCCAGACGCTCGTGGCGCTCGTAGCTTACGGTCGCACTGGGAAAGCCCACCAGCGGCACCATGCCGCGCAGGAAGATGTTGACCTCTTTATAGTCCGCAAAGCTCTCCAGCACGCGGGCGCTGATGAGCCGGTAGTCGGCGTGGTTGAAGACGATGTCGGCCCCCAGAGCGTTCATCAGGTGGTAGAACCCCTCGGCGGTGAACCGCTTGAAGAAGGTGTCGGTGTCGCGGCGGCTGCGCACACCGTAGACCACCTCGGCACCGTCCAGATACTTCTGCACCATCTCGTCCATGGCGTTGATGTCGTCCTGCCCGTCGCAGTCGATGGAGATGGTGACGTCGCAGTCGCTGGCTTTCGCCTCCATCAGCCCGGCCAGCACGGCGTTCTGATGGCCGCGGTTCCGGCTCTGGGAGATGCCGATGAAGTGTTCATCTTCCTTTGCGAACCGGCAGATGAGCTCCCAGGTGGAATCGCGGGAGCCGTCGTTGACGAAGAGCACCCGGCTCTTGTCGCTGACAAGGCCCTTTTCGGCCAGCGACTGGAGCTTCTGCAAAAACATCGGGGCCGTGATGGGCAGGACCTTTTCCTCGTTGTAACAGGGGATGACGATCCAGAGAATGGGTTTGGACATGAAATGTTACCTCGTGTTATGGATTGTACGCAGGAACGGGCCGTCAGAGCACCATCTGCCGCAGCGCATCCGGCTGCAGCAGCTTGAAGCTGGAACGGTAGGTGTCCAGCAGGCCGTCGCGCTGCATCAGGCTCAGCTCCCGCGAGAGGGCGCTGCGGTCGCAGTTGAGGTAGTCGGCCAGCTGGATGCGGGAGAAGGGGATGGAAAAGGTCAGGCTGCCCTGCTGCTCAGCCTCACTGAGCAGGTAGGCGCAGACCTTGGCCCGCAGGCTTTTCAGCACCAGCAGGTCCACCCGGCGGGAGAGCAGGAAATACTTGTCGCTGATGGTGCGCACAAGGTTCTGCAGCGCCTGCTGGTGGGCGGCGCTGCCGTCCGAGAGGAGCAGCCGCTCATAGGGGAAGAGCAGCACCTCGCAGCTGGAAGCTGCCACCACGGTGACGGGGCTGTCCAGACTGGAGCCGCCCAGCACATCGCCGAAGACACCGCCCGGCCCCATCCGGGTGATGGGCACACGGGCCCCGCCCGGCGCAGGGCGGTAGGCTTCGATGCTGCCGGTGAGCACGATGCCCACCCGGCGGCTGGGCATCCCCGCCTGCACCAGGGCTTCGCCCTTGCCGTAGCTGCGGATCACCGCACCCAGCTCGCTCAGCAGAACGCGGAGCGCGTCGTCTTCGATGCCGGTGAAAAGAGAGGTCGATCGTAACAAAGGAAGAATGTTTTCCATAGCCGTCCTGTGAGGTTTTCTCCGGGCCCTCACCGCCCACTGGCGATTCCGTTGCGCGTGCAACGGTATTTTTGGCTCTATTATAGTAAACTTGAGCCTGTAAAGCAAATGTTTTTCGAAAAATTTGCAAATTTGTTCACGATTGGAACAGATCAAGAGAGGAAGGAACAACACAATGATGAAAAAACTGACATCCCTGCTGCTGTCGGCGGCGCTGCTCGTCGGGATGCTGGCCTGCGGGGCATCGGCCAAGACGAACACCACCGTCCGGGTGGCCGGCCTGAAAGGCCCCACCACCATGGGTCTGGTGAATCTGCTGGCCATGGAACAGAACGGAACGGCTTCCCAGAACTACGACCTGCAGCTCTACGGTGCCGCCGATGAGGTCGTGCCCAAGCTCATCAAGGGCGAAGTGGACATTGCCGCCATCCCGGCCAACCTCGCCGCCACCCTCTACCAGAAGACCAGCGGCGGCATCCAGGTCATGGCCGTGAACACGCTGGGCGTGCTGTATGTGGTGGAAAAGGGCGACACCGTCCACAGCTTTGCAGACCTGAAGGGCCGCACCATCCTGTCCACCGGTAAGGGGACTACCCCGGAGTACGTGCTGCGCTATCTGCTCCGGAAGAACGGCATCGACCCCGACAAGGATGTGAAGATCGAATATTACAGCGAGGCATCTGAGGTGACTGCCCAGATGGCTGCCACGAAGAAAGACGCCATCGCCGTGCTGCCCCAGCCCTATGTGACGGCCGCCCAGATGAAGGACAGCAGCCTGCGCGTCGTGCTGGACCTGACCAGGGAGTGGAACAAGGTCTGCGACACCCAGCTCATCACCGGCGTGACGGTGGTGCGCACCGCCTACGCAGAGGAGCACCCGGAGGAGGTCATCAACTTCCTGAAGGACTACCAGAAGAGCGTGGATGCCGCCAACGACGACCTGGACGGCACCGCCGCACTCTGCGAGGAGGTCGGCGTGGTGGCCAAGGCAGCCATCGCGAAGAAGGCGCTGCCCAAGTGCAACATCGTCTACCGCATCGGCGACGAGATGAAGGCAGACGTCAACGCTTATCTGCAGGTGCTCTATGACGCTTCGCCCGCCGCCGTGGGCGGCAAGCTGCCGGATGCAAACTTCTACTACACCGAGGCCACGGTGGCCAAACGTGTGCAGAAGGCATTCCAGCGCCTGGTCAACTCGCTGAAGTAAACAGGACTTCTATAAAAAAGTGCCGTGCAGCCGCACGGCACTTTTTTATGGGAACAGGAACCCGACCAGCAGCCCCGCCGCTGCCGGGACGACCCAGCCGAAGCCATAGGATCCCAGCGGCAGGGCGGTGACGAAAGCGGCGGTGAACGGCAGGGCCGCAAGGACGCTCTGCACGGCCGTCAGTGCGACGGTGCAGACGTAGACGCTCCGCTTCTGGAACGCTTTGGGCAGGAACGACAGCGCGATGAGCACGATGGCTGCCGGATACAGTGCGCCCAGAACCGGGGTGGACAGCCGGATGATGCCCGCCAGCCCGATGTTGGAGATGAGCATACTGGCGGCGGCGAAAAAGCCCGCGAGGGCCGGGTAGGGGATGCGGGGGAGCAGGGTGTGGAAATACTGCCCTACGCAGGAGATGAGCCCCACACAGGTGTTGAAGCAGGCGATGAGGAAGATGGCCGCTAAGAGCAGCTGCCCGGCCCGGCCGAACAGGGCGCTGGCAAGGGCAGAGAGGACCTCGGCGCCGGTGGTGCAGTCCGGCGCGGCGGCACCGGTCAGCGCGCCCACATGGCCCAGCATGGCGTAGATGACCAGCAGCAGCCCGCCCGCGAGGAAGCCCGCCCGGATGGTGTTCTGACGGATGGCGTTTTCTTCGGTGACGCCGAGGGCCTGGATGTTGAGCGCGAGGACAGCCCCGAAGTTCAGCCCCGCAAGGGCGTCCATGGTCTGGTAGCCGCCCAGGATGCCTTCGAATGCAGGCAGGCGGGCATAGGCGGCGGCAGGGGGGCCGTACTGCGCGGCCACAGGGTGGAGCAGACAGCCCGCGAACAGGACGAAGATCAGCGCGATGAGGGCCGGGCAGAGGACGCGGCCCAGCCGGTCGGTGAGTTTTTCCGGATGGAGCGCCACGAGGAACGCCGCCGCAAAGAAAACGATGGAGTAGCTCAGCTGCAGGCCGCGCCCGCCGCCTACCAGAGGCACCAGCATCTCGAATGAGGTGCTGGCCGTGCGGGGGATGGCGAGGCATGGCCCGATGGAGAGATAGACCAGAATGGTGAACACGAGGGAAAACTTCGGGTGGACCCGGCTGGCCAGCTGGTCGAACCCGCCCGCTCTGGCCACGGCCACCACGCCTGCGATGGGCAGGCCGGTGGCGCTGACGGCGAACCCGGCAAAGGCAGGCCAGAAGTTGGAACCGGCCTGTGCGCCGAGATGGGGCGGAAAGATCAGGTTTCCGGCACCGAAGAACATCGAAAACAGCGTAAAACCGAGGAGCAGGCGCTGCCTGACGGGGAGCTTCTGCATGGGGGAGGGTCTCCTTTCCGGGCGGGATGCCCGATGAACTACTTTACAGTATAGAAGCGAAAACTCCTCACGTCAAGAAAAAGAAAGGTGAAGAATTGTATTCTATCACATGATATGCTATCTTATAAAAGAAAAAACAGGGAACGGGAAGGAGCGGACGAACGCAATGAAACAAACGAAAAAAAGCCGCCTGGCAAAGTGGGCGGCGGCGGGGTTCTGGCTGGCGGTCTGGCAGGCTGCGGCCATGGCCGTGGGGCAGGAGGTCTTTCTGGTGTCGCCGGTGCAGGCGCTGGGCACCCTGCTGGAGCTGCTGCCCCAGGCAGAGTTCTGGCAGCGCATTGGCTTCAGCGCCGGGCGCATCCTGCTGGGCTTCGGGCTGGGGGCGGTGTCCAGCGTGGTGCTGGCCGTGGCCGCCGGGCGCTGGGCGTGGGTGGAAGCCCTGCTCGCGCCGGTGATGCAGCTGGTGAAGGCGACGCCGGTGGCGAGCTTCATCATTCTGGCACTGGTGTGGGTCAGCGGAAGCTCGCTGTCGGTCCTCATCAGCTTTCTGATGGTGCTGCCGGTGCTCTACGGCGCGGTGCGCACCGGCATCGGGAGCGTGGATGTGCAGCTGCTGGAAATGGCAAAGGTGTTCCGGCTCCCGCTGGGGCGTCGGCTGCGGGCCATCTGGCTCCCGGCTGTGCTGCCGGCGTTCCGGCAGGGGTGCAGCGTGGCACTGGGCATCTGCTGGAAGAGCGGCGTAGCGGCGGAAGTCATCGGCCTGCCCGACGGCAGCATCGGCGATGCGCTGTACCGGGCCAAGATCACCCTGTCCACCGGGGAGCTGTTCGCCTGGACTTTTGTCATCATCCTGCTGAGCGCAGTGTTCGAAAAGCTGTTCCTGGCCCTGCTGGACAGAGCTGTGGCCCGCGTGCTGGGGGAAGAGGGTGTGTAAAATGCAATACAAACTGGAAATTTCGAATCTGACAAAACGCTTCGGAGAAAAAACGCTCTTCGAAGCGCTGGACCTGACCGTTACCGGCCCGGTCATCCTCTGGGCACCCAGCGGGTGGGGCAAAACGACCCTGCTCCGCATCCTCATGGGGCTGGAAGTGCCCACCTCCGGCACCGTGACCGGCGTGGGGAAGGTGGGGGCTGTCTTTCAGGAAGACCGGCTCTGCCCCCAGCTGAACGCGATCCAGAACGTGGAACTGGTGCTCCCGGAGGGAAAAACGAAATACAGAGAGCAGATCCGCGACGATTTTTTACAGATCGGATTGGATGAAGCCGCCCTCTCGCTTCCGGCACGAAAGCTGTCCGGCGGGCAGAAACGCCGTGCGGCCCTGCTGCGGGCACTCTGGGCCGAGAGCGACACCCTGCTGCTGGACGAGCCGTTCACCGGCATGGACCCCGACACCATGAAAAAAGCCGCAGCGCTGCTGAAGGAGCGCTGCGGCGAAAAGGTCGTTCTGCTGGCCACCCACGATCAGGAGGCCATTCAGGAGCTAGGCTGGCGGGTGATGGAATTATAACAATTCTGCCAGGATGCTGTTTTGCACGATCAGCCCGGCGGGGGTCAGCGCGAGGGTGCGGCCGTCGAAGGACGCATAGCCGTTCTTGACGCAGTTTTTGACAAAGGCAAGCTGCGAAGTGGAAAATTCCTTCCCGAAGCGGGCCTTGTACTCCGCCAGGTCCAGCCCCTTGCGCAGGCGCAGCTGTAAAATGAGATAATCCTCTGCGCCGCAGCCGCCGTCCAGAATGGGAGCGGCAGTGTCGTGAAGAAAGGCTTCGGTGTCGGCGGGGTAATAGAACCGCCTGCCGCCCATGCAGGAGTGCGCCGCCGGGCCGAGGCCGAGGTAGTCCCCGCAGTCCCAATAGATGAGGTTGTGCTTCCCCTCATAGCCGGGTCTTGCAAAGTTGGAGATCTCGTACTGCTGGTAGCCGTGGTGTTCCAGCTGCTCGACGGCGTAGAGATAAACGTCCGCCGCTTCGTCCGGGGAGGGCAGCCCCTCCGGCGGATGCCGGCCAAACGCGGAGTCCGGCTCGATCTTGAGCAGATAGGCCGAGATGTGGGTGGCACCGCCGCTCTCGATCAGTTCCAGCGTCTCGTCGAACTCCGCCTGCGTATAATGGGGCAGGGCCAGCATGATGTCGCCGCTGATGTTCTCGAAGCCTGCCCGCCGCGCGGCTGCGAATGCCGCCCGCGCCTGCCGGGCCGTGTGGGGGCGGCCCAGCGTTTTCAGCTGGCTGTCCCGCGCGGACTGGACGCCGAAGGAGATGCGGTTGATGCCGGCTTCCCGGAAGGCACAGAGCGATGCCTCGGTGACCGTTTCCGGGTTGGCTTCCAGCGTGACCTCGGCACCGGGGAGGGGAGACGCTGCCGCGATCAGCCGGGCGGCATCCTCCGGGGCCAGCAGGCTGGGGGTGCCGCCGCCGAAATAGAGGGTGTCCGGGCGGAGTGGGGCATCCGGCGAAAAGCGGTGCAGCTCCCGCAGCAGGGCGTCCACGTATGCCGAGGGGACGCCCCGCTGGCCGGGTGCGGAATAGAAATCGCAGTACCTGCATTTGGAAAAACAGTAGGGAATGTGGAGATAAAGTCCAAGAGACACGAAATATCACAGCCTTTTTCATGAAACGTTCATTTCTATGCAGTATACTATATTTCGTAGACCGGGGCAAGGCTCCGGAACAAGATGGGAGGATCTTACCATGGATTACAGAAATTATGACCGCGGCTATGCGGAGCCTACGATGAGCGCATCGGACTATATGACCCGCACCTACCGCTGGATGGCCAGCGGGCTGCTCATCACCTTTGCAATGGCCTATATCACCGCGACAACTCCGTTGCTGTATCTGGTCGATTCGCTTTACCTTGTGCTCACCATCGCTGAGCTGGCCCTCGTGTTCGTGCTCAGCTCCCGTGTGCAGACCATGTCGGTGCAGGGGGCAAGGGCGACCTTCTTCGGGTACGCGCTGCTCAACGGCATGGTGCTCAGCTACTACTTCCTCGCCTTCTCGGTGGGGACGCTGATCTTAGCCTTCCTTTCCACGGCGCTGTACTTTGGCCTGATGGCCGTCTACGGCACCACTACCCATAAAGACCTGACCGGCTGGGGCCCCCGCCTGATGATGGCACTGGTGGCCATGCTCATCACCGGCTTTGTCGGAATGCTGTTCGGCTTCGGTTTTGGCGGCTCGGTGCTCTACTGCGGCATCGGCCTGGTGGTCTTCATGCTGCTGACCGCCTACGATACCCAGAAGCTACAGCAGATGTACAGCTACTACGCTGCCGACGCCGAAATGGCGGAAAAGGCTTCCATCTACGGTGCGCTGACCCTGTATCTGGACTTCATCAACATCTTCCTGTATGTCGTCCGTCTGCTGGGCAACAACCGCCGCCGCAGCTGACGATCCTAAAAAATAAGGGATGTGCCCGGCGGGCACATCCCTTATTTTTTATAGGAACAACTGAATAAACCCTGCGCAGCCATCGCACACTACAATCAGAATTTGGACCGTACACAAACGATGATTGGAGTAACGAACCATGGAACAACTCAAAAGATTTCTGCGGGACAAGGGGTTTGCGCTGGCGCTGCTGGCCTGTCTGGTGGCCGCGGCTGCGGCGGGCGTCTGGGCCGTGCGCACCGTCCGGGACGAGCTGAAAGAGAACCTTGACGGCCTGAACGAGCCGGACAGCACATCGACCCTGCCCGGCATCGACGAAGACCTGACGATCATCCCGGAGGAGGAATATCCCGAATGGCAGCAGCCTACTACGCCCGCCGCAAACAGTGTGGCCAATGTCCCCAAGGCCGACCCGGCCCCCAGAGCCGGGTCTTCAGCGTCGTCTGCTGCCTCGTCTGGGCAGGCGTCTGGCTCTGGTTCGGTGCGCGAACCCTCCGCCTTGCAAGGCGCATCCTCGCCTGCCAGCAGTTCGGCAGCGCCTGCTTCCACGCAGCCCATCTTTGGCAGAGTGTTGAACGCCTACAGCGGCGATGAGCTGGTGTACAACAAGACGCTGGGCGACTGGCGCACCCACAACGGCATCGACTATGCAGCCCGCGAAGGCGAAGCAGTTCCTTCCCCGGTGGACGGCAGCGTGGTGCTGGCTGGTGCCGATGGCAGCTGGGGGCCGGTCGTGGCCGTGAAGGACAGCGCGGGCCGTGTCTGGCGGCTCTGCGGTGTGGCCAGCCCCAAGGTGAAAGAGGGCGACACCGTGTCGGCCGGGCAGGTGCTCGGCACCGTGGGCAGCGTGAGCTGCGAGTGCGCCGAGGAGAGCCACCTGCATCTGGAAGTGAAGCAGGGTGACAGCTATCTGGACCCCGCAGCGTGCAGGAACTGAATCAGCGGCCCGCCGGAGGAAAAAAGCCCCCGGCGGGCCTTTTTTGTGTGGGGATTTCCAGCAGTTCCGGGCCGGGAAGCGATTGCATTTGGAAGCCGATTCTGGTATGATATAATAGAACAAGTTTCGACAGAGCGTGAACACAGGAGGAAGCAGGATGGCAAAGGTGTTGATCGTGGGCGGCGGTGCGGCCGGGCTGATGGCGGCGGGTGCTGCTGTGCGGCAGGGGCACGAGGTGACGGTGCTGGAGCACATGGAAAAGCCCGGCCAGAAGATCCTTGTCACCGGCAAGGGCCGCTGCAACGTGACCAACGACTGCACAGCGGAGGAGTTTCTGCGCCATGTGCGGACCAATCCGCGCTTCCTGTTCTCCTCGCTGTGGGCGTTCCCGCCAGCCAGAACGATGGAGCTGTTTGAGGGGCTGGGCGTGGAACTGAAGGTCGAGCGGGGCCGCCGGGTGTTCCCGGTGTCAGACCGGGCCGAGGAGATCCGTCAGGCGCTGCTGCGCTACGCCGAGGAGGCCCGCATCGTCCGCGACGGGGCCCAAAAACTGCTGCTGGAGCCGCTGGCCCCGGCTGAGGAGGCTGCCCCTGCGGTGCCGGAGAACCCGCGCCACCCCAAAAAGAAAAAGCCTGGTGCGGCCTGCCGCTGCGTCGGGGTGCGGGGAACCTCCGGCAGGGAGTACCGCGCCGATGCCGTGCTGGTGGCTACGGGCGGCCTGAGCTACCCGACAACCGGCTCCACCGGCGACGGCTACAAACTGGCCGAGCAGGCCGGGCACACCATCGTGGAGCCGGTGCCCAGCCTGGTGAGTCTGGTCAGCCATGACCCGGACTGCAAGAAGATGATGGGGCTGGCCCTGAAAAATGTGACGCTGACCCTGTTTGAGGACGGCAAGGCCATCTTCGACGAGCAGGGCGAGATGCTGTTTACCCACTTCGGCATCAGCGGCCCGCTGACGCTGAGCGCATCCAGCCACCTCGGCGACATGAAAAAGCACCGCTACCATGCGGAAATCGACCTGAAGCCCGCCCTGAGCGAGGAGCAGCTCTACGATCGCATCACCCGCGATTTTGCCCTGTTGGCGAACCACGCGGCGCAGGGGGCGCTGGTCAAGCTGCTGCCGTCCAGTATGCAGCCGGTCATGGTGGCTCGCTGGGGCATCGACCCGACCACCAGAGCCAACCAGATCACCCGCGAGCAGAAGCGGGAGCTGGTGCAGCTGTGCAAGCACTGGAAGGTGCCCATTGATGCCCGCGGCGACCTGGCCCATGCGGTCATCACGTCGGGCGGCGTGTCGGTGCGGGAGGTTGACCCCAAGACCATGCAGAGCAAGAAGGCGCTGGGCCTCTATTTTGCAGGCGAGGTGCTGGACGTGGACGCCTACACCGGCGGCTACAATTTGCAGATCGCGTTCTGCACCGCACAGAGTTTTGCAAATAATTTATAATTTATATAGAAGGAGACATACACATGATTTCTGTTGCGATCGATGGGCCTGCAGGTGCGGGCAAATCCACGCTGGCGCGCCGTCTGGCGGCTGAGCTGGGCTACATTTATGTGGATACCGGTGCGATGTTCCGCACCATCGGCCTGTATGCACTGCGCGCGGGCAAAGACCCCAAGGACAATGAGGCCGTCAATGCACTGCTGCCGGAGATCTCGCTGCGGCTGGATTCGGTGGACGGCGAACAGCACATCTACCTGAACGGGGAGGACGTCAGCCGGCTCATCCGCACCGATGAGGTGGGCATGGCGGCTTCGGCTGTGGGGGCCAACCCGGCAGTCCGCGCTTTCCTGCTGGATCAGCAGCGCGATATGACCCGGACCCAGAACGTTCTGATGGACGGCCGCGACATCGGCACGGTGGTGCTGCCCCATGCGACCGTGAAGATCTTCCTGACCGCTGCCCCGGAGGCCCGCGCCAGACGCCGCTGGAAGGAGTATCAGGAGAAGGGCGTGGACATCTCCTTTGAAAAGGTGCTGGAAGATGTGAAGCAGCGCGATTATCAGGACACCCACCGCGAGGCTGCCCCGCTGAAGCAGGCCGACGACGCCGTTCTGCTGGACACCTCTGAGCTCAACTTTGAGCAGAGCCTGGATGCCATGAAACAGATCATCGCATCCAAGGTCTGAGAGGAGCGCAATGGTACTCTATTATATTTTGCTCCCGCTGGCGTGGATCGTGTTCCACATCGGGTTCCGAGTGGAGTGCATCGGCCGGGAGAATCTGAAGAAAGTCCGGACGAACGGCTGCATCATCGCACCGAACCATGTTTCCGCCATCGACCCGGTGTTCGTGGTCATCACCCGGTTCTGGGGGCGGCGGATGGTGGTCTTCGCCAAGAAGGAACTGTTTGAGATCAACGTGCTGCTGACCTGGTTTTTCCGCTGGATGGGGGCGCTGTGTGTGCGCGGCACCCGCGAAGAGCTGGATGTGATCGACCAGACGGTGGAGGCCTGCCGGAACGGCGGCACACTGCTCATCTTCCCGGAGGGCACCCGCGAAAAAGAAGGAAAGCTCCTGCAGCCCAAGAGCGGCCTGTTCGTCATTGCGGCGCAGGCGGCGGTGGATGTGGTGCCGGTGCGCATCCTTTACGACACACCGGACGGCAGGATGAAGCTGTTCTGCAAGGTGAAGGTCGTCTACGGCGAGCCGATGCCCGCCGCACAGTTCGCCATGGAGAGCCGCCGCGACCTGAAGACCCTGCGGGCCAACAAGCAGGCGCTTCTGGACGCATGGGAAGATTTGGGCCGACCGTGAGTGAAGCCGATCAAGACAGGAGGATAACATGGAGATTCGTTTGGCGAAGACGGCGGGCTTCTGCTTCGGTGTGAACCGGGCGGTGGAGCTGACGTATAACCTGCTGGATGAGGGCCACAAGGTGGCAACGCTGGGGCCGCTCATCCACAACCCGCAGGCTGTGGCCGATATGGAGCGCCGGGGGGCGCTGGTGGCCGACACGGTGGATGACATCCCCACCGGGTACGAAGTCATCATCCGCAGCCACGGTGTGCCCCGCAGCATTTACGACACGCTGGAGCAGCGCGCCCTGGTCTACCACGACGCGACCTGCCCCTTTGTGAAGAAGATCCAGAACATCGCCGCCAGGGCCGAGGCCGAGGGCGCGGTGCTGCTGGTGGCAGGCGACAAGACCCATCCGGAGGTGCAGGGCATCGTCGGACATACCGGGGGAGAGGTATTTGTGTTCAGTGATCTGGACGAGTTGAAGGCCTGGAAAGGCCCTTCGGACCCCTCAAAACCCATTTTTGCGGTTGCACAGACCACATTTCAGGTAACAAAATGGCAAGAAAGTTCGGAGTTTCTCAAAAAAGCCTATACAAACGCCCGAATTTTTGATACAATATGTAATGCGACGTGGGCGAGGCAACAGGAAGCGGAAGACCTCAGCCAGCAATGCGACATCATTGTTGTCATTGGCGGTCATCATTCTTCCAATACCCAAAAGCTGGTACAGGTCGCCGCAAAGCACACGCGAGCCGTAACGGTCGAGACAGCGAGCGAACTTCGGCCTGAATGGTTTGCGAATGTTAAAACGGCGGGCGTCACAGCAGGGGCTTCAACGCCATCGTCTATTATTGAGGAGGTACTTAACAGTATGAGCGCAGAAATCAATGACAGCATGAGCTTCGAGGAGATGCTGAACGCATCCGAGGAGAAGCGTGTTCATGCAGGCAGTATTGTGAAAGGAATCGTGACCAGCATCTCTGCCAACGAGATCCAGGTGGATATCGGTGCGAAGCAGACCGGCTTTGTCAAGCTGAGCGAGCTGACCGATGATTCCTCCGCCAAGGTCGAAGACCTGGTGAAGGTTGGCGATGAGCTGGACCTCATCGTCGAGAAGGTTATGGACCAGGACGGCGTCATCCAGCTCTCCCGCAAGAAGCTCGCATCTCGCAAGGGCATGGAAGAGATCGCCAAGGCAGCAGAATCCGGTGAAGTCGTCGAGGGCGATGTCACCGAGTTCAACAAGGGCGGCGTTGTCGTCAACGTCAAGGGCGTCAAGGTGTTCGTTCCCCGTTCTCAGGCCACGATGCGCCGCGACGAGGACTACACTGCTCTGGTCGGCCAGCACGTTCAGCTGGTCGTCACCGAGTGCTCCGGCCGCAAGATCGTCGGCAGCATCAACAAGGTCACCGCTGAGCAGAACAAGGCAAAGCGTGAGGAGTTCTGGGCAAATGTCGAAGTGGGCAAGAGCTACACCGGCGTTGTCAAGAGCCTGACCTCTTACGGTGCATTCGTCGATATCGGCGGTGTGGACGGCCTGTGCCACATCAGCGAGCTGAGCTGGAACCGCATCAAGCATCCCTCTGAGGTCGTCTCTGTCGGCGACACCATCGAGGTGTATGTGAAGGATATCGACCGTGAGAACCACAAGGTCTCTCTGGGCTACAAGAAGGCTGAGGACAACCCCTGGGAGCAGCTGAAGAACAACTACCCCATCGGCAGCACCTTCCATGCTCCGGTCGTCTCTCTGACCAAGTTCGGTGCTTTCGTCCGCATCCTGCCGGGTGTTGACGGTCTGGTCCACATCAGCGAGATCAGCAATGACCGCGTTGAGAAGGTCTCCGACGCACTGAAGGTCGGCGATATGGTCGATGTGAAGCTGCTGGATGTCGACTTCGACAAGAAGCGCATCAGCCTGTCCATGAAGGCTCTGCTGAACGAGGACGCTGAGTAATCAGCCCATCGTGAAGGCAAACGCCTGACACAATGCGATCAACAGCCCCGTTGCCGGGATAACGGCGGCGGGGCTGTTTTTTATCCCCTCGCAGGCAGGCCCTGCGGTTGAGGAAACGTGAGTTTTATGATAAACTGGATCAAAAAGCACTGGGAAGTGCTTTCCTATCTCATCTTTGGTGTGCTGACCACCCTGCTGAACATTGTGCTGTATGCGCTGTTCAACAAGCTGTTCGGCTACACAGCTGCCAACAGCTGGGGCAATGTGCTGGATAACATCATCTGCATCCTGTTTGCCTACTGCACCAACCGCGCCTTTGTGTTCCGCAGCAAAACGCAGGGCAAGGCCATGGCGAGGGAATTTGGTGCATTCGTCACCTGTCGTCTGGGTACAATGTTGCTGGACACTGCAATTATGCTGGTGCTGGGCAATCTGCTGGCTGCGCAGGGTGCCGCGCTGATGGACGAGCTGATGCAGGGGGTGCTGAGCGTGGTGGCCCACTGGCTTGGCCCGGATACGGCCATCCAGATGGCAGCCTCCTATGCAGGCACACCGGCGGGGGTCACGGATGGCTCTGCCGCTATTGCCGTCATCGGCGGTGCAGACGGCCCCACGGCGATCTTCGTTACCAGCCGCTACAATGCGCAGGCACTGTGGGGCCTTGCCGTGAAGATCTTTTCCAATGTACTGGTGATCGTGCTGAACTATGTGTTCAGCAAGTTGATCATTTTTAAGAAAAAGTAAGGTTCTACCAATCAAAACATTTAGGAGGTACGGTTTTATGAAGCGTGGTCTGAAAGGTTTTGCATTTCTGGTTTCCGGCCTGGTGCTGGGCATCATTGGTGCAACGGTCTCTGCAACTGCAATTGCCCTGAGTGCTGTCGGCATGGCAAAGGTGCGCCGTGCCAGCAAGTAAAAAGGAGAAACAAACATGACTCGTGAAGAAATTCTCTCCCATGTGGACCATACCCTGCTGAAGCCGGAGGCGACCTGGCCCCAGATCCAGGTCATCTGCGACGAGGCCGTGGAAAATCACACGGCTTCCATCTGCATCAACACCTGCTATGTGAAACAGGCCGTGGAGTATCTGGCCGGCCGCATCCCGGTGTGCTGTGTCGTCGGCTTCCCTCTGGGGGCTATGGACACCGAGTCCAAGGCATTTGAGGCAAAGAAGGCCATCGAGAACGGCGCGTCTGAGGTGGACATGGTCATCAACATCGGCCGCCTGAAGAACAAGGAGTACGACGCCGTCCGCGAGGACATCCGCGCCGTCAAGCAGGCCGTGGGCGACAAGGTGCTCAAGGTCATCATCGAGACTTGCCTGCTGACCGACGAGGAAAAAGAGAAAATGTGCGACATCGTCTGTGAGGCGGGGGCGGACTATATCAAGACCAGCACCGGCTTCTCCACCGCAGGCGCGACCTTCCACGACGTGGAACTGATGGTCAAGGGCGTACATGGCCGCTGCAAGGTCAAGGCTGCCGGCGGCATCTCCACCGTGGACGATATGGAAAAGTTCCTCGCGCTGGGCGCGGACCGTCTGGGCACTTCCCGCGCGGTCAAGCTGCTGAACGGCGAACAGGCAAAGGGTTACTGAGTTTTTTTCAACAAAAGCACAGCGAAAGCTGTGCTTTTGCTGGTCAAACCGGTATTCTTGATCAATTTTGGAATGTTGTATAAAAAGAGTCAGACTGTTCTTGACATTTCGACGAAGAGATGATAAGATATTACGCAGAAAACAACTGAATACCGACTTATCAAGAGCGGCTGAGGGGACAGGCCCTGTGAAGCCCGACAACCTGTGCAAGAGCATAAGGTGCCAAATCCTGCGGGAAACCGAAAGATAAGAGTGCAACGCTCAGAGCTTCGGTTCTGAGCGTTTTTGTTTGCGCAAAAAATCTTGATGCCGTGTAGGAAGCTGTGAATGGATCACCACATTTTATGGAGGACAACTTTTATGGCAAGACATCTGTTTACTTCTGAGTCCGTTACCGAAGGACATCCCGACAAGATCTGCGACCAGATCTCCGACGCAATCCTGGACGAGATCCTGACCAACGACCCCGACGCCCGCGTGGCCTGCGAGACCTGCGCTTCCACCGGCCTGGTGCACATCATGGGCGAGATCACCACCAACTGCTACGTGGATTTCCAGAAGATCGTCCGCGAGGTCGTCTCTGAGATCGGCTACACCCGCGCAAAGTACGGCTTTGACGCCGACACCTGCGCTGTCATCTCCAACATCGACGGCCAGAGCCCCGACATCGCCCTTGGCACCAACGATCAGGTCGGCGGTGCAGGCGACCAGGGCATGATGTTCGGTTATGCCTGCGACGAGACCCCGGAGCTGATGCCCATGCCCATCTCGCTGGCCCACAAGCTGGCCAAGCGCCTGACCGAGGTGCGCAAGAACGGCGAGCTGGACTATCTGCGCCCGGACGGCAAGAGCCAGGTCACCGTGGAGTACGATGAGGACGGCAAGCCGTTCCGCGTGGATGCCGTGGTCATCTCCAGCCAGCACAGCGACTCCGTCAGCATGGAGCAGCTGCGCGCCGACGTGATGGAAAAGGTCATCAAGGCCACCATCCCCGCAGAGCTGCTGGACGAGAACACCAAATACTACATCAACCCGACCGGCCGCTTCGTCGTGGGCGGCCCGCAGGGCGACTCCGGCCTGACCGGCCGTAAGATCATCGTCGATACCTACGGCGGCTATTCCCGCCACGGCGGCGGCGCGTTCTCCGGCAAGGACCCCAGCAAGGTGGACCGCAGCGCTGCGTATGCGACCCGCTGGGTGGCCAAGAACATCGTGGCTGCCGGTCTGGCCAGCAAGTGCGAGGTGCAGGTGGCGTATGCCATCGGCGTGGCAAAGCCGGTCTCCATCATGGTGGATACCTTCGGCACCGGCAAGGTCGCCGACGACAAGATCGAGCAGGCTGTGGAGAAGGTCTTTGACCTGACCCCCGCCGCCATCATCCGCGACCTCGACCTGCGCAAGCCCATCTACCGCAAGCTGGCCGCCTACGGCCACATGGGCCGCGAGGATCTGGGCGTGAAGTGGGAGAACACCGACCGCGTGGAAGCACTGAAGGCCGCTGTGGCAGCGCTGTGATCGGCATAAGAAACTGAAAAAACGGTCCGGGACCTTTCCGCTGGGAGAGGCCCTGGACTATTTTTTGTGTCGAAGAAGGTGGGTTTGTATGAAAAAACTGTGGTTTTTGTAAAAAACTCACAGAGTCCTACGGATTTTGGAATAACAGATGTGCAAGGCGCAGAAAATCCGCTGATGGGGGAACTTTTGGGTGTCGAAACGGAGATTTTGTGATAGAATAGAGACAGATATGGACTTCAGCAGTCCTGTTGTCGGCTTGGTTTAAGGAACATGAAGGAGTTGTAACAATGTCTAACGAAGTTAACCCGATGGCATTTTTTCAGGAGCCCAGCGTTGCAGATCTGCGTCTGCTGGCCTGCCCCGGTGCAGAGGAGCTGACCGCCCTCATCGACAGACACCTTGTCGAGTGGGCAAAGTCTGCCGGTGTGGAGAAGGATAGCTTCATCATCCCCTGCGAGTGCCCCCGCTTCCAGAGCGGCGACGCAAAGGGTCTGGTCAAGGAGTCCGTCCGCGGCGACGATATCTTCATCGTTGTCGATCCGGGCAACTACAGCGTGACCTACAACCTGTTCGGCTACGAGAACCACCTCTCTCCCGACGACCATTTCGCAAACCTGAAGCGCCTCATCCAGGCCGTGGCCGGCAAGGCACACCGCGTGTCGGTCATCATGCCCAGCCTGTACGGCGGCCGCCAGCATCGCCGCGTCGTCCGCGAGAGCCTGGACTGCGCTGTGGCCCTGCAGGAGCTGCAGACCATGGGCGTGAAGAACATCATCACCTTTGATGCACACGACCCCCGCGTCCAGAACGCCGTGCCCCTGCTCAGCTTCGACAACGCGATGCCGACCTATCAGGTCCTCAAGAGCCTGCTGAAGAAGAACCCGGAGATCAGCTTCGACAAGGAGAAGTTCATCGTGGTCAGCCCCGACGAAGGCGCAATGAGCCGCAACATGTACTTCTCCAGTGTGCTGGGCTGCAACCTGGGCATGTTCTACAAGCGCCGTGACTATACCCGCGTCGTGAACGGCCGCAACCCCATCGTGGCCCACGAGTATCTGGGCGATTCCGTGGAAGGCAAGACCGTCTTCATCGCGGACGACATCATCGCTTCTGGCGAGAGCATGCTGGAAGTTGCCGGCAACCTGAAGAAGCGCGGTGCTGGCCGCATCATCGCCAACGCCACCTTCCCGCTGTTTACCAGCGGTCTGGCAAAGTTCGACCAAGCCGTGGCGGACGGCACGCTGGACTACGTGGTGGGCACCAACCTGACCTACCGTCTGCCGGAGCTGCTGACCCGCGACTGGTACGTCGATGTCGATGTTTCCAAGTATGCTGCCTACTTCGTGGTAGCGCTGAACCACGACATGTCCGTTTCCAGCATCATTGACCCCATCAAGAAGATCGAGGCTCTGCTGGCAAAGCGCGGCTGATCAAACGCAAACCAAAAGGGAGGCTTCCTGCGAAGGAGGCCTCCCTTTTTAGCGTCCGGAAAAGGGTCTGGTTTTACAACGTCCCGTCCTTCAGGCAGCGCACGAGGGCGGGCACTTCGTAGAGGAGCATGAGGACCCAGCCAACGGCGTAGCTGTAGGGCAGCGCCTCGATGTCCATGTGGAGGATGAGGACGAAAACGGCGGCAGCGGCCACACGGCCTGCCATGTTGAGCATACTGCTGTTGAGGGTGATCTTCAGGTCGCCCAGGCCGCGGAAGCCGCCCTGCACACCGTTGGTGAGGGCAGGCATCAGGTAGAACAGGGAGACGAGCCGCAGAAAGCGGACGCCCAGTTCCACGACTTCGGGCTGGTCTGCAAAGAGGCGGATGATGGGTTCGGCGCAGACGTAGCAGAGGACCGTGATGCAGACGGCGTAGACGGCTTCGATCTTCAGGCCGCAGAAGAAGCCCCTGCGGACGCGGTCCTTTTTCCCGGCACCGCGGTTCTGGGCCATCAGGGTGGTGGCGGCGTGGCCGATGTTCTGCTGGGGGATATAGGCGAAGTCGTCGATGCGGCTGGACGCGGTGAACGCGGCCATGGCGTTGACGCCCATCGTGTTGACGATGGCCTGCACCGCGATCTTGCCCAGCTGGACCGTGGCCTGCTGCATGGCGCTGGCCCAGCCGTAGCTGACGGTCTTTTTCAGCAGGGAGCTGTCAAAAATGAGCCAGCGGCGGCCAAGCTGCAGGACGGGGATCTTCCAGCGGATGTAGACGAGGCAGAGCGCACAGCAGGCGGCTTCGCTGAGGACGGTGGAAAGCGCACAGCCTTCCGAGCCCCAGTCCAGAACCTCAACAAAGAACAGGTCGCCCGCGATGTTCAGCACCGAACTGACCATCAGAAAGTAGAGGGCGCTTTTGCTGTCGCCCAAAGCGCGCATGGTGGCGGCGAGGAAGTTGTAGAAGAAGGTGAAGATGAGGCCTGCAAAGACGATGCGCAGGTAGTTCACCGCGATGGGAAGGATCTCTTCCGGGACCTGGAGCAGCCGCAGCAGGGGGTTCGCCAGCAGGATGCAGACCAGCGAGAAGGCCAGCGAGAATACGGTGCCCGCGATGGCGGTGGTGGAGACCTGGCGCTCCACGAGCTTGTTGTCGCCTGCACCGAACGCGGTGCTGACGAGGATGCCTGCCCCCAGGCACATGCCGTTGATGAAGAGGATGGCCAGCGTCATCAGCGGGTTGGAGGTGCCGACAGCGGCCAGGGCGTCTTCGCCGACGAACTTGCCCACGATGATGCTGTCCACCGCGTTGTAGGTAAGCTGAAACAGGTTGCCCAGCACGAGGGGAATGGTGAAATTCACCAGCAGCGGTGTGATGCTGCCGGTCGTCATATCTTTTGTCATGGTAGATGCTCTTTTCTATGGTAAATTTCAGACGTTCCTTCGTACAACCTCTCAGTCTCGCATCCGCTCGACAGCTCCCCTGGCAGGGGAGCCTCTGGCGAAACCGGTTGCTTTGTGGGAACTGCCAAGGCCTCTCCTACTAGGAGAGGTGGCATTGCGAAGCAATGACGAAGAGGTTGTAAAGAGGAAAACCGTTTCATTAAAAAATCGTTTGCCGTCCGCTGAGGATGACGAGAGCCGAACGGCTGGTGCCCTTGGCCAGTAGCTGCGCGGCGGCGTGGAGGGCGGCACCGGCGCTGAGCGAAGCAGGGATGGCGTCGGTGATGAGGACCTTCTGTGCGGCGCGGGCGGCGTCGGAGCGGGTGACGGCGGCGACGTTGTCCACCACGTAGGCATTGTAATTTTTGGGGATGAAGCCGAAGCCCATTTCCGGGATGCCGTGGCCGCCTGTGAACCCGCCGCTGAGAGCCTGGCTCTCAAACGGCTCGACCGCCACCATCCGGACGTCGTTCGTCCAGGCCTTGAGCGTTTCGCCCACGCCGGTGATGGTGCCTGCGCTGCCCACGCTGACCACGACGCTGTCCACAAGGCTCCTGCCCTCCCGCGCGATGGCTTTGGCGATGGCGGGGCCGGTGACGCGGCGGTGGTATTCGGGGTTGTTGTCGTTGGCGAGCCAGTTCATATAGTACCAGCCGTTCTCCGCAGCCTTGCTCTCGGCCAGCGCCCGCGCACCGGCCAGACCGTTCCGGGCCGGGGAGTGCAAAATCTGGGCACCGAGGCGGAGCAGATACTCCTGCCGCAGGGCCGGGGCATCTTCCGGCATGGCGATCACGATGGGGTGCCCAGCGGTGCGGCTGGCCAGAGTCAATGCCGCCGCAAAGGCACCGGTGGAAGCCTCGATGATGGGCTGGCCGGGGGCCAGCGCGTGCTGCTCTGCCGCAAGGGCCAGCATCCCTTCGGCCAGCGCATCGCGGGACGTGCCGGTAGGGCCGTCAAAGTCCAGGTAGGCGTACAGCCGCCCCTTCAGCCCGCAGGCAGAAAGGTAGCCCCGCAGCTCCACGATGGGGCAGGGCAGCAGGGTCTGGTAAAAGTTTGGATAAATGGCCACGAAATTCCTCCTTCGGTGGGATACATTATAATAATCCTAACGCAAAGCGGGCGGGGCGTCAAGCCGCACTTTGGCAAAAATGGAGAAAATCCGCGAAAAAATCTGGCAGAGTGATGAAGAAAAGCCTTGACAAGGGGCGAACAGTCTGCTATACTCCGTATGTAAAGCAAAAAAACTTTACAAACGATGGAAGGTCAGGGCAGAAACGCACAATGGCAAAAGATTTTGAGATGGGCTATCTGCTCGATTTTTACGGCGAAGTCCTCACGCCCAAGCAGCGCGAGATGCTGAACCAGTATTACAACGACGACCTTTCGCTGAGCGAGATTGGGGAAAATTTCGGCATCACCCGCCAGGGCGCACGGGACGCCATCAAGCATGGCGAGACCACCCTGAAGGAGCTGGAAGCCAAAGTCGGCTTCGCGGCCCGCTACCGCCGGGTGCAGGAAAAGCTGGAAGAGCTGGAACAGCTCGTCGTGGATGCACGGTTCGAGTGCACCGGCCCCTACGCGAAACTCACCACCACCGAGTATGCAGCCACTTTGACCAAGATGCTGGGGATCATCCGGTCCATGGACGAGGTCAACGAGAGCTGATGCTCAGATCATTCTGAGAGGAGCACCGCACATGGCATTTGAATCTTTGACCGACCGCCTTGCCGGTGTGTTCAAAAAACTGCGCGGCCACGGCAAACTGACCGAGGCCGACATCAAGGCCGCGATGCGCGAAGTCCGGATGGCCCTGCTGGAAGCCGACGTCAACTACAAGGTGGCGAAGGAGTTCTGCGCCAAGGTCTCGGAACGTGCGATGGGGCAGGAGGTCATGGAGAGCCTGACCCCGGCCCAGCAGGTGGTCAAGATCGTCAACGAGGAGCTGATCGCCCTGATGGGCGGCGAGGAAGCCCCGAAGCTGATCGTCAAGAACAAGGGGCAGACCATCATCATGCTCTGCGGCCTGCAGGGCAATGGTAAAACGACCCACGCCGCCAAACTGGCCAAATACTTCATCAAGCAGGGCCGCCGCCCCATGCTGGTGGCCTGCGATATTTACCGCCCGGCCGCCATCGACCAGCTGAAGGTCGTGGGAAAACAGGCCGGGGCACCGGTCTTTACGCTGGACGGCGAAAAGCCGCCGGTCATCGCCAAAAAGGCGCTGGCCCATGCGAAGGACTACGGCAACGACATCCTCATCCTGGATACCGCCGGCCGCCTGCAGATCGACGAGGTCCTGATGCAGGAGCTGGTGGACATCAAGGAAGCCGTGCCTGTGGATGAGACCCTGCTGGTCGTGGACGCCATGGCCGGTCAGGACGCCGTGAACGTCGCCAGGACCTTCAACGAGACGGTCGGCATCGACGGCATCATCCTGACCAAGACCGACGGCGACACCCGCGGCGGCGCAGCCCTTTCGGTGCTGTCCGTCACCGGCAAACCCATCAAGTTCCAGGGCACCGGCGAAAAGCTGGATGACCTCGAAGTCTTCCATCCCTCCCGCATGGCCAGCCGCATCCTCGGCATGGGCGATGTGCTCAGCCTCATCGAGCGCGCACAGGATGCCGCCGACGAAAAGGCCGCCGAAGAGACGGCCAAGCGGATGATGGAGAACAAGTTCGACATGAACGATATGCTGGCCCAGTTTGCGCAGATCCGCAAGATGGGCGGCGCGGGGGCCATGCTCAGCATGATGCCCGGCATGTCGGGCATCGACGCCAGCCAGGTCGACGAGAAGGCCTTTGACCGCATCGAGGCGATGATCTACTCGATGACGAAGGAAGAGCGCGAGAAGCCCTCCATCATCAACCCCAAGCGCAAGCGCCGCATTGCAGCGGGCAGCGGCACCAAGGTCGAGGACGTCAACAAGCTGCTCAAGCAGTTTGAGATGATGCAGAAGATGATGAAGCAGTTCAAGAAGAGCCCCAAGGGCTTTGCCCGCCGCCTGGGCGGCATGATGGGCAATCCGAACGCCTTCCGCGGCCTGAAATAATGTTGGTATACACCCCGCTGGGGTTGTACAGATAGATTTTTAGAACACCCCGCACTGGGGCACAAACAATTTTTGGAGGATATTTACCATGGCAGTTAAGATTCGTCTGCGCCGCGTCGGCGCCAAGAAGGCTCCCTTCTATCGTGTTGTTGTTGCTGACAGCCGCTTCCCCCGCGACGGCCGTTTCATCGAGGAGATCGGCACTTACGATCCCAACCAGGAGCCCTCTATCGTGAAGATCGACGCCGAGAAGGCAAAGGCATGGATCGCAAACGGCGCACAGCCCACCGATACCGTTCGCGTGCTGCTGAAGAAGTCCAACATTCTGTAAGTAGGAGGGCGGACTCATGCAGGAGCTGTTGCTGGCAGTTGCCCGCGGTCTCGTGGAGGACAAGGACGCCGTCAAGGTCACGGTGGACGAGCCCCGCGAGGACGGCACCATCGTCTACCACCTGAGCGTGGCAGAGGGAGATATGGGCCGTGTCATCGGCAAGCAGGGCCGGATCGCAAAAGCCATTCGTGTGGTGATGCGCGCGGCTGCTGTGCGGGTCGATGAAAAGGTCCTTGTTGAGATCGACTGAGCACCCTACGGGCCCTTTGCTGCAAGGCAAAGGGCCTTTTATTATAGAAGAACGAAACCTCTCCGTCATTGCTGCGCAATGCCACCTCTCCGAATAGGAGAGGCCTTGGCAGCCAGAGGAAGCGTTCTCTTTGTGCCGAGGGCTTCCCGATCGGGGGAGCTGTCGGGCGCGAGCGAGACGGAGAGGGGGAACAGGAGAAAACGATGCAGCAATATCTGGAAGCAGGCAAGGTCGTGACCACCCACGGTGTGCGCGGTGAAATGAAACTGGAGCTTTGGTGCGACGGCGTGGCGTTCCTGAAAAAGGTCGGCAGGCTGTATGCTTCGGCCCAGGGCGGCAGGTGCTACAAGATCGTGTCCATCCGCCCGCAGGGGCAGATGGCGCTGCTCCAGCTGGAGGGCGTCAACGACATGGACGCCGCCCGTGCGCTGCGGGGGCAGGTGTTCTATTTTGACCGCAGCGATGCCACTCTGCCCGCCGGGCGGTGGTATGTGGCCGACCTCATCGGCTGCGAGGTGCGGGATGCCGACACCGGCAAGGTGTACGGCGTCGTGACCAGCGTGGACCACCCCGGTGCGCAGGACATCTACACCGTCAAGGCCCCCAACGGCAAAGAATATCTGTTCCCCGGTGTGGACGCCTTTTTGAAAGAGCGGAACCCGCCGGAGGGGTACATCCTCGTCACGCCCATCCCCGGATTGCTGGACGACGACTGCGACAGCGAGCGGGAGGAGGAGTGAGCCATGGGAATGCGTGTGGACATCGTGACCCTCTTCCCGGAGATGTGCCAGCAGGTGCTGGATGCCAGCATTTTGGGCCGTGCGGCAAAGCGGGGCTATATTGAGACCCACTGCCACCAGATCCGGGACTATACCCTGAACAAACAGAAGCAGACCGACGACTACCCCTACGGCGGCGGCTGCGGCATGGTGTTGTATGCCCAGCCCATTGCGGACTGCCTGCGGGCCGTTCAGCAAGAAGTGGAGGCACAGGGACGCCCCAAGCCGCATATTGTATTCTTGACGGCAGGCGGTCAGCGCTACACCGAAGAACATGCCCGGCGGCTGGCGGAATACGACAATCTGACCCTGGTCTGCGGCCACTACGAGGGCATCGACGAGCGGGTCATCGACGCCTTTGCCGATGAGGAGATCTCCATCGGCGACTATATCCTGACCGGCGGCGAGCTGGCAAGCCTTGTGGTGGCGGACAGTGTGCTGCGGCTCAAGCCCGGTGTGCTGGCCGAACAGAAGGGCTACGAAGAGGAAAGCTATTGGGACGGTCTGCTGGAATATCCGCAGTACACCCGGCCGGAAGTCTGGGAGGGCCGCGCGGTGCCTCCGGTGCTGCTGGGCGGCGACCACCAGAAGATCGACGCATGGCGGGGTGAGCAGAGCCGCACCCGCACTCGGCTGCGCCGCCCGGAGCTCTATGAGGCGTGGTGCAGGACCCACCCCATCACCGAGCTGCCCAAGTGGAAACGGGGCGAGAATGTCCGGCTGGTGAAGACCGAAGAGCAGTTCCGGGCCGCTGCACAGCTCTTTGCGGAGGGCCGCCGCACCATCTGTGCGGATGTCTGGACGGAAGAGGGGCTGGCCGTATGGACGCCGGAGTTTTTTTACAATCAGCTCAAAGAAGAAAAAACAAACGGCTGGGCGTTCTATCTGCACTTGACTAAAGAGGTGCCGGACGGGATGGTGGCCGTGAACCACAAGACCGGCCAGATCGAGCACCTGTTCGTGAGCGCCGCAGCGCGCGGAAAGGGCATCGGCCAGAAGATGCTGGACTTTGCCCGCAAAAAGCTGCCGGAGCACGAGCATCCGACCCTGACCGTACTGGATGCCAACACCCGTGCGCTGGCGCTCTACCGCCGGATGGGCTGGGTAGTGTGCGGTGTGGAAGCCGTGTTCGACCCCGCCAAAGACAGCTTTGCCGCAGTGCACAGCGAGCTGCTGGTGATGCGGTACGAGGGCTGAAAAAAGCTGCCGAAGCCTGCAAATGTCCGCCGACAGTCGAAAAAATGTTGAAAACTTTTGTATTACCCCGCCAATGACAGGGGAATAATTTTGGTATCTTTGTATAAATGGCGAAAAAAGCCCCCAGTATCATTGGGAAAACCGCCAAAAATGTGTCGAGGGGCTGTACAACGGTTTCGCCTTGCGCTAAAATAGGTACAACGCAACAGGCACAAAACATGATTGCATCCCGAAAACGATAAGATAGGAGCGTTTTACTATGTACGTCAAAGAAGTTACCGTTGAAAATCAGGTTGGTCTGCATGCTCGTCCGGCTACCTTCTTTATCCAGAAGGCTAACGAGTTCAAGTCTTCCATCTGGGTCGAGAAAGAGGAGCGCCGCGTGAACGCGAAGAGCCTGCTGGGCGTTCTGTCTCTGGGCATCGTGGGCGGTACCACCATCCGCATCATCGCGGACGGCGCGGATGAGCAGGCTGCAGTCGATGGCCTGATCAAGCTGGTCGAGTCCGGCTTTGCAGAGTAATTCGAGCCTTTGATCTTTTGAAGCGGTGGGAGTATTTCCTGCCGCTTTTTTGGTAGGATGAGAAGAAGGAGGCATGTGCCGTGAAAGGATCGACAACGAAGCTGCTGAAGAAAGTGAACGACATCTGCGAGGAGGGCACCATCTGGAAGGTGTTCTTCGGCCTGTTTGCGGCGCTGCTGGCGGCAGACCTGCTGCTGCCCGCCCTCACCGAGGAAAAGCCGAAGCTGTGGTGCTCCATCCTGGCCGGTGCGGGCATGGGCAGCGCCTGTTATAACATCCGGAAAGCCAGACGCATCCGGGAAGAAAAACAGAACCACGAGCACGACGAAGAAGAATGACGAAAGCAGAACTCTACCAGAAAGCCTGTATGCTGCCGCTGCTGCCCGGTGTGTATATCATCCGGGATAAGACCGACACCATCATCTATATCGGCAAGGCCAAGCGGCTGCGCATCCGGGTGAGCCAGTATTTTCGGGAGGGGGTCCCCCACGACAACAAGGTCAGCCAGATGATAGCCCACGCCTATGCGTTCGACGTCATCGTCTGCCAGAGCGAGTTCGAGGCGCTGGTGCTGGAAGCCAGCCAGATCAAGGCCCACACCCCCAAATATAACATCCTGCTGAAGGACGACAAGGGCTACAGCTATATCAAGGTGACGAAAGAGCCGTGGCCGCGTCTGTCCTTCACGCTGCAAAAGGAGGACGACGGCGCAGAGTATCTCGGCCCGTACACCTCCAGCTTTGCGGCCCGGCAGATGGCGGAAACGGCGATGGATGCCTTTCTGCTGCCCCGGTGCAATAAGCGCTTCCCGCAGGACTGCGGCAAAGGGCGCCCCTGCCTGAACGCCCACATCGGCAAGTGCATGGCGGTGTGCAGCGGCAGGATCAGCTGCGAAAACTACAATCAGGCCGTCAAGAGCGCGGTGCACCTCATCCGCTACGGCAAAAAGGACATCCTGAAAACGCTGAACGAGCGGATGCAGGAAGCGTCTGACCGGCTGGAATTTGAGACGGCGGCTCTGCTGCGGGATCAGATCAACGCCATCACCAAGGTGACGGCGGGCCAGAAGGTGGTCGTGGACCCGGATGTGGAGATGGACGTGGTGGCGCTGGCCGGGACCCCCAGCAGCGTCTGCGCGGCGGTCCTGCGCTTCCGCGAGGGGCGGCTGACGGACAAGCGGGAATTTCTCTTCCACGATACCGCCGACATCGCGGCGGTGCGGGAGGAGTTCCTGCCCCGCTATTATCTGGACGATGAGCAGATCCCCAAGGTCATCGCGGTGGACGAGCTGCCGCCGGACAGCGATGCACTGCAGCAGGCCCTGAACGAAAAGCGGGGGAGCGAGGTGCAGCTGTATGTCCCCCAGCGGGGCGACAAGGCGCACCTGGTCGAGATGGCCCACACCAACGCCGTGGAGCGTCTGGCGCGGGAGAGCGGCCGCTATGCCCGCGAGGAAAAGCTGCTGGATGAGATGGCACAGGTGCTGGGTCTGCCAAAGCCGCCCCGCACCATCGAGAGCTACGATATCTCCAACTGGGGCGACGGTTCCAGCGTCTGCGGCATGGTGGTCTTCCGGGACGGCAAGCCCTACAAGACGGGCTACCGGAAGTTCAAGATGCAGACGGTGCTGGGCACCGACGACTACGCTTCGCTGGCCGAGACGGTCTCGCGCCGGGCGGCGGCCTACGAACGGGTTCATGAGCTGGCCGCCCATGGGCAGGCCAGCGAGGATTACTTCGGCGAGAAGCCGGACCTGCTGCTGATGGACGGCGGCAAGGGCCAAGTCAGCGCGGCCAAGGCGGCGCTGGCGGGCACCAAGCTGGCGGATGTGCCGCTGTTCGGCATGGTCAAGGACGACCACCACCGCACCCGCGCCATCGTGGACAGCGAAGGCCGGGAAATCGCCATCAACATGAACCGGGGAACATTCACCTTCATCACGGCCATCCAGGACGAGACCCACCGCTTTGCCAATGCCTACCGCAAGCAGCAGATGAAGAAAAAGAGCTATTCTTCCACCCTGACCGAGGTGCCCGGCGTTGGGCCGAAGACGGCCAGAGCGCTGATGGCGCAGTTCAAGAGCGTGGGGGCAGTCCGGGAAGCAACACCGGAACAGCTGGAGAACACGCCCGGCGTGGGGAAGCAGATGGCAAAGAGCATTTACGAGTATTTTCATACCTGACGCAAAAGAGGACGGCCCGCAGAGCGGGCCGTCCTCTTTTGATGATGTGATGTTAATTTTCCGAGGAGATGTCCTGACCGAAGTATTTTTCGCTCAGCTCCTTGAGGGTGCCGTCGGCGCGGAGCTCGTCGATGGCGTTGTTGATGGCTTCCAGCAGGGTGGCGCTGGCATCGCCCTTGCGCAGGGGGATGGCCACGTGAGAGGACTCCTCGGTCTGGGCGACGATCTTGAAGTCGGCGTCCGGATGGACGTTCAGATAGTCGTAGAAGGAGACGTCGGCGTTCAGGGTCGCGTCGATGCGGCCGGCGGTCAGCAGCTGGATGGTCTCTTCCAGCGTGTCGATGCCCTGCACAGTAGCGCCGTAGCTCTCGGCCAGCTCCATATAGGTGGAGGCCAGGCTGTTGGCGGTGGTCTTGCCCTTCAGGTCTTCGAAGGTCTGGATGGTATCATTGTCCTTCTTGACGGCAAGGGCGGTGTGGATGTAGCCGTAGGGGGTGGTGAAGTCGTAGGTCAGAGCGCGCTCGTCGGTGACTTCGACGCCGTTGCAGACCATGTCATAGCGGCCTGCATCCAGACCGGCGAACAGGCTGTCCCAGTCGCTCTCGACATATTCCGGTTCCACGCCCAGCTTCTCGGCGATGGCGCGGGAGACTTCGACATCGTAGCCGACGAGGGTGTCGCTCTCGTCGTGGTAGCTCCAGGGCTGCCAGGCACCTTCCAGTGCCACGATGAGCTTGCCGCTGGCCTGGATGGCGGCAAGCTGGTCAGCAGCCTCAGCGGATTCGCTCTTGGAACTCGAATTGCTGTTCGAACTGGGCGCGTTGGAAGAGCAGCCGGACAGGGTGAGCACACCGGCAGCAGCCAGAACGCTCATCAGGGAGATAAAGGTTCTTCTTTTCATGGTATCATATCCTTTCGAAAATAGGAGAATCAAATGGAATAAATTATGCGTGCTGCGAGATCTTCTGCAAAAATTCGCGGGTGCGCTCCTCCTTCGGGTTCGCAAAGAACTCCTGCGAGGGGGCCTGCTCCACGACGACGCCGTTTTCCATGAAGACGGTCTTGGAAGAAACGTTCCGCGCAAAGCCCATCTCGTGGGTGACGACCAGCATGGTCATCCCCTCCTCGGCCAGCTGGCGCATGACCGAGAGCACTTCGCCCGTCAGCTCCGGGTCCAGGGCCGAAGTGGGCTCATCGAAATAGATGATCTCCGGGTCGGTGGCAAGGGCGCGGGCGATGGCCACCCGCTGCTGCTGGCCGCCGGAAAGCTGGCGGGGATAGGCGTCTGCCCGGTCGGCCAGACCGACCTTTGTCAGCATCTTCCGGCCGATGGCGTCCGCTTCTGCCTTGGGCATTTTACGGGCCACGACTAGCCCTTCGGTGACATTTTGCAGGGCGGTCTTGTTCCGGAACAGGTTGTAGTTCTGGAAGACGAAGGCCGTCTTTTTGCGCAGGCGGGCGATGTCGGCGCCGGAGATCCTGCTGAGGTCGAAGGTCTCGCCGTCAAAGGTCAGGCTGCCGCTGTCGGTGGGCTCCAGAAAGTTCAGGCAGCGCAGAAGGGTCGTCTTGCCGGAACCGCTGGGGCCGAGGATGGCGACGACGTCGCCTTTTTCCACGGTCAGGTCCACGCCCCGGAGCACGTCCAGTGTGCGGATCACCCGGCGGGCATGGCCGCGCGGGAACGGCCCGATGTGAAAATGTGGTTTTTCGTCATAGGTGCGAAAGGATTTGTGGATGTTCTTGATCTCTAACATGGCCATGATGCGTTCCCCTTTCTCACTGGAAGCCGTGGGCGTTCAGCTGACGCTCCAACAGGCTCTGCAGCTTGGTGACGACCGTGCAGAACAGCAGATAGACCACGGCGACCTCGCAGTAGATGGGCAGAAAAATGTAGGTGCGGGCGGCAACGCGCTGGCCGGCCATGAACAGTTCGGCGACCGTGATGTTCGATGCCAGCGAGGTGTCCTTGATCATGCCGATGAGCGAGTTGGACAGGGCAGGCACCGCCGTGCGCAGCGCCTGCGGCAGCACGATGCGGCGCATGATCTGCCACCAGGTCATGCCCACGCAGTAACCGGCTTCCAGCTGGCCCTGGGGCACACTTTCCAGTGCGCCGCGCATGGTCTCGGCGCAGTAGGCCCCCTCGTTGATGGCAAAGGCGATGACGGCTGCCGGGAAAGCGTCCAGCATGATGCCGACGCTGGGCAGGCCGTAGAAGATGATGAACAGCTGCACCAGCAGCGGTGTGCCGCGGATGACCCAGATGTAGAACCGGGCCAGCTGGCGCAGCACCGGCACATTGGCGTACTGCACCAGCGCCACCACCACGGCCAGCACCATGGCAAGGCTGAAGGAGATGAGGGTCAGCGGGATGGTCATGGTGAGGCCCGCCGACAGGATGCGGGGCAGCGCTTCCCACAAAACGTTGGCTGTGCGGTTGGAAAGAATGGCTTCGAGCATTTGAAAAAACTTCCTTATCTGAAAAAAAGAACCTGCGGAGGTTTGATGAGAGACCTGAAAAGGAGCGTTCGGGCAGGGAATATCCTATAATTCCTACCAGAATACTATAACATGTTTTTCCAATCGGCGCAATTCGTTTGGGCAAATCCCCTGTTATTCCTAAAATCGCGGGGAAACACGCGCTAACTTTGTGCAGTCTGGCAAGGAGTTGACGTTGCAGGCGGTTTCGTGTACAATGAGACCAGACGAGCCGCCCACTGCGGCGCACAACAGGCCCGCGACGAAAGCCGCGCGGCAGATTCGGAGGATTTGAACGTGACGAAACAGAAAATCGGTATCCTGGGTGCGGGCACCTGGGGCATGGCTCTGGCACGGATGCTGTGCGTGAGCGGGAACGATGTGCTGGTCTGGTCTGCCATCGAAAAGGAGATCGACGCCCTGTCGAGCACCCGCGTGCACCCCAATCTGCCCGGAATGAAGATCCCGAAGGAGCTGCGCTTTACCAAGAGCGTGGAGGAAGTGTGCCGGGACAAGGACATCCTGCTGTTTGCGGTGCCGTCGGTCTTCGTGCGCTCCACGGCTGCCAAGGCCCGGCCCTATGTGGCCGAGGGGCAGATCATCGTGGATGTGGCCAAGGGCATCGAGCCGGACACCCTGTACACCATGACGGAGGTTCTGGCCGATGAGCTGGGCCGGGAGGGCGGCCCGAAGAAGGTGCACCTGGTGGCGCTGTCTGGCCCCACCCACGCCGAAGAAGTGGCCATCGACCTGCCCACCACCATCGTCTCGGCCAGCCCGGACGTGGAGGCGGCACAGTTCGTGCAGGAGGTGTTCTCCAACAGCGTCATGCGCGTCTACACCAACGAGGACATCAAGGGCGTGGAGCTCAGCGGTGCCATGAAGAACGTCATCGCGCTGGGCGTGGGCATCTCCACCGGCCTGGGCTACGGGGACAATGCCCGCGCTGCCCTCATCACCCGCGGCATCGCGGAGATCGCCCGGCTGGGCGTGGCCATGGGCTGCAACGTCCACACGTTCGCGGGTCTGGCGGGCATCGGCGACCTCATCGTCACCGCGACCAGTATGCACAGCCGCAACAACCGTGCCGGCATCCTCATCGGCAAGGGCGAGACGCCGGAACAGGCCGTCAAGGAAGTCGGCATGGTGGTCGAGGGTATGAACGCCCTGCCCGCCGCGCTGGAACTGGCGGAGCGGTATCAGGTGGAAATGCCCATCGTGCAGACTGTGAACGCCATCGTCAACGAGGGCATGGGCGCGGCAGAAGCCGTCCGCACCCTGATGGACCGCGACCCCAAGAACGAGCTGCCCAAGGGGTACGAGAAGTAAACCCACAACGCAAACAAAGACTGCTGCATTCCTCATTCCGGCATCGCAGAGGCGGTGCCCGGAGCGTGGAAAGGTGCGGCAGTCTTTTTGTTTTGCCGAAAAATTCAAAAAATATCTCAAATATTTTACCAAAATAACACCCGAAAGGGTAGTAAGACGAAACGGTTTCTGGTATACTGACCTTGTATGAAAGTTTATGAGGGGGAGTTTTTATGCCTTCGACCTATGCACACCGCTGCTTTGGCGCGGATGTTCTGACCCAGCTGCCGGAAGCGCTCCAGAAGAAGATCGAGCCGTACCGTGCGCTGTACGATATGGGCCTTCACGGGCCGGACCTGCTGTTCTACTATAAGGCGCTGCAGTCCAACCCGGTGAACCGGCTGGGCAATGCCATGCACGAGCAGCCGGGCACCGTCTTTTTTGAGCGGGCGCGCGGCGTGATCCGGAACGCCAAAAACCGGGATGCCGCGCTGGTGTATGCGCTGGGGTACATCTGCCATTTTGCGCTGGACAGCACCTGCCACCCTTATGTGGAGCAGTACGTCCGCACCAGCGGCGTGAGCCACTGCGAGATCGAGACGGAATTCGACAACCAGCTGCTCCGCCGGGAGGGCCGCGACCCGCTGCACGACCTGACGGCCAGCCACATCCAGCCCAGCCGCATCTGGGCGAATGTGGTGGCACCCTTCTATGAGGGCGTCACGGTGGATGAGGTCTATCGGGCCATGACCGGCATGGTCTTCGTACACAAGATGCTGCTGGCTTCGAACCCGGTCAAGCGCTGGGTGGTGCTGACGGCCATCCGGGCAGCGGGCAAATGGGAGTTCATGCATGGGCTGGTGGCGAACCCGCAGCCGAACCCGCAGTGCACCGAGAGCGGAAAGCAGCTGGATGCGCTGTACCAGAGCGCCATCCCGCTGGCGGTGCGGCTCATCAACGAGTACGTGGCCGGGCTGGACACCGATGCGCCGCTGGATGCGGCTTATCAGCACACCTTTGGAGAGAATTGAGAGGGACTATGGAACAAAACAAAAAATTCAGCCTGACCGGGCTGGAACGCGCATGGATCTTATACGATGTCGGCAACTCGGCCTTTGTGCTGCTGGTGGCGACGCTCATCCCCATCTTTTTCAACGCTCTGGCGGAAGAAGGCGGCCTGAGCTCCGTGGAATATCTGGCATACTGGGGCTATGCGGCCTCGGCTGTGACCATCATCACGGCGGTGCTGAGCCCCATCCTCGGCACACTGGCCGATACGCGGGGCTTCAAAAAGCCCATCTTCATCCTCTGCCTGGTGGTGGGCGTGGCCGGCTGCTGCGCCATGGGCTTGGCCAAGACCTGGCTGCCCTTCCTGCTCATCTTCGTCTTTGCGAAGGTGGGCTTCTCCGGCAGTCTGGTGTTCTATGATTCGATGCTGAGCGATGTCACCACCCCGGACCGGATGGACGTAGTCTCCTCCCGCGGGTATGCGTGGGGCTACATCGGCAGCTGTGTGCCCTTTGTGGTCTGCCTGGCGCTGGTGCTGGGGTCCGGGGCCATCGGCCTGAGCCAGATGACGGCGCTGAACATCGCGCTCTTCATCACGGCGGCGTGGTGGCTGGCAATGACCCTGCCCCTGCTGAAAACCTACCGGCAGCTGCATTATGTGGAGGTGGAGAAACACGCCATCCGGCAGAGCTTTGCCCGCATCGGCCACACGCTCCGCCACTTGCACGAGGACAAGCAGGTGTTCTGGTTCCTGCTGGCGTTCTTCTGCTACATCGACGGCGTCTACACCATCATCGACATGGCCACGGCCTACGGCACTGCGCTGGGGCTGGACACCACCGGCCTGCTGCTGGCGCTGCTGGTGACCCAGATCGTGGCGTTCCCGTCGGCGCTCATCTTCGGGCGGCTGTCGGCGAAGTATCCGTCTACCACCCTCATCCCGGTCTGCATCGCGGCCTATGCGGGCATCGCGCTGTTTGCGTTCTTCCTGACCCGGCAGTGGCAGTTCTGGGTGCTGGCCTTCGTCGTGGGGATGTTCCAGGGCGGTGTGCAGGCGCTCAGCCGCTCCCACTTTGCCAAGATCATCCCGCCGGAGAAGTCGGGCGAGTATTTCGGCCTGTTCGACATCTGCGGCAAGGGGGCATCCTTCCTGGGCACCATGATCGTCAGCGTGGGCAGCCAGCTGACCGGCAGCGCCAATGTGGGCGTCGGCTCGCTGATCGTGCTGTTTGTTGTGGGCTTTGTGCTGTTCCGGGTGTCTTGCAAAGAGGGAGTTATTACGGAGTAATGTACTCTTTTGCGCACGGTCTTTATGAATGCGCATGACTCCTATCAAAATCGGCCCTGCCGGAAAAATCGGAAAAGCGTTTGCGCCGACTGGCGCACCGCCCGATTTTTCTGGTTGGGCCTTCTTCTTTGGGGTCACTAGGGGCGAGTAGCCCCTAGTTCGTGCCTCCCGCGCCTCGAAAGTAGCGGGTGCTTTTCTGGTTCTCTTTTGGCACGCAAAAGAGAACATTCCCGTATTGTTTGTTGCGTCTTACAGGGAGGCGTGATACAATAAACAAAAATCTATTTGAAAAAGGAGAATCCCAATGAAGCAATATCCCGGTTATACCGTCGTGCGCTGCGAGGACTGCCCCGAACAGCACGGTACCCTGACCGTGCTGACCCACGATGTCAGCGGTGCGACCATCCTGCTGGTGGAGAACGAAGATGTGAACAAGGCGTTCGGCATTGGCTTCGGCACCTTCCCATCGGATGACACGGGTGTGTTCCACATTCTGGAGCACTCGGTGCTGGCGGGCAGCGAAAAGTACCCGGTGACCTCGCCGTTTTTGCAGCTGCTCAAGAGCAGCATGGCGTCCTTCCTGAACGCGATGACCTTCCCGGATAAGACGGTCTACCCCTTCGCCACCCCCAACGAGACCGACTTCCGGAACCTGATGGACGTCTACCTGAACGCGGTGTTCTGCCCGCTGGCCATGGTGGACCGGGCTGTGTTCGAGCAGGAAGGCTGGCACCGCGATGCCGACGGCACCGTGAGCGGCGTCGTCTACAACGAGATGCAGGGCGCGCTGGCCTCCCCGGATGCACAATTGCAGGATGCGCTGGAGCGGGCAATGTTCCCGGATACGGCCTACGGCTTTGTGTCCGGCGGCGACCCGGCCTCCATCCCGGCGCTGACCTATGAGAAGTACCAGCGGGTGTACCGCCGCCATTACAGCGCCGACAACTGCTGTGTGACCCTGTACGGCAGGATGGATATGGCCGAAAAACTGGCCTTCCTGGATGAACACTACCTGAGCAGGATGCCCAAGGGCACCAGCCAGCCCAGACTGACGCTGCAGGACGAGCAGCCGGGCGTCTGCGTGAACATCCCGTACTATACCGAAAAGCCGGAGGCCGACCAGGTGCAGTGTGCGCTGGCCTGGTACACCGGCGCATTTGCCGACCGGGAACGCCAGCTGGGCGTGGAGATCCTGCTGGATGCGCTGCTGGGGTCGAACCAGTCGCCGCTGAAGGCTGCGCTGCTGGAACAGCAGCTGGGGGCCGACATCGACATCGGCTTTGATGACAGCACGTTGCAGCCCACGCTGGAACTGGTGCTGCGCGGTGCCACCGAGGAGACCGCAGGCCGGTTTGCGGCCGGGGTCCGGAGCGCCGTGGACGACATCCTGGCCGAGGGCATCCCGGAAGACCTGCTGCTGGCCAGCCTGAACGCGGCAGAGTTCGCCTCGCTGGAGCGGCCGGGCAGCCTGCCCGACGGTGTGCTGGACGCCATCCATGCAGCGACCGGCTGGCTCCACGCCGGGGACCCGACCCTGCTGCTCCACACGGACCAGCTCTTCGCCGCCCTGCGGGAGAAGATGGCCTCCGGCTGGTTCAACGACTTGCTGCGGGAGCTGTTCGCGGCTGCGCCGGTGCAGGTCATTCAGGTGCCGACCCTGCCCAAGGCGGAAGAACCCGATGCAGCCCCGGCCCGTACCGACGGCAAGCTGGCACTGGACCATCCGCTGACGGTGGCAGACCTGGGCGAGGGCAGCCCCAGCGCCGAGGGCGCTGTGGGCAGCGTGGCCGGTGCGGAGCTGCTGCACCATCCCTCCAAAGGCAGTTTGTATCTGAACATTTACTATGACCTCGGCGGGCTGACCACCGAAGAAGTGCAGTATCTCGACCTGCTGACCGATGTGCTGGACGAGCTGGACACTCCGCGCCACACGGCCCGCGAGCTGAACACCCTGCGCAGCACCTGGCTGGGCGACAGCCAGGCCTGCATCAGCTTCTGGACCGGGCGGCAGGCGGGGAACCCCTGCCACGCAAAGCTCACCCTGAACATGAGCCTGCTGGAGCGCAGTCTGGAAAAGGCTGTGGAACTCGGCGGCGAGTGGCTGTATGAGACCCGGCTGACCGGCGCAAAGGCCGAAGCGGCCTTCGCCCGTGTGCTGAGCCAGCAGAAGCTGAACATGGAGCAGCAGTTCCTCCAGATGGGCAACCAGTACGCCGCCGTGCGCGCCGGGAGCCACTATTCGGTGGAGTATGCGCTGAGCGAGGCATGCAGCGGCGTGACAGGGTATCACTTCCTGTGCGCGCTGCTGGAACAGGCCGACTGGGCCGACCTGGGCCGGAAGCTGGAAGCCGTGCGGGAAAAGGTGCTGCACCACGCAGCCCTGACAATCAGCCTGCACGGCAGCGAGGATGCCCGGAAGCAGCTGGAAGCCCTGCTGCCCGGCAGTGCCTTTGCCGAGGGAATGCGTTCGCCCGCCCGGCCCTACACCCAGGCGCTGACGGCTCCGGTGAACGAAGCCTTCATCATCGACGGCGGGGTGAACTACGACATCCTGACCTGGCCGCAGGAGCGGAAGCCGGAGCGCCGGGTGCTGGCCCGCGTGATGAGCTACGAGTATCTGTGGCACCACATCCGCGAGGTGGGCGGCGCGTACGGCACCGGCATGGTGACCCGCGCCGAGACGGAGTATCTGTATACCTACCGTGACCCGCATCTGGCCGAGAGCTACGAGACCTTTGCAAAGGGCCCGGCGGAACTGGCCGCCCGCGCGTACACCGAAAAGGACCTGACGGATTCCATCGTGGGCACCGTCTCCGAGATGGACAAGCCCATGAAACCCAGCGCAGAGGCGCGGGACCTTGACCGCCGGTACTTCTGCGGCATCACCGACGCGATGCTGGCCGCAGACCGCAAGGCCCTGTGCAGCGTAGACGCTGCCGCGCTGAAGGCCATGGCCGCAGAGCTGGGCACCGCGATGCAGCACGGCACCCGCGTGGCCTTTGGCAGCAAGGAGGCTGTGGAAGGCGCAAAAGGCCTGTTCGACCGCATCGAGACGCTGTAACACAAGATAAAAGAAGAGATCCCCCGGCGGCTGGAACGCTCTGAACGGAGAGCGGCCCGGCTGACCGGGGGATCTTTTGCTTTTTTACGGAGCGTCGTCCAGCGTTTCGGCGATGACATAGCGGGGGCGGCGCTTGACTTCGTCGTAGATCTTGGCGAGGTAGTAGCCGATGATGCCGAGGCTGAACATGAGCAGTGTGCCGGTGAAGAGCTGCAGCAGGATGACCGTGGTGAAGCCTTCGAGCGCTTCGCCTGCAAGATAGCGGAATAACGCCTCACCGCCCACCAGAAGGGTGGCAATCAACATCAGAAAGCCCATCAGGATGACGAGGTAGAGCGGGGCCGACGTGAAGGACGCCAGGCTGGAAATGGCGTAGCGGATGAGGCTGAAGGCAGACCAGCTGCTCTGCCCGGCAGTGCGGGGCTGGACGTCGAACTCCACCCGCGCCGTGCGGAAGCCCACCCACGCCGAGAGGGCGCGGTAGAAGGTGTCCCGCTCCGGCAGATTCAGCAGGACGAGCACGGCCTTGCGGTCCAGCAGCTTGAAGTCGGAGCTGCTGCGCAGGTCGGTCTTGGCCGCCTTGCTGATGAGCCTATAGAACCAGCGGGCGGCGGTGCGGTGGGCGGCGCTTTCGGTGCCGCGCTCGCGCTTGACGCCCTCTACGACTTCGATGCCCTGAGCCCAGAGCCGGTACATTTCGGGGATCGTTTCTACGGGGTGCTGCAAGTCACAGTCCAGCGTGACGCAGCAGTCGCCGCGGGCGGCCTGCAGCCCGGCGTACAGGGCTGCTTCCTTGCCGAAAGCGCGGGAGAAGCGGATGCCGCGCACCTGCGGGTACGCCTGCGCCGTCTGGCGGATGACGTCCCAGCTGTTGTCGGTGGAGCCATCGTTGACGAAGAGCACCTCGTAGCGGATGTGGGCGGCGGTGAGGACCTCGGCCAGCCGCCGGGCCATTTTGGGGATGTTCTCCGCTTCGTTGTGGGCGGGGAGGATGACGGAGAGAAGCGGTTCAGCGGCCAAGGTGTTCGACCTCCTTTCGGCTGAGGGTGTGCAGGGCATGGGCCTCGACCGCCCGGCCCTCGGACAGGTAGAAGGGGTGAAAATCAGTCTTCTGCGGGTCAAAGAATGGCCCGCCCGGCTCCACGCCGCCGGGGTGGAAGAGCAGCTCGACCGGCTGGCCGCGTTTCTGCGCCAGACGGAGGTACTGCGGCAGCACGGCCCGGACGCGGTCGGCGTCCATGTGGCCGGAGAAGAGGATGCCGCAGAACAGGGCCGTGGGGATGCCGCTGCGGCGGAATGCGGGGCGGTCCAGCAGCCAGCAGCCGTTCAGCACGGCCTGCTTGACGGCATTGACGGCGGAATAGCTGCCCCAGAGCCGGGGACAGCCGACAAAGGGCGACAGCGGCTCGGCCGGGATGCGCAGATGCTCGACCGGGAGATGGTGGTCGGCAAGGATATGCAGCAGCGTCCGGAAGACCAGCGGGATCATGTGGGTGTGCTGGTGGCTGTCGATGCGCAGGGGCGTCCCGGCGGGGAAAAGGGCGGCATAGGCGAGGAGTTGACGCTCCAGTTCCCGGTAGAGCTGGGCGGCAAAGGCCCTGCGCCGGGGCGTCAGCGAGAGGCGCAGCAGCCCGGTGAAGGAGTTGCAGAAGCTGCCGTCCGGCCGGACGAGCAGCGGGATCTCCGCAGCGGGGGAAAGGGCTTTGCCCTCCACCAGGTTGAGGTGGACGGCCAGCTTCAGCCCGGAAGGGCGCAGCGCGGCGACGGCTTCTTCCAGCGAACCGTTGGGCACGATGCTGACGCTGTTCAGGCAGCCGTGGGTCTGGCAGTCCCGGATGAGGGCGTCGCCGTGGGCGGTCATGCCGTAGTCATCGGCGTGAAAATAGAGGATGGGAAGTTCAGTCATCTGCATCGATCCCCTCTCCCGCCCGGATGACGATGGTATCGCCCAGGACTGCGACCGAACCGGTCTGCGGCCAAAGGGGCATCTGACGGACTTCGTCCAGTGTAAGGAGCTGCTGCTTTTCTGCACGGGTGGCAAAGGCGTAGTCGGTGGAGCAGTAGTCGTTCAATGCAGCTGTGAGGACGCTCTGGCCCATAGACTGCTTGTCAGCGCGGAGAATGAGGCCGGCCGTGTAGCCGGTCATTTCCGGGGAGAGGTCGGCGGAGTAAGCCCTGGAATCGGGCAGGTGGCCGATGACGGCGATTTGGGTGCAGGCGTCCGCGCCGTCCAGCTGCTCGATGCGGTCTGCAATGCGCAGAAGGGTGCCGTAGGAGCGTTCATAGCTCATCTGGGACAGGTGATAGCAGACATTGGCCAGCACGATGCAGTAAAAGACGATGGCCCCGCCCACGAGGAGGATGGCCCAGCTCCGGAGCGCGGAAGCGCGCGGGGAAAGACCGTCCAGCCGCTCGTAGAACAGCACGAAGCACAGATAAAAGGCGGCGTAGCCCATGGTCATCAGGTTGTGGTAATCGACCCAGGGGTTGAGGAAATAGAGGGCCGCGGCCCCCAGCGGCAGTGCGGCCAGATAGACGAGCAGGAGCCAAAAGCGGGCCGGGTCGTGCCAAAGGGCCTGCTGTACGAGGGTGGTCAGCAGGAAAACGGCCAGCAGGGCAAAGACCAGAACGTTGAGCACAAACCAGACCGTGAGGCCGTTGTGCAGGTCAAAGAAGAAGCGGAAGAAGCGGGTGATGCAGCCATGCAGAGCCGACCAGAGATGGAGCGAACCGACGGTGTCGAAGCCCTGATAGTCGGACAGGGCGGTGCCGGAAAAAGCCAGAACCAGCTGCAGGGCCACAGCATAGACCGCTCCGGCCAGCACACCGCCTGCCAGAAACCGCCCCGCACTGCGGAGGGACGCGGCAGCGCTGCGGCGGTGAAAGAGCAGATCGTCCAGCAGCCAGACCAGAAGCAGGGTGATGGTGACGGTCAGATAAGCCTGATAGATGCCCACGGAGAACCACAGGCAGGCTGCCCCCGCGAAGAAGGAACGCCGACCCGGCCGGGTGAGCAGAAGCACACTGAGGCAGGCGGCCAGCATGGCCAGACAGTAGCCGTCGGCGACGTATTCATAGGCAAAGGTGGAGGTGACGGTGGGGAAGACCGCGATCAAAGCCCCGGTCAGCACCAGCGCCACCGGATTTTTCAGGTGCAGCAGCGCCGCCACGCAGACCGCCGAACCAGCCAGGAACAACAAGCCCAGCAGCAGGTTCAGCCATGGCAGGTCGTAATAGGAGCTGAGCCCGCAGGCCAGCGAGAGAAAATAGCGGCCATATTGCAGCATCTGCTGGGCATCGTACCGGAAGACGAGGGAATCCCAGTTGGGGAGCCAGTTGGCCATTTTATAAAAGTGCGCGAGCAGGCCGAACCCGAAGGCGGAGAAAAACACGAGCCGCCATTCGGGCCGGAACCTGCGGGCAAGCTGCGCAGGCAGCTGATCGGGGTGTACCATAAAAAACCTCCGAAGGTCGGAATGGAACGAATTTTAGATATAGTATAAACCATTTGAAAATTATACGCCAGCCCATTTTTATGCTTTTCCTTAAAAAATTGAGGGCAGATCCCCCTGCTTGCGGAAAAAGAACGCTGACAGGGGGATTTTTACACGGCGAGATTGTACAGAATGGAAAACAAATTTGAAAAATTACAGATTGGGCCTGCGAAAGGTTGCACTGTTGCGAAAAGATGATTGGTGGTATTATGTTGTCAAACCAAAACGAAAGGATGTGAAATGAACCGAATGGCGCAGAAGATACGACCTTCGGCGGGCAAGGGGCTGGACAACCTGCACCGCGCCACGGACACGCTGAGCACGATGCTGGCGCAGGAGGTGAAGGAGCTGAACACCCGTCAGAAAGCGGCCCGCCGCGACGGTGCAGAGGCGGCCGGGACCATGAAGGGCCTGAAGGAAGCCACTGCGGTGCTCAAAGATCTGGCCGCTGTGGCCAAGGCGCTGAACGAACAGGGCGCAGATGCAGAGGGCCGGGAGTGCGGCGTGGTGCTGCTGCCGCCGGTGGAGGATGTATGAAGACAGGAACGAATGTGCCAGTCGTCTGGCGGCCCCAGCCCCGGCAGAGGGAGTTCATGCGCAGACCGGAGCCGGAGGCTCTCTACGGCGGCGCGGCAGGCGGCGGCAAGAGCGATGCGCTCATCATCGAGGCGCTGCGGCAGGTGCAGATCCCGCACTACCGGGGGCTCATCCTGCGCAAGACCTTTCCCCAGCTGAGCGACCTTGTGGACAAGAGTCTGGTCTACTACCGCCGGGCCTTCCCGGAGGCGCAGTACAACGCCACGAGCCATGTGTGGGTCTTCCCCAGCGGGGCAAAGATCTACTTCGGCTCGATGCAGTACACCAAGGACCGCACGAATTATCAGGGCAAGGCCTTTGATTTCATCGGCTTCGACGAGCTGACCCACTTCGAGTGGGAGGAGTACAGCTACATGATGAGCCGCAACCGCCCCACCGGGCCCGGTACGCGGGTGTACCTGCGGGCCACCACCAACCCCGGCGGCGTCGGCCACGGCTGGGTCAAGGCACGGTTCATCACCCCGGCCCCGCCCGGCACTCCCATCGTGGAAGCGTTCCCGGTGCGGATGCCGGACGGGACGGAAAAGGTGCTGCAGCGGGCGCGGGTGTTCATCCCATCCAGCGTCTTTGACAACCCGGCCCTGCTGGAAAACGACCCGGATTACCTTGCAAGTCTGGCCTCTCTGCCCGAAGCGGAAAAGCAGGCCCTGCTCTATGGCAGCTGGGACAGTTTCTCCGGTCAGGTGTTCACCGAGTGGCGGAACGACCCCGCCCACTATCAGGACCAGCGCTGGACCCATGTGATCGCACCGTTCCCCATCCCGAAGCACTGGAAGATCTACCGCGGGTTCGACTTCGGGTTTTCGAAGCCGTTCTCGGTGGGGTGGTACGCGGCGGATGAGGAAGGGCGGCTCTACCGCATCAAAGAGCTGTACGGCTGCACAGGCCGCCCGAACGAGGGGCTGCGGATCGACCCGGTGGAGCAGGCCCGGCGCATCCGGGAGGTGGAGCAGAACGACCCGCAGCTGCGCGGCCGGGTCATTCAGGGCATTGCAGACCCGGCCATCTTCGACGAGAGCCGGGGCGAGAGCATCGCCGCCATGATGGAGCGGGGGCCGAACTTCCTGCACTGGATGCCCGGCGACCACACCCGACTGGCCGGTAAGATGCAGTTCCACTACCGGCTGGCGTTTGACGGAGAGGGGCGGCCCATGTTTCAGGTATTCGATACTTGCAGGCACTTCCTGCGCACCATCCCGAATCTGGTATACGACGAGAGCAACGTGGAGGACATCGACACCCGGCAGGAAGACCACATTTACGACGAATGCCGGTATGTTCTGATGGAACACCCCATCTCGCCGCCCCGGCGCACGGCCCGCCCGCCGGTGGGGGACGACCCGCTGGAACTGCACCGGCAGGCAAGGTTTTATCGGATCTAGAAAGGAGTAGATTTTGGATATCGTGGAAGAAAAACTGCCCATCGGGCCGGAGGAGGTCGCAGAGGCGGCGGCTGTTCTGCAAAAGTACAAGGCAGGCAAGGCAGCGCTCGACAAACGGCTGGTGGACAACGAACTGTGGTTCCGGATGGGGCACTGGAAAAATTACCAGAACCCGATGATGGAGGGCAAGCCCCAGCCGTCCAGCGGGTGGCTGTTCAACTCCATCGCCAACAAACACGCCGACGCGATGGACAACTACCCGGCCCCGAATGTGCTGCCTCGCGCGGCAGACGACGAACAGACTGCGCGGGTGCTTTCCAGCATCCTGCCGGTGGTGCTGGAACAGGCCGATTATGAGCAGGTGTACAGCGACACCTGGTGGCGCAAGCTCAAGCAGGGCACCGGCGTCAAGGGCGTCTTCTGGGACCCGGAAGCGCACGGCGGCCTGGGCGAGATCGCCATCCGGCCCATGAATCTGCTCATGCTCTACTGGGAGCCGGGCGTGGAGGATATCCAGACATCGCCGAACTTTTTCTCGCTGCGGATGGAGAACACCAGACAGCTGGAGACCCGCTGGCCCCAGCTCAAGGGCCACAGCGCCAGTGTGCTGGATGTGCCCCGGTTCCTCCACGACGGCGGGCTGGACACCACCGAAAAGAGCGTCGTGGTGGACTGGTACTACAAAAAGCCGGACGCCGAGGGCCGGGTGCTGCTGCACTACTGCAAGTTCTGCAATGGGGTGGTGCTCTACGCCAGCGAGAACGACCCGGCGCTGGCCGGGCGCGGATTCTATGACCACGGCAAGTATCCGTTCGTGTTCGACCCGCTGTTCATGGAGGAGGACAGCCCGGCGGGCTTCGGATACATTGATGTGATGAAGGAGTGCCAGACCGCCATCGACCGGATGAACCATGCGATGGACGAGAACGTCCTGCTCGCCTCGAAGCAGCGGTATGTGCTGAGCGACACGGCCGGTGTGAACGAAGAAGAACTGGCAGACCTCTCGCGGGATATCGTCCATGTAGTGGGGCGGCTGGGCGACGACAGCTTCCGCCCCTTGCAGACGGCGGGCCTGCAGGGCAACAGCCTGAGCTACCGCAACAGCCGCATCGAGGAGCTGAAGGAGATCTCCGGCAACCGCGATATGACCCAGGGCGGCACCGCTGGCGGGGTGACGGCGGCTTCGGCCATTGCCGCCTTACAGGAAGCAGGCTCGAAGCTGAGCCGGGATATGCTCAAGAGCGCATACCGCGCTTTTGCCAGGGAGTGTTACCTCATCCTGGACCTGATGCGGCAGTTCTACGACGAAGAGCGGGTCTTCCGCATCGTGGGGGCCGCAGGCCAGAACGAGTTCGTGCCCTTTTCCGGGGCCGCGCTCCGCCCGCAGCCGGCCGGCACCGTGGGCGGGGTGGAGCTGGGCAGCCGCGAACCGGTCTTCGACATCGTGGTGAGCGCCGAGAAGAAATCGACCTTCAGCCGTCTGAGCCAGAACGAGACCGCCAAGGAGTGCTATCAGCTGGGCTTCTTTGCCCCGGCCAACGCCGATGCAGCTCTGGCAGCGCTGGAGATGATGGATTTTGAGGGCATCGAGAAAGTCCGCCAGCGGGTGCGGCAGAACGGTACGCTGGCCATGCAGCTGGCCGTTTTGCAGAGCCGGTTGACGGCGCAGGAACAGCCGGGGAAGGCCGCTGTGACCGGCCCCGCAGACAATTTGAGCACAAAGGCCGCGGCAGATGCCATGGGCCTTGGAAAGGAGAACCGATGATCCGTGTGATCTACAGTGAACTGGACGGCCCGGAGGGCCTGACCCTGCGGCTGGAAGCGTCCGGCCACGCGGGCTATGCCCCCGCCGGGCAGGACATCGTCTGCGCCGGTGCCAGCACCCTGATGCAGGCTCTGGTGAGCCTTCTGGCAGGGGAAAAGACCGCCCGCAGCGATGCCTGGGATAAGCCGGAAGGCCCCCGGCTGGCTGTGACCGCCGCCGCCCCGCAGGAGCCGTGGGTAGAGGGGGCTTTTGAGCTGGCCAAGGCCGGGTTTGCCCTGCTGGCCGAGCGCTACCCGGACAACCTCCGCTTTGCAGACCTGAGCCGCCGGGGCGAAGCGGCCATGATGGACCTGCAACTGTTCGCAGAGGGCGGCGAGACCGGCGGCGCAGGGAGCGCCCCGGCCCTGAGCGAGGCACAGGCCCGGCAGGCCGTCGCCTCCGGCACCCTGAAGCCGGGCCGGGAGGAGGCAGCGCCGCCGGAGACCCCGAAGGAGGAAATCCCGAAGACAAACCCCGACCCGGAAGCACCCTGTCCAACCCCGGAACCGCCCCGCCCGCCGCTGCCGGAGCATCTGCCGGGCCGACAGGCCGTGGCCGCCCTGCACAGCCGCTGGGCAGCCGAAGAGGCAGCGCTGCGGCAGGTGGTGCCGGAGTTCTCGCTGAAAACGGAGCTGCAGCACCCGGAGATGCGCCGTCTGATGCAGCTGCCGGGGATGCGGATGGCGGACGCCTACCGTCTGGCCCACTACGAGGACGCGCTGCGCCAGACCGCCCATGCCGTGGAGCAGGGCGTCGTGGAGCGCATCCGGCAGCGGGCGTCCCGCCCGGCAGAGAACGGCACCCGCCCCGGCAGCGCCGCCGTGACCGGGGCGGATGTTTCCCGCATGACCCGCGCCCAGCGGGAAGCGCTGGAACGCAAGGCCCTCCATGGGGAAGTCATCACGTTCTGAACGCAGCTCCTCTGGCAGGGGAGCGCGAATCGAAGAAGTCCGTATGTTACACCGCAAGAAAGAAAGGAAAACCGTATGAACGACACTGCAATGAAGTTCGACCTCCAGCTGTTCGCCGACCCTTCCGCCGCGCTGAACAATACCTCCGGCACCATGACCGCCGAGATGAAGACCTTCTATGAGAAGCGCCTCATCGACCAGGCCGAGCCGCGCCTCGTCCACGACCAGTTTGCGGATTACTACCCGGTGCCCCAGAACGGCGGCAAGACCATCGAGTTCCGCAAGTACGACAGCCTGCCCAAGGCCACCACCCCGCTGACCGAGGGTGTGACCCCCAACGGCCAGACCCTGAACGTGACCACCATCACCAGTGACCTGCACCAGTACGGCGGCTGGACCCCGCTGACCGATGTGCTGCAGATGACCGCCATCGACAACAACGTCGTGCAGGCCACCCGTGTGCTGGCCAGCCAGGCGGGCCGCACCATGGACAGCATCACCCGCGATGTGCTGGCGGGCGGCACCAACGTTCTCTATGCGCCCAAGCAGAGTGCCGACGGCACTGAGACGGCCGTGACCAGCCGCGCCGGTCTGGACAAGACCTGCACCCTGACCCCGAAGCTGTTCTTCCAGGCGGCGGCCCAGCTGGGCGCGATGAACGCCGACCCCATCGGCGACAGCTACATCGCCATCATCCACCCCTATGCCGCCTACGACCTGAAGACCAGCCGGGAGTTCATCGAGGTGCATAAGTATGCCGACCCGGAGGCCATGTTCCGCGGCGAGATCGGCAAGCTGGGCAACATCCGCTTCATCGAGACCAGCGAGGCCAAGATCTGGAAGGACGCCACCTGCCCGGCCGGTCTGGCCGTGTTCGGCACGCTGGTGCTGGGTGCCCACGCCTATGGCGTCACTGAGCTGGAAGGCGGCGGTCTGGAGCACATCGTCAAGCAGCTTGGCTATGGCGACGACCCGCTGAACCAGCGCGCTTCCGTGGGCTGGAAGGGGATGCGCGCCGCCGAGCGTCTGGTGGAGCAGTACATGATCCGCATCGAGAGCGTGTCCAGCTACTCGGCCAATGCGGCGGCGAACTGACCCTCTTCTTTGGCGGGCTGGTTCTGGCCCTGCGGGACGAGAAAAACGCAAGATACAAAAAACAGGCGGGCCCTGCGGACGGAGGGCAGAAAGGAGTTTCTATGAGCGAGAAAAAGGCAGTGCGCATCAAGCTGTTCAAGGACAACAGCCGCTATAAGGAGGACCTGTTCGTCAGCGTCAACGGCGTGAACTACAAGATCCGCCGGGGCGTGGAGGTGGAGGTCCCGCCCGAAGTGGCGGAGGTGCTGGAACACAGCCAGATGCAGGACGAGCGGACGGCTGCCCGCATCGCGGCAGCTGAAAACGCGGCCCAGTGACCTGAGAAAACAGCGGCCCGGCCGGGAACATCGCCCTGCCGGGCTTTTTTCAAAAACGAAAGGAGTTTTGCAATGACGGTAGAACAGGCATTGGCGCGCGCACGGGAGCTGCGGCCGGGATGCAAGATCTCGGACGAGACCTGCCGCCGCTGGCTCTGCGAAGAAGATGCGCTGCTGCGCCAGCAGCTGTTTGAGAAGAGCGGGGCCGACGAATACGCCGCCGCAGGGGCCGACCTCGCGTGGAGCGGGGAGGCGCTGCCCGACGACACGGTGCTGCTGGTGCCGGTGCCCTTTGATGCGCTGTATCCGCACGTTCTGTGCGCCCGCATTGATGCGGCTCTGGGCGAGACCGACCGCTATGCCGGGGAGCAGGCCCAGTGCAGCGGCCTGCTGAGCGAACTGGCTGTCTGGCTGCGGCAGAAGCACCCGCCCCGCTGCCGGGCGCAGTGGCGCTGGTGAGGAGGTGGACGCGATGAGCGGAACGAGCCGTGCGGCGGCAGCGACCAGCCGCACCCTGCTGCGGGCCTTTGGCGGCCTGAATGAGACGTACAGCTGCACCGAGGCCGAGGCGGGCAGCAGCAAAAATTTCAGCAGCCGGGACTTCCCGGCGCTGAGCACCCGCATCCCCCGCCGCAGGCTGCGGAGCGTCGTGCAGATGAACGGCATCTACCACCTGAACGGTCTGCTGGTGGCGGCGGGGAAGAACCTCATTTACAACTCGGATGAGACCCCGCAGGAGGCCGAGTTTTTCTGGAATGCGGTGGCGGACAGCAAAAAGAAGATGGTGGGCATGGGCACCAAGGTCATCATCTTCCCGGATAAGATCGCCTTTGACACGCGGGACCGTTCGGTGACGAAGCTCGGCGCCGTGTGGGACAGCGGCGGTGCCGATGTGGTGCTGACCCCCTGCGATGCGTCCGGCAAGACCTATACCGTTTCCGGCAAGGGCACAAAGGAGCCGGAAAATCCGGCGGACGGGCAGCTGTTCCTCAAGGTGAACAACATCCAGAAGCCGTACAGCAGCGAGAGCGTGCTGGAAGTCTACAACGAGGCTTCGGGCAACTGGTCGGCCATCGAGCTGAAGTGGTGCCGGATCGAGGCGGTCGGCATCGGGAAAGACTTTGCCATCTGGGATACCGTGACGGTGAGCGGCGTGGAGGACGGCGATGACCTGCACTGGAAGGAGCTGAAAGGAGACCGCATCGTCACGGCGCGCGGCGACGACTGGGTGCAGGTGCAGGCCGAGCCGGGCGGCGATTATTTCTACGGGACCCTGACCAAGGGCCGGGAGATGCTCCGCTGGACCGGCATCGACGGCAAAGGCGCGACGATGGAAGGGAACACCGATGCCTTCCGGCTGGAGCGCCGGGTGCCGGACCTGGACTATCTGACCGAGTGCGACAACCGGCTGTGGGGCTGCGCGCAGAATGAGAACGTCATCTACGGCTGCAAGCTGGGCGACCCTACCAACTGGTTCTCCTACCGCGGCATCGCGGAGGACAGCTATGCGGTCACGGTGGGCAGCGACGGGCCGTTTACCGGCGCGGCTACCTGCCTGGGGTCGGTGCTGTTCTTCAAGGAGAACGCTCTGCACAAGCTCTACGGCTCCAAGCCGTCGGATTTCCAGCTCAGCTCCCTTCGCTGCCGTGGGGTGGCCCGGAACGCGGCCAGCAGCCTCTGCGTGCTGAACGAGACACTTTACTATCTCTCGCCGGACGGTGTGATGGCCTGGGACGGGAGCATCCCCACCAAGGTGTCTGAAAAACTGAACACGGCCCGGCTCTCCAACGTGCAGACGGCGGTGGGCGGTGCGCTGGATGGCCGCTATTACCTCTATCTGGCGCGGGACAGTGGCCGGGAAGGAGACGCGCTCGAAGAGCGGCTCCTCGTCTACGACACCGAGCGTGGCCTCTGGCAGGAGGAAGACGGCTGCTCCTACGCCATGGCCAGCACCGGCGGGCAGCTCTACCTCTGGGATGGGCACGACATCTGGGCCGCCGACCCCAGCCGTGAACGGGACTGGAAGACCACCGAGGGCGTGGAAGAGACGGTGGACTTTGAACTCATCACGGGTGCGTTCGGGATGGACGCGGCCGAGGACCGGTATCTCTCCCGGCTGACGCTCCAGATGGATGCCGTATGTGCCAGCACCGTGGAGCTGGCGATCTGCTACGACGACGGCCCCTGGGAGAAGCTGGCACAATGGGCCGTGGCCGGGAAGCAGAAGCGGTTCGACCTGCACCTTGCGCCCCGCCGCTGCGGCATGTTCCGGCTGCGGCTGACCGGCAAAGGGCAGATCACCCTGCGCAGTCTGGCGCGCACCCTTGCGACGGCGCGGGGCAGACTGATGGAACAGGAGGCATGAAAGGATGGCAAGCATTTCGGGCCTGAGCAAGCTGGGCCTGCCGAAGCTGAGTGAGAAGATGGACCCGGAGGATGCCCGCGCACTGCGGAACTACCTCTACCAGATGCAGGAGCAGCTGCAATACGTTCTGAGCAATCTGGACGTGGAGAACGTCTCGGACGAGCTGGGGGCCAAGCTGCGGAAACTGCAGTAAGAAAGGAGACTCTATGGCAAGCGACAAGAAAAAGAACTACTCCACCGAGGGGCTGAACAGCCGCCAGGAGGTGCAGGATGCACTGGCGTCGGCGGGGTATCAGCCCTCTGAGCAGGTGACGAAAGCAGAAGCAGCCCTGAAAGCGCAGCAGAGCGCTGCCCCCGGCGACTACCAGAGCCGGTATCAGGACCAGATCGACCGCACCCTGAACGACCTGAACGCGCGGAGAGCGTTCCACTACAACTACGCGCAGGACCCGCTGTATCAGCAGTATGCGCAGGCGTACACCCAGAACGCCCACAACGCCAGCGCCGATGCTGCCGCACAGGCCGCTGCGCTGACGGGCGGCTACGGCTCCAGCTATGCGGCCAGCGTAGCCCAGCAGGCCTACCAGCAGCAGATCGGGGCGTTGAATCAGGCCATCCCGACGCTGTATCAGCTGGCGCTGGACACCTACGACAGCGGCGGCGATGCACTGGTCTCCCAGCTGGACCAGCTCAACACGCAGGAGCAGAACGCGCAGGGGCTGTATCAGCAGAAACTTTCGGACTATTACACCCGGCTGGAACAGCTGGGCAACGCCTACAACACGGCCTATCAGCAGGACTACGGCCAGTATCAGGACTACCTGAGCCGTCTGGACACCCTGTATGGCAACTACGCCGCGCAGGAGCAGGAGGCCGCTGCCCAGAAGCAGCAGCGGTTCAACAATGCGGTCACGGTGCTGGGCCTCATCGGCGACGCGGTGCAGATCGCGCTTTCCGGTACCACGGGCCTCGGCTCGCTGGCGGGGTCGCTCGTGAACACCGGGTACAACATCTACGCGAACAACCGTGCCTATGAGGCAGACCGTGCGGATACGGCCTGGAACCAGCAGATGCAGGAAAAGCAGGTCCAGAACGCGCAGGCGCAGCAGAAGTACGACAACGACTTTGCGCAGCAGCAGTATCAGGATAAGCTCCGCCAGCAGCAGTTCAATAATCAGGTGACCAGCGAAAAGTTGAACATCGCCAAGGGCGAATGGGCCCTCAAGCAGTCCAAGGCGGCCCAGCAGGCCCAGAAAGCCAGCGCGGCAGCGGCCCAGAGAGCGGCAGCAGCGGGGGCTTCGGGCACGTCGGGTCCGGGCAGCGGGAACCTGAACGTGGGCAAGAGCGGTGTGCTGGGCAGCACGGCGGTGCCCTACACCGCCGCCCGCCTGCGCAGCCAGGGCCGGAGCGATGCCGCCATCCGGACGGAGCTGCTGAAGGAAGGCTACAGCAGCAAAGAAGTCGGGGAGATCATGAAGCAGCTCAACAGCTGAAAAAACCAGCCGCAGCGCAGAAGTGGGGGCTTCTGTGCTGCGGCTGGGGTCGTTTTGGAACGGTGAAAGCAGAAAAACGCGGGGCCGTGCTGTTCGAGTCCCACAAGGCACGGAATGCGGAGCCACGGTAGACATTCCTAGTGGTCTAGGACCCGCGGGCTAAGCGACAGCCCGCAGGGCTGATCGCTTACGGTGCTTACGCACCGCCGCCCTGTTCGAGTCCCACAAGGCACGGAATGTGGAGCCACGGTAGACATTCCTGGTGGTCCAGGACCCGCGCACTAACAAACAGCCCACTGGGCTGTTTGTTACCCCGCCGCTGGCGGGGCCGTGCTGTTCGAGTCCCACAGAGAAACATGAAAGAAAAAAGACCAAGAATCGTTTGATTCTTGGTCTTTTTGATGAGAGGGTGCCTTGTGGGACTCGAACCCACGGTCTCCAGATCCACAATCTGGCGCGTTAACCGACTACGCTAAAGGCACCACATAATGCGCCCGAAGGGACTCGAACCCCCGGCCCACTGCTTAGAAGGCAGTTGCTCTATCCACCTGAGCTACGGGCGCACGTTGTTATCCCATTGGGTTCCTTATCTTGGGCAGGCCACCGTCGGAGGCGGGCTGCGAGAAGTATAATACCATACCCATCGGGTTCTGTCAAGCAAAAAAGTGGATTTTTTTGAAATTTTTCGGCCGGGCGGGTCGAGCAGCTCTCAGAGCAGCCGCATTCCGACGATGCCAAGCGAAAAACCGAGCAGGGCACCGGCGATGACGTCGCGCGGGAAATGCACCCCGGCCAGCACCCGCAGCACACAGATGGCCACGGTGACAGCGACCATGACGCCGCCGACCGCCGGATAAAAAGAGAGCCACACGGCTGCCAGCACGGCCGCGCTCAGCGCGTGGCGGGAAGGGAAGGATTGGCCGCGGGTCTCCTTTTCCACCAGCGGGGTGAAGCCGGGCTGCTCATACGGGCGGGGAAAGTTGAGCTTTTTGCGCAGCAGGGTGCCGCCCAGAAAGACGAACCCCGGTACCAGAATGGCGCGGGCGATGCACTGCATGAAATCGAGGGCGGTCTGGTCCAGCCCGCCCCGCAGCAGCCGGAACCATTGGAGGTTCAGCAGCACCAGCAGCACCGGGTAGCAGACGAACGGCACCGCCGGGAGCCAGTGGTTCAGCAGGATGACGAGCCGCTTTGCCGCCGGGTGGGCGTTCAGCCAGTGCAGGATTTTCTGATAGCGTTCCGGTGTCATGGTGCAGGCCTCCCTTGGTCAGAAACAGGTGTCGAGATATTCTTCCACATCGAACGGCTCCGGGGTGGAATCCTTGCGCAGGTAGAGCGGGTGGTGGGGGTGGCCCTTCTTGCTCCGCTTGCCGAAGGTGACCCACGGGATCTCCCGCTCACGGGTCAGGGCCACCATCTCCCGCATCAGGCCGGGCAGGTAATCCCGCTTTTCGATCAGGGTGCCCCAGGCCGCCCACATGGTCGGCTCGGTCTCGGCCAGCACGGCCCGGAGCCAGCGCAGGTTCTCGTCGCAGAGGGCGCGGTCGGGGACCTTGTCCATATCGTTGGGGTCGGTGGCACGCTGGGGGTAGACGTTGAACATGATCCAGCTGTCGAAGCCGTTGGCATTGGCCAGCCGTTCCACGCTTTTCAGGGTGGGGTCCAGTGCGCCGGGCTGCGCGGTGCTGGGGTTGATGCCGATGCAGACCAGCGGGTGTCTGCCCACCCGGCCCAGCACATAGCGGTAGGGCAGGTAGGTGTGGGGCTCATAATACCAGATGCCGCCGGGGTATTCGCCTGCTTCCAGACGGGGAAGCTGTTCCGTTTGCATAGTCATTACCTCTCAAAATACGCTCTTCCTTTCTATCGTACCTGAAAATTTGACTGAAATCAACTCCTTCGTGGGAGAAAATCTCCCACAAACCCAAATTTCATGGTATACTGTGTTTGGAGCCGTGTATGCTCCAAAGAGTGGAAGAAACCCTTCATTTCCCTGGAAGGAGTCTTGCTATGCTAGAAGATTACAGAAATGCGCTGCGTGCGGGCCAGCGTGCATACCGTGCCTGCGTCGCGCGGGGGCAGTCGCCTTATCTGAAAGTCCTGGATGAGATCCTGAACGGTGTGGACATCGTGGCGCAGGAGCCGCTGGGGCTGGTGGACATCCCTGCCGAGAGCATCGTGGGCACCAAGACCAGCGGCCGCCACACGGCGTTTGCCGCCAACTTCATGCCCCTGCTGGATGATGACACCGAGTTCGCCGCCAAGTGGTCGAACCTCTGCGATGCCCATCTGGAAGAGGGCATCCATACCCCCATCATCGCCTACGAATACCTGAACCGGTTCTATGTGCAGGAGGGCAACAAGCGGGTGTCCGTCCTCAAATATTATGAGGCTGTCACCGTCCCCGGCACCGTGACCCGGCTCATCCCGGCCCGGAACGATACGCTGGAAAATAAGATCTACTACGAATTTCTCGATTTTTACAAACTGTCCAAGGTGAACAACGTGCGCTTCTCCAAACTGGGCGGCTATGCAAAATTGCAGACTTTGGTCTGCAAGGCGTCGGGCGAAGCCTGGACGGACGACGACCGGCTGAATTTTTCGTCGCTCTACACCATGTTCAGCCAGCAGTTCTATGCGCTGGGTGGTTCGGCGCTGGACCTGACGCCGGGTGACGCCCTGCTGGTCTACCTTTCGGTCTACCGCTATTCGGACGCCTGCCAGTCCACCCCGGCGCAGGTGCGGGAGAACCTCTCCAAGCTGTGGGATGAGATTAGAATCCTGACCGAGCCTCACGCGGTAACGCTCTCGCTGGAGCCGAACCCCGCCAGCGAGCCGCTGCTGAGCAAGCTGAATATCTTCAGCCAGAAGCCCAGCCAGCTCAAGGTGGTCTTCCTGCACGAATACAACGCCAAAACGAGCGCCTGGGTGCGCGGCCACGAAAAGGGCATCGAGGCCCTCAAGGCAGAATTTGGCGACCGGCTCGTCATCACCAACCGGGAAAACGTGTCCCCGGAGGTGGATGCGGAACAGATCCTGGAAGAAGTGGCCCACGACAATGCGGATGTGGTGTTCACCACCAGCATCCGGATGCGGCCTGCCTGCCTGAAGGTGGCGGCCCAGCACCCGAAGACCAAGATCCTGAACTGCTGCCTGAACACCCCGCACCCGCTGGTGCGCACCTACTACCCGCGCACCTTTGAGGTGAACTACCTGCTGGGGATGCTGGCGGGTATCCTTTCCAAGACAGACCGGGTGGGCTATGTGGCCGCGAACCCGGTGTACGGCATCCCGGCGGCGGTCAACGCCTTTGCGCGCGGGATGCGGGCCGTCCGGCCGGACGGCCATGTGGTGCTCCGCTGGGCCTGTGTGCCGGTGGAGGGCCAGCCGCTGGATTTCTCCGACCGGGAGGACATCACCCTGCTCTACGCCCGCAGCAGCAATGAACCGGCGGACAGCAACCGCGACTTCGGCCTCTGCCGCCGCCTGCCGGACGGCAGCCTGAAGCCGGTGGCGCTGCCGGTGTGGAAGTGGGAGACCTTCTACATCGGCATCATCCGTTCGGTCTTCAATGGCACCTGGGGCAGCGAGGCCAGCGGCAAGGCAGTCAACTACTGGTGGGGCCTGCAGAGCGATGCCGAGCGGGTGGACTATTATGAAGAGCTGGCCGGCGGCACCCGCCAGCTGCTGAACATCATCGAGGAGAACCTGCGCAAGCATGAGCTGGCCATCTTCCCGTCGGGCGGGCTGTATGCGCAGGGGCATGTGAAAATGGTGCCGCAGGGGGATACCTACACGCCCAAAGAGCTGATGGAAATGGACTGGCTGGGCGAATGCGTGGAAGGCGCACTGCCGCTCTACGAAGACCTCGACGTCAAAACGCGCGGCCTGATGGAGATCAATGGTCTGGGCAGCCTGAAAGGGATGCCGCTGTAACGAGCAAAAAATTCAACAGAATGGAGCATTGCGGACGTGAAGATACTTGCGATTTCGGATACCCCCTCCAAAGCACTGTGGGATTACTGCACACGGGAGCGGCTGCAGGGGATCGACCTGATCCTTTCCTGCGGCGACCTGCCCAAGAAATACCTGGAATACCTGACGAATTTCACCTCGGCCCCGATCTTATACGTGCACGGCAACCATGACGGCAGCTACCGCCACGGCGAGCCGGGCGGCTGCATCTGCGTGGACGATGAGGTCTACGTCTGGAAAGGGCTGCGCATCATGGGGCTGGGCGGCTGCATCCGCTACAACCGGGACGAGGATGCCTACCAGTACACCGAGCGGGAGATGCGCCGCCGGGTGCGGAAGCTCTGGTTCAAGGCCCACCGCGCGGGCGGCATCGACCTGCTGCTGACCCATGCCCCGGCAGGCGGCCTGAACGATGGCTTTGACAAGGCCCACAAGGGGTTCGACTGCTTCAATGACCTGCTGGAAGAATACCAGCCCAGGTGGTTCGTGCACGGCCATATCCACCTGAGTTATGATGCAAAGCTGCCCCGCGTATGCAGCTGCGGACGCACGACGGTCATCAATGCGACCGAGCGGTATGAGTTCGAGATCCCGGACCCGGACCCGCAGGCCCGGCGCAGATTTTTCTGGAAAAATCCCGCCTTCCCGACGGAAGAATGAAAAAAGGAGAAGCCCTATGGAACAAACGGAACGACTGGCCCGCCTTGACGCATTGCAAAAGAAACTCTATGCCTATGCCTGCGCGGAGAACTCCCTCTATCTGGACGCCGTGACGGTGGCCCCGAAGAATACCGCCGAGGGCCGGGGCGTGGCTCTCGGCATCCTGGCCGGAGAGCACCAGAAGCTGTTGACCGACCCGGAGACGAAGCGCCTGCTGGATGAACTGGCTGCGGCGTCCGGCTCGCTCGATGCCCTCCACAAGCGCGAGGTGGAGCTGCTGCGCCGCGAGAGCGGGAAACTGGCCCGCATCCCGGCGGACGAGTATATGGCCTACACCGAGCTGACCAACCGCGCCAGCGATGTGTGGCACAAGGCCAAGGAGAACGATGATTTTGCTTCGTTCTGCCCCGTTTTGCAGGAGCTTGTGGATTACAACCGGAAATTTGCGGGCTACTACGATGCAGCCAAGGCTCCCTACGACGCCTTGCTGAACGAGTATGAGCGCGGGGTGGACACCCGGCAGCTGGACGCCTTCTTTGAGACGCTGCGGGATGGCATCGTGCCGCTTGTCCGGGCCATCAGCGAGAAGCCCCCGGTCGATGACCGCTTCCTGCATCTGGAATATCCGGTGGAGCGGCAGAAGGCCTTTGCCGACTACATCATGGAGGTCATGGGCATCGACCGCGGCCACTGCGGCCTCGGTGAGACCGAGCATCCCTTCACGCTGGAGTTCAATAACAAGGATGTCCGCATCACCACCCATTACGATCTGCACAACGTGGCCTCGTCGATGTACTCTGTTCTCCACGAGGGCGGCCATGCGCTGTACGAGCTGGGCATCCGGGACGACTTGCAGTACACCTGCCTGGCCGGCGGCGTCAGCATGGGCGTCCACGAGAGCCAGTCCCGCTTTTACGAGAACCTCATCGGGCGTTCCCGCGCGTTCCTTGAGGCCATCTACCCCAGGGTGCAGGCGTTCTTCCCGGAGCAGCTGGGCGGGGTGAGCGCCGAGCAGTTCTACCGGGCCGTGAACAAGGTAGAGCCGAGCCTTATCCGCACCGAGTCGGACGAGCTGACCTACTGCCTGCATATCATGGTGCGGTACGAGATTGAAAAACAGCTCATCGGCGGTACGCTGCGGGCAGAGGAAGTCCCGGCCGAGTGGGCCCGCCTGTATCGGGAATATCTGGGCGTGGAGGTCCCCAATGACCGGGAGGGCTGCCTGCAGGACAGCCATTGGTCCGGCGGCTCCTTCGGTTACTTCCCGTCGTACGCGCTGGGCAATGCCTACGGCGCGCAGATGCTCCGCAGGATGGAGCAGGCGTTCGATGTGTTCGGGCAGGTGGCAAAGGGCGACCTCTCCGGCGTGACCGGCTGGCTGCGGGAGCATGTGCACCAGTACGGCCAGCTGCTGGAACCGGCCGACGTGGTCCGGAATGCCTGCGGCACCCTTGACCCGCAGGTGTACCTCGATTACCTGACCCGAAAATACACAGAGCTGTACGCGCTGTAAGCTGTAAAAAACAAACACAAAAGCGGCACCGGATGCAGTTCCGATGCCGCTTTGTTGTTTCACAGTGGAGCCATCACAGTTGTGGGAACGGATGGGACACAGCCGCTCAGAGAGGGAGCTTGCCGCTGACTTTGTTCACGACGTAGTAAGCAGCTTCCTCTTCGGGCTTGATATACACCTTGCAGGACTGGACGCCGACCTTGTGGGTCAGGCGGTAATCGGCCTTGGCACGGTCCACCAGGTCGGTGATGTTGTACTGCTTGCCGCCGTGCTCAACGTAGACTTCCGGTGCCAGCGGCGGACGGCCGCGATGCGCCGTTTTGCCGGTCTTGGCAGTGGTTTTGGCGGCCTTGTCCGCTTTGGCCGTCTTACGCGCAGTCTTTTCCACAGCAGGAGCGTCTGCGGCGGTGGAGACAACGTTTTTTTTCTCAGACATGGATTCAACCTTCTTTCTCAAAAATATCTGCGCTGTACACAGCGCTGGATGACCCCAATGAAAAGAATCGATTTCAAACGGTCACATATAATTATATAATAGTGACTTCGAAATCATTTGTAAAGAGGTTTTTCGAAAATAGGTCTGATTTCAGCAAGAATCTGCGTAAGAATCTGAAAAAGAATTACTCTTTGCATAGCTCTTCGGCACGGCGGACGATGGGGGAAAGCAGCGAAGAATCCCAATCTTCCGCAAGGGCAAATAGATCGTCACAGATCTCCTTCCGGATGCGGTCGGTGCTGCGCCGCTGGGCAAGTGTGAACAGCGCAGCCAGGAGCCGCAGCTTCAGGGTGCGAAGCTCCCCCGGTGCATCCCACAGCCGGGCCAGGTCGTAGTTGTCGGTGTTGCCGCAGCGCATGGTGCAGGTGGTGCAGTTGGGCGCGACCCGGTGCTTCTCGGTCTCGACGATGTCCTGCATCCGGCGCAGAGCGTCCTCGGCGGTGTCCGCCCTGGCCGCCTGCCGCAGCCCGGCGGCCAGAACGTGGTCGGTGTCTTCGGTCTTCGGTTCGTTGACGGTGGCGCGCGCCAGCCCGATCAGCGCACCCAGCAAACGGTCCCGCTGGCGCTGTGCAGCCGTCGCAGGAGCAGAAAGCAGTAAATCCATAGATCCTCCTTTTGATCGGGGAATTCTCCCCGGAATGGTGCATTCAGTATACACGAAAAAACCGAAGCTGACCAGAGATCGGGCCGTTTTGGAAAAAATATTTTTCCGGCTTGATTTTGCGGCAGAAATAGATTATAATATTACTGTTCTGTATGGAATCAGCCGGTGTGTCGGAATGGCAGACGAGGGGGACTCAAAATCCCCTTCGTGATTTTCCGTGTCTGTGCGAGAAATTCACGAGTGTACGTTGGGTTTTGAGGGTTTGTCGGAGCGAGATTTCTTACATCCCTCCTGAACATCCCTCCAATCTCCAGAAACCGGTACTAATGTCCCAAAATTGAATATAAGCCGATGTGGCGGAATGGCAGACGCAAACGACTCAAAATCGTTCGGGAAACCATGTGGGTTCGAGTCCCACCATCGGCACTTCATCATAAAACAGCTTAGGAACGAAAGATTTTAGGCTGTTTTTCTTTTTTGCCCATTTTTTATACTTTGGCGTTTTCTGGGAAGATATTGACGATTGCATTCGCCGAAGATACCTTACTGGAGAAATCCAGATGTGTATAAATGTTGCTTGTCGTGCTGATGTCGCTGTGCCCCAGCCACTCCTGAATCTCCTTCAGGCTCACGCCATTGGCATAGAGCAGACTGGCGCAGCTATGGCGCAGATCGTGAAAGCGGATACGCTTCATCTGGTGTGCGACCAGAAAATCCGGGAAATGTTGGCTCAGGAAATCGGGCCGAATCCGTTTTCCCATCGGGTCTACATAGATATAGTCAAGATAATCGGTGCAATAGCTTTTGCCGCAGACCTTCCGATTCTGCTCCTGCTCCTTTTTCATTTTATTGAGCATCTGCTCACAGGCAGGGATTAGGGGAAGTGTCCGGCAGCTCGACTTTGTTTTTGTCTTATCTCGTGCGATTTCTGTTAGCGTTCCGTTGACCTTTGCGGTCACAACCGTATGCTGAATGCTGATTTTCTTGTTTTCAAAGTCAATGGCATCCCATTTCAAGCCAACAACTTCACTGCGCCGCAGGCCGTAGAATGCAGCCATGATAACGCCAAACTCCGAAGGGTCACCTTGAATCGCTTTGAAAAGCTGCTCCAGTTCTTCACCACTGTAAATCTCCGACTTGAACTTTTCCTTACGAGGACGTTCAACGCGATCTGCCGGGTTGGAACGGATCATGCCGATTTGAAAAGCGTACTGCAAGCATTTGCGGATGTTGGCGTGATAGTGAATGACGGTGTTTGCCGTAAGGCCACGATCCAACTCATGCTGGTAGAAGTCTTGGATGTATTTGGGATGCTGTTCCATATCCTGCAATGTATAGTGGAGCGGTTCAAAATATGGGACGATCTTGTGAACGATTGCTCTTTCATAGCTGGTATAGGTTGTGATTTCCACTCGTGACTTCATCATTTTCAACCAGTCCGTGATGAAGTCGGTGAAAAGTACCGGGGAGTTATCAAGGCAGGGGTCAACTTCTTTGATGGGGCTGACCTTCAGCCAATTATTGTCAACGGCATATTGTAGGGCATCGGTCAACTCCTTGTGCCAATCCAGAAGCTGCTGTACACTGGCCTCCTCCTGCTGACGCTCATAGCGGAAGAACGTTTCCAGATCGCGCGGAGAGAGTGCTTTCAAAGACAGCCGCTTCTTTTCAAAGTATGGGACAACTACTCTTCCCAGATCATAAGCATATCTGCCATAGGTTTCGGGCGGAAGGTTCATCACGCTTTCCCGAAGCCAGCGGTTCAGATATTCCGATACCGGCAGGTCGGAAACCTGCTGCATCGTTTCAGGGTTAAACTCTTTTTGTGTTTTACGCAACAGAGATTCAGCTCTTTTTTTGTTTCCTTTAACAGGAAGTCCTGTGCTGATGGATTTGGTTCTGCGCTTTCCATCTGTGTCTTTCCAGCTCAGAATCATCTGATACATACCGTTTTGTTCTCTTAAATGTCCGGCCACATTTGTCATAGTTATGCTCCTTTCTGTTCGCAGCCAAACGTCCTTTGCTTAGGCATCATAAGTTTAGAAGATTCTGGAGTGTTTTGCAAGGATGGCACAAGGGAGTTTGAAAGGTGCATCCCTCCAAGTTGCCGATCCTGATCGAGCAGGTACTCTACCACGCAGAGTTTTGGTATCTTATAGCTGCGTCCTACACGCGCCGAGTGGATCTTATTCTGCTTGACCAACAGATACGCATTCTTCCGGCAGATGCCAAGCATTTCCTGAAGATGCTCCACCGTCACCACATCCGGGTAGTCCTTGAACATCGTCAGATACCTCTCCGTCTTTCGGTCAGGCTCTTCCTGAATCAAAGTGCAGGCTGCGATCTCGCTCATTCCTGTCCTCTCTTTCTAGTTCAATATGTCGATTATTCAGCAGAAAATACTATATGTAAAGTGTGATGGTCTTTTTCGGGGACCATCTCACTTGCCAAAGGAGATATTTGAGCTTAGAACTTCATCGGCAGTGCGTCTTTCCTGCACTTGCCGTTGTAGGTGGTGTAGATGGGGTAAACGTACCGCCGCCAGCCCGGAAGCTTGGCGGGGTTATCCCGGCTGACACGGTAGAGCTCCATGGGATGGACGCCGCTCAGCGCACGGACAAGCCGCTCCTCGCTGTACTGCCCATGATACAGCTGCACAAAGTACATCACGCCCCGCAGGACAGCCGCCCGGAAGGAATCCGGTTTGCCCTCCCACGCTTCCACGATGTGCCGCAGAGCTTCGCAGTAGATCTCTTCGCCCAGCTGGTCGTACAGCTTCAGCGCCGTGCCCACGCAGCCGATGCGGTAGTCGCTCAGCTGCATACTGTCGTAGTTGAGGGAAAGCCCCGCCCGGTTAGTGGCTGCGACAAACGCCTTGGAAGGCGCATCGCCGCCCACCACCTTGGCGCGCAGCTTGATGCCCGCCGACAGGGGTGCGGCGTGACCGTTCTGCTCGGCAAAGAGCAGGGCTTCCTGCTCCATCGTCAGACCGGTGTAGACCTTGCAGAGGATCGGGCGGTCCTCGCCGCCGTTGAGGAGGATGCAGCCCTCGATGGTGTGCTGCCCATCCATTACATAGTACCTGCCGTTGCGGAAGCTGACCTTCGGCTCGTTAACGATGTACTCGTTGAAGTCCCTTGCAATCAGCTCCACCCTCTTGCGCTCTACGCCCCGCTGGTAGATCTCGCGGGGATAGATCAGCTTGCTGCTGTGGATGACCGAAAGCTGGTACGGCGGGTTGATACCAATGAAAGTATTGTTGTCGTTCAGGCGCATCGCATTTCCTCCTTGATTCTCCAAATGTACTTCTCGGCTTCCTCTAAGATCTCAGTCACCTGCTGCTTCCGCTTCGGGCTGGTGAGCAGGCTGGGATTGAAGGTGAAGCTATATTCGAGCCGCTGGATCATGGCATGAACCGCGGATTGCAGTTCGGTGTACAGCATCATTTCCTCGATGCTTCCGGCGTTCTCAAAGGACGACCGGATGGGCGTATAGGGGTAGACAGGCGGTTTGCCATCCACCACCTCAGGCGGCGCATAAACCGCCGTAGAGCGCCGGATAGGCTCTATCTGCTGGATGCTGCCCATAGGGTTCAGCGCAAGGCTGATGCGAACCGCATCATCCACCCGGCGCATCTCCTCTGGGGTCAGATGCCCCAGATACTTCAGTGCCCGGCTTTTGTCGATGGTGAAGATCTGCTCTGCCTGCACAACGGACGGCATATTCAACCCTGCGTTTTCCAACAGGCAGTGGGTCGGCTGGTTTACTTTCTTTTCCGCCTTGCTTGTCATGGTCGCAACGATCAGGGTCGGAGAGTGATAATTGCCCACGTCATTCTGAAGAATGACCACCGGGCGGTCACCGTGCTGTTCCGAGCCGGTGCTCGCCCCGAAATGGGTGAAGAAGATGTCTCCGCGTTGGAATTTCCAGTTTTGCTGCAAAATTGTACCTCCATGTTGTTATGTGCAAAGCCCGCTGCCGGATGTTCCGCAACGAGCTTCGTTCAAGGTATGGTGGTATGGTTGGGTCAGCGGTGCATGACCACATAATCATAGCCGCGCCGCATCTGGCAGACGGTGCATGTGTCCATGCTCCGGTCTGGGCTGGGTACAAGCGCGATTTTGAAAGCCTTTGCATCCACAAAGTGCCGCAGACAGGTACCGCAGAGAGTTCGGATGGACTTGACCATCTCAGGGGTCAGCTCCATCTCCTCGTAGATCTCCTGCTCGCGCACCGTGGGGTTCAACTCGTCCATAAAAGTGTCCTCCTATGTATCAAAAGTGGATATTCGGGTAAAGAATAAATAAGAATACGTAAAAACGGGAACTGCCGGATGCGTGGAACGTACCCGGCAGTTCCCGGATCAATATGATTAAAGGTCTCGCATATTCGCCCTCGGCTCCCTGCGAGTGGGGCATGAACATCTGGCAGCGGACTTGTACCGCTTCATTGGCATTTCAGCCACCCCGTCTGCTTTGTGACCGGGCCGCGAATTACGGAAGTATCATTATCGGAGTACCAGATGACGGAACTATTCAGTTTTCAAGGTCCCTGAGGTCGGACGTTTCGCCCTGCGGTGAGTGCCGCTTGGGAAATTGTCCTCTCACTTGGTAGCCGACGAAAATGGTCAAATTATAACCAAAAATCAAAACTTCTTCAAAAAAATAGTGATTTTCATTATTCTCTTATGAATTGCAGGCTGTGAGATATTAAAAACTTTAGAAATTTCGCTCTCGTTGTAACCTTCATAGGCGTAGAGCGTCAAAAGTTTGAGGTCATCTTCCGATAAATTTTCAAGAGCAGACAGCAACCGTTCGTTCTCGATTTCACCGATCCATGCAAATTTGCTCTTAGTTTCGTGATAGGTATCCGTTGTGGTAATGACCTCCTGATAGCGCAACATCAAGGGAGATGCTTCTTCCTCGGAACCTTCATACGCAGGAGCCGTGAATTCCTGCGTCCGCTCAACGAAGGTACGTTTCGAATTGAACTGCTGACGGTCATAGTCGTACATCTTCTGGATGGCCTCTTCCGTCATTCCCGCAACTGCGTACTCGATGCGCAACTTTTCCCAGTGTGCTTCAAACTTCTTCAACTCATAGCCTTTATTAAAAGACATCGTAAACCTCCAAATTTTCGATAAATCGTAAAAAGTCGAAAATTTGGAAGGCTACGGATATTTCGCCGCTTGGGGCATCCACGAAAAACGGACAAACATAAAGCCTGCTCCTTTTTACGGGAGCAGGCTACCTGAAGGCTAAAAAATAGCCGGACAACCAACTAACAGAGCGGTTCTAAAGCAGAATCACTCTATCAGCTGTTGCCCGGCTATTTGGTGCGCGTTTCATACATTGCCTTGCGGCAATGGCCCGTTGCTCGGTGACGAACAGTCCATATTCAGGGTGCAATGCACCCGATTTTTGAAATTGTGGTTTGTCTAAAAAAGTCAGCGTCTGCGGTAGGCTAAGTCAACTGTTGCTATGTTACCGCACTTGAGGCACTTTATGCTGATAGAGCCTGAACAGCTCTCGGTTTTTTGGTAGAGCTTGTGTCCGCAAACCGGACAAAACCTCCAGCCAATGCTGAATTGTGCCTGCTGTATATTGTTCAGCGGTTTACTCTTAAAAGAGCGATTATTTGACCAAGTCATATTATTCTCCAAATCGAATGACGTCCAATGGATGGCAGTGGATGGGTTTTCCGTTGATGACCTGCATCTGCTGTAATCTGATCCTGATCGCAGACCACGATACCCCGATCCGTGCAGCCATCTCCAGAATTCTTTCATAGTTCGGGTCCGATGCGGATTTGTACAGGATTCCATTTGGCAGGCACAGCGCTGCACGTTCTATTTCGGCGTTGACCAGAAATGTTGGCATCAGCAGCTCCGCTGCAAGGGTATTCGCCTGCCATTCTTCCCATGAGGGCTGTCCGTTTCGTTCCCGATAGGCAATGTGCCCACGGCACTTGACTGCTTTTCCGTAGTCGTTCGGAAACAGGTCAGCCAGTATATGGTGCGCCGCTTCATGCGCTATCGTGAAATTCCGGCATCCGGTGCAGCTGTCTGACGCAAGGGCGGAATCGATTACAACGTCCTTCGGCATGAACACCTCCACAAGCTTTGTCCCGTCCCCCAAGGTTACGGTAAAACCGCATTTCTGGAAAACAGTCAGTCCTAGAATACTTCCATCGCTGCATAGCGGCAGCATTTTCACATTCAGCCCAAGAACAGAACTTGCGAGCCGTTCAGGGTCAATGGGTTCTGGGTCATCTTTACTGATCCCGAAACGGGTATAGTACTGGTCGATATACTTACCCGCTATGTGCGAAAGATCTGCGCGGGATAAGTATCTTGCCATTACGAAGCACAGCTTTCCGGCACGGAGCAGTAGGCTTCCACGAACCACTTGCCCCGTTCAAGCCAAAGATTCCGCTTCTGACCGCAGATCAGGCAGGTGAAGCAGTGACCTTTTCCGCCTAGGCGTGATGTCCCATGTTTGACTGCCAAGACACGATCAATTCCATAAGTGTGAGCCTTGTCATAGTTTATGGCAAGAGGGCGGATCTTACCGTCAGGAGTAAAACGAACGTCCACTTCGACGTATCTTTTCTCACGGCGAAGGTTGTAATCACCACACATCAGAATTCCTCCTTTTTGCGGATTTATCAAAACACGGCGTGCATTACTTGCGAATCATACTGCGTGCCACGAGCTGTTTTTCGTTCAACAGCGGAACGGACACTGTATGTTTTTTCCACTCATCCATAGAGCAGGTCACTGCTTTGCACAGACGGCATTTTGTCCAGCCACCGGTTTCATCAAGATCCACATCATAATTCATGGTTCCGCACATTGGACATCTTACATTTTCTTTTCTCATAGTATCACCTCGCAAAAAAAACGCCAAACAAACACAATCCCATGCGAAAATAACACTAAAAGGCTGTTATTTGTGGATTTGGTTTGATTATACACCCACTTTATGGAGATGTCAATTGCGCATTTGTCGCCATTTTAGAGATTTCCTGTTGATTTCTTATATTTTCTATACTATAATAGAGCTACCGGATCACAAAGGAGTGTTCTTGTTATGAAAAAGAAAACCACGCTCACCAAAATGCACATAGCCCCATCCACAGTGCGCTATGATGCAGTCGCTGCGAGGGATAGCAATGAGGTTGGTCAGATTCTCGCAGGCACACGAAAAAGAAATGGCTATTCACTTGTAGCTTTCTCTGAACTTCTCCGTCACTATGGCGTCGATGTCAGTGATAAAGGAATCAGCAAATGGGAAAAAGGCTATACCACTCCTAGCATCTACCAACTAGTTGCAATCTGCTACGCATTGAACATCAAGGAGGGTCCTTCCTACTTTACAAAGAACTTCCAGAAACCCGCCCTTCTAAATGACATCGGGCAAAAAAAAGTCGCTGAGTACGAAATGGACTTGATTGCATCCCGACGCTACCAGCCAGACGCAGAAGAGCCCGCGGAAATCGACTACATAATGATGCCTGTATCAGAGTTGCCAGTATCGGCAGGTCTAGGAGCTTTTCTTGAGGGTGAAATGTTCCAGCAGATACAAGTGCCTGCCAGTAGCGTTCCGGCTGGTGCCGAGTTCGGGATATATGTTAGCGGTGATAGTATGGAGCCACGCTATCATAACGGACAGATTGTATGGGTGAAGCGCTGCGAAGAACTTGAGTGCGGGGATATCGGGATATTCGTATATGATGACTGTGGATATCTGAAAAAATACGATGAACATACCCCAGACAAATCCCAAGCAGAGTTCCTTACCGACAGCTATGGCGTGGTGCATAACCAACCGGTTTTGGTTTCTCTTAACACCAAATATTCGCCGATCCTTATATCTCCAGAGCAAAGATTCGAGGTTGTTGGAAAAGTTTTGAACTAAAAAGATGGGAGGAGTTTTTGTGGATACGATCAAGCGTGTTCAGGATTTGATGCAAGTGCGTGATATGAATCTATGTGTATTGGCAAAGAAATGCGGAATATCGTACTCCACGATTCAAACCACCGCCCGTCGGGGAGGGCAGTTAAGCGTAGAGACGATTGAAAGAATTTGTCAGGGTTTAGGAATTACATTAAAAGACTTCTTCGATTCCTCCTACCTGTAAATATAGGGGCAGCAAAAAAGCCGTTCGCCACGCTGGAAAATCTGCGTGGTGAACGGCTTTAATACTGCTTCTATTTATCCTTTGGTAATCTCCAGATAAACACTAATCTCCATGATTGTTACCATTGAAGGAATACATTTGCGACGATCTTCGGGCATACCGAATAAGATTTGCATTGGCAGTTGAAGACGGCTCATGTTACCTATTGCAATTCTGACTATTTGGAAATATACTTGTAAGTATCAAATTATTTCACTTTATGGGAGGAAATTATTATGGCAAGACCCAAGGGAAGCAAGAATAAGGCTCGTACTGTAAAGGCCAGCGTTGATTATGTAGCAGTCATTGCAGAAAAGGCCGCAAAAAAAGAGAAAATCGAATCTGAGGTTGCTACGTTGACTGCAAATCTCGATGATCTGAAGACGCAGCTGAAAGCCAAGAAAGCAGAATTGAAAGCCGCCACCAAGGAACTTGCCAAAGCCGAAAACAAAAAAGCTGCCGCCGAAGCAAAAGCAGCAGAAGAAGCAAAGAAGGGCGAAGCAGAAGATGTGCTGAAGAAGCTGCTTGCCAGCGGTATGACGGCTGAAGAAATCCTTGCAAAGCTCCAGTAATGCAATATGATGAACTGGACAAGCTGCTGAAGTAAAGGAAGGGGCTGTTGCACAAGGATAAAACCGGTGTAACAGCCTCTTTTTCATTCATGCTGCAATTTTTTCAGCTTTTCAAACGTATCTAAATTAAAGTGGTATATCATCTTCCTATTTCACAAATCCTTGCCGTTTTCAGACAGGAGGTTGCTTTTATGAAAGTATCTGCCGACTATCGTATGCTCGCTCTCGATGCCCTGCGCGGAAAATGGAAAACTGCTGTTTTGACAGGTATTGCCGCCAGTGCGCTCGGTGCTACCATTGTGAGCAGTTCCAACAGTGCCGTATCCAATTCCAATCAGGCAAAGGACATCCATTTTGAACTGTTCTCCCAGCCCAACGGCGGTCGGCTGCTTGCTGTTCTGCTTGCCGGCATTGTTCTGTGGGCAGTCCTCCAACTGATCGTGGGCGGTGCAGTTCAACTGGGATATGCTCATTTTAATCTGAACCTTGTAGATGGAAATGATGCTGCCATCTCGGACTTGTTCTCTCAGAAAGACCGTCTGTGGGATGGCTTCTGCATGAAATTCCTGCAGGGTCTGTACATCGCCCTCTGGTCGCTGCTGTTGGTGATTCCGGGAATCGTGAAAACATACAGCTATGCGATGACACCTTACATCATGTCCGAGCATCCTTCGCTGACCGCAAATGAAGCGATCACAGAATCCCGGCGGATCATGAATGGCAACAAATGGCGGCTGTTCTGTCTGGATTTCAGCTTCATTGGCTGGGAGCTGCTCTGTTCGGTGCCACTGTATGCCGAGGGTTTTCTGGTTCTCAAATATTTCACCGGTTCAGAGGCTCTGGCGATTTCTCTTGTTCTTCTGCTGACAATTCCATTGAGCATTGGCTTCTTTTTTGTACACCCCTATGAGGAAGCTGCATGGGCTACTTTCTACCGCGATATTACCGCAGCACCTACCGAACCGGATGAAGCATATTGACTTTTATATTAAAATTATCGTTGTAGTTCCCTTCATCGGCTATGACTCTAAATGGCCGGATCAGAGTAAACATAGATTGAAAAAGCTGATCCAAAACGCAAACGATTCTATTGTTATTTCACACTCTGCGGATGTTTCCAGTTATAAAAAAAGAAATTATTATATGGTCGATCATGCAGAGTACCTTATCGGTGTGTTTGATAATCAGAAAAAGCTGCGCTCAGGTACAGCACAGACCGTCAACTATGCCTTGCATCAGGGAAAAGTAATCACTCTGATCCATCCAGACACTATGGAGATAACAGCCCCTGCGCCTTAACAAATTCACAAAAATTTTTCATTAGCATTTCCAACAAAATATTTTCATTGAAGGGGTGCTGTGATATAATAAGATATAAAACTACGCTCAGAACAAATGGTGCCGCTATGAACAAATATATTGGACAGCAATTTGCTGCTTTAAGATACGAAAAAAATATTTTGGTTGTTGAAGAAACTACATCTGCTGGTGGATGCGGCTCCTTCAACGCGGCTTCTTCATGTCCTGCGTCAGCCTGTCTTTATGACAGTGCGGCGTGGGGCTTTTTTATTGCCTGAAAGGAGTATGAGAACATGAGTCTGAAATATACCTGCCCCAGCTGTGGAACCCCATTGGGTTATGAGGGATTGTGTTGGAAATGTAAGTGCGAGCAAGAACGGCAAGCTGCTCTGGCCTGGATGCCGGAACAAATTGTCGAAAAACAAAGAAACTTGATACAGAACATCCAGAGGCTGGCTGATATGGAGGACCCAGAGTTCGCCGACTTTTGGCAGCTGCTTGGCTACCATGATGCCATCACCCCGGAGATTCAGCGAGTGGCACTGGCCGCAGAGGTGTTCTGGCCCTGTGAGATCTATTATCATGCTCCCGCCGATGTGCGGGATGGTCTGATCCATGCGCTGTTGTCCGCAGAATATTCCAGCGCGGCCTCCAACCTGATGAGTTGCCTTGCTATGCAAGGAGATGACAAGGCAATGGAGACTCTGCTGGAGCTGGAGCGAAATCCCCGGCCCTGGCGCAAGGGCCTCTATGTAGACCCATCCAGCTATGCGCAGATCGGAGGCTGGACCTTCGACAAGGAGGGCCAGAAAATCCAGCTCAACTTCGATACCTGCTATCCTATGGTCAAAGGAACCACCAGCGAGAAATCTCCCGTCCGCATTGGCCGGGCACGGGAGGACACATGCCCCCACTGTGGCGGACGCATGGTGGACATGCTGGTGCTGGATGGCCGGGATGAGCGGCTGAAATTTCTGGGGTTGGATGGTATTCTGACTGCCACCTGCTGCCCCAACTGTGTGGGATTCTTGAAAGGTCCAGCCTTTAACAGTTTTACCCTGGATGGCGGCGTGGAAGTCTTTCCCTCCGAGCTCTTTGACGGGGCGGAGAAAACGGATTGCTATGTCAGTCTCGAGGACTACAAGGCCCTCACGGAAAATCCCTTTGTGCTGGGCGAAGCGCCCGTGCCCCTGTTTTACGGTGCGGCCTGCCAGGATGTGAACACGGTGGGTGGCTTTGCCAACTGGGTACAGGACGCGGAATATACGACCTGCCCCCACTGCGGGAAACCTATGAAATATCTGGCCCAGATTCAGTGGGATACGGTGTTTGACTGTGCAGAGGGCACGCTCTATGTGGAATTCTGCCCGGACTGCCATATCGTGTCCATGCAGCACCAGCAGACCTGAAAAAGTCGCACAGTATGAAAAGAGAAATACCAGCAGGTATTTGCGTAAGGAGGCGTCCACTATGTGCGAGCACTGCCGAAACATTCAAACATGGAGAAAATTTGACGCCCCAAAGGACTATCTGGCCTGTATTGCTTACATTCAGCAGTTGGTGTCGGAGGGGGAATTTGAACTGATGCAAGAGGAATCCACCTGCCCACTGGAGAAGGTAAAGACAGAGGATGGCTGGGCGGATGAAATCATGGCCCACATGATCCGGTGCAAGCACTGCGGCCAGATCTTCACCTGTGTGGTCAACACCTGGCGAGGCAGCGAACACTTCAGAAAAGGCAAGGGATAACACAGAAAAGGCGGTGAAATGATGAATCAGACAGAAGAAACAAAACTGCTGGAGCAGACTGAGGAGTGGAATGATGCGGACGAGTTCTCACGATGTATTGAGGCCATCGAGGCTATCCCGGAGCAGGAGCGAGATTATTTGCTAACCGTCAAGTTGAGTCGGGCTTACAGCAATCTGGCGGTCCTGGGAGATCATGGAGAGCACGGAACCGACAGTGAAGTGGACGGAAATCTCATCCAGCACGCCATCCGACTGCTGGAGTCCGTTCGCACCCAGGGAGAAAACGACCCTTACTGGAACTCCCGGATGGGCTATTCCTGCCTGATGGCATACAGCTCCGCAGCCATCGCCTATGAATACGCAAAACGCTGGCTGGCCCTGGCCCCGGATGACCCAGCCGCCCAAAAGCTGGTTCGGGACTGCGAGGAATATCTTGAGGAGGAAAAAGCCTTGGAAATAGATTTGAAAGAACGGGAGGAATTTATTCGGCGGGAAACTCCCGATGATGAAAAGGGGGTTATATGTAAATGAACAGCGAACAGATCACAGTATTTTTGCAAGAGCATTGGTATATTGCCTCGGTGCTCATCGGGGCCGTGATTTTAATTGGAGCGACCCGCAACTGGAACTGGCTCTGCGACCCCACTGGTACGCGGGATGCCCACCGCCACAGCAGAGGATACCGGCGGGTGGTGTTCTTTCTGTTGGGTGTTCTCCTGATTGTGGTGAGTATCTGGGGATTTGTGCTGAAATTGAAATAGGAGGAGAAAGACTATGATGACTGAGAAATATCCCACCTGGCTCATCGGCCATGTGAAAGAATGGGCGGAGAAGCGTTTGCCCACCGTGATACTTTGTTCCACCACCGGCAATGAACTGCTGGAGGTTTGGTATTACGGAGATCTGCTCACGGTGAAAGGAGAACCCCAATCCTATATCATAGATAGCGACGAGGCCCCCGGACTGGTGACAGCCCGTGACCCGGAGAGCGGCGAGGAGTTCGTCATCTTTGACGGTGGACGGCATGGCTACGACAATATGTTCTGCGATGAACATGATCCATCCGAGCTGGAGCACCGCCCCCTCAAGCGGTATGAGATCCCCGCCTCCAAGTTGGTGCTGGAGCTGGGGTACAGCATTGACTATGAGGACGAAAAAGAGAACTTTGAACCGGATGAGGCGGATACCGTGGAACTGATCAACGGTGAACGGATGCCGTGGGAGCAGGCCAAGCGGGACGGCATCGACTATATCGCCCTTTACTATGTGAACGAGAAAGGAAAACCAGTCCAGATCCTGGACGCAGAGCTGGCCTGAGTATACCGCAGCCAGATGACGGGATAAAGGAGGGCGACAGCGTGATCGGGACAGATGAAAACCGGGCGGTGCTCCATGTGGAGGTCATCTTCTGGAGCGGCAAACGAAAAATACCACCCAGCCTGGTCAGCGGAAAGTATTGTCCCCATTTTGTGGTCACAGGAACTACAGAATATTTGGGTGTATGCTTTCTGGACGGAACCGAGTGTACATTTGATACACCAGCTTTGGGAAATGCCCAACCCCTATATCCAGATACCATTGACTATGCCCCGCTGGAAAACAATGCGGAATTTTTGATCTATGAGGGAGCCAATGCCGTTGGCAAGGGCCGGGTGCTGGGCCGAACCGTTCCCTATAAAGTGAAACAACAACGAAAGTAGGTGCCTTATGTACCAAATTGCATATATTGGCCGCTGGGAGACCCTCCCGGAAACGGCTGCCGCCATTTGTGACTATGACACTTCCAAGCTGGAGGTACTGCTCCAGGGCGGTCTGGATTTAGATGTTCCCATCCAGCTCAGCGAATATATCAAGCTGATGCCGCTGGAGATCGCGGTTTTTCGGAATGATGTGCCCATGATCCACTTCCTGCTGGAGCATGGAGCTGATCCCGGTCTGGCAGAGGAACAGCCCCTGCTGCTCACTGCCGCCCGCTGTTGTGGGCCGGAGGTGGTGGCGCTCTTTGCTGGACAGGCCGCAAAACTCAGCCCGAAGCAGAAAGAGCGGGCCTTCCAGGAAGTGCGCTGGGGCAATCGTCCGGAGAATATCCTGGTGCTAGAGCAAGCCGGGATCACAGTGAACAAGTTTGGCGGCGAGGCATTCCGGGCCGCTGTGTCTGAGGGCAATGCCAAACTTGCCCAGCTGCTTCTGGAAAAAGGGGCAGACATCAATTACCACAAGCCGGACATGGTGTTTCCGAACGCCTCTACCCCTGTCACCGAGGCCGCCCGCTCCAACAATTTCTCCATGGTGCGCTGGCTGGTGGAACAGGGAGCGAATATCACCCTTGTTGACAAATACGGCGACCGGCCTTACAGTGTGGCAGTTCAAAACAAGAATCAAGAGATGGCCGACTACCTGAAGGCGCTGGAGCCGGAGGACTGGCACAACGAACAAGAAAAGGTCCGGCAGCTTATGCCCTACAAGCTGCCTGCCAAGTTGGTGGAATACTTGAAAACCGGCCCCCTGCGTTTGGAATTCCCGGAGCAGGAATGGGTGAAATGGGCGGAGCTGTACCCCTACATGGATGTACAGGAGATGACCTGGAAACGGAAAAAGTTGCTCTCCCTTATGGCGAAAATGGACAATTACAGCGACTATCTGCTGCTGTGGAGCCCCAGGGACAAAAAGCTGTGGTATCTGGACATTGAGCATAAGGAGTTTCATCCGTTAGCCAAATGGGAGGAATTTATTGCTGATCCCGGAAAATATCTCAATGGAATGATTGAGGGCGAGTTTGAGGAATAAGGAGAGAAGCAAAATGGAACAGGCATACTGCACCGCAGTTTTCTGGCGCGGCGGAGAAAAGATTGATCTGAATGGACTAAAACCAGATGCGGTACGGTGTCTGTCTGTGACGGGAGAGCGGAAGGTGAATCTGTCCTTCCTGCGAGATTATCCCAATCTGGAGGAACTGACCCTAATGGAAAAGTGTGAGGGTGTAGAAGTTCTCTCCGGGCTAAAGCAGCTTCATACACTGTCTCTATGGCTGTCGGCCCCTGTTTCCTGGGACAATGTTTCTCTCCCCGGCCTGCGTGTCCTCCACCTGCGTGGGGAAAAGAATGGCGACATCACCCCACTTCTCACCAGCATTACCTATCTCCATTTGGAGGAAATGCGGAAAACGGAAGATATTGCCCCTTTCCTGACTCCAGCGACCCGGCTTCAGAAACTCTATCTCCAGGCACTTCCAGCTGTGCAGGAACTACCGGCTCTGGAGGGGCTTCCTTCCATTTATGCCCTGAAACTCTATGAACTGCATAAACTCAGCGATTTGTCCGCCCTATCTCTCAGCCATTTGCGCTACTTTGCCGCCTCTCTGATTGCGGATAAACTCTCCGCTCAGGCGCTGGCAGATGCTGTGATGGCGATTCCCAATCTGGAGGCAGCCGCGCTCCAGCTGGCTGATCGCTCCGAGCGGCGCTATGGCGGTGTCCAAAAAGCCTTTGCCGCCGCTGGGAAGTCCCCACTGCTGCGGGAGGAAATCAGTGCTTTGACCACATGGCTGTCGCTGTAACACAACGGAAAGGAGGCGACCAGATTGTGTGAGAATGCGAAAATTCTTTGTCCTTACTGTTTGACAAGAGAAATTGATCCGGCACAGGCGATATGCTCTGTTTGTTATTCAAAAGAGGATAAATTGGAACGAGGCAGTTGGGATGATCTGCGGAAGCGCAAGAATACCGATGAAATCCAGATGTTTACCATAGCCAAGAAAGTAGATGAAGCGTTCCAGGTACCAGAAAATAAAGCCTATGCCTGTAGAGAGAAACACGAAATGATTCAGGCTGAGGCTTTGGAGCGGGAAATGGAGGCTTTTCACCGGCGGCGAATTCTCTGTATGGCGGAGATATTTTCCAAGATTGATTGTAGCAGCCTCTTTCCCAGCTACATAGAACTGGATACCTATTTCAAGAATGTGCGGGATTATGCCCATCAACGCATTGCTGCAGAACAACTCAGAGAGGTTTGGGAGTATCTGCGGTCACAGATTCCATGGAAATCCCTATCCAGTCAGCAGATGGATCTGGGGGCTGAACTTCTCAACTTTTGGTGCGGAGAAGATGAGTTGGATTGGGGCTATTCTCAATATTTTGAGATTGCAGCAGGTAATCTCAAACCGTTTATTGCAATGACCTTATTCACAGAGATTCTGTGTAAGCATTTTCCAGATGTAATGTCTGCGCCAGTCAAGCGGCTGAGCAGCAAACTTTGAGGCACTAAAAAGGGGGTACTTTTATGCCAGACTGGGCACAAATCATAGATGATGCCTTGGACATTCTGAAATTTGATGGAGCCGTACAGGACACTCTGGCGGAACTGCGAGAAAAATGGGGCGCGCAGGTCCCGGCGCTGCTGGATGAACGCTTTGATGCCGTTGGCGTTCAGTATATGAAGCTATCCCATGAAAAAGGGGCGGCGGCATTGGGGCAGGAGCTGTCTGCCTTCGGCTGGGCACTGTATAACTTGGACGATGAGGACGAGTATCTGTTTGCCTTAATCCCAGAAGAAGAACGCAGCGAATGGGAACGCTACTGCAAAAAGCAGGGGCAATATTGCCACCTGATGAAACAGCAAGGGCGAAAATGGGGCGACCATGCCAAGGAGCAGGACCCTGGGAAGCTGATGCCCTGCGAGGAATACATACTTCAGGATGAGTACGATTATTTCTTCAACTCCCTGGCGGGTGATTTTGCGGCGGGCGAATGGAAAAACCAGGATGCAGAAGAATGGAAAAACGGCTGTGTGGCCGATCTGCGCCAGCGTCCGCCGCAAGTAATCCGCTCCCACAGCTTGCCGCACCTTGGGTGCCTTACCTATTCCCCGGAACATGAACTATATGCTGCATCGAGGGCCGCTGGCAGCGGGACGATTGGCCGGGCATTACTGAGCAAGAATCCAGCCACGCTCAACTGGGCCGAACCGTCCCCCATTGGATATGACGGTCCACCCCAGACCCTGTGCTGGGCTGACCATTCCCTCTGGGCGGGTGATCCCACCAACGCTACACGGATTGAACTCACCGACCGGGGCACCTGTCAGGATGTGAAAAACTGGCCCCTGCCGGAAGATGGATGGAGCACCAAATACCATTGTGGCATCGTGACAGACGGGCTGGGCCGGGTCTACTTTTCCAACGAGTGGTACAAGGGGCAGATTTACCGCTGGGAAAACGGCAAGGTAACAAAACACACCTTCTCTCTGGACGGATACGACCATCTCTCCGAGGCCGTTCCCGTTCCCGGCACAGGCCGCATTACCATGATCCACGCAGTCAGTGGCAAGTGGCGGATGGAAGAATGCCTGCTGGAACTGGATATGGACACCGGGCGGTGCCGAATTGCCCCCCTGCCTGGAATGGGCGAGGGGCTGAAACTTCGCTGGTTTACCGGGGACTGGCTGCTGGTGCAGGGAAACGGCGAGATCCTCTCCGATGACTTTGCCCAGCTCATCAATAGGAACACCCGTGAAGTGCTGCGTATCCGTCCGGGAATGTTCGGCGGGGAGAACATGCAGCACATTGGAATACTCACCGATGGCACGGTGGTCATCGTCACCCGGCGGGATAGGGTTGGGCCGGTATTTCGTTATCCCATCGACTTCTGGGGCTTCCTTCGGACGGCAAACAAGCCCAAAAAGCTGGAATGGCGAGAGTACAAAGAAGTATACCCGAATCTGCCCTTCTTTCTACCGTCCAAGACCACGGAGCGAAAAATTATTATCAAAAAAGACAGCCTGACCATCCTGGGGTCGGTGTTTACGCCGCCGTTTACCCTGTCGCAGCTGGCGGAAAAATTGGGGCCTGCCCGCATTGTCCTGCAAAATGGAACACGGAAAAGCCCCATTACAGGCCGAGAGAGTCCCTATACCCAGGCACTTGCTTTGTGGGACGAGCTTGGACTCCAGGGCTGGTTAGATGAAGATGAGCAGACCATCAAAACCCTTGGTGTCCGGGTAGCGGCACAGGGAGAGTATGCGGTTCGGCAGACATTTGACGGAACGGTTTGGATCGGGTCCAAGGACTACCGGGAGGCCAGTTGGAAGGATTTCGCCGGATTTGCCCATACCCTCAAATTAGGCGGCTTTACCGTTTATACCCGCTTGCCGGGTCCTGTTTCAGAGGAGCAGTCAGCGCAGAAAGCAAAGCTGGAGGCCCTCTCCGCCATGGTGCAGATCAGCTGGAAAGAGCCAGAGCAAAAGGCAGCGAAAGCGCAGAAATACAAGTTATCCAAGCCGACTGAACCAGTGCTCACCTTTACCAGCTTCAACTTCAAGCTGGCGGTCATGGAAGTCCTGATGTACGAGAAAGGCTTACTGGCTCCTAAACTGGATGCCCATGAGTTTGCCAGAGAGTATAGCCGACGCAAGATCGACATTGACGCGGAAGGGTATGAACCCATCCCAGAGATTCGGAAGTGGCTGGAGAAATACCCTGTCCCGGAGCGGTTGGCCCCGGAGGTCACAGAAATCGAGATGGATGGCGGCAGCGAGATTTATACCCAGCTCTGTCCGTTCTGGGATGGCGAGGATGGAGCCTTTGATCTTAATACCATTACGGAGGCGGAACTGCGCCAGTTCCCCAATCTCAAACATATTACCCTCATGTCCTCCAAGCCGGAACAGGTGCTGCCCGTTCTGGAACGGTGCGGTATCAAGGTAGACTTGCTGTGAGGTGAAAGCATGAAAGCGAAACTAAAAGTGATAAAGAACTGGGAGTTTGAGGAATTTGAACTGACGGGAACTTCCTTCAAATACAGCCCGACTGGATGCAAAGGTATGGTAGCCCGCAGCGAGGATGAAATTGTGTTTTGGACCTATCATCTCGTGCAAAAGTGCAGCGGCGTTTTGTGGGTCAAAGGCGAAGTTTCCAGGTGGATTCCCAGCCCGGAGCCGAAAGAGCAGCAAGATGTTTGGGAAGATCCTGTCTTGCTCTCATGCGACAGAGGAATACTGTTGGTTTGCCCGGCCAGTAAATCCCTTTGGTGGATGCCGCAGATGGATGGAGAGTGGATTCCGATCCCCATGGATAACTGGTGTGCCCAGGGTATTCCCAAGCCGGTGGCAGTCACCGGAAGCCAGGGCGTTTTCCCTATTGTGTGCCGAGTGGACAACTCCGCTGATGCGACCAACAGTTTTACCAGCCTGACGGTAGACTTTGAAACCATGACTGCACACTGGGCAGAAAGCGGCTCTTGCGTATACAGCAAAGCAGGAACCCGACAGACCCATTTGGCGGCGGTAGAGCGAGCTGGCGGCAATTTTGTCCAGGCAGACTTTCACTACAACTATCCTATGATTGGCTCCATACTGGAACAGAACGGACAGTTTTATGCCTTTTTGGAAAGCAGCACCATCAATCCGGCGGGTCTTTCTCTCATGGGCTACTATTGGTATCTGGAACTGGAGGAAAACGGACTATTCAAAAAGAAACTGTGGGGCAAAGATAATTTAAGCCGCCTGCCCGGAAAACACGGGATGCGCGGAAAATTCTCCGGTGACAGGACTTGCCTGATCCTATCTCCCATTTTTAAGAATGATGACTGGAAGGGTAAACAAAAGGTGCTGCGCCTTTCGGATTTGGTGCTGATCGACCTTGCCATGCCCCGTGGATACGCTTCCTTCCATGTGCTGGATGTATGGGGAAATCGGGCATTTCTCAGCGATGAGAAAGACAAGCTGGTTCTTTGTGAAATGACCTTGGAACAGTTATGAGGTAAACCAATGGAATTATTTGCAAAAAGAATGACTTGGGAGCTGGACAATGAGGAAGGACTGTCCTGCCTGTCCTTTGAACTGGAGGATGGCTACTTTACACTCTCCCGCAAGACCGGCGCGGAAACACTCCGCTTGGAAATGAATGATCCAGCCAATGGTCAGTTGATTGACCCGGACTGTTTTGAATATGCCCTTGATAATACCAGGTTTCGTCTAAATATCGTGCGGAACAACCGAAAAGTTCTGCGGTATCTGGAAGAACACCACATCAACACGGAGTTGTATGGAGAAATCGTCCTTCACTACACTCCTCTCAGCAAGCCACAGCTTGAATCATTATCTGCCGTGGTTCTCAGACTGTTTTTCGGTGAACTGCTTTTTTAGGCGGAAACAGAAGTGTCGTTGGCAGAAATCATGCGAGGGGATAACTATGGTTAAAATTCATCGTATTTGGTTCAATACGGAGAGAATGGACAGAGAGGATCACTACAAAATCACATTATTCAGTCGCCCTCGTGTATCTATTCATGTGGACGAGTACATTTGGAGTTTCATCGAAGAAAACATTGTGAAGCCACACAAGCTTATGCGCAGTGAGAAGCATGGGTATCTGTTGGACATTTCGTTTGACCAGTTTGACCCAGCAAAACACCGATATTATCCGCTTTCCCCGTACAACGGGCCGCTTCGGGAAGGTGTCGAGATGGACAGCGCAAACAGAAGCTATTTCCGTGAGGATTTTGTAGGCGGCAAGGAGCGGACTACCTGGTTCTCTCCCAATAAAATATGGACAAACTGCGGCGACAAGGTCCTGAATGTGGACATCAAAGCCGCCAATGTAAGCGAGAGCATCACCCCCAGAGAATACGCAGACTTGCTGTTCGATGGGATTGGGGCAGCATTGGTGTTTAACTTCAAAAGGCTCAAGCGCGAGGAGTTTGATGGGCTGAAGCCCAAGATTGACTGGAGCATCGTAGAAAGCTTCCCCTTTCCCGCACCCTTTGAGGAGCAGCGGTACATTGGGGATGAAGGCGAAATTCATGTGTATTCCTGGGATGGCCGAAAGGAAACGACCCTTGTTGGTCCCTATTCCGTGCGGGAGTTGTATCTGGAGCATTTCGGAGAATCGTGAGGAGGAATTTTGCCGTGCAAGTTTGGTCAAAGGTGGATTTTGGTACCGGAACGGTCACCTTTCTGGATGACACACGAAAAGAAGATATGCTGCAAGTGGAATATCCAAACAGTTTCTTGCTGGATATGGGCTGGTATCAGGACAGATATATCATTTCTATCATTCAAAATTTTGATTGGACGCATCCAGTCCAGCAGTATGAAACAGCAGAAAGGAATCAGCTTCCCAAGCTGTTGACGGAGGCGGTTCGCCTTGTGGAAAAGGAATCACAGTCTGCCGGAGCAAATTGAAAGAGGACTTGATATGAACGAGAATTTATTTCGACCACAATTTGATACATTGAAACTGTCCGATAAGCTCTGGCTGATGCAGACGCTGGCGACTCGTTATAATTTGACATTCAAAGAACTATACGCCTTTTCCCGCTGGAGACAGAGCTGCACTACCGGCCTGTTTGAAAAAGGTGGCCGGGAGTTTGTCTTTGTCCCAGGCGATACCGTGATTCTTGGCTGGGAGGGCTTTATCCAAGGAATGGACAAGGCCAACCAAGAGGAACTGGCGGATATTTTTGCGGAAATCGAATATGAGGGCACTGCGGAGGAATTTCTTCGGCAAGGTATGACCCCAGTACGCCAGATGACCATTGGCCCCATGTTTGTGGGCAGAAAACTGGAGGAGATTGGCTGGGAAAGTGTACCCATGAACGACCCTCGCATCACCGCCCACCCTGAGTGGCTGGAGAACTTGCAGAGGTGGGCGGGTCAGGACAGCCAGAGCTTTGAAATACACGAAACGGTCCGCTTTGAACGCAATGCTGATAGCTGGCGAGCGTGGCTGTGCCATCCAATGACCTACCCAGAGTTTCAGCGGTCCCTGTTGTGGGAGCTGGCAGCCAGCCTTCCCACGCCGGATGAGTGGGCCTACCTGTGCGGCGGCGGATGCCGAACCCTGTTTCCCTGGGGGGATGGACTGGACTACAAGATGAAACTACACCACTTTGAAAGAGAGGAAGAACAGGGTAAGTCATACGACATAGAGCAGGCTAACTTCTTTGGCCTGTCTATTGCCTACGACCCCTATAAGCGAGAGTTGGTAGACGGGAAAACATTGACCACCTGCGGCGGCGACGGAGGCTGCAATATCTGCGGAGGCATGGGTCCTTTGCTTGGATATTTACCCTGTTCCCCTCATTGTAAACCGGAGGTTCGGGAAGATAATGAGATTCACAATGACTATGACTTTTTCCGTCCTGTTATCCGGGTGCAGACATCCGGGTGGAGAATGGTAATAGATAGAGCGCAAGAGTAAGGAGGTAAACTATGGAATGGCCAAAGCGGGCACGAACAGCGGATTGGGAAAACGGTGTCCTAACTTTAGATGGAGAAAAGAAATTTGATATTCCGGAGCTGACCACAGAGATCATGGAACGGCTGGCCGGTTACACCCTGGTGGGATTCCATGTGAAAGGGTATCCGGTGACGGATGAACTGCTTGCCCCCTTTGCCGGGCATAAAAGTATGGTCAACTTCGGCGTGGAGAACAGCGCCCTTACCGACGCCTGTTTCCCCGTTTTTTCCGCCATGTCCAAGCTGCGCATCCTGCTGCTGACCGGGAACTCCGGAATCGACGGAAGCGGCCTGTCCGCCCTGCAAAGCTGTAAGCTGGACCTGCTGGCCCTTGACCACACTGGGCTGGATGATGCCGGTCTGCTCCAGGCGGCTTCCATCCCCAAGCTATCCCATATCTGGATCGACCATACTGCTGTCACTTATGAGGGCTTGCTGGCTGTCGCCGGCAACAACTACATCAAGCCGGTGGTCCATGTGCAGTTCACCAAGGAGCAAATGGAACACTTCTCTCAGTTCCAGCGAGAAAAGGCCAAAAAGCCCGTCCAGCTGGATGAGCAGGCAGCGTCGGAATGCCGCAGGGTGTTGTCTGCCTTCTTTGCCGAGATGACAGAATGGGAGCAGTACATGGAGCAGGCTGGGTTTGAAGATCCCGAGGCTGTGCCCCGCCTGCTGGCGATCTGGGAGAAGTATGTGAGCGAAAAGCCCCGTCCGGGCTATCTGCCTCTGGACCTCTCATACAGTGCCCAGGGCACCTACAAGGGGGAAGAATTCCTTGACGCGGAACAGATCACTAAGAACAAGCTCTACATCTACACCAGAGAGAAAAATACCAGCTTTGACCGCCGCTTTCTCATGAAGCGCGTGGGCGAGGGTTGGATGATTGACGCGGTGCAGGAGCGGCTGGACGGCTGGCAACGGACAGGATTGTAAGGGAGGCATAATGGATGATATATAGGTTTACGGAAGTATTAAACGATCTTGTTAATTATTTTCTCCTTGGTGACATTTTGTTGCTGGAGGACTGGAAGCAGGCAAATCATCTTTCAGATGATTTAGCGATGGAGTTTACCACAAACGAAAGCGGCGACAGGATATTTGCCGAAGGAATTGTAATCCCAATGACCGGTATTGAAAACTATCCCTATACCATATTGTTCAATCTCTCTGGTGATAGACCGGAGCTGTGCAAAGAAAGAAACCGATTGCAGCTTAGAAAAAGTGGCTATTCCCTCAAAGTAGATCATAATATGCTGATGCTTTTTACATGGCCAATATTGGAACAGTTTACGCCTGAAAAGGTGAAAGATCTGATTTCTTACTATAGAGTGCATAAGAAGCCGATGATTGAGCTTGCAAATGGCTGGTATCATATCGAGATTTTGGGTGGAGAAACCTTGCAGGACGGGGACTATGAACCTACATTTGAGTTTGTGATACAACCAGCCACAAATGAAGAAGCCACCATAAATGCAGATATGAATTTTAGCTTTGAAATTACAAGCTCTGCTTATTAGTGAAACCTATCCCTACCGAAGATGGAAAAGGAGATCATGATATGGATATTTTGAAGCAGTGCCAGAAGTGGCATGAGGAGGACAAACACCAGAAAATCGTTGACGCACTGGAGGCAATCTCTGCCGAGGAGCGTACCCCGGAAATGGATATGGAGCTGGCCCGCGCCTACAACAATCTGGCGGACTCCAGCGAGCCGGAGGGAAGGAAGCTGCTTCACCAGGCACTGGAACTGATGCAGTCCCATGAGGAGGAACTGGGAGATACTCATTCCTGGAATTTCCGTATGGGGTATGCCTATTATTATCTGGATCAGGAGGGCCGCGCTCTGCGGCATTTTGAAAAAGCTCTGGAACTGCATCCCGGTGATGATCCTAAGCTCAACACCCGACAGGACATGGAGGAACTAATTGACTCGTGCAAAAAGGGTATTTCTCTGCCGCAGTTCTGGGAGTGCTTCCGGGAACGGACAGAGAACTGGTGGGAAACCTTTGCCGAGATGGAAGCAGAGCTGCGCCAGATGATGGACGAGGACAAAGATCACACCCGCGGTGCGGAGATCGTGGCCCAAATGGAGGAAACCCTGAATTTGGTTTTTGACGAGATTTCCTTCGAGATGGGCTTCAACGGCGAGAAGTACGAGCTGATCCTCACTCCGGAGGGTGACAAGGTCAAGCTGTTTGAGCTGGTCTACTTCCAGAAGCACGCTCCCAAGGAGGTGCTGGAGCACTGGAACATCCTGGTGGGCCGTCAACCTTTTCAAAACATCGGTCTGCGAACCAATGATGGCTGGGAGATTTCCGGGGATGATGTGCAGATCTGGCTGGAGGAGCAGGGTGAAAACAGCTTCGCCATCTCCGCCTACTGTGAAAAGCTGCTGCCTATGCTCCGGGATGAGGAAGGCCGGGCCTGGTGGATGCTCACCACCTTCACCGACCAAGTGCTGGGCGAGATCCCCCACATGAGATACATAGACAGCTTTGATGTGCTGGAGGAACCCAAGGCAGAGCCGTCCTTCCTCCTGTCCCAGCTGCCCGACAAACTGCGGGAGCAGGGCCTGGAGCTCTCCACCGACCCGGAAGCCTATCTGGAGAGCTACCTTGGTTACAAAATGGAACCCAAACAGGACCCGGACGCCGATTGGCGGCTGGATGTAATGGCCGGTTCCACCTGCTGTGTGCCGCTCATCAACGGCTATCTGAATGCCGACAATGATTTTATGGACGATCTCCATGCCGACGGCGCGGTGGCGGGCTTCTTCTGCTATCCCCTGGATACCCTGCGGGAGGAGGAAGGCAGTCAGAAAATTTTCGACTTCCGGGACAAGCTGGAGGAAGTGCTCACCGGCGGGGATGGTTCGGAAGTGCTCACTCTCACCGGCGGGGCTACCGGCCTCTACTGTGGCTATGTGGACTTCATCGCCTGGGACATCCAAGAGGCGCTGAACATGGCGAAAGAGTTCTTTGAAGGCACGGACATCCCATGGGCCATCTTCCACACCTTCCGCCGTGAAGCCGGTTCTGTATCCCTAAAGCAACAAGATGATGGGACAGAAACTGAGAATCAGGATGACGAGTTGGACGAAACGCTGACGGGCATGGACTATATTCCTTACACCCAACAGAACGCCGAAGTATTCTTCGCTCAGCTGGAGCAGTGGAACGACGAAGACGAGTACACCCGCTGTATCCAGGCACTGAATGCCATCCCGGAGAACTGGAGGAACTACCGCACCGCCTACGCCCTGGCCCGTGCACTGGAGAACTACGCCATCATCGGGGACCATGACGAAGGTACTTTGAAATCCAAGGGAGACAAAGCCCTTCTGAGGGCCATTGAGGTGCTGGAGTCCGTCCGGGAGGAAGGCCAGGACAAGGCGGAGTGGAATATGCGGATGGCCTATGGCTATCAGTATCTCTACGGCCAGGAGGAAAAGGCCATTCCCTACGCTCAGCGGTGGGCAGAGTTGGACCCGGAGGATGAAAATGCCCCGGCAGTAATTCGGGAGTGTAAGGCGGAGATCCGGAAACGCCAGCGCAGCCGGAAGAAGAAGGCCAAATTCGTGCCCGGTGATACTCCATTTGAGGGCTTCGACCTCACCAACTTCTGGGATGATAATTGGTATGCACTGAAAGAATATGTCAGTGATCCGCCTTCCGATGAGCTGATTGCCAGCGTGGAGGAGGAACTGGGCTACAAGCTGCCCGCTGCCTACATCTGGCTGATGAAGCAGCACAACGGCGGCATTCCGGTGAACACCTGCTATCCCTGCGATGAACCTACCTGCTGGGCAGATGACCATGTGGCCATCACCGGCATTTTCGGCATCGGACGAGAAAAGAGCTGCTCCCTCTGTGGAGAGCTGGGCAGCCAGTTTATGATCGATGAGTGGGAGTATCCTGCCATCGGTGTGGCCATCTGCGACTGTCCAAGCGCCGGACACGATATGATTTTCCTGGACTACCGGGCTTGCGGTCCCCAGGGAGAGCCTGCGGTAGTCCATGTGGATCAGGAAAATGACTATAAAATTACCCATCTGGCAGATAGCTTTGAGGAATTTATCCGCGGACTGGAGCATGAATCCCTCTATGATCCGGATGAAGATGCAGAGGGTCTTGAGGATGACGCCGACGAGGAGGAAACCGACCATAAGGGTTCCTTTGCCGGATCTGTGCTCCTCTCCAAAGCAGAGTGGGACAAGGAGCAGTTGATTCGAGATCTGCGGGAAGAATGGGGTATCGTAGATGAGGAGCCGGATGAGGGCGACGAAGATGTTGAGAACAGCGATGACGCTGTGGTAATGCGGGTCGGCAATATGATGCTGATCGTGACACTATTCCACGGTCACATCCCGGACAATGAAGCAGAGATCAACGCCGAAAACAACTATATGTGGCCAGAGGCCGTAGAGGTGGCCAAAGCGCACAAGGCCCATATCATGGTGGCTGTGTTGGGCGAGGAGGAAAAACTGCTGGAACGGGGTAAGCTGTTCACTAAGGCGATGGCAGTGTGCTGCAAGCAGAAATATGCCACCGGTGTCTACACCAGCGGCGTGGTATTTGAGCCTCGTTTCTATGAGGGCCTTGCCGATATGCTCAAAGAGGACGAACTGCCCATCTTCAACTGGGTTTGGTTCGGCCTGTACCGGAGCGAGGGGGGCCTAAACGGCTACACCTACGGCATGGATGTGTTTGGCAAGGAGGAAATGGAGGTGTTGAACACCGACGCTGAGCCGGAGGAACTGCGGGACTTTTTGGCCAGCCTTGCCTCCTATGTGCTGGCGTGTGATGTGACACTGCAAGACGGCGAGACCATCGGTTTTTCTGCGGACGATAAGCACACCATCACCCGCAGCCCCGGCGTCTCCCTGCCGGAGGAACAGATGACCCTGAAGATCGGTTACGAGCCTATAAAGGGAGATCCGGAGGATGACAGCTGCGACCACTCAGACAATGATGACACGCAGGATGAGGAAGAATTCAGTAATCCCGAAGTCTACACCGAGGAGGAGATGGAAGCCGTCGAGGGGCACATTGAGCAGTATTTCGGCAAGTTCGAGAATGTGTTCCATGAGCTGGTTTCTCCCGACATCCATGTGGACATCTGCGTGGTGCCGCCCTCTGAGGAGCGGGACTACTGCACCCTGGTCACCATGGGCATGGGCGCTCACCGGATGAATGTGCCGGAGGAACTGGCGGAATATAAGCTGGAGCGGGCGGAGCTGGCCATTGCCCTGCCTGCGGACTGGAAGCTGGATCAGGAGTCCATGAAAGACGAAAAGTGGTACTGGCCCATCCGCCTGCTGAAATCCTTGGCCCGCCTTCCCATTGCCAGCGATACCTGGCTGGGCTTCGGCCATACCATGGACAATGAGGAGGATTTTGCAAAGGACACAAAGCTGTGCGCCGCCATTCTGACTGGTCCCCAGGATACCGAAGATGGCAGCGAGGTCTGCACTCTGCCGGGCGGCGAGGAGGTCAACTTCTATCAGGTGATTCCTCTCTACCGGGATGAATTGGAATATAAGCTGGCCCATGACGCGGACGCCCTGCTGGGCAAAATGAACGGCATCAGCTTTGTGGTGGAGCCTGATCGTCAGGATGCTATCACCCGTGGCACCCTTTCCAATGATGATTTTGACGGTGAGATGGACGATGCTTCCTATCATATCGAGAGCATTGAGGAGAAGGAACTGCCTATTGACCCCATCAATGCTTATAACCACATGGCCATCTACCTGCGCTGGTGTATGGAGAACGACCTGATGGGCGAGGACTTCTTGAAAGAATACAGCGAAGTGACCAAACAGGTCAAAGCTGATCCTGCCAATGTGGATCTGAGGGAGTTTATCCGGGATGAGCTGGACGGCTGTCTGTTCTCTGTGCTGTTCAATCAGCAAGGCCGTGCCTTTGCAGGCTATTACTACGGAGAGGGCGACAGCCCCTACTATCCTGCCGACATTGATGACTATGCCCTGAAATATTTTGGTCCGTCCCGATACCACTCCAATGAATTTCAACAGGAGGCATACTTATTCATCCCATTTGATGAGAAATACTATCAGACCATGGCTCAAGTGATTGAGGAACGCTTTGAAAACTGGCAGGGACAGGACTTCGACGAGGACACGCTGGAGCCTTCCGAGGTTGCTCAGGCCATCATGGAGTATCTGGACTGCGAGTGTACCTATTTCCCATCCATGGCAGATGATGACCCCATCATGTCGGCATACAGCTACGCCCAGCGGCTGGGGGTACGGGAGGGCTTTGTTCCCGTACTTATCCAGGCGGATGATGAAACGCTGTTGGAATGTCTGGTAATGAACGCCGACCCGGAGCATGATGCGGACTGCTATGAATTTGACCTCAAAACGGTAGAGGAGTACCGGAAGAAGATGCTCTCCGCTCCCATCAAGGACGGAAAGGCGGTTTTGGAGGAATTGACCGGCCAGCGCAAGGAAGAAGCCGAGGACGATGATCTGGACTGGGAGGAGGAAGTCCTGGGCGAGATGGAGGGCGGAGAACCCAACGACCGCTTCGCAAACTATTGGAACGATGATACCGGAATGACATATCCGCTCATTCTGGCTAAAATTCCGGTAAAGGACCCCTGGGAGATCTTCGCCTACCTGCCCTTTGGAAATTGGAATGAGTGTCCCGACACACCGGACCTGATGGCAGTGGCGAAATACTGGTTCGAGCAACATGGTGCCATCCCTGCCGCCATGAGCCACGATGAATTGGAGTTTGAACTTCCAACTCCGATCTCCAAGGAAAGAGCTATGGAGGTGGCTGTGGAGCAATATGGTTTCTGCCCAGATCTGGATCAGAATGAGGATGGAAGCATTGGCTCCTTGGCAGATGTCCTGTGGCAGTCCACCGTCTGGTATTTCTGGTGGGATTGATGGGAGGTGCGACCAATGACAGAATATCAGAAAACCTATATCGAACTAAAAAAACAGTTTGTTGCGACCAATGAAGGTCCGGACAGTGTCCGCGCTCTATATACCTTCAAGGAAGAACTTGAGCAGAGTGAGGATCAGCAGGCCAAAGAAGTGCTGGTGGATGTATATGACCTGCTGGACTTTAAGAAGGACGCCTACGAGCTGCTTTGCCAAATTGGAAATCGTTCCGATAAAAAGACCCTCAAGCGGCTGGGTACGCTGAAGGACTATGCGGAAAACTGGGGCAATCATTATGCCCTCCCCAAGCCCAAAACGCCGGAGGAAAAGCAGAAAGAAAAGGAACGGCAGGCCCAGCTGGGCCTGCCCGCCTTCCGGTATCACCCAAACCCTCTGGAAACTGGGGCTTTTGAGGAATCCGCAGACGGCGTTGTCTGCGACTGCTGTGGCAAGACGACCCATATTTTCTATACCAATCCGTTCTTTTCCGTGGAGGATATTGCATATCTGTGCCCGGCGTGTATCGCCAGCGGCGAGGCGGCCCGGAAATATGACGGCAGCTTTCAAGATGATTTCTCTGTGGACGATGGCGTAGACGATCCGGAGAAGCTGGACGAGCTGATCCACCGTACTCCCGGCTACTCCGGCTGGCAGCAGGAATACTGGCGGGCCCACTGTGGCGATTACTGCGCCTTTTGGGGCTATGTGGGCGCCAGAGAACTGCGGGCACTGGGTGTGCTGGAGGAGGTGCTGGACGACCCCATGTGGGACGAGGAGCAGAAGGGAATGATCCGGGAATCCGTCAATGGCGGGCATCTGCAATGCTATCTGTTCCAGTGCCTCCACTGCGGAAAACACCTGGTCTGGATGGATTTTGATTGAGGTGGCAACATGGAGAAGAAGGATTTTCCCAAGGGAACCAAGCCCCGTGAGATCTTCGTCTATACCTGTGAGCGGATCGCGGAGCCTTTGAACCCGCTGGGCTACAAATACCGCAAGAGCAAAAATGACATCTACAAAAAAGACGGCATCTTTGTGTTCTCCTTTTACTTTTCCCCCTCCATCCGCTTTGGCTCCACCACTTTTACTGCCTTCTTCGATGTGAGTTCCCCGGTGATTGCCCAGTGGCGCAGTGAGCAGGAAGGGACGGAGGAAACCTATGATGGTATCGTGGGTACCTCCATCGCCCGGCTGACCCACCGGTATGATGACTTCCCCCGCTATGAGGTATCTACTCTGCTGGAGCGGGAACGCTCTATCCAGGAAATTTCCGGGCAGATCCAGGACTATGCACTACCATTCTTTGCCCGGTTTTCCAATCTGCCCAAGCTGCTGGACGATGTGGAACAGGAGGGGTTCTTCCCCCATCGGAAGGGGTTCGATGTCCCTAAGCGGAATCGGGAGTTCATCGAATGCTTCCGGGAGTATCTCCAAAAGCAGTAGGAATCAGCAGAAAGGAAACAACACCTATGTCAAACAGTAGAGTATCCACTTGGAGTGGAATCCGGAACAAATTGGAGAATGACTACCTGTGCCCGGCACTCCGGGGCCACATCCAGTATTTTGCCACCAGTTACAGCAAAAGCGCCGACCATGAGGGCCGGGCCGCCATTCGTGTGGACGGCGTGGAAGTGCTGCGGAGCAACTACTACACCTATTTTGAAAATGTGTGGACGAAATTTCATCACTTGCGCTCCACCACGCTGAAAGATCACGACTCCGCAAAAGAGGCCATCAATCAGGCTCATGCCTATGCGCTGGAGCAGGGCACCTTTGACCAAAAGGTGTTCTATGAGGCGTTTGGGATCTTTGACAACCAGAGCATCGAGAAAAGCCTTGTCAGCGAGAATCCCCTTGTCCGTATCTTTGCCCTTCTGGATCGCAGGCTTGGCAAGCGCCGCCTGCTGGCTTTGGAGGACTCCATGGAGCAGGAACTGGACTGGGTGCGGGCTTTCTATGTGATCCGGTTGCAGGCCGAAGGGCTGATGGAAGCGAATAACATTTAGGAGGAACCACCATGTCACAGATCGCGTCCTTTTATCTGATAAAAAATAACCAGCGGCAGGAGTTGTCCGACGGTGACTGCTCCGGCGCGGTCTATATGGCCATCTGGGACTGGTGTGAGAGCGAACTGGATCTGGATGTCCGTTTTCCTGCTCCCCAGACGGAAGACACCCTGGACTGCGCTCTGCTGGAGGGAGAGCTGGCGTCTCAACTGCTGGCAGCTCTGCGGGAGCAGGATCTCCCGGAGCTGGCCGCTGAAATTGCCCCGGACTGGGATCTGCCCACCGAGGCGGTGCAAAGCGGACTTAATACGCTGCGCTCCCATCTGGAACTGGTGCAGGGCGATGCTGCTCTGCTGTATGAAATGACATGAGAACGGAGGGATACCATGCTGGCAAAGCGGTTTGAACACATTTTACATGATCTGGGCATGGCTGGGCTGGAACACCCTCTGTTCTACCATGCACCGGTGGGCATTCGTTTTAAGATCGGCGGGGAGGAACCAATCTATCTGGATAGGCGTGCGGCGAAGCTGAAAACCAACCCCGCTTATGTTCAGGGGGCGCTGGACCGAGCCGCCGCGATCTATCGGGCACTTCCGGCGGTGCCAGACCTTCTGCGGATCGACGGGTATCCCGATGAAGAACCCGCCGAGTCCCTGCTGACCGTTATCCGGCAGCGAGTGGGCCTCCCAGTTCCCGATGAACAACTTTCGGCCACAGAGCAGGATGAAGATGGGGATACCCATGCACAAGTGCAGTTTTACTGGGATCTCAGCAAGATCAGCTTTCAACCAGAGCTGCTTCTTCGGGAAATCATTCTGGGGGACATCGGCGGCTGGAACGGCTTTGTGTCCAGCGTCTATCTGGCTGGGCCGGGGCCGTTCCTCTACCATTTGTACGATGACCGTGGGCTGGATGTGCTGGGCGGCTCACAGAAGCTGCTATTGCCTCTCTATCATCAATTTCATGACTGGATTTTGGAATACGATCTGGAGAAGATTGACCAGATGTTCGCTCCAGCAAAAGAATGACTGCATAACAGAAAAGGAGACATTGCTATGGGACTTGATATTTACGCCGGGCCGCTGACCCGGTACTATTCTCACAACTGGAAAACTGTTGTTCAGCAGTGGGCGGAGGAAAACGGATACACCTTTAACCGGATCACCCCGGATGGAGAACCCGCCGACAACGAGGAGGAGCTGTCCCCGGCTGAGATCCAGGCGGCAGTGGAGGACTGGCGGGATCAGATCTTAGCCGCCATTTCCCAGCCGAACCAGCCGCACTACACTCCATGGCCGGAGGACAACGAGCGGCCCTATTACACCGATAAGCCGGATTGGGATGCCTTCGGCGCTATGCTGCTGGTGGCCGCCTGTCATACATACGAGGAACCGGTGCCTCTCACCGTGGAGAAGGACTGGGACTTCGGGGAGCATCCCCTGATTGCCCGCCTTGCATCGGACGAGGAGCGGGTGTGGTCCCTGCTTCGGGGCGCGACTTGGTGGCTTCCCCTCACCGACAGCTTTCTATTCCAAGGCCCTCTGCCCACCGATGATCAGACGATGATCGCCACCTTGGGCGGACTGCGGAAGGAGCTGGAAAAGCTGAACCAGCTGGCATGGCAGGCCGATGAGGACACTATCCTTGGTTGGGCAGACACGGAGGGATACCCGGTAGACGGAACCGTAGACTCAGATGGACAGTACAGCAAGGCAGACATCCCGGAACACACCCAGTATGACACCCAATCCTTGGCCAAGTTTGCCTTCTCCGTGTTCTGGCGGGCCATGCGGTTTGCCGAGGAGCAGCAGGTGCCTATCCTGCTTGACTATTAAAGAGAATTCGTCAGGGGGTGGAGACCGTGGAACAAAAACGGCCGGCAGATATAATTCAGGAACTTCTGGACTACCTGTGGAACGGCCTGGGCCTGGAGGAAAAGGGCTGGAAGCGTCTGAAAAAGGGCGACTTCAAAAAGAAAATGAAAAACGGGCTGACCTATCAGATCTGGTTTGACCGGAGCCGCTACAACTACATAGACTACGAAATCGGCCATGGGAATGTGGAGGTGGGCTTCACAGGCATTGACGATGATATCCACGTCGGAGCGGTTCATCAGGTCTTTCAGGATGCCAAACTGCTTTTTGGTACCAGCAGACACCAGATTTTCATTATCTATCTTTTTGTATTAAGGTCTACAGCAATCTAATCCCACGTTAAAACGAGAAAATGCTTAATTGTTCTCCTCAAAGTTCTCTACCTGTTCCATGACCTTTTTGAGAACTTCGGGGCTGTACTGCGGGGGATATCACGCTTTTCAAAGAACGAGCCGGAGTTGCGCGCAGCGCGCAGATAATCCCGGCAGTTAAACAAAATCTAATCAAGGTTGAGAGCTTTTTCTTCAGCCTTCGTCTTTGCCATGGCGTTTTTCTCCAATCTGAAAATTACAAATTGCGGACAAAAAGGACGCATTGTTGTGGCAAGCAGTGCAAGCTGGTACCAACTTGCAATTTTTGAATCCGATTTCTAAAAATCAAATTCAAAATGCTTGTTGGGCTGTGCCCAAACCCCTTGTGTTCTGCATCCAGTGGATGCAGGCTGCACATTTTTGAAAAATGCTTTTTAATCTGAGTGCCGATGCCTGTGGTATCGGCACTTTTTGCACAGATGGATTCCCGGAAGCAGAAAATAGTGCTATGCAGCACATCCGGGATTGTGCTATACTTGATTTACATAAACTTGTTTGTCCTAAAAAGTTGGAGGTGTTCATGGCAACACGAACCATTTGTTTTCCCATATCCGGCTATCCCTATTGCAGAGAACAGCCGGTGACATTCACATGGATAAAAGGCAGCAAGCGGCAGAATATCCGTGCCGTCCATGATGCCGTCCATACAACAGACCCTGATGTTTCGATTCTGGAAGTCAGCTCTGCATCCGTTCAGCCGGAGGGTGAAGCTGTTTCTTCTCTGCGGCTTTTGCTGCATCTGGATTCTGTTGCGCAGGATGTACCCATCAGCACGGTTTTTGAAGCCACCAAAGTGTTTGAACATGGTGGGCCATTCGCTGACCTTCTGACCTGTGAGCCACCCAAAGTCCATAAGGACACTCGGCTGCGAACCAGTGGAGAGCTGCTACGTTACTCTCTGGAAGGAAACGAGTATCCGACAGAGCCGTACATGGATTCGTTCTTTGAGTGGCTCTACTGCCGTGCGTTGAAGCAGTTCCCGGAAAAGGCGGAGCCGCTGAGCAGATATAATGCTTTTTCTGATATTGCTGCCGCAGCGGATTCTAAAAAGTATTATGGCGATTCCTCACGGGCGGCTGCGATTTATGTGGGACTTGCAGCGGCAGGAAAACTTTCGTGCATCGATTCCTATGAATTATTTATTGCTGAGGTCTATACGGAGCCGAAACCTTTGCCCAAGTCTGGAAAATCTGAGGCTGCTTCAAAAATGACACCCGAAGTTTCTGCACCAGCAAAGGAGACTCCGGCAGACGAATTGCCGCAGCCCGATAACGCAAATGCGGAAGTGATTCCGGACACTGCGCAGATGGAGCATATCCTTGAGCTGCCCAAAGCGACCTGTCTGCTTCTCTCTTTGGCAAAAAATGCTGGCCTTTCTGCAAATAGTTCCAGTGAGCTGACATATAAGGGAAAGGAATTCCTTCTTGACGCTTATCAGATAGCGCTGAAAAATAAAACGCTCCAAATCAATATCCAAAAGAACAAAATCACATTTCCGATGGAGGAACCGGACAGCGGATTTCATGCAGTTGGTGTGTTGACCCGTTCGCCTGCTTGGGAATACGGATGGAAGTTTAACTATCTGACTGAGAATACATCCGGTGCAGAAAAGTCCGAAGTTAAAGAAAAAATCCCTCCGAAGCCTTTGACCGCATTGGAGCATCTGGAACGCTGTGGGTATAGAATCGTTCAGCAGGTCGTACCGAAAAAACTTCCGCCGATTGCCGTTCAGCGGATGGCATGGAAAACAGGCGAAGCTCTTTGCGACCCGGTAGTGGTGGATTTCTTGCAGTTTATTCGGACACATATGCAGAGTGACGGCTCTTTTTCGTTTCGTATCCCAAAGGGTACTTCCAAGAATTCGTTTGCCACACTTTCGGAAATCGCTCAGACGTGGGATAAAATGGGACTTTTTGCATCCATTGTGATCTATCCGCAGAATATCGTCTATGAGCTTGCGCAAAATGAGACTGTCCGGCATTTCCTGAGCGGGAAGTGGCTGGAACTTTTTGTGGAGCATCAGGTTCAGCAGATTTTGAATCGCTATCAGGAGGAGCAGGGCGCAGAAGTTTCGCTTTGCTCCAATGTGATTCTTTCAGAAGCGGCATCCGCAGGGAGCACGCATGAACTGGATGTTGCGTTTTCCATCAACGGAAAATTCTTCTGGGTGGAAGCCAAATCGTCCAGCCGAAGCATTGATTATGGAAAATATGCTGCTCTGTGCGAAAAGCTGAAAGTAACCTCCGACCGACTGCTTTTGGTCAACAGCGATTTGTCCGTTGAGGAGTGTGAAGGCGTTTCTTACTTCTGGAATTATCGTGTTGCAAATTGTGCAACGATTACGGGGGAATTGGAAAATATGGTTGCCAAACAAATTGAAACTGCCGGAAAAGCCGTTCCAAGTACAGACTGAGCAATAAGCAAAAAAGACCCTGAGAACCCTGCCGGATAAGCGGCAAAGTTCTCAGGGACTGTTTTATCGGATCTGCTCGACTTGCTTGGAGTCCTTTTCCTCCGCAAAGAACAGTTCCACATTCTTCTGTGCTTTTACGATTTCCTGCATCTCATCCCGTGTCTTTCGGTACTCTGGGTAGAGTGCTTTTTTCTTGGTGAGCAAAGCCGAATACTCTGCATTCAGGTCTTTCACTTTGGGCAGCTTTTTCAGGCCGGATTCATTGAAAGCGGCTTTCGCCGTCTTATGCAGCGTGACTTCTTCCCGGTGCGCTTCCAAAAATTTGGAGCTGTACCCGGATTTGCGGTAAGCATCGTATACAGGCCGGGTCTTGGCATAGTTGACGATGTGCGCCCGGAGGACGGCGATTTCTGCCATACGCTTCTCGGCGGCCTTGATGGAATCGCCCAGTTTGTGATAGCGAGAAAGTGCAGCATCAGCACGCTCTTTCAGGTCATCCGCACTGCCGATTTTCTGCTCCTGCAAAAAAATCAGCGTTTTGGACATCTCTTTCAAGTTGTACTTCTTCGCCCAGCGTTCGTAGCCGCCACCTTTGCCCTCGGCAAGTTTTGCTTGAATGTCAACCAGCAACTGGAACGGCTGCTCTTTGGGAGGTTGCTTCTGATGTGGGCGGTGTTCGGCTTTTCCGGCAATGACTGCTTTGATTTCATCCTCGCTGTACCCGGCACCCAGTGTCTTTAACCGGATAAAGCGTTTCTGCCGTGCGCCTTTAACGGAAGTGTATTTGCCGCGTTTGATTTCATAGCCCTGCTGTTCCAGCTTTTGCAGAAAATCTTCGTAGTCGGTGGGCTTCTGCTGCAAAATCTCGTCGATTACACTGCACAGCCGGTCGCGGTTGCTCTCCTTTGGTGGGTAAGTGATGCGCTTCTGCCGTTCCCGGTAAGGCTTCTTTTCAATGACTGACAGCTGATGCTCCAGACAAATCAGGTCGCTCAACCGCTGCACTGCCAGACCGGAAAAGAAAAAATCCCGGAATTTTCTTGTGCCGTCCAGAGTGGTCGAGTTATAGATAATGTGATTGTGAATGTGTTCCCGATCGGTATGCGTTGCAACGATAAAAGCGTGTTTGCCTTTCAGAAACCGGGAGGCCAACTCATAACCGATGCGGTTTGCTTCTTCAGCCGTAATTTCACCAGGTCGGAAAGATTGCCGTATCTGATAGGCGATAATGTTACTTTTTTGGCTGCGCCCGGTGGCCTGCTCGTACAGCTTTTTTGTGAGCATGAACTCCTCGTCCACAGTAAGCGGGCTGCATTGATAGCTGCTGACAAGTTCGCCTTTTTCAGTCTTGTCGGGATTCTGCGCATAATCAGTGCGGTCTTTCAGGCAGGCGGCGATAGATTTTCCTTTGTGCTGATGCAGTGCGATCAGACGAGTAGCAGCCAGAGCAGATCACCTCCTAAATGAAAAAGCCGCCCGAAGGCGGCAAGAAGATTCAAAATCAAATCAGGTCCCGGAGCCAACCGCTGAATTTCTCAACGCCCTCCACCATTGCAGTTGCGCCGACAAAAAGGACAAAGCAGAGAAATTCGGCAACCAGCAGAATCAGAAATTGATCCCAAGTCTGGCGGTAGACGGTGTAGATGCCGCAGCCAAAGATATACAGCATCAACGGCGCGACAACATAGCTGGACAGAGTAAGCAGCCACTTTGCCATCAGAGCCAGAAAAGCCACGAACAGAGAGATCGGGGCAAGCATCATCTTGAATAAAAACCTCATATCAAACACCAGCCTTTCTTTTTCGCCCCTATTATAAAGGTATCGCCCCTTGCCTTGCAAGGGTGTCAACCGTTATGTAAACCCGCAGCCTCCTACTGCGGGAAATTTTTTAGAGTTCGGTGAGTTTGGCGAGAAGTTGCTTGCCAATAGCTATCAGCTCATCCAACCGACTACGCAAGTCCTCTAAATCGGCGGCATAGAGCTGCCCGCTTTCACTGGCCCGTTTCGCCACCTGATTCAGGTTGTTGCTGCAATTCTGAAGAAGGTACGCCATCCGACGCAGCTGTGGTAAATCAAGATTCAGGCAGTAACCATCCAGAGCCATTTTTCGCAGATAAGAGCCAATGCTCAAAATACCGCAACTTTCCATCTTCTGACGAATGCGTTCCAGTTCGACTTTGCTGACACGAAAATGGATCTGCTGGTCACGGTGCTCCGTCACCGGGCATCACCATCCTTATCCAAGTAAGATTTGAATGGTCGGACAGGCTCCACTTTATCAGCCTTTTCTTCCAGAGCTGCCAGCACAGAGGGGCGGGCATCCGGCTTTTCTTCCGCTTCGGGTTCTGTCCGGCTGGACTGATGCTCCATGTTCAACAGCGCATCCAATTCTGCAAGGCGGGCAGATTTGGTTTGCAGTTCTTCCTCCTGCGCAAACGGCTTGGCGATTTCAACCTCTGCGGCCTGCTTCTGCTGTTCCAGAGAATCCAGTGCGGCATCAGCATCGGCAATGCGGTCGGCAAAATTGCCGATGGCATTGTCCAGACGGACGATGTTGCCGCGAGGGTCATCGCCCAGCGGTACCGGATAACTCAGCTCGCCGCGGAGAACGATTTGATGCTCATTCTTGAAACTGTCAAAGCGAATGTTCAGCTCAAAGCCGCGATAGGTGCCCAGCAGCATCATATCCGCATTCGGCATCTCCTTGCAGGCGAGCATCAGCCGCTCACCAGCGGCTTTTTTCTCATCGAACACCATGCCCTTGATCGTCATGCCGCAGAAGTTCTCCTTATCCTGCGGGTGTGCGTCTGCGATTTGGGCATCGTTTTTCAGAGCCGCAATACGGTTCTTCGCTTTCTGAATTTCCTCCGGGTAATGCTTGAGCAGCTTATCTTCCAGACGATATTTCTGGTTCTGGTAATCCGAGCGCAGCACCTTGAGCTTTGCTACCTGCACATCCAGATCCATCTTTTCCCGGATGCGCGGGTCGCCTGCGCATAGGGCCTTGACCTCGGCATACGAAAGAGCCTGCTCATCCACATCATCACAGGAGCGCATCGGAGATTTGCTCGTCATGATCTGCGAAATAAACTTCTGCTTGTTTTCCAGCGTTTGCCAGAGGTAGGCGTCGAATGTCCCCTCCGTGACGTAATTATAGACGTAAACTTGTTTGTTTTTGTTGCCCTGACGGATGATTCGGCCGTTGCGTTGGGTCATATCGGACGGTCGCCAGCCTACATCCAGATGATGCACGGCCACCAGCAGGGTCTGGACATTGGTGCCTGCGCCCATCTTTGCAGTGCTGCCCAGCAGGACACGCACCTTGCCGCTGCGGACTTTGGAGAACAAATCCGCTTTCTTACCTTCAGTATCAGCGTTGTGGATGAACTCGACCTCCGATTCCGGCACCCCGGCGGCAAGCAGCTTTGTGCGAATATCATCGTAGACATTGAACGAGCCGTCTCCCTTGGGCGTGGACATATCGCAGAAAATCAGCTGCGTCAGATTATCCTCTTTGGTTTCGTTCCAGATACGCAGAACATTGTCGACGCAGGCATTCAGCTTGCTGTCCGGGTCATCCGGGGTGAGCGGATTCATCAGCCGCTGGTCAAGGCCGGTTTTACGTCCGTCCGAGGTGATCTTCAGCATATTGTCCACCGAGGGGTCAACCGCACCGCTATGCACCTCAGCAGCACGTTCGCTCAGGGATTTCACCATGTCCTGCTGGATTTCCGAGGGTTTGACCACGACAGTTTCAAACTTGGCTTCCGGAACAGGCAGATGCAACTGGTCGGAAGTCTTGATGTCCGCTGCCTCCTTGAACATATTCATCAGCTCCGGCAGATTAAAGAACTTGGCAAAACGTGTGCGCGCACGGTAGCCGGTTCCTTCCGGCGCAAGCTCAATGGCCGTGGTGGTCTCGCCAAACGTAGAAGCCCATGCATCAAAGTGGGTCAGTTGTTTCTGCTGGAGAGTGCTGTACTGCAAATAGCGCATCAGTGTGTACATTTCCGTCATGGAGTTGCTGATGGGCGTTCCCGTTGCGAAAATCACGCCGCGCCCGCCAGTCACTTCATCCAGATAACGACACTTGCCGAACATATCGCTGGACTTCTGTGCTTCGGAGGTAGAAAGGCCAGCAACATTGCGCATCTTGGTGTAAAGATATAGGTTCTTGTAGTTCTGGCTCTCGTCCACAAATAACCTATCTACGCCTAATTGTTCAAATGTGACCACATCATCCTTGCGGTCGGTGGACTGTAGCTTTTTCAGTTTCACCTCCAGTGTTTTCCGTGTCTTTTCCATCTGTTTCACGGTAAAATGCTCACCGGACTGTTCTTTGGCCTCTGCAATGGCTTTTTCGATTTCCTCGATCTGATCTTCGATGATCCGTGCCTGCCGTTCCGCAGAAAGAGGGATTTTCTCAAACTGCGAGTGGCCGATAATGACGGCATCGTAGTCGCCGGTTGCGATGCGGGCGCAAAAACGCTTTCGATTGGCGGGTTCAAAGTCTTTCTTGCTGGTAACGAGCAGCTTTGCATTGGGGTATAGCCGCAGGAACTCGCTGGCCCACTGCTCGGTCAGATGGTTGGGTACCACGAACAGGCTTTTCTGACACAGGCCCAAACGCTTAGATTCCATTGCCGAAGCTGCCATCTCAAAACTTTTGCCGGCACCCACCTCGTGGGCGAGCAGGGTGTTCCCACCATAAAGCACATGAGCAACTGCATTGCGCTGATGTTCCTGCAGATTGATCTCCGGGTTCATACCGACAAAATGGATATGGCTTCCGTCATACTCGCGGGGCCGGGTACTATTGAACAACTCGTTATACTGCTTCACCAGCAGATTCCGCCGCTGCGGGTCTTGCCAAACCCAGCCTGCAAAGGTATCCTTGATGGCCTGCTGCTTCTGCTGGGCAAGCATCGTCTCCTTCTGGTTCAGGACACGCCGCTCTTTACCGTCCTCCTCAATGGTATCATAAATGCGGCAGTCCCGCAAATTCAAGGTGTCCTCCAAAATCTTGTAGGCGTTGGCCCGGTGGGTGCCGTAGGTTTCGGTGGACATGATATCATACATTCCGGCGGCAGATTTGTTGCCGATGCGCCATTCGGACGTAAATGGAGAGTAGCGGACTTGGATCAGGTTGTTATAGCGGATGCGGTAGGGCGGCTGAAAAGTCTCCATCATAAACTGCTGCACAATGGCGGGATTCAGCCATGTGGCACCCAGTCGGATGTCGATTTCTGATGCTTCAAGGTCCTTCGGCTGCGCTTTGGTCAAAGCCTCCACATTGATCTTGAACTCCGGGTGGCTTTCAGCGGCAAGCTGAGCCATGCGCAGTTTATTCCGCACATTGCCGGAAAGATACTCGTCCGCAGTCTGCCAGCCTGCTTCCGGCTCATCTGCATCCGCAGAAGGGTCTTTGAAAATCACGCCTTGCAGCTCTGTGGTAATACGCTCATAATCGCCGGGAGAGCCGAGAAGTTCCGCCATATAGGGCAGATCAACACGGCCATGTTCTCCAATGGACACTGCCAGTGCTTCGCTGGGGGTGTCCACGCTGGTGACGGTGCGCTCCGGGCGAATCGTTCGCTTGGTGAACATATCCGCCTTGCTTTTGAGCTGTTTATTCTCATCGAGATTTTCCAAAGAGCAGAGCAGATAGTAGGAACTGTCATCATCGAACAGGCGGGCATTTTTCTTGTCGTTGATCAGCCCGTATTTTGCGGTAAAGGCATCGTAGGCGGCGTTCAATTTTGCTTGCGATGCCTTAATATCCTCGTCCGGGAAGTCCAACTGCTGGTCAATCAGTTCGTTGACGATTTGCCGCAACTCCACCATACCAGCTACACGGCCTTTGGCATTATCGGACAACTCCACCTGCGTCATAATCGAATTTTCTCGGTAGTACACCTCACCGTCCACCACGGCATAGGAGAAATTCTTTACATCTGGGTCAGCGGGGAGCGTCTTGCGCTCGACTTCTGCATCCGCAACATCTGGTGTTTCCACCTCGACTTCAACATACTGGCCCTCAATATGCTGTACCGCTTCGGCAAGCTGGTCGGCCAGCACTGCGCCCTCGATGGGGGCAACCGTCAGTTCCTCCCGTCCGTATTGGGTGCTTTCGGTGGTCAGTTCGCCCAGAATCATCTCCGGGTGGTCCACGAAATACTGGTTGATGGCAAAGCCGTCCTCGGTCTTGCCAAGCTGCACCCATGCAGGTTCGATGTCCGCAGGGCGGTCACGCTTCTGCAAAAAGATAATGTCACTCACAACATCCGTGCCTGCGTTTGCCTTGAACGCATTATTCGGCAGACGGATAGCTCCCAACAGGTCAGCACGCTCTGCCATGTGCTTGCGGGCGGTGCTGTCCTTGCTATCCATGGTGTAGCGGCTGGTGACGAACGCCACCACGCCGCCCGGACGCACTTGGTCAATGGCCTTGGCGAAAAAGTAGTTGTGGATGCTGAATCCCAACTTGTTGTACGCCTTGTCGTTGACCTTGTAGTTGCCGAAGGGCACGTTGCCCACCGCCAGATCGTAGAAATCACGGCGGTCTGTGGTCTCAAAGCCCGCCACGGTAATGTCGGCCTGCGGGTACAGCTTTTTGGCGATGCGCCCGGTGATGGAATCCAGCTCTACGCCGTACAGACGGCTGTCCTGCATGGTGTCCGGCAGCATACCGAAGAAGTTGCCCACGCCCATACTAGGTTCCAGAATGTTACCGCTGCGGAAACCCATGCGCTCCACCGCATCGTAGATACCACGGATCACGGTGGGGCTGGTGTAGTGGGCGTTCAGGGTGCTGGAACGTGCGGCGGCATACTCGTCCTCGGAGAGCAGCCCTTTCAGTTCGGCGTATTCCTTTGCCCAACTATCTTTGCCGGGGTCAAAAGCGTCTGCCAGACCGCCCCAGCCCACATACTGTGAAAGCACCTGCTGTTCCTCGGCGGTGGCACCCCGGTGCTCCTCCTCCAAACGAAACAGAGTTCGGATGGCTTCGATGTTCCGGGCATATTTCTGCTTTGCACCGCCCTCGCCCAAATGGTCGTCTGTGATGCGGAAGTTCCCGGCAGGCGCAGCGTTCAAGGCTTCATCCAAGGCAGCGGCATCCGGGAAGGTCTGCACCTCTCCGTCCATTACAGCAGAGATGGGCAGTTCGTCCAGTTCTTCGTCAGACGGCTCCGGCTCGTCCTTGTCTGCTAAAAATTTTGCGTGTTCGACTTTGAGCCACTCGGCGGCTTCTCTGTCTGCAACTTCTTTTTTCAGATTTTCCAGATAAGATTCTGCCTGCTTCTCGTTAGAAAACTGTGGAACGGCGTGATTGGTTTCATAGTAGTCATCATAAAGATCATCCCAGATAGCAAAAAGCGGCATTTTACCGTCAACGACTTTTCGGACAGAGAAACGTTCGTATTCAGGCACTTCGGATTCCTTGGCGATGGCTTCTGCCTGCGCCAGCATTTTATCCACACGCTGAGCAGTCGCACTCTGTCGCAGCCCCTGCTCAAACTGCTGCTTGTTAATAACCTCATTGTCCCAAGACTGCCCGTGCGCACTGGTGTCGATGCGCACATCGGTTTCGCCAACATAGCCGATGGTACCTTCAATCGTTCTGGTGGGCAGGTCTACCACAACTTCATCCCCGACATTGTAGTTGGATGCTTCCTGTCTGGTAGCACGCTGTTCCTTTTCCTCATCTGTCAGATAGCGGTCGGACTGAATCATAAGGTCGATATACTTTTCCACCTGCGCCCATTTCAGGGTGATTTTCTGGTGGTCGGGATAATGAACAAATTCCAGACCCTTCCAGTCGTGGTTGACGAAGCCTCGACTGCCATCCAGATAATCGTGGGAGTGCCCACCGATGCCGTACTCCTTTGCCAGTGCTTTGGCACAGAGTTTGCGGTCAGGCTGGGTCTGGTACAGCGCAATAATGCGCTGTTTGCCGCCTGTAAACCCTGAACCATGCCGCCGCAGCTCGTTCTCAATTTCAGCCTGCGACAAAACAAAAGCGGAGGGCGTTTTTTCGCTCTCCGCTTGGTCGATCTTCTCAATTTGCTGGGCTTCGGTGGGGATGTTCGCATCCAGAAAACTTAGCTGTAGATCAGCTCCGTCATCACCAGTTCCTCTGCCTGCGCTTTCAGACTGTTCATGTGCTGCACCCACATCAGTTGGTTCTGCGCTTTGTCCGGGGCTGGGTCCTGCTTCAGAAGCTGCTCCATGGTCTGCTGCATCCGGCTCTCTGCTGTCTGCTCCAGTTCCATCAGATGCGGGTACAGCGTCCCGTTCAGGAGCATCGAATTGTACAGTACCGGGCGATACTGCATCAGGTACGTCCGGCGCAGCCTGCCGTACTTGCCCAGCGGCTTCCGGGGCTGGTTCAGGGTTAGGTTCGGGAGCTGGTAGTCCCCGACGGTCGAGTAAGTCACGTTCCTGCTGTTCGTATTCATATTGGCTCCTTTCTGCATTGCGGCGGCGAATGGTTGTTTTTACGGTGCGCTCGATGTTACGCAGCACCTCCCGGCTCATGTCGCTGACGGCTGCGCCGAGGGCGTAGACACTATCCGGGGTGGAAAAATTGTAGATTGCCTGAAAATCGTCCTTGTCGAACCACCCGGCAGGCTCAATGCCGCAGCGTTCCAGCAGCGTGTAGGTGACGCTGATGGCGGCGGCAGACTTGAACTGCATCTCCACCCCGGCTTCATCATAATCCATCAAGAGCGAACCGTCAACGATGGCACGAATGTCCCCGCCGTTGTTGTCCCAGTAATCCGCCACCAGTTTCCCCGCAACATCCGCAAGCTGCTGGCTGACACGCTCGCCGCTGATGCCGTAGGTCTTGCTCAACATTTCCGAAACCGGCTGCACCAAATCGGGACCGAGCTGCCACACCTCCGGGTCACGGGAATTGCGGCGCACCCCGGTGTCGCTTACGTCAAAGACGTAGTGCAGCCGGGGGAAGCCGCTGGATTCGTCCAGCAGAGCGATGCCCTTGGCACCTCGGCGCACATAGCGGTTCATCCGATTGTTCCAGATGTCGAAGTCGGCGCAGGCGGTGGCATCCGGGCGCTGGGCGTAGATCATGAGCTGGTCGGCAAAAGGGTACTTGTACAGCCGGGATGCGGTGGTCAGGTAGTCCGTCCAGCTTTCCCAATACCGGGTCAGGCCGTTGGCCGTGCGCTGGGCAAGGGCGAGATATTCTTCGGTTTTGCTTGGCATTTTTGCCTCCTTTTTTAGATTTTAGGGTATAAAAATAGCGGGCAACCATTTTGGGGTTGCCCGCTGGAAAGTGTATTGAGATAAGATTATTTGCTATTGTCCTTTATGTACTTCATAACGCAGCACCCCATCACGATGACGGGAAGCACGGTTCGTAAACCGAGGTCGCCGACCCGCACATTTACATCAATCACAAGCCCTGCAAACCATGCCGCTAAAGTGAAAACAGTTGCCCATCCATAACTCATGAGAATTCATCTCCTTAATCTATAAAGTTACAGCTTCATAATGAGAAAATGTTTTGCGAACATCAAACACGCCAATGACTTTATTGTATTTTTTGCATAGAAAAGCGTTTGGTATCTTTGTCTGTCCTAATAAAATGCTGGAATTGCCAATACTGTGCCATTCCTGATAGGAAATTCTTCTAAGTCCTTTTTTATCAAACTCGTCTTTTGGAACCCACCCAACTGAGATACCAGCGGAAATCAATCCTCCCGCAAGCATTTCTTCTCCACAAATAGGACATTTCATATCAGCGTCTCCTAATCAATAGTACACTAAAAGATTTGATTTCACCACTTGATCTTAAATGGAATCAGTTCGCCAGAAACAATCCCAAAGAAATACAAAAGCCCGATTTCGATAGCAACACAGATTATCAGCAGAAGATTTGCAAGAGCTTTACTGTCGCTCAATTGTTCAATATTTTTTCGGTATTGGACAAAGACCCACATTTCAGAGGTGAAAAACAAAATGTAAAGGAGGCTGCTCCGAAAAAAAGCCATCATATTCGATAGCGCATAATTGATAAGAATAAGATTTATGGAATGAATAGCGACATCCAAAATCTTTGGGAATTTTCGTTTCATACACAGACACTCCAAACCTACAGTTCGGTTTCCACCGCAAGCTGCTCCTGTTTTTCTTTTTCGTCAGCGATTTGGACGTCAATATCTTCGCGCATCTTTTTCAGAAGTGCGAGGACTCGCTTGATTTGACCCTTGGTGTTTTCCACCCTGCTCTGTGCCTGATTGATGTGATCCAGAACTGCTCAGTCTGCAAAGAGGCCGTCAAAGAAGAAATCCGCAAATTTCAAAAAGCTGTCCACCGTAACCTGAAGGTCTGCGGTGATTTCAACATCGGAAAGTTCAGTTTTGAACCGCCGCAGTTCCACTTGGAGCTGTTCGATTTGTTCCTGTGCATCGTCCAGTTCCTCATACTTGGCAAGATCGGCCATCAAACCGCCGCCCATTACGTCCCATGTACTCCAGCCCTCGGCTTTGTCGAGGGTTTCCAGAACTTCATTGACCGTATGCAGGGCGGTCTTTCCGGCGTTGATAGCTTCCAGCAGCTCCCGTTTTTGGACTTTCAGCGCGGCAATACGGCTTTCGCTTTCCGCAACCTGCTGTGCGGCAGGGTGGGCAGATGCTTTGATGCTTTTGATTTTTTCGGAAAGAGCAGCTTGATACTGCCTTTCGCAATCGGACAGCCGTGCCAACCTATTTTGAATTTGTGCTAAATCAGCATCAACGGAAGAAAGGTCATGGAGAGCCGCATCGTACTTGACACGGGCTGCATAGGCTTCCTGCCGTTCTTTGTCCAGCTTTTCATCCATCTTTCCGATGACCTGATAGAAAAATGCGGCAAGGCTGTGTCCCTCCAGACGGTCCACATCAGCCTGCTCTGCCAGCTTGGATTTTTCCAGCATTTTCAGGCGGTCAGCAAGCGTATCTCTCTGGGCGGTCAGTTCTTTCTGCTTTGCTTCGCAGCTTTTCTTTTCAGCGACCTGCTGCCAAAGCTCTTTCAACGTAGAATCATTCATATGGAATGTCCTTTCCCGGAATTACGTTTCTTCATTCAGAAGCTGGTTCAAAAAATGCTGCCGATTATTTACAAATGTTTTGGTGATAACGTAGCTGTCCGTATCTTCGTACTGACAAGGATGAATCGTGCCATTGTCGAAGCTAAAAATCTCAGCATCAGGCATTCCGAGGAGAATGGGTGAATGTGATACGATAATGAATTGCGCCCCTTCTTGGGCACACCGATAAATGTTGATCAGTAACGTGAGCTGCCGCTGCGGGGATAAAGCGGCTTCCGGCTCGTCAAAAATATAGACTCCATCTGCACCCATGTAGTCCTGCGCAATGGCGAGGAAACTTTCACCGTGTGATTTTTGGTGATAGCCTTTGGAGGGATGATCGTCATCGGAATAGTCGATTTCCTTGGTGGCTACATTATAGAAACTCTCTGCTCGGAGAAAATACCCGAACTTTGGTCTGCGATACCCCTTGGAAATCGTCATAGCCTCACATAGTTCCGAATGGGAGTTGTATGTGGAAAATGAATAGTTCTTCGTTCCACCCTCTGCGTTGAAGCCGTAAGCAACAGCGATTGCTTCCAGAAGCGTAGATTTTCCACTTCCATTTTCGCCAACAAAGAACGTAATGGGCTTATGGAATGTAAAAGTGTCGATTCCACTGATGGCAGGAATCTGACGAACATAATTGTATGGGCGAACTCTGTTCCAGTCGATGGTCAGCCCTTGGATAAACAGATCGTTCATACAGCACTCCATACTATATAATGTAAGAAACACTTAGCTCCGCTCAAACCCAAGATAGCGGGTGCCCTGAAAACTCAGCTTTCCAATGTCGCCCTCCACAAGCATTCCGTAGTCCGAACCACTTACGGTAAGCTCCATGCGGTCGCCGCTCTCTACCTGAAAGGTCACATAATAGGTTGTGAACGTATGCGCCATCGTATTGTCTGTATGGTGGCGAGAAACTTCCGTGCGCTTTGCCACAACCGTTGCCGGAACAGTCAGCCGCGGCGAATGGTTGTTTTTATTCCATGTGCTGATATTTCCGATGATGGTGTATAGGATCATACCCAAAACCACAAGGAACAGGGTGGGAAACAGAATGCTGAACAGCATATCAAATCCAGCGTAAAACATTTCACTCCTCCAAAATTTCTTCCAGCAGGTCCTTTACATCATCCAGAAAAGATTCTTCTCCGAGGGTGTTCACCTTGAAGAACACCGTTTGACTGCCTCCTGCGGTGATGGCAGACAGCCGAATCGGGCTATCTCCATTCTGGAACATGGTCAGTGTCAGACTCAGGCGGTTGCCGCCCATCATGCTGTACCGTTCAAACACACGGACACTGCACCGGGCATCGCCCTCTTTGAAATCACTGCCTGCCTCTAAATCTGCCGACCAACTGCTGTCCGGGATTTCTTGTTCCAGCTTCCGAAGCAACTTGTCAAAATTCTTGTTTCGGATGGTCTTTTCAAAGATTGCCATAATGGTTCCTCCGTTCTGACAATTAAAAATCAGTCCCTTATTTTTGATACGAGCAGAGCCACAGGAAAATTGCGGAGAAATCGCTTGAAGAGAGGAATTTTGTCTAATTTGATTATAGCATATCTTTTGGAAGAACAAAATACTTTATGTACGCCGCCCGCAGGCGGCAAAAGTCAGTCCGGGGGAAATTCCAGTTCGGCAAATTCCGCATCGGTCAGCAGTTTCAGCTTTTCGATAACACCCTCGGACAGTTCCCGCAGGGCGGTTTCATCCGGCATCAGGTAGCACTGCATGAGCCGCAGTTCGTGGATAAGCCCCAGTCGGGTGCCGGTGTTGTAAAGCATCATCAGCATGAGTTCTTCATGGTCAAAGTTCATGTTCAGTCCTCGCTTTCCGGCTTCCAGTTGGGTTACACTCCGGGGCATCGCACTTTTCCTTGAGATTCATCAGCACCGAAGGGCGTTCCGGCTGCTTGTCCAGAAACCCCTGTAAATCTTTGAAGCCGATGCTGTCCACATAATGCACAGACACCTCGCCATTGCGTTTAAGTGCGATCACATCGCTGACCGACAGGCTGTGCCCCTCAAAATCCTGCGGACGGGAGAGGTTGAACATCTGAAATAGTTCTTCCAAAACCTCGTTGTTCGGCACATCCTGCCACATGGCGGGCAGATCAGCATAGTAGGTGACCTCGTAATGCTCCGGGTCTGGCGTTTTGCCCCGACGATGCAGTTCCCGCATGGAAGCAAATCTTTCATCGAGGATTTTTTCGTCATGCCGCAGCTGCATCACCATATAAACATCGCACCCTGCGTTCAGAAACTTCTGCGGGATGTCCGTCATGGGTTCATCGTCAAAATTCTGGTTCCATTTTTGCTGCATCATCCACCTCACAGTTCCGGTGCAGAACGTGCAGAGGATTTTGGCGCAGACGTATCACTTGCCAGTTCTGCCAGCTTTTCCAGTGTGGAAGGGCGATGGTCTGCACCCAGTTCCTCGGCTTCCGCAACCTTATCCATGACGGCATCGTAGTCCTGCAACAGCCGCCGCCCCTTTTCCATGTGGTGTGCTTCCAGAATCTGCTCACGGGCTTCCTGAATGGTCAGTTCCGGGGCATCCAACTGCCCGCCGTCCATCACGGAAAAATCGCTGTGGTAAATGGTGTAGTCCCATCCATCCTCACAGGACTGGATGGCAAGATAACCTTTGCCACCCAGTTCCCATGCGGCCTGCTCGTCCTGTGTCTGAATTTCGGGGTAGAAGTCTGCATGGTTCCGCTCCATGACCTCGGCAAACTGGCAGATGTGGAACACATTGCCCAGACCGCCCATGTCAAAGTGATAATCATCCAGATGTTCCACCCGTGCCGTAAAACTGCGCCCATCCGGGTAATCCACCTGAATCACTCCGCCATCGGGAATGCGGTAGAGGTCGTCATAGTGGCTGTTGATGAGACGAATATCCTTCGGCAGCGTTTCCGGCTCCCAGATGCGCCGCCTGCCGATGCCCGCCTGTGGGATGTTTTCGAGGATATTTACGCTTTCCTGTTGGATGGCCTTACGGTCATCGTCCGAAAGTTCAAACAGATACCAGTTCCGGGCGGCAGGGATGGTGTTTTGTCCATCTGGCGGCAGATTCTTTTCCGAGATCTGCCCACTTTCCAGCGGCTCGCCAGTTACCTTGTTATAAGTGGCAAAGCCGACCCCTGCACCGTTTTCCCTGAGATGCAGATAGCGTTCATCGTTGATAAGGTAGACCGCTTCTTTTATCTGCTCCATCAGCACCCACCTTCAAATTCCAGCGAAAACTTGCTGCGGCCATCGGCTTCACAGGACAGCAGCACGGTGGCATTGTAGGTCTTGCCCTTGGCACTCTTGCAGTCCTTCAAGCGGACACGACCATCCCGCAGCAGCTTGTCCGCCACATGAGCGTCCAGCCGCTTGCCCAGACGCTTGAAGAACGCATTGTCCTTCCACAGAACGAAACGGCACTCCCTGTTCTCACAGAACCAGCCCTTTTCACGTTCCACGACAGGCTTCCCACAGTTCGGACAGACACCAATAATCTTGCTTTTCATAAGTGCATTCGCTCCTTTTTTCATTTCCGTGTTCTTTACCAGTTCGGTAATCATCGTATTGATCTCAGTCATAAATTCACCCGGCTCCATTTCGCTGCGCTCAATACGCAGCAGCTTCGTTTCCCAATCGGCGGTCATTTCCGGGGATTGGATCTCTTCGGGCATCACAGTAATGAGGGCTTTGCCCTTGTCCGTGGGCAGAAGCACCTTGTTTTTCTTGGTGCCCTTGCGTTCCAGAAAACCCTTCTGCACCAGTTTTTCGATGGTGGCGGCTCTGGTTGCCGGGGTACCGATGCCCTGACGCTCCACGCCCTCCGGCATACTGTCCGCACTGGCGGTCTCCATAGCGTGCAGCAGGGTGTCCTCGGTAAAGTGCTTCGGCGGGGACGTTTGACCCTCCTTCAGCTCTGCGTTAAGGATGCCGCACTCGTTTTCTGCCGCATTGGGCAGGGCGGTGAGTTCCTGTTTTCGGTTCAGGATGTCGGCAAGCACCTTACGTTCCACCGCTTTCCAGCCTTCTTCCAGAACCTCCTTGCCCTTGGCGGTAAATTCCTCCCCGGCACATTCGGTGGTCAGCAGGGTTTCCAGATACCGGAAGGGCTTGCTGACTGCCATCAGCGTCCGGGCGATGATGAGCTTCAGAACGTTCTGCTCGCCTTTAGGCAGCGCTTCCAGATCGGCTTGCAGCATACTGCGGGTGGGCAGGATGGCGTGGTGGTCGGTGACTTTTTCCCGGTTGACGGTGCGCCGTGTCCGGGGTACAGCCTCGTCCACATCTTCTGGGGTAATGTCAAAAAAGCCTTCCAGTTCCTCGGTCAGCACCTCCAGCATTTCCTCGTCATCGTCGGTGATATAGCAGCTATCAGTCCGGGGATAAGTGGTAAGTTTCTTCTCATACAGGCTCTGCACATAGTCCAGCGTCTGCTGTGCGCTGTACCCCAGCAGGCGGTTGGCGTCCCGCTGAAGGGTGGTCAGGTCGTACAGCGGCGGCGGATTCTCGGATTTTTCCTTGCGGGTGATGCGCTGGATCGTTGCCACCATCTCCCTTCGACAGGCTTCCAGCAGGTTTTCTGCAACGGATTTTTCAGGAATGCGGCGGCTGGATGCCGTGCATCCGCTGGTCAGTTCCAGATCCACCGTGTAGAACTTTTCCGGCACAAAAGCGGCTATCGCAGCCTCCCGCACCACCGTCATGGCAAGCACCGGAGTCATGACCCGACCGACCGCTAAAGGTTGACCGTACAGACATGAAAAAAGCCGGGACGCATTGATGCCGACCATCCAGTCGGCACGTTCCCGGCAAAGTGCTGCGTTGTACAGCGCATCGTATTCAGTTGACGGTTTGAGATGGGCGAACCCCTCTCGGATGGCGTTTTCCTCCATGCTGGACAGCCACAGGCGGGAAAAGGGCTTTTTGCAGCCCGCTTGCTGGTAGACAAGGCGGAAGATTAGTTCGCCCTCACGCCCTGCATCTGTAGGATAGTTCTCGGAGGTGACTTTTCTGACTTTGTTACTCGATGGCATCCAATGGGCCGATAAAGCGGTAGAAAATCTGGATTTTCTGGACGTATTCGCCATCGACCTTTTCCGCTCTGGATACCAGAATCTTGTCAATCAGCTGATGCAGAATCTTATAGTTCAGTTCGGTGATACCAGCGTACTTGCTGACTTCATCAATAAAATCCTGAATCTTGTCCAGCTGATCGTGTTCAGCACGGCCTTCCCGCTCGTACTGCTCAATCTTCTCGGTCAGTTCAGCCTGTTCTTTGTCGTAGCGATCTGCAAGCATTTGAAAACGTTTCTCCGGGAGAAGTCCCTTTGATACGTCCTCATAAAGTTTTGCATACAGGTCTTCGATTTCTGCGATTCGTGCTTTACACTGCTTCAAATCCCGTTTGTGCTGCGCCCGGTCAGAGGACACCCGGAGGTGCATCTGATTTGCAATCTTCTTCACAAGGGCTTCCCGATTGCTCACAGCGGCCTTTGCGTGTGCCTGAATGTCCGCAAAGACAGCTTCATGCAGAACACGGGCTTCCAAATTATGCGAGTCACAGGCTTTCGCACCATATTTCCGATAAGTGCTGCAACAATAAAAGGTCTGATCCAGAACACTGTTACGTTTGCGCCTGTGCTCGACCTTGACTAACATCGTTCTGCCGCAGTCTGCACAGCGGACGATGCCCTTGAAGATATTGTCGTAGTCGGTCTTATCGCACATAAAACTACTGGAACGGCTGTAAAGGATTCGCTGCACGTTCTCCCAACGGTCTTGTGGGATGATTGCTTCATGTGTATTCGGAACGATAGCGCGTTCTTCAAACGGAATATAACGCCGCTTTTTGGATTTCATGGACACGGTGGGCTTGGCTTCGTAGATGATGTGTCCGGCGTAGACTGGGCTGTGCAGAACCTGACTGATATAGGCACTGTCCCAATCATACATCTTTTCATCATCAATAAAGCGGCCAAACATCTCTTTCTTGTAGTAACACGGCTTCAAGACTTTTTCATCGTGGAGCCGCTTGGCGATGCGGTGAAGCCCCAGCCCTTCCTCTGCCATTGAATAGATATACTCAACAACGGGGGCGGTGTTCGGGTCGATCACAAGGTGATTGTGGTCGGCAGGGTCTTTCTGGTAGCCAAACGGTGCGCCGCTGGAGATATACTTTCCACTTTTCTTGCGTGTCCGAAGGGCACTCTTGATCTTTCGGGAAGTGTCTTTGGCGTACATTTCATTGATGATGTTTCGGAACGGGGCAATATCCATCTGAGATTGCTCGTTGGAATCATAACCATCGTTGATTGCAATATAGCGGACACCGTGTTCAGGAAAGAAGATTTCCATATACGTTCCGGTTTCGATGTGGTTGCGTCCAAGTCGGGACTGGTCTTTGGTAATGACTGTTGCCACCTTTCCTTCCCGGATATCATCCAGAAGTTCCTGAAAGGCAGGGCGGTCAGAGTTCGTACCGCTGTAACCATCATCAACATAGTACTGGCAATTCCCGAAACCGTTGCGTGTGGCATACTCCATAAGCATTGACTTTTGAGTGCGGATGCTCAGGCTTTCGCTGTTTGAACCGTCATCTTTTGACAGTCGGCAGTATAAAGCAGTTACTTTTTTGTCCTTTTCCATGTGTACCTCCATAATGGAAAAGAGACCTCATCAATCACATTGTAGCGGATGCTGCGTGACGATGCAAGCCCTTTTCCGCAGTAAAACGTCCAATTAGCCAGCGGCGAGATACGATTCGGCAGTTTTACGAATTTCTTCTTCCACAAGCCGCTGAAAAAGCGTATTCATCGGCACATTGCCGATATAATGGCGTTCCACGATCAGGCGCACGGACTTCGGACTTCTCGGCGCACGTTTGCGTGTGGTGGGCTTCTTCTCAGATTTTTCTTTGTTCAAGGGCAGACCTCCTCATTCATGTGGTGCAAATACGGAAAGGAATGGATGGATTCTATTCGTTTTTCTCTTTTTGTTTTATTACGTTGGTTAGGTGAAAGTTTTCTTCGATACAGTCTTAAAGGCTGCTATACTGCATAGGAAAAATATCTTTTGCAGATGCCATTAAGAATCTGCATCACAGAATCGTGATTTTGGCGGTTCTTGAATCGTGAAAAACGCAGAACTATTCAACATTTGGAATTTTCACAAAGATGTGATTGGGCGAAGAAAACCGCGTTCGTCTGCGCTCAATCAATCCCGCAGCGTCCAATTCCTTAAGCGCACTGGAAACACTGACAGTGCTGCGCCCTAGCTGCTCAGCCAAAGAGCAAATCGTAAAAATGACAAACACGAATCCACGTTCATCTATCCAGAGATTTTTCTGCGAGAGTGTGGCACGGTCGAGTAGCAACACATAAGTCATTTTTGCAGTCTGACTCAGGTCAAGTTCCAAAAGGAAGCGTGGGTATGGGAGAAACGGCGGCAGCGGAGTTTGCGTGGTAAGATATTCTGAAATGTTGATCACCTCCAGCTGAAGCAGAAATCAGGAACAAAGAGTATGTAACGAGAATTGGAGGGTTCCAATTCTCCAGTCGCAGAAAAGCACGAAACAAGTGCTCAACTGCGTTAATAAGTTAAGGTCTCCCATATTGGTCCTCGACTTCCCTAGGAGTGGGGAATCGTCCGGCGGCGGGCTTGCACCGCACCATTGGCATTTCAGCCACCCCGTCTTCGTTATGACCGGGCTGCGAGTTACAGAAGTACCTTTTGTGAAGTACCGGACGATTGAACTATTCACTTGTCAAGGAACATATGGAAGATTTCTGGACTTTGACGGACGAAAAACATCCTTCTACTTGGTAGCCGATGAAAAAGGCCATTTCGTAGCATTGCAAGCAATTTTGTAAACAAAACGTCATAATAGTCCGAGAATGGTCTTGAAAAAGATGCCCTACACTTGGTAGGCATCGAGAACGCCTGTTTCGTAGCATTGGTGAGAAACTTGTAATTGAATTGTAATTCTTGAGACCAAATCTCCGCTTTTGAAAAAATCCTCTCAATAGGTAGGCAACGAAAACAGCCCAAAGACAACCATCTTTTTGAGAATTAACAAAAAGGTCACAAATGACCGGCTTTCAAAGAGGCGCTTCTACTATTAACAGAAAAAGTGGCCTAAAATGGGGGGTGTTGGAGAAAATTTCTGCCTTAAAAGTACGCCTCTACTCACTAGCCAGCGAGAATAGCCAAAAGCCAGCAAAAAACAAATGAATTATGTACTTCTGCCACTGATTGCAACGGCATATCGGTGACAGAAAGATCGTTTAGAGCGATTCTTCGCGGTTTGGGGTGGTAGAAATCGTTTTGTAGTTGGACTTTTTCTGCTGAAGCTGCTCCAGCTGTTTCAGCACCGATTCCTTCTCCGGGGGCTTGCCGCCCGGTGTGGAAAGCTGCTGCTTATTCAGCACCATGTCGATATACTTGCGGATATTTTTCAGGGCAGAGACATCCGGCTGCAAGGTTTCCAGTTTGGTACGCAGTTCTGCGCTGCCGGATTGCAGCGCAGAAAATTCGGCATCCAATGCCGAAAAATCCACCGCTGTGCTGCCGTTCAGTTTCATCAGAGTGCGGACAGCTTTATTAAAGGTGTCCAGCTCCTCTTTGTGCTGGGCGGCATAAGCGTCCTTGGTCAACTTGAAGTTCTTCTTGATAAAGGTGTCGTGGATGGGCTTCAGCTTGGCATGGGCGGCGGCAGCATCCTTGATCTGGGCGATTGCCCGCATACGGTTTTCGTTCTGCTTCAACTGCCTACGGAGAGGGGCGGCGGTCTGGTTCAGGTTAGAAATTGCGGTATCCAGATCCTCGATGGTGTTCAGAGAATGGGCTTTCAGATAGTCCACCGCCCGTTTGACTTCCTCAAAGTCTCGGACAGTGCATTTCAGTTTTGCCTTGCCAGACCAATCGCTGCGCTGCTCGTTGCGGAGGTTGAAGTAATCCACCAGCAGGTCGGACAGCATTGGCTCCTTGGCTTGTTCCAGTGCATCCAAAAGAATCTGCTTCTTTTCATTCAGGTCTGCGATCCAGCGTTGCAGCCCACGAATCGCACTGCGGATGGACTGCATCAGGCTATTGGCGGCGCGAATATCCCGGTTCAGGTTGCCGAGAAAAGTTTCCACTCCACGCTTTTCCATCTGGTGTGCGGCGGGACCGAGATGCACGGTCGGTATCTGCTGGATGCCCTGTCGCTCAAAGGAGCGCAGGTCAACACGTTCCGGGCGGCCAGCCGCTTCCAAATAGCGGTTGGTAATGGTCTCCCAGCCATGCCGCCAGACCTCGGCATACTTCTGGTCGTTCCAGTCCACCGTGTTTTCCTTGTGGCACTTCCAGTTGCCGGAAGCGAGCCGGATGCGCTCACCGTTCTCGTCAAGGTCGTACACCTTTCTGGCTTTCGGGAGCCACTTGCCGTGTTCATCTATTGCCCGGAGCGTCAGCAGAATGTGAGCGTGTGGGTTTCCATCTCCCTTGTCGTGGATGGCAAAGTCGGCAATCATCCCTTTGGAAACAAACTGCTCCTGACAAAACTCTTTTATCATGGACAAATACTGCTCCTTCGGCACCTCCACCGGGAACGCCAGCACGATGCGCCGGGCAAGCTGGGAGTTCCACTGGTTCTCCACAGCTTCTACGGCGTTCCAGAGGGTCGCCCGGTCTGCATATCCGGGCGGCGCATAGGATGGCAGCATGATCTCAGCGTGGACAAGCTCTTTCTTCTTGTTGTAGAATTTTGTTCTCTGGTCGTACTCGCTGAACAGCCGTTCGCCGCTTTGGTAAGCGGCCCCGGCAACAGCGGACTGCCCTTGGCTGCGCTTGACGATGGTAATTTTGAAATGCGGACACGGAATAGGCATCACCCCCAAACAAAAAGACCGCCCAGCAAGATTGCTCTTGGTGAACGGTCTGGAATTGTATTCGGTTTTGCTCGCCGCCTTAGAACGGAGTGCCATGCGCTTCGATCTCAGGCGGGAGCCGCAAAAGGATAGCTGCAAAGCAGCGCAAGGAAAATGCAGTTTTCCTTGGGATGGAATCGGGCTGGCGCACAAACGCCAGCTTCGATTTCATCGAGCCGTCTGCAAGACCGCAATTTCACCGGAACGGTGTATAATTGCGCCCTTTATTCTAAAGGTTTTTGGACGTTGCTGCGTTCGTGAACATCATGCACCATCTTTGCAAGTGCCAGCACGACTTCAGGCTGGCGGAACGAGATTTTCAGCAGCTCCATCACCTGATCGTTGGTGAGTTCTTCCGGCGCAATCAGAAAACTTTCCAGCATTCCGGCACGGGTACACAGCCGATGCACACGGGCCTTGCGGGTCAGCTCCGGTATCTGGTGTTCCAGAATTTTCTCCCGGTGCTGGTAGTAGCGCAGCTGCTGTTCTGCTTTGGCTTTCTCGCTGCGGAGATAGGCGAGATCGGTTTTCGGTTGGGTCAATGGCATCACGCTCCTTTTCAAAAGTTGGTTGTATTCGACATTTTTATTGGTTCGTGGTACACTACACACAATCAATGTGAATAGAGGTGACTGCGTTGCTTGCGTTATATCTAAGTGTGCTTGATGATCGAAACTTTGAAGAAGATTTTACCGAGGTGTACAATACATACAAACGGCTGGTTTACCATACCGCTTACAAAATCATGGATGATTCGTATCTGGCAGAGGATGTGCTACAAGAGGTATTTTTGTACGTTGCAAAAAATTTTTCTAAAATTCATCGAGAAAACTGTCACGAACTCGCTGCTTATCTCGTTAGTTGTAGTAGAAGCCGTGCATATGATATGCTTCGCAAACAACGAGAAGAATTGCTGGAAGATGTCCCAAACGAACCAGATGCCGCTCCGGTGCCGGATGATGCAGCAGTTAGCACCGATAACATTGAACGTCTAACAGAACTGATTGGCCAAATGAAACCGATGTACCGTGATCCGCTACGCCTTTTGGCAATGGGATATACAAACCGTGAGATTGCAAAATCGCTGGGATTAACGGATGAAGTGGTACGAACACGGCTCTTTCGAGGACGAAAACTATTATGGAAGGAGATGAACAGCCATGAGTGAGCGGACAGACATTTCATTTGATGCGGCTTTGATGATGGCACTTCGTGCAGATGCGCAAAGAGAACTGGATTCGCTTCCAACGCCAAAGCAGTTTGAGGAAATCTACCCAGATACGTCCCAATGGGACGAACGAATGACAGAGGCCTTAAAGAAGAAAAAGCACCACCCAGTGTTGAAACGAGTACTAATTGCGGCATTGACACTCGTAATGCTGACGGTTGGTGCTCTTGCGGTCAGCGCTGATTTCCGCAGGGCAGTCTATACGATGATTCAAAAATTTCTGCCCATTGAGATGCAGCTGACTTATCAGGTGGATGGCGAACCGCTGGAGTGGCTCCCGGATGGATACAGCGACCATTATGTGCCGAACGGCTTTGAAATGGACGATGTGCAGAAATTTGAGCGAGCAGAAAACTTTTTACATGTTTACTCGTCAAAAGAAACAGAGGAAAGCTACACAGTCCGTTGCTCAATTATCCAGCCAGGGCAGCAGTCCCTGTTTGATAATGAGCATACAGTGTACGAAACCGTAAAGGTCGGAGAAGCAGATGGTGTACTTGGAACCAGTACGGATGAACATGGAAAGAATGTTTATACTCTAAGTTGGGAACATCGGGGGATTACACATACCGTTATGGGAAACATTCCATACGATGAGATTATGAAAATTGCGGAAGGTATCCGTTAAGAAAGCTGGACACTTGTGAGAGTTCACAAATGTCTGGCTTTCTTTTTGTCTGAACTTACAAAGATGGAAAATTTGAAAAATTTTCTCCTGAAAATTGAAACGAAGCGAATGCGAATTGCGTTGATTATACAAAGGCTCTTGATGGGAGCAAAAAAACGGAGGTGTATGTCTATGTCGAAAAAGCGTTTGTTGTCCATTGTTGTTTCAGCGGTGATTCTCTTGAGCTTTGCCTGCACCGCAATGGCCGCTGAAAAGTCTGAACGGTATGTAGGCGATAGTACGGTCAACGGATCTATTTACCAAACATACTATCAGGTTGATGCCCAGACTCGAACTGGAGTAAAGAAAATCAGCGTTTCAGGCGTTCTCTATGAAAAGGGGACAATTGGAACATGGCAAAAAGTAAGTAGCTGCTCAAACAGCAGCACGACCTCAACCTGCATGGTGAGCAGTAGCTTTAACACTAAGCCCGGAAAATCTTATAGGCTTGAGTATTCTGCGACCTTTAGCTATTCCGATGGACGGAGCGAAACCATTACCGGAAGTACCAGTAGATAAGTGGAGTTTGTTATATATTTCAGCAAGTTAGAAAGGTGTGAGGTAATTATAAAGGCGAGACCAACGCGAGTTATCCGATACCTAGCTATAGTCGCACTGTGCTTGCTTTTGGGCTTTATGCTTGGAAGAAAAAGCAAATATGAAAAACGAGATTATTTGAAACAATTCAAAATTGGAAAAGCAACATACTCTGAATCGTTGATATATGAGGCTTATGGCGGATTGCAAAATGATGGGATAATGTTAGCGGTATACTACGATGTGGATGCAGCCAAAATTATTCATCAACTCGATTCATGGGAGAAAATTAATGATTCTCCAACCATATCTTCTATATTAAAAAATGTGTCGTCATATTTTGGATTAGATTTTGTGATTCCTGAAATTGCAAGTGGAAATTTTTTTCTTTATGATAATAGTCAGCATAAGGAACTACGCTCGGAAGCCGAAATGAATACATTGCTTTTACATTCTGAAGATGTGAATTTTAGTCTCGTTGTCTGGGATGATGAGAAGCACACAATTTATATAGTAGAGTACAGAATTTAAGGAGGTTCGTTATGAAGAGGTTCGTATCATTAATTCTTTCAGTGTGTTTTTTGTTTTCGATAAATACTGTGTCTTATGCTGCTAACATAAGCAGCCGTAAAGCTAGCAATCCTGTTATTCAAAGCATGAATGATAAGTATCATGTTGATTTTTCGGGAATGTCGATAGATGAATTAAATAAGTTTATCGATAAGATGAAAGATGAAGATCAAACACGTGCATCTGGAAATTTGTTAAATAATACACAGCTTGCATGGTTGGCAGCTGCGCAAATTGCACGGGATAAGGGATATGAATGTGCGGCTCTTATGGTTGAATTCTCTGTATATAATATTGACTATTCTGAGAGTGTGACGGATTCTTCGACGCCATTGCTTGACAAGTTAAACACGACAACAGTTTTTAATAATTATAAAAACAAAGTACTTAATAGTGGCTTGAAAGATTTTAGTGGAGGAAGTTGGTCTTTTACAATTCAAAAGTCTGATAATGCAGATTTATTCTATGCATTGCATAGGGTAAGCACCTCTGGAACAGGCTTCATGATTGGTAATTCTATAATGTATTACTTGATTACCGTTCATGACACATTTGATTTTGCATATGACAACAACTATGACGACTTGTTTACTACTACAGTGAACAATTGGGCTTGGTTGTGCCAGCAGACGCATGTGTTGAATCCCATAGAGATAAATCTTAGCACGGCTATTGGATAAAAAATCAGTGGTATTTATTTTTTTGCGAAAGTAAAAGTTGAAATCTAAAATAAGGATGGCTCTAACGTATGAAAAATTTTACGGAGGTGTTTCCAATGCAGAGCAACTGATGTATAAGAAATCTTGTGTATACTCTAAAAGTAAAGAAGGAAAATTAAAATAGCTAGTGAAAAAATATCTCGTAGAATTTTTTTGAAAGCAAGTGGGATTGTGGCTCTTTCTTCAATGGAGCTTAACTCTGGGCTGACTGCTTTTGCAGATAATCAAAGTGATGGAAGCAAATCTCATATCGAGAGATACCATAGATACGATTTTGATACAAAAGAAGAATCTATAGAGGAAATTATAGTTGAAACCAATTCCTTCACGGATGGAGAGACAACTGCAGGCTATTTTCCAAATGGAAAGATTTCGGATATTGATCTATCCGATCTGTATGCGATTATCGGAAGCAATGATATCACTGTTGTTGATAATCCAACGGCAACACCATATTGTAGTACGGTATGCCTACAGATAACGACCAATAATGGAGGGACAAATTATGGTTCTGGATTTATGATTGGGCCTAATGCACTTGCAACAGCAGCACATAATCTATACAGTATAAAGGAAAAAGCCTACGTTAAGTCGGTAAATGTCGCACCTGCTCGATCTGATAATAGTAAACCTTTTGGAAGCGAAAATGTATCGGCAAGTTCGATGATTGTTAGTGATTCTTATCTTGCTGGAACAAGTTCGGAGGATTGGGCGATTATTACGCTCAAGAATAATTTAGGAACGAAAACGGGATGGCTTGGGTTACATTGGCAGTCTAGCAATTATTCATCATCACAGTTGGTGTATGCTTATGGCTATCCGAGCCAAATAAATGGTGCCGATGCGAGATATCGGATGTGTAAATCTTCTGGGTATATTAGAAGTCAGACTTCAAAATATCTCAAGGGCGATTGGGATTTGACAGGTGGCTTTAGTGGTGGTCCTCTTGTAGAATATATTTCTGGAGCTGGGTATGTAGCTATCGGAATCCATAAAGATGGAAGCACAATTGATGGTTCTTCATATCCAACTTCTTATACAGGGGCATTGAGAATAACACAATCGCTTTATACGCTGTTCCTTTCATACAGAGGTTGATAAAATGAAATGCAAACGGAAGATTATGGTTGGCATAGCATTTGTGGCAGTGGTTCTCTGCATTCTATTTCAATCGAATACATTCGGAAGAAAAAAATCGGAACTTATAATTGAAGAAGTTGACCTGAAGAACAATTGTATTTATGCGACTGCAAAAAATCAATTATATGATACGGATGACAATTATATAATTTATGGCGTATCAAACTACTTGAAAGGAAATCTTCAGTTGTCGTATCTTAAAGAAGGCGAAAGCATTCTTGTGATATCAAACGGTAAGGTGTTGCTATCAGATCCGTATCAATTTGATAAAATATACAGTATTCAACTGTTGCAATAGCGTTTCATTTTCTCAATAAATAATATAAGCTATTTACAGCTGCCTCCTCTGTTAAGTGGTGGTGCAGTGCTTATTCTCAATAACGATGCGATTGATGAAAATGATAGACCTTTTTGGAATTTAGAATTTTCTCAATAATCAAGCCCCCAAAATGGCAAACTTGAAATCATCGAGAGATACATAAAATATAGGGTTAAATCGACTTTCGTGTCGAAAAAACAAGTGCTAGAAATAGCAAAATCCATTGAATTTTAGAATGACATTTATAAGAAACCAGTAGATTTGCCTGATATTTGTGATTTCTTTGACCGTTGGGCCATTGATTTTGCACTACATTGATTTTGCACTACTATGAGCAAAGGAAAAACTTAAAATAAGCAAACAACCCGCCATTTGCAGCGACTGCAAGTAGCGGGTTGTTTGGCCTATTTTGAGGTTAGTCTTTCAGTTTGCCATGGTCACAGCCAAGTGAGAGATAATGCTCAATCTCACCACTCAGCACAAGCTGGACGCACTCCAAGGGCTTGTTGTATAGTAGCCAATCAAGTTCAGCTCGCTGTGCCGGGGTATTGCCGTATTCGTCCTCGATGGCAAGGCAGTCAATGGCAATGGCAGAGCCATCAGCGAACTGGGCTTCCGCTCGGTTGGTGTCCATATTATAGTGCCAAGAACGTGCTTTTTGAGAACTATTCTGGTCAAAAATTCGATTTTGTTTCATTTGAATGCCCTCTTTGATGCTTTTATGATTTAGTTTTTTGACGAGATGAGGTCTCTTTTTTCTTTCTCTTGAGTCACCCAACCGCACTATCCTGCATCCGTTGCACAGACAATGCTATCCACATCTGGGCGGTCCATCAGCTTTTGCAGGATACCAAACTGCTTTTTGGTGGACGCAGACACCAGATACTGCCACCTTTCCGGCAGGATGGGCAGATCTGCGATGCTCCACTTGACGTATTTGGCATCGTAGATATTGGGCGGAGCAAGCTCCACCAGATGACCCACGCACCAGCTTACCAGATAACCGTTGCCCTCAAGGTAGCCGTCCTGACGGTTGGTGGCACCGAGGACTTTGGCGTAGGACATGGCAACCGAGGGCTTTTCTGCTACAACTAGAATTGAAATAAGCGTTCCCTCCAATCTGTTTTCATTTGGATATGTACGGCGGCAAAATGCCGCCTTGAAATCAGATGGGTTCAGTGTCCTGCTCGTCCGGGGTTTCGTCCTCGTCCGGCACATCGGTAGGGATCTCAAAATCGCCCTTGTCCTCGGTGTAGTTTGCATCGGGGTCGAGGGCTTCTTTTTCGGCTTTTTTCTTCTGCATCTGCTGGTGATAGAAATAGAAGCCGCCACCTGCTGCCAGTGCAATCAGCACCACCACACCCAAAAAGCCGGATGCGATCTTTGTGACCTTGTTTTCCTTGGGCTGTTCCGTGCCGGATGCTGCCGCTTCTTCGGCGGCTTTTTTCGCTTCTTCCTCGGCTTTCAGCCTGTCCTGTTCCGCCTGCGCCGCTGCTTCTTTTTCAGCGGTATAAGCGTTCGCTTCTTCCTCCTCCATCAGGGAAAGAAGGTCGGCTTCGTCCACAAGGTTCATAAAGTGAACGGTCTGCTGCCCCTTGGCGTTGCGGTCAATCACCAGATAGAAAGTCGCACCCGACTTCGACACCAGCGTAATGAACTGCTGACCGCTGCCATCGGAATAGTCGGTGTGGTAATCGTCCACCAGCGTCAAGTTGCCCTCCGGGGTCAGGGCACCGGTCTCCTCATCGGTCACGGTGACTACATCTTCTTCATCGGTGGTAGAAGTCAGGACGGGCTGTTCCACTTCCTCCACAGGCTCACCGCCATAGGCAAAAGCGGGAGCCGCCATGCCAGCGCACAGTGCCACCGATACCAGCAGTGCGCCCAGTTTCTTAATCTTCATCTGCATCCTCCTTCTCGAAAGTTGCACCCACGGCAGACAGCGCAGCAGGGTTCGGGGTGGTGGTGGCAGACTGCCGCAGCAGGGCGGCGAGCTGTTCCGGCGTGACCTTTGCCGTCCGCACCATCTCGTTGACCTCGGCAGAATCTTCCTCCTGAATGCGCCGCTCCAGGATCTCGATGCGATTGTTCAGCTTGATGCGGCGTTCTTTCTCTTTTGCCAGCATCGCCCGCAGTTTATCCGATTTTTCGCTCATAGTAACTTCTCCAATCATTTTGAAAGCCGTCCGAACCCGGCGAGATGCTTCTCCCAGTAGGACGAGTGAATGTTTGCGTACTTGATGGGGTCTCCGGCACTGACCATCATGCCGTTGCCGAGATAGATTCCAGTATGGCTCATGCCGGGGGTGTCATAGGTGCCTTTGAAGAAAACCAGATCACCGGGCTTTGCATCGGCTTCGGAGATGTGCTGGCTCTTGTTCCACAGACCGTTGGCGGTAGTGCGCCCTACATCGTAGCCGTTCTGGTTGTACACCCAGCAGACATAGCCGCTGCAATCAAAACCGGTTTCCGGGGTAGAGCCGCCCCAGACGTAGGGCGTACCCACATACTTTTGCGCCTCCTTGTAGATGGCGGCAAATTCGCTGTCCGTCAGGGCTTCTGCCGGAACCTGATAATCAATACCGGGTGTGCCGGAGCCATCGGAGCCACCGGGCGGCAGTCCGCCGTTGAACAGATACGGTCTGCCGCCCAAGGTGTCCTGAAAGATCTCGTAGCGTTTCCATTGGTCGTTGTCCAGTTCCTCCCGGATGACCACCTCCAAGCCACGGTTCACCAACTTGGTGTGGAAAATCTTGTACTCATACGGCACTTGGGTAGGAACAGGGATACCTGCCGGACTGATGACCCAGACCGTCTTATACCGAATCTGCACCTCCACCCATGTGGTCAGCTTGTACTGCTTTTTGAAGGTCTCCTTCAGCTTGCCCTGCACTTCCGACCGGGTGTAATCATCATACAGAGTGGTCAGGAATGAAGTGAGCTGCCACGGGTCGTGTTCAATGGGGTCAAGGTGGTACTGGTACTCGTTGTAGCCGGGGTGGTCGGTGGGGGTGCGCTTGATCTTTTTATCCAGTTCCTTTTCCAGCTTTTTGTAGTCCTGCTCTGCACCCCAGATGTCCCGATCCTCGGCAGAGTATATGGTCTGCCCGGACACCTGTGTGCCGCCCGAAAAGAGGATACCGCAGGAGGAAAAGCCCGACATCACCATGAGGACGAGCAAAAGAAAAACGCCCACAATCACCAGAACGTGTGCGTTGCCTTTTGCGGCATTCACCAGCCCCTTTACGGCGGTGCTGACGGCAGTTTTGCCCTTTTCTACCGCCTGTTCCACGCCGGACCGGGCAGCAGATGCACCGTTGGATGCCGCTTTGCCACCTGCGGTCTGCGCCGCCGTACCCGACCGGGCGGCAGCATAGTAGCTCTGCCGGATGTCTTGCTTCTGCCGCCATCGGGAAAGCCAGTTGGAACCGCCCTCGCCGGTGCCGGATGCGCCTGTATCTTGTGCCGCAGTTGGCTTCTGCACGGAAGATTTTGCGTTTCTGGCACCCTTCTTGCCCTGCATCTTGGCTTTCCTCTTGAGCTTCCGGGCATAGCGGCTCTTGGAAATATCCCGGACATTTCCTGCCGCCTTTTCGCCCTCGCTCAGCGCCTGCGTGCCCACATTGTCATCCTCGTACTGGTCAACTTCGTGATGCGCCGCAGACCGGGCGGCATGGGCAGCGTACATCTCTCGCTTCTGCGCCTTACTCAACCGGCTCAGTTCGTCCGGGGTCAGTTCCGCCTTGCCAAACCGCAGATGCTGTGCCTTTTCCGCAGCTTTATCTGCATCGGTTTTCAGCTTTTTCTTTTTGGGCACCGTCTGCTCTACCTTGGCTTTTTTCGGGGGAGAACGGGTCTTTTTGGTAGACGATTCCTCTTTGATGTTCAGTTTCGGTTCACTCATTTCTGCGCGCCCTCCGAGACTTCACCCAACTTGGTGGTCATAATGCGGTAGAGTTCCAGATCGGTGGGGAAACGGTCCACAAACGGCAGAATGACATTGCCGAAAAACAGCAGCCCCTCGCCCTCGCCGGAGTGGGTCACGTAGGAAAGCTGATGGGGCGAAATATTGAGCTGCTTTGCGAGGATTTGCCGGTCTCCTGCCGCCTGATTCAGCATGATGATCATGTCGCTGTTCTCGAAAATATTCTCGACTTCACGGGAAGAAAGCAGGTCTTTCACGTTCTGGGTCAGCCCTGTGGGAATACCGCCCCACTTGCGGAAACGCTTCCAGATTTCCACGGAATAAGCGGCGGTCTGCTCCTCTTTTAAGAGGAGGTGCATCTCGTCCATATAATACCGGGTGGACTTGCCGCTGCTGCGGTTTGCCGTGACACGCCCCCACACCTGATCCTGCACAATGAGCATACCGAGCTTCTTCATCTGCTTGCCCAGCTCCTTGATGTCGTAGCAGACGATGCGGTTATTGACGTTCACATTCGTGCGGTGGTTGAACAGGTTCAGACTGCCCTTGACGTAGATCTCCAGAGCCGTGGCAACATGGTGGGCTTCTTTTTCGTCCTGTTGGAGCAGGGCATTGTACAAGTCCTCAAGGATGGGCATATTCTCCGGGCAGGGGTCCGCAAAATATTTGCGGTAAATCAGATGCACACAGCGGTCAATGACGGTTTTCTCCACCGGCAGCAGCCCTTCCTTGCCGCCCACCACCAGTTCGCACAGGGAAAGGATAAAGTCTGCTTTCAGGGACAGGGGATTATCTTCCTCGGAGTAGTTGGCATTGATGTCCATCGGATTGATGAACTGGGTGCTGTTGGGCGAGATTTTGATGACCTGACCTTTCAGCCGATTCACCAGCGGGGAGTAATCGGCTGGGTCAGCGGTGTTACCACCGCCTTCCCGCCTAAGAACCGTACGTGACAGTTTCCCATCATACGGCTCAAGCATTTCATCACTTTTTCAAGCGGTTCTCAGCATAAATTCGCTGACAGGCGCAATGAACGTAGCGCATATTACGAACATCTTTCACGCCAGTCTTTGCTTTTGGTGCAAGGTAGAAGATCTCTCTTTCTTCCGTTACATCCATCGGCATTCCGCAGTGGTAGCACAGCCCGTTCTGGTTTTTCCAAATCATCTTGAATTTTCCAGTCAGCCGGTGCATTCCTTTATCGAATTTCCTTTTTTGGAAATACGCCTCATTGAGGAACGGATTTGCAGTAGCTTTTATCTTGGTATGTCGCACAATGGCTGTGCTGTCCACCCGTATCAGCTCCTTGTTTTCCGTAGAGAACACCCAGTTCCGATTACCGACACGATGCCAGTATCTCGTGGAAATCCACCACTTGTTCTTCTTTGGGTGCCGTCTTTTAGCCCATCGCCACAGCAGTTCGTACAGGACGTAGTCCAGATGCGCGAACGCATCACTTGCGCATACGGACTGGTGGTAATTAGTCCAACCTCGAATTTGTTCATTCAACTTCATAATCAGAACATCTTGCTGCCACGCTTTTCCTCTGCGGAGAATCGTGTCAGAGATATTGGAAACGATAGCCTTGACCGCCTTTTGGGAAGGCTTGATAATCAGCTTTTCGTTATACTTTCTGAAGTTCCAGCCGAGGAAGTCGAAACCATCGTCAATGTTGGTGACAACGGTCTTTTCATCAGAAAGTTCCAATCCGCGTTCAGCGAGAAACTCTCGAATCAGCTCCTTTGCTTCAAGAGCCAGTTCAGGTGTTGCCGCTGTGACCACAAAGTCGTCTGCGTAGCGGACGAAGTTTACTTTGTGGGCATTCTTAAATCTTGAATCGACCTTACCGAGCGCGTTTGTGTGAAAGCGTTCGACCAGCTTCTTCTCGATACCATCCAGCGTCATGTTCGCCAGAATGGGGGAGATAATACCACCTTGCGGAGTTCCTTCCTCGGTAGGAAAGAGTTCGCGCTGATAGATAAATCCCGCCTTTAAGAACTGCTTCAAAATGTTCTTGTCCATGGGGATGTTCGCCAGAAGCCAATCATGGCTGATATGGTCGAAACAACCTTTGATGTCACCCTCCAAAACCCACTTCGGAGAAATGTGCTTGCGCGACAGTGCATTGAACAGATATTCGCAGGCATCCTGTGCGCATCTTCCTTTTCGGAAACCAAAGGATTTCCCATCTGCTGTTGTTTCCGCCACCGGCTCCAGTGCCAAAGCATAGAGAGCCTGCATTGCGCGGTCATACATTGTAGGAATGCCCAATGGACGCTTTTTCTTCTTGTCCTTCTTTTCGATATACACTCTACGGAGAGGACGCGCACGATACCCTTTATCTGTCAGCGATAGAACCGCTTTCATTTTCTTCGCCGGGGTGTTCCAAAGAACACCATCCACACCGGGAGTCTTGCGCCCATCGTTGGTAACGACACGCTTAACAGCCAGTGCTTTGGCGTAAAAGGAATGTGTCAGAAGATACTGAAGTCGTTTTACTGCGTTGTAGTTTTTTTGCTGAGTTGCCTTGACAATCCTGATTTGTAGCCTGTTGACTTCCTGCTCTGCCTTATGCCAGTCAATGTTTTTCCATTGGGCACTCAACATAGCTTCGTCCGACAGCTTCTCAGAAGTTTTACCTTCCGTCGTTGAATACTTATCGTTCACAGGGATACCTCCAATCTTGCCATGAAATACCCGGAATAAGTCAGCACCTTTTCAGGTCAGGGCAAATTTTGAACCCCTATGCTCACCGTTGCAGTGAACCGTTCGCTTTTTATTCCATCTCATACCCTCTGCACCGTTTCTCCCTCTTGCGAGGTCGATACCTTTATTAAAGGAGTGCATAGGGTTTTCCACGTTCCGCGTAATGCATAATTCATGAATGCCTTAGCCGCCATCTTTGAACCGGGAGGATTTGTGTCCATTTGCTTCGGGGTAGCGAAAGGCCCCTCGGCCACCTCCAACACCTTTTGGTGTAGGTGTATCAGCCTTATTTCACCTATTCCCTGTAACGATCCTTACGATGGTTCACATTACATTCGACATAGCATTCTTTACCCTAACGGTACGTCTGCTTTTAGGCTGGCAGATTTCCCATATTGTCCTGTGAGCTTCCCAACGCCGGCTTTTGACCAGTGCAGGTCACAGTAGGGTTACTCCAAATGGATAGAGTAGCGTTTACACGCAATATATTACGCGACTTCGTGTCGCACTTCGCCTTCGGGATCGTTCACAATAATATCATCATCCGTCACCAGAAAGGCGTTTGCAATTTCACGCTTTGCTGAGAAACTTTTGCCGGAGCCGGGAGTACCCAAAATCAGGCCATTGGGGTTCTTCAACTTCTTCCGGTCCACCATGATAAGGTTGTTGGACAGGGCGTTCAGGCCGTAATACAGGCTTTCTTTGCCAGACTGGTACAATTCCTGTGTGGTAAAGGGGATGAAGATGGCAGTGCTGCTGGTGGTCAGTCCCCGCTGAATCTCAATCTGGTTATCCGCCAGCGGCAGACTGCTCATCAAGCCCTGCTCCTGCTGGAAATCAAGGCGGCACAGGTTGCAGTTGTGCTTCTGGGCGATGGAGCTAGCCTGAAAGACGTTGTTTTCCAGCTCCTGCTCCGTGCGCCCGGTGTTCAACACCAGAAAAGTGACGAGGAACATCCGCTCGTTCTGGCTCTGCAACTCTTTGAGCAGGGCTTTCGCATCCCGTCCGTAAGTTGCCAAATCGGACGGGATGATGTCAATATCATACCCGGCACGGATTGCTTTTTTCTGCTCCTCAATCTTGCTGCGGTCCAGTTCCGTGATGGTGCGCTTCACCGTCTTGATGGCTTTGTTCTGGTCAACAGACTGGATGTGCATCGTAACGATCTGGGAAGAATCCATATCCAGAAAATCCTTCAAAAGCTGGTCGCTGATGTCGGATGCCGTGATGCTCAGAAAGCTGGCGGCGCAAAAGATACCTCCCATCTGGAAGGAGCGGCTGTTCTTGAACGCAAAGGCGGTAGGCGCAATGGCATCCTTCACGGAAAGCCCGCTTTTCACAAGGTCTTTCCAGTCAAAGTGAAACTTGCTTGCACCGTCCATGTTGAACATATCGTGCATGAGTTTCAGCCGCTGGGCACCGTTCAGGGGCTTTGCCTGCACACCCAGCCGATGAAAATTATTCAGCAGGTCATTCTGGATGTGGTCGAGCCGGGGCTTGACCTGCGCCATGCTTTCGCCCTCCACACCAAAGGTGATGAATTTGGTCTTGGTCAGACCATTATTGCCCTTGGCAAGCTGCTGGCGCAGCATCTGGCTGTACTCCGCACGCACATCGTCAAAGCCGTCCTTCTGGAACGGGATGCGGATGCTCTTTTCAAACTCGGTGCTGTCGGTTGCCATGTTCACAAAGGACAGCTCAAATTTGATGCTGGAATCGAAAAAATTCAGAAAACTGCACCATTCCTCGAAAATGGCGGTCTTGTCCTCCTGCTGGGCAAGCTGGTAGTTGATGTCCTGATACTGGATGGTACGAGTGTAATAGTTGGGCTTCACCCTGCAGGTGCCATCCTCAAACATCCGCTGCATGGGGATGGACTGCTGGGCGGTTCGGGGCATAGCAGGCTTTGCGTTCTGCCTGCGCTTCTGCGCAGACTGCGGCTTGCTGTGCTTACCGGTCTTTTTCCAAAACGGGATCATGGGTCATGCCTCCCTTCATCAAAATCGCATAGTAATTGTTAGTCTTGTAGGGGCGGATCTTCGGGCGGACAAACCGGGACTGCACATAGTACGACAGCAGCTTTTCCAAAGGCTGGCCGTTCTTTTCGTACATCCCAAGGAAGAACGCCGGCAGCATCACCGCCATCATACCGAGGGTGGCAGCAGTGTTGCCGCCGGAATCCCGGAGAACAAAAAACAGCGGCACTCCAATGAGAGCCGCTGTGCCAAAGCAGACAAGCTGCCGTTTGGTCAGGTTGAACGCCACTTTGGATTTGACCTTGGTCAAATCGCGGGGAACGGAAATATACGCAGCCAATCAAACACCTCCTTTAGTGCGCTCCGAGGACGGATTTCGTCACCGAGCTGGTCTTGAACAGGCTGAAACAGAGCAGAACGGTGTAGCCCACAATGCTCCAAATGGAGTTGATGGCATCCCCGGAAATCGCTACCGACTGTATCAGCACGGCGTAAATCGCCACGCAGATGAGGATGAGAAAGCCCTGAAAACCCAGTGCAAACAGGCATTTCAGATAGTTCTGCCCCATGTGGCTCTGCTCGTGGTTGCCGAAGGTCGCCATGGGGATGGGCGCAAGGCTCACCATGCAGTAAATTTCAATCATTCTTCCGTAGACGATGACGAAAATCACGATGGACAGGATGCGCATGGTAATGCCGATGAAGAAGGACTGCAAAAACAGCCCGAACAGGGGGCCGACATCCATCTGCATCAGGCTGGATTGCAGCATGGACAAGCCAATGTCGTTGACACGGGTATTTCCGGCAATGATGCTGCTGGAATCGGATACCACCTTTTGGGTGACATCGAACACCGCCATCACGATGTCAAAAGTATTGCTGATGAGCCACACCGAAATAGCAGTCTTAAAAATCCAGCGCATGATGAGGGCAGGCTCAAACTGTGCCATATTGTTGTGCTGGGTAATCATCTCGATCAGTTCGTAACAGGCGATAAAGGTCAGGATGATGCCTGCAATGGGCAGCACCACGTTCCGGGACAGCGATTCGATCATGGCGAACACCCGTGGCTCAAAGCTGGAGGGCTTGGTGCCCACCTGCTGTGCGATGTTGCCCACTTGGGTGTTCACATCATCAAACAAGCCGGAGAGATTGGACATAATGCCTGCCGTCAGGATGCCTTTGATCCAGTCGGCAATGGCTTTGAGAACGGTTTCCATTCAGTCACCGTCCTTAGCTGAAATGGTTGATAAGGGTCTTGAGGAGATTCAGGAGAAAAATAATGTGGGTCAAAAACTGCATAATAGCACCGCCTTTCATGGATGGGTGGATAAAAACGCGGCTTGGAGCACGGACATTTAATAAAACTGCAAGCTGCAGAGGGCTTTCCGCTGCTGCTCAAGCCGCCGTATGGAACAATGCCCTCATTTCATCTATCATTTTTGATTGATGAATGATAGATGAAATGATATGAGCAAACACAAAAAGTGTTCGACGGAAACAAAAAAGCCGACTGCTTTTCGGCAATCGGCAAATCATAATCAAAGCTATATAGCTGTTTTTATAAGTCGGCGAACAGGAACCTTATGATAAACATCAAGGATGCGTTTTTCTCCATTTCGCCAAAAGGGGTTCATATAATAACAATCGCATTCTTTACAATACCAAATGTATTCAGCTTCTCCGTTGATCTCTAATGTGAATGCCTTCATTTTTAGAAGCGGATGCCACGGGCAATGTTTCTGAAGCTTTTCTTTTTGACGATCAGCTTTGCAAAGTCCAAAAAGCTTACCACATTTTAGAGGGGGCGGATTAAACTTAAAACGACTATCAATGGGATTTTCTATATAATCATTGAAGTTTGATAATCCAAGTTGATTGAGAGGTCTATAATGAAGCCCTGCATTATGTTGATTTTTTGCCATTATAACAATCCTTTCTCAAGCAAGCATTTTGCCCTCCAGATAGGAGCAGCGGAGATAATCAGGATTGGTGTAGTATACGTTGGAATTGAAATCGGAGATCTCATCCGTGATAAACGACGAAAAAACATCCAGAATTGCCTGTGCAGCATCTTCATCTTTCATGGTGGACAGCACCAGCCCCTGATACAGCATTCCGATGGAGGTTGCAGAAGGGACCGTATAGCGGCACTCCGCAGCAGTATCAAAATCCCCATCCGGGATGTTGAGATCTTCAATCAGCTCATCTGAAACCTGCTCAAAGGACAGACAGTGGTTTACTTCTGCCAGCCGGAGCTGCCGTTCGATGCCGGCTTTTGTGAAGTGACGAATCACATCCTGCCGATGATTTTTGGTCTTACGGGCGATGGTCTCGATCAGGCTGCAAACGTAGAGAACATCATTTTTCTGCTTTTCGGTCATGGATGGATTCACTCCTCTCAAAGGTCAGGCAGTGCAAAGCGTTTACGGTATGAAAGCTGATCTGGTGTGTTGGATGCTTGAACTTCGCCAATGCCCAAAATGCTTCACGGCTGATCTGCCCGGACGTAAATCCATTGACATAGTCCCAGATGGTGTCATCTGCCATGGGACCCTCCACAATATCATAGGGATGGGTTTCGCCTGCACGACATTTTGCAATGAAATCCAGCCATTCGTCCGACATTTCAGGGAAACGCAGGATTTTCAGGTCAGGATTCTCTACATAGCGATAGACGTTCACAATACCATCGGCAGAACGGCGGTCTGCCCAGCGGTAGGCTTGTTGATAGCTGTTCGTGCAGTAGAATCCCCAAGAAAAGTCCTTTGTATACCGTGTGATGCGGATTTCGGGATAGACAACTTCTTCTTTACTGCCATGATACAATAAAATCTCGCTCATCTGCTTCACCTTCTCTATGTGAGATCGTTACTATGGCTTTCCTTATTATAAATATGTACCGGGCGGCAATCGCCGCCCGCTGTTCTTAACCGAACAGACCGCTCAGCAGGGGAATCAGGGTAATGCCCACCAGAGCAACGCCGCCGCCAGCCATGAGCTGCTTCATGCCCTGACTCTTGCTGCCGGGGTTGTCGTTACCATAACCTTCCAGCAGGTTGATGGCACCCCAAACGCCGAGACCGGCACCCAGAGCGACAACCAGAGTCTGAAGAACTTCGATAGCAGAGTTGAAGAATTCCATAGTCTTTTCTCCTTTATTATAAAGCGTTTCCGGTCGTTTGTACACACCCGAAATCTTGTAGTTTTACGTTGCATAACCGCAGCAAGGCTGATTTTCTGGTGCACCTTTCTGACCGGGATAAAAATAAAACCGCCTACCGGGTCAGGCAGACGGGAGCGAATCAGCATCCACCACGATGAACTCATCTCCGGGTTGGATTTTTTCTTTGCGGTTCAGATATTTTTCAATATCGAAGGTGTTTTTGGGGTCGTAGTCCGAGGTCAGCTTGTAGTTAGGGTGCTGGGTCAGGTCGTACTTGTCGCTCAAAAACGGTCTGACGCCACGCAACTGCAAAATACACTTGCCGCCGTCCAGCACCGCCAGCTCGTCCCGGCTCAACAATTCGTGGCCCATCTTTTGGAACGTAGTGCCGTAACTGGGGCTATTGCCACGGGTGTCTGAGGTGTTGAAGGCGTCGATGGTCTCCTTGCCCAGCATCTCGGACAAGTCTTTCAGGGTGGTCGGCTCACTGCCGCCGAGGAAAATCTGGCTGTCCATGTTGCCCACAATGGTATCCGCGTTATCCTTGTAAATGGCTTTCAACTGGCTTCTCGCCTGCAAAACAAGGCAGGCGGAGATCTCACGGCTGCGGATGGTGGCCACCAGCTTTTCCAGATTGGGAATCTGCCCGATGTTGGCGCACTCGTCGATGAGACACCGTACATGAACGGGCAGCTTGCCGCCGTATACATCATCTGCCTTGTCGCACAGCAGATTGAAAAGCTGGGTGTAGACCATGCTGATGAGGAAGTTGAAGGTGCTGTCCGTATCGCTCATGATGAGGAACAATGCCGTTTTCTTATCGCCCAGCGTGTCCAGTTGCAGCTCATCGTACATAGTGAGGTCACGCAGCTCTTGGATGTCGAAGGGGGCTAATCTGGCACCACAGGAAATGAGGATGGATTTTGCGGTCTTGCCGGCAGCCAGCTTGTAAAGTTTGTACTGCCGCCCGGCAAAGGAATTGGGCTTCTTTTTCGCCAGTTCTTCAAACAGCAGATCCACCGGGTTCTGATATTCCTCGTCATCCTCCAGCACCTGCATGGTGTTGAGCATTTCCAGCAGGGTGGCGAAATTTTGCTCCTCCACCGGGGCTTCATAATGCAGATAGGCGATCAGGGCAGTGAGCAAAAGACGTTCGCTTTTCTCCCAAAATGGGTCCCCACCGGACCCTTCGCCTTTGGTGTTGGTCATCAGGGTTGTGACCAGTTTGAGAATGTCCTTTTCGCTGTGGACATAGGCGAAGGGGTTATAGTGCATGGACTTTTTGAAGTTGATGGTGTTCAGGATTTTCAGCTTGTAACCGTTTTTCAGAAGTGCGTTCCCGCACTCGACCACGATACTACCTTTCGGGTCAGTGACCACATAGGAACTATGACATTGTAAAAGGTTGGGTTTAAGCCAAAATCTCGTCTTGCCGCTGCCGGAGCCTCCCACCACCAGCACATTTTTGTTCCGGGCGTTTTTGGGGTCCGGTGGGCGGTTGGACATCATCAGCCGTTCCGTTTTGGTCAGGATGATGTTGTCTGCAAACTTGGGTGCCATGAACGGCTCAATATCCTTGGCGGTGCCCCATGAAGCGTTTTGTCAAGTGCTTTTTTGAGTTATTGACGCAAATTATCGTGAAAGTGCGAAAGTGCAAAGTGCAAAGGGTCTGCGTTTTGCACTTTCAGCTTGCGGGCTCGGGTGGCTGCTTCTTCTTGATGAAGTTGTACCATTGACCGCCGACACGCCTTGCGCCTAAAATGCCGCCCATGTTGCGCTTGGCGTTCTGTACCGTCCTCTCGGATATTCCGGCTTCGGCTGCGGCCTTTACAATGTCCTCGCTGGCAAGCTCTTTCCCGTCTGCAAGCAGGTCAAGTATCAGCCTTTCAGCCTGTTCGGTTTTGGTGGCGTTGTTGCCGCCCGCGCCGGACAGCAGCTCGTCGGCGGTGATGTCGTATTCGCCTATCCATGAAAAGCCCGTTTCCGGGTCAAGGCAAAAGGCAACAGGCTTGCCCTCCGGCGCAAGGGAAGATTTGTCATGGACGATAACGCGCACATTCGGTTCTCGCTTCACGCGCCCGATCAGCAGGACGCTCCTTGCTGCGGCGCGGAAGTCGATAGAACCTAATCCCCGGTATGCGCTCTGCCCTCCGGCTGATTTGTTTAAGTGTCCGATAAGCACAACGGCGCACCCGGTACGCTCCGCAACATCGGCAAGGCGGCGAAAAATGGGGCGTATCTCGTTTGCCTTGTTCATGTCGGTTTTCTCGCCCACATACGCCTGTATGGGGTCAAGAATAATCAGCCGCGCCCCGTTCTGCGTGATTGCCTTTTCTATGCGCTCATCGGAGAGGGTAAGCTCCCGCTTGGCTTCATCAATCACAAGCACCCGGTCAAGGTCTGCGGCGGCTTCTATCAAGCGTGGCTTGACGGTATCGCCCAGCCCGTCCTCGGCGGTCTGGTAAATTACTTGGAATGGCGGCAAGGGCTTCATTCCCGGCAGCGTTCCCCCGGTGGTGCAGGCGGCGGCAAGGCGTAGGGCAAAAGTGGTCTTGCCCTCGCCGGGATTGCCCTGCACAATGGTTACTTTCCCAAAGGGAATATACGGCTTCCATAGCCATTCAACGGTCTGTGTGTCAACCTCGCTCATGCGGATAATCTCAACGGTTTCTTCCTGCGGCGGCTCTTTCAAGCCGTAGATTGCTTCCCGCAAATACTTCCCGTCTGTGATTTCTGCCCTGCGCGTCTGTACCTCATTCCAGTCTTTGAAAAGAGGGATAAGGCGGTGGACGGTCAAGCCCTCCGGCATAAGCTCCACAAGGCGGCTGCAAGCGTCGTTTCCGGCTTGGTCGCTATCAAGGCAGAGATAGACGGTCTGAATGTCTGGACGGTCAGAGAGGAAGCGTAAGAGGGCTTTCTCGCCTACGCCGCCCAACGATAAATAGCTCTGCTTCTGCCAGCCCTTTTTGAACAGGCAGAGGAAAGATAAGAGGTCTATCGGGGCTTCAAAGACAAAAAGCCTTTTGCCCTCGCCCCGGTAGCAGAAGTTAAAGGCTTTGTCGCTGCCTTTCACATCAAGCCGGAAGCTCCCGGCTGTGCCGCGCTGGTGGGCGTATCGCGGTATGCCGCTTTCATCTCTGCCGACGAATACGGCGTTATGGTGGGCGGCTTCCTCGTAAATATCCCCGGTGGAAAAGAAAAAGCCCGACACATCTTCATCAATGCGGCGGGCGGCTGTGAGGTAGTTCCTCGCTGTTCGGTTGTCGGTGCTGCGGGGTGGCAGTCGGAAGTCAGAGAGGGGCGCGGGGCTTGGTCTGTCCGGCGGCGGGGCTGTGCCTTTTTCGCCTGTCAGCAGTTCAACGGCTTCGGTGAAGCTCTTGCCGAAAAACTCCATGACAAAATCAATGGGTGCGCCGCCCTTGCTCTGGCTGTGCCTGTACCATTTGTTTCCCCGGATAGTCAAGCTGTCGTGCCGTTTCCAGCGGTATTCATTCCCAGCGCGAGTAAGCTGCTCTCCCTGTGATTGCAGGAAAGAAACAATGTCGGCTTGGTTGGCGCGGTCTATCTGTTCTTGGGTGTAGTACATAAAAGTTCAACTCCTTTCAGCGGTCTATATCATGCCGTTTGGCGCGGTTCTGTGTCTGCTCCGGCTGGTCGGCGCGGAGTGCAATATCCACGCACCTGCGGATTTTTTGAAGCTCGGCAACCTCGGCGCGGGTATCTTTCAGTTTGGTATAATCGCTGTCCCTCTGTGTTTTGAGGTCAGCATATTCCTGTTCCCATTCCGCAACAGGTAAGGTCTTTGTTCCTTTAGGCAGATTTGCATGGAGATAGCGGCTTGCTGCGTTCCATAGGGTCAGCTCGGCGCGGTGGGCTTCCTCGTACTTGTCGCGCTTGTTTGTCCAGCCGTTTTGCAGCTTTTTCAACTCATCGTGAATGGGCTTGTACTCTGTATAGTTCTTCCCGTATTCAATTAGCTTTTGCAGCTTCTTCATGCGTTCCTCGGCGGTTTTCATTCCCTCCCGGATTGAATAGGCTCTATCACTGACAGAGGAAAGAGAAGCGTCCAGCTCGTCAAGATTAGAGATACCATGCTCTGAGAGATAGTTGACCGCTGCCGCTATGGTTTTCAATTCATCGGTTGCGTGCTGCTGTTGCCAACGCTGCGAATACTTCCGGCTCTTTTCTCTCTGAACGCTCAAATATTTCATCAGCAGATTTGCAAGGCTGGGAGATTGCGGCGGCTGCTCCGGGGCGGTTTCCCGCGCTTTGAACAGGTCGGCAATCCACTCTTTGAGCTTCCCAATCTGCGCCCGGATTTCCCGGATAAGGCGGTTTGCCTTTTGGATATTTCGGTTCAGTTCGCCTTTCTCGGTGGCGATACCTTTCTTCTCCATCTGGCAAGCAGCCACGCCCATGTGGACGGTGGGTATCTCGTCTATGCCGCGCTCGGCGTTGCTGCGGTGGTCGATACGCTCCGGGCTTCCGTTCCTCTCCAAAAAGTCGTTGGTATAGTCAGCCCATGCCCTGCGCCACAAGAGGGTGTTGTCCTTGTCGTTCCAGCCTGTAAGGTCAATTTTGTGCGTCTTGTATCTGCCACTTGGCAAGCGGATACGCTCGCCGTTTTCATCAAGGTCATATTCCTTTTTGGATTTCGCTGTCCATGTGCCGCGCTCGTCAAGGGGGCGCATAGTCAGCATGATATGACAATGGGGGTTGCCGCTGTTGGTGTCGTGGATAACAAAATCCACACACATTCCTCTGGAAACAAATTGAGAGGAACAGTATTCCCGGACAAGCCGGATCTGTTCCTCTCTGGATAATTCTATGGGGAGCGCCGCGTCAATCTCTCTGGCAAGCTGGGCGTTCCCGGCTTTCTCGTAAAGCTCCACGCTGTTCCACAAGGTTGAACGGTCAGAGAATGAGGGTGGGGCATGGGGCGGCAGCATGATTTCTGTATGGACAACGCCGCCTTTGCGGGTGTAGTCGTGGGTCATTCCGTCCCACTCGTTTGTCAGCTTTTCGCCGCTTCGGTAGGCGGCTGCGGCAACGGCTGATTTGCCTTTTCCTCGGCTCACAATACCGATGTTCCAATGGTAAATGGCTATGGGTATCACCTCCCGGATAGGATAATAAAACCCGCAAAAATGGTACAGACACCAACGGCGGGTGTACTGTTTTTGTGGGTGTGCAGGGATAGCCGCGTAAGCGGCGCAAGGGGTGCAGCCCCTTGTTGCGGCAAAGTCGCCATATCGGAGCGCGGGGAAAGTTCCCTGTGCGGAGATGAGCCCTCGGCAGAGCGCACACGCCCGCAAGGGTGTATAAGTGCGCCCTTTGTTCCAAAGGGATTACTCCGCATTCCCGTCCCCGGCTCGTTTTTTCAAAAACTCCTGTGCTGGCTCGCTCATCAAGGCAAGCCGTAAAAAGGCTTTCGCGTCCTCGTCCGGCATGGCAATCAGCTCCGGCACAAGGCTCTCCATGAAGCCGCCGCGCTTACAAAGCCTGTGGTTTCTCGCCTTGCGTTCCTCGACGGATAGCTTCTGCTTGATGATTTTCTCCCGGTTTTCAAACTGCCGGATTTTCTTCTTGCCTTCCTCAATCTCGGCGGTCAATTCCTCACGGGTTTTCTCCCTCGGTTTCGTCATAGCTGGTCGCTCCTTTCTGCCCGTAGGCATGGAAAAAGGGCAGTCGATTTTCTCGGCTGCCCTTGTGGATAATATATTTAGTTTTAATAAGCAGAACTTATAATTTCAAAGCTTAAATTCATATCAGCATTTGCGGCTTTTTCTTCATTTTCTATTGGTTGTATCACAAATTCAAATGTAGGCTCATAGTCCCCGTCCTGCAAGGTTTCTCCACCCAAAATCTCGATATGATACCAGCCATTTGCAAGTTCGACAATTGGCTTTTTATTCTGTCTGTAATAAGAAATTAGAGTTTTCACTTTTTCGGGAGTAAACTGTTTTAATATGTGCCATGTAAAAAGCATAAGCATATTATTATCCACTTTGAGGGAATAACCACTCCTTCTAAACTGCAATCGGCTTTCCCCTTTGCACAACTCCGGTTTATCACCAGAGAGATTAAACAATACGGTATAAGGATAGTTTTCAATGCCACTCATGGGGATAACAATACCTTCACTAAAAGCCCTATCCCCACTTTCATTTGTGGTAAATTCCGTTGCCAAATCGTCTGAAAGATTATTGGCTCTTTTCCAACTTTCCAGTAGTAAAATGTCACCAAGAATAAAATAATTAACAAGATCGTTTAATACTTCCGTAAACTTATATATCATAGTAAACCTCCTCAAAATTTCGATTTGTTGTTCTTTTTTCAAGAGAAGTATAGCACAGGATTATGAACAAATCCACCTCATTTCAGTCTGCTGGCGGCATTGTTTTCCTTGGCAAACTGCCGCGCTGCTTCCCGCCGTTCCTCACTGTATGGGGCGGTCAGACGGAAAGAGAAGCGGCCTTTCTCAATATCAAACTCCATGCAGCCCGTTTCCGGGTCTGCGTCGGTCTGCTGGCAGATCGCCGGATAACGGCGGCTGTATGCAAGCAGACGCTTCTTCAAGGCGGTGTTGTGGGTGCGGATATGGATAAGGGGGTCTTTCTCGTCAAACCAAATGTCGGTGGTCTTTTCCTGCTTCGTAAGCCCTGTTCTCATAAACTCTCCTTTCTGCGCCCCTGTTACGCAGTAGGGGCATTTTTCGGGTGTTTTTCCCGGCTCTTGACTTGGGGGAAATGAGGATTTTCAAATAGAAACCGCCCGGACGGGGAATGGTTCGCTAGGGCGGCTGTTATCGCAAGATTTCTGTTTTTTCCGGCTCTTGACCGTCAGACGCGGATAAACGCGAGCTGTCGGCAAGTACCAGTTTGAGCAGCTTGTCGCGGAATGTTTCTGTGCTGCTGTGATTGAAAAACAACTCCGCAACAATGGTCTGCCCGTTCCTCTGGGTCGTGATGATACTGTCGGGGGTCTGTTCTGCCATAGGCGGCTCCTTTCTTTGGGCGCAAAAGAGGGATTTCCCGTAGTTCGGAAAATCCCTCTTGGTTGATGGTTATTCTGTTTTACTGTGTGGGCTGTGCGGCGGCTGCCTGCGCCTTTCTCCTTGCCCGGTATTCCCGCGCCTTGATACGGTCATACTCCCGCTGCTTTTCAAGGTTTCTCGCCCGGTACTCCCTTGAATACTGCCGGTGGTAGGCGCGGCTCTTTTCCTTTTTGGCTTCTTCGATTTCCTCCCGCATTTGCCGGATTTCCTGCTCGGTCGGCTCTGCAAGCTGTGTCACTTCATTCTCAAACTTGCCGATATAATTGAAATATATGCTGATGTGCTGGATTGCGTATCTCGCCCTTTTCTGGTCGCGCTCATGCACTTCAATCCGGCTGATAAACTCGTTTAGAATGGCGGGGGTAAGCTCGGTAAAGGCAGCATGGCGTTCCGTCAGCTTCAAAAACTTCTGCGCCCGTCCTCCCGCGTTCTCATAAGCGGACAGCTGCTCTTGGAGCGTGGCAAGCTCCGCTTTCAGCGTGTAGTATTCTTCCGAATACTTCTGCGACATCTGCTCATAACGGTCTTGCGGGATCGTGCCGAGGGCGTTGTCCTCATAGAGCTTGTTCAGCACCTTGTCAATCTGTTCAAGGCGCGTCGTGATTTGCGGGATACGCTTCTGCTGCTTTTTGGTCTGGTCGGTCTGCTGCATGGCAAGGTTCTTTTTCACTAAGGCTTCAAACTCCGCCCGGTTGCTGATAGAATAGTCCTCGATTTTCTTCAGTACTTCTGCGATGGTCTGCATGAGCAAGTCCGCGTCCATGATGTGCGGGGAATTGCATTTGGGGTTCTTGGCTTTTCCCTTGTGGTACTCGCTGCAAAAAGCAACGTGCCGCTTGCCGCCGTTCCGGTAATCAATACGAATGTGCATTTTTGCGCCGCAGTCCTTACAGAAAAGTAAGCCGGACAGAGGGTGGATTTCCCCGTCCCCGTTGGGGCGTCTGACGGGTGCGTTTTCCAAAATCCGCTGTACGGTTTCAAAATCGCTGCGGCTGATAATCGGCTCATGCACATTTTCTGTGATGTGCCATTGGCTCCGGTCTACATAGTGGTTATGTTTATCCCGGAAATGCTTTGTAGTCTTGAAGTTGACCACATCGCCGCAATACTCCTGCCGTGTGAGGATATTGGTCAAGGTGACTTTGTTCCACTTGCAGCGGTTATCCTCGTTGAGCGTCTTATTTTTACAGGTTCCCCGCCCTCGGTCTTTCATGTAGAAAGTGGGGGTTGGGATTTGCTCCTGTGTCAGATGTACGGCGATTTGGTTGCGGTTCTTCCCGCCGATAAACAGACGGAAAATCAAACGGACAACCTCGGCGGCTTCCTCGTCGATTATCCAAAAATCCTTGTTGTCCGGGTCTTTGACATAGCCGTAAGGGGCTTCGGTGACAATCGGCTTTCCACTCATGCCTTTGGTCTTAATGCCCGTTTTCACTTTCTTGCTGATGTCCTTTGCATACCACTCCGACATGATATTGATAAAGGGCGCAAACTCCAATGTGTCGGGCTTCTCGCTGTCAATGCCGTTGTTGACCGCGATAAAGCGCACATTGTTCCGTCTGAATATCTCCATCGCGTTGCCGACTTGGAGATAGTCACGCCCCCAGCGGGTAAGGTCTTTCATAATGCAGACACCGATTTTCCCGTTTTCCACATCGTCCATCATGCGGGAGTAGGCAGAACGGTCAAAAAACCTGCCGCTTTCGTCATCGTCGATGTAGTGCCGGATATTGGTTAGGTGCTGCCCTCTGGCATAGTTCTCCAAAAATATTTTTTGGTTCTGTATGCTGTTGCTCTCGCCGCCGTCCCTGTCCTCGTCGCCCACGGAAAGGCGGGAGTAAAGGGCTGTAATTTTGCTATAATCAGTCATGTGCATAACCTCCTGTGCGTCCATGTATGTGTCATTTACACTTAAAATTATGCACTCCACCGGGCAGAGCCGTACTCCATGCCGTGGCGGTACTTCTTGGCGTTTTTTCCACGCAAATAGACCGCCAGCCGTAACCCTGCACCGCAGCACAAGCCCACCAGCAAATCGAGCGGATGCAAGCTGGGCAGCGGGTTCGCAAACGCCACCGGAACGGTGCCCATCATCGCCATGATCTTATCCCCCAGCTCTTTGCCCTCGGCAAGCCGCCACGCTTCGCCAATGTTGGTTGCCACCAGCCCCAGCAAAATATAGGGCAGATACAGTGCCAGCAGCTTTGTCAGCTTTTTCGTGGTCACAGTCCACGCTCCTGTTCCTTATGCCGGACTTTGCCGGGGAGTTCTGCCGCCGCCTGCACCAGTTTATGCAGTTTTGCCAGCACCGAGGGGCGTTTGTCCTTGTTGAGCAGGGATGCCGAATATTCCTTGAACGCCGAATGGAAGGCTTCTGCGTCCGGGGCTTTGAAAAAGACCAGATACCGGGGCGGCACCTCGGAATTGTCCTTGCGGATAGCATAGTCGATGCCGTACTTTTTGGCATAGCGTTCCAGCCCACGGATGCCGGTCTTGCTGATCTCCACGCTGGACACACCCCGGTTTTGCCGCAGAAGGGTGCGGATGCTTTGCTTACCTTGGGATGCTTTGGACTGGTACAGCCGAAACGCCGCTTTTACTGCCCGCAGGACGGTCCGGGCGGACAGCTTTGTGGTGGAGATCATAATGTTGAATGATTTCTGTTCGATTTCTTCCTGCACTGCCGTCACCTCCCACGCAACAGGATGCTTTTAGCGGTCATGCTCTGCCGTAGGCTTGGTGCGAGACTTTTCTGCCGGAGGTTCATCGGGCACCGGCAGCACCAGCAGGCGGTTGCCCAGTTTCAGAAAGGCTTCCGGCTGATGGAAAAGCTGCTCGTACTTCTGTGCCAGTTCCGGGGTCAGGGATGCAAAATCCTCCTCGCCCAGTCCCACCACCAGAAAGGTCCCGGCAACGGCATCGTACATCTGCCCGTCCTCGTCCCGCAGGGCACGGTTCAACGGCAGTCCCATGAGCTTGCCGTCGTCATGGCAGATGATAGCCACCGGGTCTGCAAAGGGGTAAACAGCATCAATCGAGCCGCCCACAGCCTGCTGCAAGGCTTTCAGGTCGTTGTCAATCTCGACCTGCTGCGGTTGCTGTCCCGGCGCAATTTTCAGCACCGACAAGGTGTTCTCGTTCTGTTCCATTATCGTCCTCCTCGAATTTGATAGAAATCTCCTGCCCGGCATGGGCGGCGTTCAACAGAGCTGCCACGAAGAAGCCGAAAAAAGCGCCGGCTTCAAAAAATGCGAAACCGATAAAAAAGTTCAGCATGGCACACCTCACTCCATGCAGATGCAGGGCAACTTCTGGTCATCTGCCATCAGGGTGATGCTGTGGCTTGCCAGATACTTCTGGAACAGGTAGACCTCATCAATGGTCAGCGAGATGACCTCGCCATCCATGTTGGTGCGAACAAGAATCACCGGGCCGGTCAGGTAGTGCTTTCCGCCCATCTTCAGCACCTGCGCCGGGTTGTAGCAGAGCAGCAGCGAGGTGTTGGGAAGGTTCAGGCAGGCATCATCCTCCTCAAAGCAGGGCAGGATGCCGGGAGCCTCGTCCAGCGTGATGATGGTCAGCTCCATATCCGGGGCAATGGCAGCGAGATAGACTTCACCAGGCTTTTTTCTGCCGTTCAGAATCGTGTAGATGCGAGTATCAATGGTGACTTTCTCGGAACGGATGTGAGTGGTAGTAAAGTTCATAGACGTTTCCTCCAAAATTTTTGCAAAAATAAAAGACCCGGAACTGGGTCTTTTGGTTCAGTCTGCGATCAGCGCGCTTCTTCCTGCTTCTTCTGTTTTGCCTGTTGCTTTTTTAGTTGCCACTGGTCGAGCAGCTTGATGATGATGCTTTCCATCTGCCGGGGCGTGTAATTGCGTGGAAAGTATTTCCGCAGGGTTTCGTTTTTGATGGTCACGGTGTCCAGTTCGCTTTTCTTTTCCTCATTCATAATGTTGTAGACTGCATCATAGTCAAACTCACCCTGCTGCGCCAGCTTTTTTATCCGAATGGCTTGTGAAAGAGATGGTGCGTTCTGGGAAGCATCCATTGCTTCTAAAAAATCCTGTTGCTGTTTTTCGTCCAGATAGGACAGTTCTACCGCAGGGTTAAAAGAGATTTTTTTCTCGTCCACCATGTCGAGCAATTCAGGGACAAGGTTCGTCAGGCGCACAAAACGCTGGACTTGATTGCGACTTTCGCCTGAATCTTTTGCTACTTTTTCATCGGCTCTCAACTTCGTCCCAACTTGGGACGAAGTTAAATCTGACCTAGCACCTTGATTTTTTATTGCATCCAGCTTCATCTTGTACGCAAATGCCCGCTCGCTGGGCAGGATGTGTTCTCTCTGCAAATTGGAATCGACCATCAATATCGTGGCGGCATCATCCTCCATATTTCGCACAATGACAGGCACGGTGTCCAGATTTGCAAGCTCTGCGGCGTGTTTCCGACGGTGCCCGGAGATGATTTCATAGCCACCCTCCGGGCGTGGGCGGGCGATCAGCGGAGACAACACGCCGTACTGCTCTACGCTTTCTACGGTGCGCTGCATGGACTCGTCATCCAAGACCTTAAAGGGATGGTCTTTGAAGGGGAACAGTTCTCCAATGGGAATCTGCTGCACCTGCTCCCGCTGCTGTTCCTGTCGGGATTCTTCCGTGGAGAAAATGTCATCTGCCCCTTTCAGCGACACGCTTAAGCTGCTTTTCGGCATTCGCCAGCACCTCCTTCGTCAGAGATTGGTAGGCTTCTGCCACCTTACCTTTGGGGTCGTGCTGGAAAATGCTTTTGCCCACTGCACTGATTTCCGCAGCACGGACAGACCGGGGAATGGTCTGGTCGAACACCTTGATCTTGCTGCCGTAAGCACCCCGAATCAGGTTGTCGATCTGCTGTCCGTAGTTGGTGCGGCTGTCTGTCATGGTCAGCAGGATGCCCTCGATTTTCAATTTCGGGTTGATCTGCCGCCGGACCTTCTGCACCGTCTGTAAAAGCTGTTCCAGACCTTTTGCGGACAGATACTGCGCCTGCACGGGAATCAGGGTGGTGTCTGCCGCTGCCAAGGCATTGACGGTCAGCATCCCAAGGGAAGGAGTGCAGTCCAGCAGAATAAAATCGTACTCCCGCTTGGCACTGTCCAGCACCTGTTTCAACATCTTTTCCCGGTTCATGCAGTTGACGAGAGACACTTCCAGCCCTGCCAGTTCGATGTTAGCAGGGATCAGGTCAACGCCCTCTGCATGGTGCAGGATGCCTTCACCGGGCGGAATACTCTGATCGTCCATGGCTTTTGCCATCAGGGTGGAAAGGGTGGTGGGCAGTTCATCGGGCTGCTGCCAGCCCATGCTGATGGTCAAGCTGCCCTGCGGGTCAGCGTCCACCAGTAGGACTTTTTTGCCCTCCATCGCCAGCCCGATGCCCAGATTTTCACAGGTGGTGGTCTTGCCGGTGCCGCCTTTCTGGTTGACGATGGCTATTGTGGTTGCTTTCTTTGAAATTTTCATCACCTCCGCATCGCTAAGTCGTGGTTGGTTTGGTTCTGGTAGGAAAGTTGCATCGTGGTGGGTGCGTTGTACAGAGAAGCGAGCAGGTATTGTTTCATGTTTCGGATCGGGCTGCTGTTCTCTGCAAGGCACTTCAGCACAAAGCGGATGTGGTCGGCGTTCAACTTCATAAACCGACTGCATACCACCTCGGCGGGCTTATCGTCCCCAGCAATGTGCAGCAGCTTACGGTTGGTAGCGCAGGTGTCCACCAGCAAGTCTACGATCTGGTAGATAATGTCCTCGTCATCCGGGCAGAGCCGGAGCAAAAGGTCTATCTCCAAAGACTGAGAAAAATATTCTTCCAGTTGGGTGCGTTTGCTCATCCCATCCGCTTCTTCAGAATAGAATGGATCAGTCTCACTCATTTCAGTATCATTCTCTTTAGTCTTATTACATCGTGATTTTGAAGGGTCTTGACTTGCGTTTTTGAAGCCTCCAGAATCGTGAAAATCACGATTTTGGAATATTGATTTTGACGATTCTGCCGAAAAGTTCTTCACATACACCAAACTTGGCTTTCCCAGACCTCTGCGTTTTCGTTCAATCAGACCAAACTTTTCGAGTTCCCGGAGCAGCTTGGTCGCTTTGTTGTCTGCGCAACACAACGCCCTCTTGACATCCTCTATCGTGAAGATAATGAACACCCGGTTCTGCTCGTCCAGCCAGCCGTTTTTCACAGACAGGCTCATGCGGTCCAGCAGGATGCCGTACAGGGTTTTTGCATCGGTGGACAGACTCTGGAACCGTGGCTCCTGAAAAAGAGCCTTGGGAATGCGGTAGAACGAAAACAGTTCTCCGGCTTGTCCGTAAAAGTAGTCAAGGGTCATGTGGCTTTTTCAACGTTTTGCTCCAGCTTGTGTTCAAAAAATCAACCGCCTTTCGTTTGAAAATAAAAAGCGCACTCTTTTCTTATTGAAAAGTGGTGCGCTATGTAATATAATGGCTATATAATTTAGCTATCCAAAAGATAGTCGATGAGATATTCTTTCGGAATCATGAAAGATCGTCCGACTTTCAGGCAGCGAATTCTATGTTGATGGATTCTTCTGATGATGGCAGTCTGGCTTTTGAAACCGAGTAAAGTTGTTGCTTCTTCGACAGACAGCACATCAGGATAGTTCACAAATAATTTTTTATAATACTCTTTTGCTTGATTTTGATTCATTATCCTTGACTTTCCTTTCGTTTTGTGCCTAAGCAGAGGAGCGTTTTGCCCTGCATCCCTCCTGAACATCCCTCCAATTTCCATTTGGGTGGTCCAAACCGAAAAAACAGAGTAGAGGAAAAACGCATCGAAAAATCGTGGATATTTCAAATTATTGTTCGTTGAGGCGTGAATTTTGCCTTTGCACAGTGGGAACCAGATATCACTAGATATCACTGGATGACACCAGATGGAAGATGCGGATAAAAACTCAAAATCCCTTGTGCTAATAACACGTGTGGGTTCGACCCCCACCACCGGCATTGCAAGCAGCTCGAAATCGAAAGGTTTTGGGCTGCTTTTCTTTTTCTGCTCAGTTTCTTATACTTTGGTGTTTTCTGGGAAGATACTGACGATTGCATTCGCCGAGGACACCTTATCTCGTGCGATTTCCGTTACCGTTCCGTTGACCTTTGCGGTCACAACCGTATGCTGAATGCTGATTTTCTTGTTCTCAAAGTCAATGGCATCCCATTTCAAACCGACAATTTCACTGCGCCGCAGCCCGTAGAACGCAGCCATGATGACGCCAAACTCCGAAGGGTCACCTTGAATCACCTTGAAAAGCTGCTCCAGTTCTTCACCGCTGTAAATCTCCGACTTGAACTTTTCCTTACGAGGACGTTCAACGCGATCTGCCGGGTTGGAACGGATCATGCCGATTTGAAAAGCATACTGTAAGCATTTGCGGATGTTGGCGTGATAGTGAATGACGGCGTTTGCCGTAAGGCCACGATCCAACTCATGCTGGTAGAAGTCTTGGATGTATTTGGGATGCTGTTCCATATCCTGCAATGTATAGTGGAGCGGTTCAAAATATGGGACGATACCCCAGATAAGTCCCAAGCAGAGTTCTTTACCGACAGCTATGGCGTGGTGCATAACCAACCGGTTTTGGTTTCTCTTAACACCAAATATTCGCCGATCCTTATATCTCCAGAGCAAAGATTCGAGGTTGTTGGAAAAGTTTTGAACTAAAAAGATGGGAGGAGTTTTCGTGGATACGATCAAGCGTGTTCAGGATTTGATGCAAGCGCGTGATATGAATCTGTGTGTGTTGGCAAAGAAATGCGGAATATCGTACTCCACAATCCAAACCACTGCTCGTCGGGGAGGCCAGTTGAGCGTAGAGACGATTGAAAGAATCTGTCTGGGTTTGTTATGGCTCCCCATCGCCGCAGCAGTCCACAGGCGGTTTTGAAAGATAGATCTCCTTCATTTTCTGCTTAACGGCAGCAATAAAAAAGACCCCCGCAGCGTATGATTTGACGCCGCGGGGTTTCTCAATTGTTCGGTTTGTATTGCAGCACCTTCTGGGAGAACGTCCGGTCGAAGAACTGGATGAAGGGCCCAAGGCAGAACGCACAGATCAAGGTGCCAAGGCCCACAAGGCCACCCAGCAGCCAGCACAGCAGGGCGCTGAGCGCATCGGTGAAGATGCGGCACCCGAAGTACGGGCAGGGTGTGTAGTCCCGCAGACCGAGGGAAAGGTAATCGTAGGGCGCGATGCCGAGGTCGGCGGTCTGGTAGAGCGAAGCACCCAGCGCCGTGACCAGCACCGCCGCGATGACCCACGCCAACTGCACCGCCAGCGACGGCGCGTCGCCGAAGTGGGCGTGAATGGGGTCATAGAACGCCGTGACGATGTACCCGATGCAGATGCCGTTGACGAAGGTGCCAAGGCCGATGTACTTGCGCCCGAACCAGAATTCCAGCAGGAAAAACAGGATGTTCGTGCACAGGTTCTGGGTGCCCAGCGAGATGCCGAGCAGCTCCGCCAGCCGCATGTTCAGGGCGCTGATGGAGTCGTTGCCGAGGTGGGACTGCTTGAAAAGCGCAATGCCAAGGGCGATGATGACGATGCCCGCCACCATGCCCACCACCCGCCGGGCAGTCGGTTTGCGCAATGCGGTGCCGTTCATAGGGAATTCTCCTTTAGCGTTTCTTTTCCCCTATTATACGCCTGCTTTGGGCGGGAGACAAACTATTTATGGAAAGATACAACGATATACGGGGGATCCGCCTTACCCCTTTAATCTTACCTCAATCCGTTCTTTCTCCAGCCCCTCCCCGATCACGATGAGCACTTCCTGCCCCTTGGGGATAGCGTTTGCCGTCAGGCCGTCGGCGGTGGCGTTCAGCTCCACCCAGCCGTTCTCGTCCTGCACGAAGCCTTTCGCCCGCAGCACATGGCCGCACGCGGGGTCGGTGAAGAGGGCCGGGATATTCTGTTCGAGCTGCTGGCACGAGAGGCCCAGTTCCAAAAAGTAGGCCGAACCAAAGGCCCTATGCGGTTGGCGTTACCCGCTTCTAATTATAGCAAAAGGAGGTTCTTTTTCTACCGTTTCGACGCTACGGCTCTTTTCTTCCACAAGCATAGCTTGTGGTTTTCTATATGAAGAAAGTTGCTGGAGAAAAAAATTCTCCAGCAACTTTGTCTTTGATGAATAAAGGAAATTTTTTGTTTAACTATTCTCACTATTATTTGATTTAGTGATTTTTTTCTTCTTTGGAGAAACCAGTTTGTGACCGGAATAAATGGACATACCCATACAAAGCAATGAAGAATAGGCAAAGTATTTATGCGCAGTCATAGATTTTTTGATTCCAGAATAAATGCATCCCAACATACAGAAAAGTGCGCCTAAGGACCAGTATTTATGTGATTTCATGATTTGATACCTCCTTTGATTTAACTGATTCAATTATAACGTTTTTTTACGAAAATGCAAGCATTACCGGGAACTCTTTCATGTGGATGCTGTGACTGCCGCTACGGTCATGATCGGTGGGCATTACGAACAAGGCTCACATGTAGAATTCGACTCCGAATATCGTCCAGCTCCACATGAGGACGGAAAATGTAGCAGCTTTTGAAAAAATTGCTTTTTTCTGCTCAAAGTGCTACAATCGGCATATACCGAATACAAAGGGAGGAAAGCTCCCATGCCAAGACCGCCACGGTGCCGTCAAATTTGTGGCGTACCACAGGTCGATACATTCTGTCCCAACGGGTGCGAGAATACCGAGCCGATCCTGCTGACGCTGGACAAGTACGAGGTCATCCGGCTGGTTGACTTGGAGCAGCAAACCCACGAGCAGTGTGCCGCTCAAATGGATATTTCCCGCTCTACCGTGCAGGAGATTTGCGAAAATGCACGGCGCAAGACCGCAGCGTGTCTTGTTCACAGGAAACCGCTGCACATCACCGGGGGAAACTACCGCATCTGCGGAGGACAGGAGGCAGCTCACTGCGGCCGTTGCTGCCGGATGCAGAGAGCCAACATGGAAAAATCAGGCAAAACTTGCAAAGGAGATTCCATTATGAAAATTGCAGTTACCTATGAAAGCGGTCAAATTTTTCAGCATTTCGGCCACACCGAACAGTTCAAGCTTTATGAAGCTGCGGACGGCAAAATCACCCATACGGAAGTTGTTGATACCAACGGCAGCGGTCACGGCGCACTGGCAGGCTTCCTGATGCAGAACGGCGTGGACACTTTGATTTGCGGTGGCATCGGCGGCGGTGCACAGGCGGCAATGGCCGAAGCAGGCATCAAGCTCTACGGCGGTGTCAGCGGGGACGCTGATGCGGCGGTGAGCGCATTGCTCAACGGAAATCTGGGCTACAATCCCAATGTTCACTGTGACCACCATGACCACGAGCACGGCGAGGAAGGTCACACCTGCGGTAACCACGGCTGCGGCAAGCATAGCTGCCATTGATATGGAACAAACACTGACACAACTTCCGTTCTGGTCATCCTTGACCGAACGCGAAATGGACACACTACGCCGAAGTGCCTTTGTTCGTCATTATAAAAAGGGTGCGTTCGTTCACAGTAGCGACAATGAATGTCTCGGAATGCTGTTTATTCTTTCCGGCGAGATCCGCACCTATCTTCTCTCTGATGAGGGGCGGGAGGTAACGCTGTTCCGCCTGTATCCGGGCGAACTATGCGTGCTTTCCGCCTCCTGCGTGATCAGTCAGATCACCTTTGATACGCAAATGACTGCCGGAATGGATACGGACGTTCTGATTATCCCTGCAAATGTCATTGCTGCACTCAAGGAGAAAAATCTCCATGTCCGCTGTTTTCTCTATGAACTGGCAACGAAACGGTTTTCTGATGTGATGTGGGCGATGCAGCAGATCATGTTCAAGGGGCTGGATCAGCGGCTGGCAGAATTTCTCTTTGCCGAAGCGGAACGTACCGGCTCCGACACGATACGTACGACCCATGAGCAGATCGCCCAGCACATCAGCTCGGCACGGGAGGCAGTGGCACGGATGCTCAAAAGCTTCTCGGAGGACGGACTGGTGGAGCTGAAGCGTGGTGCAATCACGCTGCGGGATAAGAACAGACTAAATCGTCTAAAATAAAAAGGAATGTGACTTCGTCACGGAATAAAATCATAGATTTGCTACAATAAAAGCAGAAAAGCAGAAAAGCAGGAAGGAGTATCCACCATGAAAGAAACGAAATACGCAGGAACTCAAACCGAAAAAAACCTGATGGCTGCCTTTGCCGGTGAGTCCGAGGCACGCAACAAGTACACCTATTTTGCATCCAAGGCCAAGAAGGAAGGCTTTGAGCAGATCGCGGCACTGTTCCTCAAAACCGCTGATAATGAGAAGGAACACGCCAAGCTGTGGTTCAAAGAACTGAACGGCATTGGCGACACCGCAGAAAACCTTCTCTCCGCCGCTGAGGGTGAGAACTACGAGTGGACGGATATGTACGATGGCTTTGCCAAAACTGCCGATGAGGAAGGTTTCCATGAGCTGGCCCAGCGTTTCCGCCTGGTCGCCGCCATTGAAAAGCATCACGAGGAGCGCTACCGTGCCCTGCTGCACAATGTGGAGATGGCGGAGGTCTTCGCCAAGAGTGAGGTCAAGGTGTGGGAGTGCCGCAACTGCGGTCACATCGTCGTGGGCGAGAAGGCCCCGGAGGTTTGCCCCACCTGCAACCATCCCCAGAGCTATTTTGAAATTCACGCAGAAAACTATTAAAGAAAAGGAGAATTATCATGGAGCAGAAGTTTTACATTTGCAAGCATTGCGGTAACATCATTGCCAAAGTTAAGGACGCAGGCGTCCCTGTCGTCTGCTGCGGCGAGCCGATGAGCGAGATCGTTCCCGGCACCACCGACGCTGCCGTGGAGAAGCACGTCCCTGTCTGGACGGTGGAAAACGGCATCGTCCATGTCAAGGTCGGCTCTGTGGAGCACCCCATGCTGCCGGAGCACTACATCGAATGGGTATCTCTCCAGACCAAGCAGGGCAATCAGCGTAAGGAACTGCATCCCGGCGAAAAGCCGGAGGTCTGCTTCGCGCTCTGCGAGGGCGATGAGGTCGAGGCGGTCTACGCCTACTGCAACCTCCACAGTCTGTGGAAAGCGTAATTCACCTTCTTAAAATCCGGTGCTCCAAAAAGCACCGGATTTTTTTATCAATGTAACCTCATCACAGAAAAAGACTTTGCCCTGCGGTATGATAAAGTCACAATCAAGAAAGAGCTAGCGAACATGAAAATCAAGCTCAATCCCGATCAGGAGATTGTCAATATGAAAAGGAACATGGCTTTTCGCTGAATGGAAAGCGAAGCTGACCCGGGCTGGGGCGGTCTGTAATAAAGCGATATTTTTTTTGAAATAATCTTGACAAAATTTATCAAGATTGATATGATGGTATTAACAAGCAAGCGAAAAGAGGATGTGGAGCATGATCATCACCAAAGAGACGGACTACGCGCTGCGCATTTTGCGGGTGCTGCTGGACGGGGAGAAGCATTCGGTGGCCGAGATGTCGGAAACGGAATTGATCCCCAATCAGTTTGCCTACCAGATTCTGCGCAAGCTCTCCGCCGGCAATTTGGTGCGGGTGAGCCGCGGCGCTCTCGGCGGCTGCGCGCTGTCCTGCGATCTGGACGCGACCTCCCTCTACGATCTCATGGGGGTCGTGGGGGAGCGGGGCATCCTGTGCGCCTGCATGGAGCCGGGATATGAATGCCGCTGGCAGGACAAGCATGGGCGGTGCGCCATCCACTGTCAGCTGGCGGCCTTGCAGCAAAAGCAGGACGAGGCGTTCCGTGCCGTGAGCCTGCGCAGGCTGCTGACCGGCGGATCCGATCCCCAAGATACAAGCGAGCTGTAAAATTTTAAAAGGAGGTACCCGTATGCTGTTTCAAACCACGTCGGCGCACGAAGAGCTGCGCGCGAAGATCCGGAGTTTTGCGGAGGAGGAGATCAAGCCCCTCGCATTTTTAATGGATCAGAACAACGAGTTTCCCGAGGAGGCTGTCAAGAAGCTGGGTAAGCTGGGCTGGATGGGCATTCCCTACCCCAAGGAGTACGGCGGTGCCGGTCTTGATGCCCTGAGCTACGCCATCGCGGTGGAGGAGCTGGCCCGTGTGGACGGCGGTACGGGCGTAATCCTCTCCGCCCACGTCTCCCTCGGCTCATGGCCCATTTTCGCCTATGGCACCGAGGAGCAGAAGAAGAAATATCTGGTTCCGCTGGCCAAGGGCGAGAAAATCGGCGCCTTCGGCCTTACGGAGACCAACGCCGGATCTGACGCCGGCGGCACGGAGACCACGGCGCTGGATAAGGGGGACTACTACCTCCTCAACGGCGGCAAGATCTTCATTACCAACGCCCCTAAGGCGGACACCTATGTGGTTTTCGCCGTCACCACGCCGGACATCGGCACCCGGGGCATCTCCGCTTTCATCGTGGAGAAGGGCTGGAAGGGCTTTGAGTTCGGCGACCACTATGACAAGATGGGTATTCGCTCCTCCTCCACGGCGGAGCTGATCTTCAACGACGTGAAGGTTCCCAAGGAAAACCTATTGGGCAAGGAGGGCGAGGGCTTCAAGATTGCCATGTCCACGCTGGACGGCGGACGCATCGGCATCGCCGCGCAGGCGCTGGGCATCGCCCAGGGCGCGTTTGAGCACGCGTTGAGCTATTCCAAGGAGCGCGTCCAGTTCGGCAAGCCCATCGCGGCCCAGCAGAGCATCGCCTTCAAGCTGGCGGATATGGCAACCAAGCTGCGCTGCGCCCGGTTCCTCATCTACTCCGCGGCGGAGCTGAAGGAGCAGCACGCGCCTTACGGCATGGAGTCCGCCATGGCGAAGATGTACGCCTCGGACATCGCGCTGGAGGTCACCAACGATGCCTTGCAGATCCACGGCGGCAGCGGCTACCTCAAGGGCATGGAGGTGGAACGGGCCTACCGCGACGCCAAGATCACCACCCTCTACGAGGGCACTAACGAGATCCAGCGGGTGGTCATCGCCTCTCATCTGTTGGGCAGGCTGGGCAAGAGCTCCGGCGGCGAGAGCCGTTCGGCGGCCAAGAAACCCGCGCCCATCACCGGCATTCGCAAAAAGACCATCTTCCGGGAGGGGGATGCTGCCCAGCAGGTGGCCGACCTTGTGGCGGCGCTGAAGAAGGATGGTCACGACTTCTCCGTGGGCATCCCTATGGATACGCCCATCCCGCAGGCGGAGCGGGTGGTCTCCGCGGGCAAGGGCATCGGGGAGAAAAAGAACATGAAACTGGTAGAGTCGCTGGCCAAGGCCGCCGGCGCGGCCATCGGTTCTTCCCGCCCTGTGGCGGAGACTCTCAAATATCTGCCGCTGAACCGCTATGTGGGTATGTCTGGTCAGAAGTTTACCGGCAATCTGTACATCGCCTGCGGCATCTCTGGCGCATCCCAGCACCTTAAGGGCATCAAGGACGCCTCCACCATCGTGGCCATCAATAAGAACGGTAACGCGCCTATCTTCAAGAACTGCGACTACGGCATCGTGGGCGATGTGGAGGAGATCCTGCCCCTGCTCACTGCCGCGCTGGATAGCGGCGAAAAGCTGCCCGCGCCGCCCATGGTAAAGATGAAGCGGCCCACGCCGCCGAAGCCCGCCCCCATCGGCGACCGCTACGTCTGCAGCGGCTGCGGCTACGAGTATGTGCCGGAGTTGGGCGACGAGGACGGCGAGATCGCGCCCGGTACGCTCTTTGAGCAGCTTCCCGCCGAGTGGGTGTGTCCCGAGTGCGCGGAGACGAAGGATCAATTTGTAAAGGCTTGAGGCCGTGAAGGAGGCAAGATAAGATGTATTGCGTGCGTAAAGTAACGAACGACCTCTACTGGGTGGGTGCCAACGACCATCGTCTGGCCCTGTTTGAAAACTGCTTTCCCATTCCTCGGGGCGTAAGCTACAACGCCTACTGCCTGCTGGATGAAAAGACGGTGCTCTTTGACACGGTGGACTGGTCTGCCTGCCGCCAGCTTTTGGAAAATCTGGCGTATGTGCTGGATGGCCGCGAGCTGGACTACCTGCTGGTCAACCATCTGGAGCCGGATCACGCCGCCTGCATCGAGGAGATCCTGCTGCGCCATCCCAAGGTGAAACTGATCTCCAACGAGAAGGCATTCATGCTCATGCGGCAGTTCGGCTTCCATGTGGACGGACATGAGTGCATCGAGGTGAAGGAGGGCGACACCTTCTCCTTCGGCAAGCACACCGTCACCTTTGTGGGCGCGCCTATGGTTCACTGGCCGGAGGCCATGGTAACCCTCGATGTCACCGAAGGCGTCCTCTTTTCCGCCGACGCCTTCGGCACCTTCGGCGCGCTGGACGGCAAGCTGTTCGCCGACGAGGTGGACTTCGAGCGGGACTGGCTGGACGACGCCCGCCGCTACCTTACCAACATCGTGGGCAAGTACGGCCCCCACATCCAGCTCCTGCTGAAAAAGGCCGGCGGCGTTTTGGATCAGATCAAGTACATCTGCCCGCTCCACGGCCCCGTGTGGCGCAAGGATCTGGGCTGGTTCATCGAAAAGTACGACACATGGAGCCGCTATGCCCCTGAGACCCAGGGCGTGCTCATCGTCTACGCCTCTATGTACGGCAACACGGAGAACGCGGCGCAGGCGCTGGCGACGTCGCTCTGCGATAAGGGCATGAGCAAGGTGGCGATGTACGATGTGTCCTCCACTCATGTCTCCCAGCTGATCTCCGAGGCATTTAAGTACAGTCACATTGTCCTGGCCTCTGTGACCTACAACCTCGGCATCTACCCCGCCATGCATGACTTCCTCATGGATATGAAGGCACTGAATCTGCAAAACCGCACCTTTGCCATCATTGAAAACGGCTCATGGGCGGTGAAGTCCGGTGACCTCATGCAGAAATTCGTCAACAATGAGCTTAAGAACATGACGGTGCTCAACGAGCGGCTCAGCCTCGCCTCGTCCATGGGCACGGACAAGCGCACTGAGCTGGAAGCACTGGCGGACGCCATTCTGGAGTCTATGAAGTAACTGGCAGGGAAGCCAAAACCAAGACAACAGACAACAAACAGCCCCGCCGCGTCGGCTGCAGAAAAACCGGCTTTCAAAAACAGAGCGGGCAAGCGTGATACTGCGCTTGCCCGCTCTTTGCCCAAAAGGACATGAGAAGTGACCGGAGAAGATGAGAGGGTCGAAATGGAGATCAGAAAACGAAACGGGGAGTCTGTTCCCTTTCAACAGGAGAAAATTTTCAACGCCATGAAAAAGGCGTTTGACGGACAGGGCAAGGAGATCGGGAGCAGAGAGATGGATGAGATCCTCGCCACCGTTCTCAAAAATCTCTCCGTCACAGTGCCGCTCACCGTAGAACATGTGCAGGACGAGGTGGAGCGAACGCTCATGGAGCGCGGACACTATGAGGTGGCCAAGGCGTACATCCTCTACCGCGAAAAGCGGTCTGCGCTGCGCCGTGTCCGGCATACCATCGCGCGGACGGTGGGGGATGACACGCTTGACGAGGTGCTGCGCCGCATCCAGATGGATTTTACCGAGGAAGTCTACTCCCTCGCGGCGCTTCAAATGAAGTTTGAGAGTTTCTGTCGCCTGGGCATGACGGAGGATGAGCGGGCTGAGGCACTGACCAAGGCGGCGGTAGAGCTGACTACGGCAGAGGCACCCAAGTGGGAGTTCATCGCGGCGCGGCTTCTGAACCACTCCTTTCGCTGTCGCAACGCACAGGAATGGGAGGGGCGCGGCGTCGGCGATCTCTATGGCAGGCTTCGCTATCTGACGGATAAGGGACTCTACGGTGACTATATCCTTGCCCACTATACCCACGAGGAGATTGCCATGGCGGAGGACTTTCTCTGCCCGGAACGGGACGAGCTGTTCACCTACTCCGGCCTTGACCTGCTGCTCAAACGCTATGTGATCCAGTCACGCAGCCGCGTGCCGCTGGAAACACCGCAGGAGATGTTTTTGGGTATCGCGCTGCATCTTGCTATGAACGAAGGCTCTGACCGCATGGGGTGGGTAAAACGCTTTTACGATATGCTCAGCCGTATGGAGGTCACGATGGCGACACCTACCATGTCCAACGCACGAAAGCCCTACCATCAGCTTTCAAGCTGCTTTGTGGACACTGTGCCGGACAGTCTGGACGGCATCTACCGCTCGCTGGACAACTTCGCAAAGGTCTCTAAATTCGGCGGTGGAATGGGGATGTACTTCGGTAAGGTGCGCGCTGCAGGCAGCACCATCCGCGGCTTTCAAGGGGCGGCGGGCGGTGTTATCCGCTGGATCCGGCTGGTCAACGACACCGCCGTGGCGGTGGATCAGTTGGGGATGCGGCAGGGCGCTGTGGCGGTTTACTTAGACGCATGGCACCGGGATCTGCCGGAATTCCTTCAACTGCGCACCAACAACGGCGACGACCGCATGAAGGCACATGATGTGTTTCCCGCCGTGTGCTATCCGGATCTCTTCTGGCGACTGGCGGAGGAGAACATAGACGCGCCGTGGCATCTCATGTGTCCGCATGAGATCCTCACGGTCAAGGGCTACGCACTGGAGGATTACTGGGGTACAGAATGGGAGAAGCGGTATCTGGACTGCGTCAATGACCCGCGCATCGAAAAGCGCAGCGTCACCGTCAAGGACATCGTGCGGCTGGTGCTTCGCTCGGCAGTGGAGACCGGCACACCCTTCGCTTTCAATCGCGACAGTGTAAATCGTATGAACCCAAACGGCCACACGGGAATGATCTATTGCTCCAATCTCTGTACGGAGATCGCGCAGAACATGGCACCCATCGAGCACATCAGCACTGAGGTGCACACGGAGAACGGCGACACAATTGTGGTGACGGCCACACGCCCAGGCGAGTTTGTGGTCTGCAACCTGGCGAGTCTGTCTCTCGGTAATCTGCCGGTGGAGGACGAGGCCTATATGGAACGCACGGTGGAAACGGCCATCCGCGCACTGGATAATGTGATCGACCTCAACTTCTACCCGTTGGAATACGCGCGGCTTACCAATCAGAAGTACCGCAGCATCGGCCTGGGCGTCAGCGGCTACCACCACATGCTGGCAAAGCGCGGCATCCACTGGGAGAGCGATGAGCACCTTGCCTTCACCGACGCAGTGTTCGAGCTCATCAACTACGCCGCTGTCAAGGCGGACACAGCTCTGGCGCGGGAAAAGGGTCGTTACGCGCTCTTTGAGGGCAGCGACTGGCAGACGGGCGCGTATTTTGAAAAGCGGGGTTATACCTCCGAAAAGTGGCGGGCGCTTGCGAAAACGGTGGCGGTGCAGGGAATGCGCAACGCCTATCTGCTGGCGGTCGCACCGACCTCCAGCACATCTATCCTCTCCGGCACGTCGGCGGGCATAGATCCAATTATGAAGAAATTCTTTTTAGAGGAAAAAAAGGGCAGCATGCTGCCCCGCGTTGCTCCGGAGCTTTCTATGGACACATGGTGGTACTATAAGGCAGCGCATCTGATCGACCAAAGCTGGTCGGTACGCGCCGCGGGCCTTCGCCAGAGACATATCGACCAGGCGCAGAGCATGAATCTCTATATCACCAACGACTATTCCATGCGTCAGGTGCTCAGATTGTATTTGGAGGCGTGGAGGGCCGGCGTCAAGACCATTTACTATGTCCGCAGCAAGGCCCTTGAGGTCGAGGCCTGCGAAAGCTGCTCGTCATAAGGAGGATAGCATGATGGAACTGAAGAAAAAGCCCCTCTTTAACCCGGAGGGCGACCCTGATGTGCGCCTGCGGCGCATGATCGGCGGCAATACCACCAACCTCAATGACTTCAACAATATGAAGTACGCTTGGGTCAGCGACTGGTACCGGCAGGCCATGAACAACTTTTGGATCCCTGAGGAGATCAATCTCTCGCAGGATGTGAAGGACTATCCCCGCCTGCTGTCAGCCGAGCGCAGCGCCTACGATAAAATTCTGAGTTTTCTTGTCTTTTTGGATTCCATTCAGACAGCGAACCTGCCTAATATCGGCGCCTACATTACCGCCAACGAGGTCAATCTCTGCCTGTCCATTCAGGCGTTTCAGGAGTGTGTCCACTCACAGAGCTACAGCTATATGCTCGACACCATCTGTTCCCCCGTGGAGCGCAATGACATCCTCTACCAATGGAAAACGGACGAGCATCTGCTGCGCCGCAACACCTTCATTGGGGACTGCTACAACGAGTTTCAGGAGCGGAAGGACGCTCCCACGCTGCTGCGCGTGATGATGGCAAACTATATTTTGGAGGGCATCTATTTTTACAGCGGCTTTATGTTCTTCTACAATCTCTCCCGAAACGGGAAGATGCCCGGCTCGGCGCAGGAGATTCGCTACATAAACCGTGATGAGAACACGCACTTGTGGCTGTTCCGCAATATCATCACGGAGCTGCAAAAGGAGCAGCCGGAGTTGTTCACCGCCGAGAGCGTACAAGCGCTGCGCGAGATGATGCGTGAGGGCGTGGAACAGGAGATTGCATGGGGGCATTATGTGATCGGCGACGACATCCCGGGGCTGAACCGGCAGATGATCAGCGATTACATCCGCTATCTCGGCAACCTCCGCTGGACGAGCCTTGGCTATCCCGCATTGTATCCAGGCTTTGAGAGCGAACCGGAGAGCATGGAATGGGTCAGCCAGTACGCCGACGCCAACATGGTCAAGACCGATTTCTTTGAGGCACGCAGTACCGCCTACGCCAAGAGCACCGCACTGATAGACGATTTATAAGAAAACCAAAGACATCAGAATAGGAGATATTACTATGAATTACAGCGCTATGATTCAAAATCGCAGATCCGTTCACGCATTCCGCGAAAAGGAAGTTCCGAGCGAGGCTATCGGCCAGCTCCGATCCTACTATGAAAAGACCTGCCCCCGTCTTGTCCCGGAGATTGCAACGGAGTTGATCGTCTTGGACAAGGATGCACAGCCGGCGCTGGAGAGCTCAGCGGGCTATAATCAATTTCTCATCGGAGCACCGCACTACCTGCTCCTTATGTCTGCCCCGCATTCCTATGCGGCCATCAACGCCGGCTACATGATGGAAGATCTCGTCCTCAAGCTGACTGAGTTGGACATTGACACCTGCTGGATGACCTTCACCGACAGCGACAAAATCAAACAGGCACTGTCTCTCGCCACCCCGTTAGAGGTGGCGGCAATCGTTGCCTTTGGCTACGGGGAAAAGACCGCAAAAAAGCTGCGGCTGAATATCCTAAGTATGTCTCAGATCGATGTGCGGGCCGAGCAGCAGTACTACGCGCCCAAAAAGGGTGTGCACGATTTGGTTCACATGGGGAGCTGGAGCAACAAGTCTGGGCTTGACGAGATGATGGACTTCTACGACGATATGCTCTGGCAGTCCATCTACGCCGCTTCGCTCTCCCCCAGCTATCTCAACCGTCAGCCCTATGGCTTCCTTGTGCAGGACCACAGCATCTATTTGGTGCAGCAGGAGGATGCCTACACCGATAATTTGGATGCCGCATTGGATCTCGGTATTGTCATGCTCCACTTTTCCGCCGTCGCCTCCCAGTGGGCGGGGCAGGTACGCTGGGAACTTTCACCTGCTGCGCCCGACGGCCTGCCGGAAGGACTTCGCTCCGCTGCGGTGTACCACATGTAACGACTCTGGGGGAAGCAAGGCAACGGTAAAATGCGCGACCGTCGATCCGCGGTTGAGCGTATGTTTCATTAGAAAAGAAGAACCTATCAGTTAGAGTCTGAGTAAGGAAAATAGGAGGTGTTTTTTATATGGCTATCCAAACGGTAACAGATGCCATCCGCTATGTAGGGGTGGATGATAACACATTGGCACTCTTTGAAAACCAGTACCCCGTCCAGCCTATGGGAGTGAGCTACAACTCCTATGTCATTCTGGATGAGAAGATTGCCGTGATGGACAGCGTGGACGCACGGGCAACGGAAGAATGGCTTTCCAATGTGGCGCGGGTGTTGGAGGGGCGCAGGCCCGACTATCTTGTGGTCACACACATGGAGCCGGATCATTCCGGCAGTCTCATGCGGCTGGCACAAAAGTACCCGGAGATGAAGATCGTGGGAAACGCGAAAACATTTACCCTGATCAAGCAGTTCTTCGGCACAGGTGCATTGTCGGAAGACCGTATGCTGGAGGTTGGCGAAAGAGATACGCTTTCCTTGGGTTTGCACCGGCTGCGCTTTCTGCTGGCGCCGATGGTACACTGGCCGGAGGTGATGACGGCGTATGAGGAAACGGAAAAAATCCTGTTCTCGGCGGATGCCTTCGGACGCTTTGGCTCACTGGAACGGACTGCCCGTGCCCCCTGGGTGCCGCAGGCCCGACGGTATTATTACAATATTATCGGGAAATATGGCGCACAGGTGCAGGCTCTGCTGAAAAAAATCTCCGCGCTGGAGATCAAAACAATCTGCCCGCTCCACGGTCCCGTGCTTACAGAAGGGCTGGAGGAGTGTCTGCGGCTCTATGATCTCTGGTCACAATGGGAACCAGAAGAATCGGAGAGCATACTGATTGCCCACGCATCCATCCATGGAAATACTGCCCATGCGGCGAAGACCCTCAAGGGTAAATTAGAGAAAAAAGGCGTACAGGTCAACATATGTGATCTCACTGTGACAGATCTTTCCTACGCTGTTGCCAGTGCGTTCTACTGCGGGAAGTTGGTTTTAGCCAGCGCCACCTATGACGGAGGACTGTTTCCGCCCATGAGGGAGTTTTTGGAACATTTACGGACAAAGGGATTCCGAAACCGCCGGGTTGGCCTTATTGAAGACGGCTCTTGGGCACCTGCTGCCGCGCGGCTGATGCGCACCAAATTGGAGGAGATGAAGGATATCCACCTTTACGAAACGGTAGTGTCTCTGCGTGGTGCATTGAACCAAACCAGCGAAGCGCAGATGGACGCTCTGGTGGATGAGCTCTGCGCAGAATAAGCTGCAACAAACCGCAGCTATTTTCGTACAGATGATGGTCTTACTCATCTGCTTTATGTCCCAAGGGCAGAGTACCGTCATCTCAGGTTGAGGTCACGATGTGGTGTGGGGCGAGACCGGAGTCTTGAGAATACCCAAACAAAGGAAAGGAGCTGACAGATATGGCAGCTATGAACATGAATCAGGAGCAGTTTGAGCAGGCAATCCGGGAGAAAAAGCCCGTTTTGGTGGATTTCTGGGCGCCCTGGTGCAGCTACTGCCGGAGAATCGGCCCCGCGTATGAGAAGATCGGAGAGGAATACGCGGACAGCCTCGCCGTCGGCAAGATCAACATTGACGAGGAGCCGCGGCTGGCGGGGGCCGAGGGGATCGAGGACATCCCAACTCTGGTGCTGTACCGGAACGGAAAGGCCGTGGATTCCATCATCGCGCCCGGCTCAAAGGCAGAAATCGACCGTTTCATTCAGGAAGCCTTGGCGAAATAACGGAGGGTTCAGATATGAACAACAATCATGTTTATGATATGCTCGTGGTGGGCGGCGGCCCGGGCGGCTACACCGCCGCCCTGTACGCGGCACGGGCGGGGCTGGACACCATCGTGCTGGAAAAACTGTCCGCCGGTGGGCAGATGGCCCTGACCGAGCAGATCGACAACTACCCCGGCTTTGAGAACGGGATCGACGGCTTCTCTCTGGCGGAGAAGATGCAAAAGCAGGCGGAGCGTTTTGGGGCACGCAGCGAATACGCGGAAGTTCTCCGCATGGATCTGACGGCGGTTCCCAAGCTCGTGGAGACCAGCGAGGGGATCTTCCGGGGGAAAACCGTGGTGCTGGCCACCGGCGCAGATCCCAGAACGCTGGGCGTTGCCGGAGAGACGGAGCTGTTGGGCCGGGGCGTGGCCTACTGCGCCGCCTGCGACGGGATGTTTTACAAGGGCAAAACGGTGGTCGTGGTGGGCGGCGGCAATTCCGCCGCGGCAGATGCCCTCCTTCTCAGCCGCGTGGCGAAAAAAGTGATCCTCGTCCACCGCAGAGACACCCTGCGGGCCACCAAGAGCTATCACGAGCCGCTGGCACAGGCCGAAAACGTGGAATTCCGTTGGAACAGCGTCGTTTCCGCGCTGCTTTCCGGGGACAGGCTGACCGGCGTCCGCCTGCGGGACACCGTCACCGGTGAGGAAAGCGTGGTGGACTGCGACGGCGTATTTGTCAGCGTGGGCCGACAGCCCGCCACGGCGCTGGCGGTGGGTCAACTGGCGCTGGACGGCGGCGGCTATATCGTGGCCGGAGAGACCACGGAAACCAGTATTCCCGGCGTTTACGCCGTGGGCGACGTGCGGACGAAGCCCCTCCGTCAGGTGGTCACCGCCGTGGCGGACGGCGCGGTGGCAGTCCACATGGCGGAAAAATATATCGCGGAAAACCGATAAGGGAGGTAGATTGAAAAAGCCATGTTTAAGGTCAGGCCGGATACGACCGCAGTGGGGATGCCGACATATCTGCAAGGCAAACTGCCAAAGTGATGGCAGATAAGATAACCCATGTAAGATCGGGAGATATGTTGTCTCTCCATATCCAGTCCACGCAACAGTGAGCAACTGAACGCAAAACACAGCCACAGATGTACTCTGCGGCTGTGTTTTTATGCGTAGTATTACCGCGTGACAAGCGGTTTTACTGTGACGGAGTCACATAATTTGAGAAAATCGGCTTCGAGGCAGCTTTTGGAGCACAAGCCCTTTGTGGTTGTTGACAGAGAAAAAAATATAGGTATAATAAAAGCAAAATAATAAGATTCATTCTTGCATTTGGAGAGTTGGCGGTATGCCAAAATACGCAGAGGAGATATTGACCGCCGCAACGGAGCTGCAGCAGCATCCCAAGGCGGAGCAGGTGTCCCTGGAGATGAAAAGGGAGCATCCCAGCATCGCTCTGGGTACGGTATATCTGCCCCCATTCCGGGAGCAGGAAAAGACAATCTTATGGAGGAGAAGTATCATGAACGCTAACGTATCTCTTCTGCTCAACGAGCAGATCAATAAGGAGTTCTACTCCGCCTATCTGTATCTGGACTTTGCCAACTACTACGCCGCCGTCGGACTGGACGGCTTTGAGAACTGGTACCGGGTACAGGCGCAGGAGGAACGGGATCACGCCATGCTGTTTTATCAGTATTTGCAGAATAACGGCGAGGACGTCACCTTTGAGGCTATCGCAAAGCCGGAGTGGGAACGAGGCGACCACATGGCCCCGCTGAAAAAAGCACTGGAACACGAGATGCTGGTCACCGCCAGCATCAATACCATCTACGCCGCCGCATACGAGGTCAGGGACTTCCGCACCATGCAGATGCTGGACTGGTTCATCAAGGAACAGGGCGAGGAGGAGAAGAACGCCGCTGACCTCATTACCAAGATGGATCTGTTCGGCGGTGACAGCAAGGGGCTGTATATGCTAAACAGCGAGCTGAAGGCACGGGTCTACACCGCGCCCTCGCTGGTGCTGTAAGCCCCGCGTGTCTGCGGGCTTTCGCATCAGGCAAAAGGCAGACTACATACAGGTGATATGTACCCGGTTTTCTGGACACTAGTTCAAAAATGAATAATTAAGCTTCCATCATGGATGCTTCCTTGAATTTAGAGGGAGGCATCCATTTTGTTTTCGCTTGGATCCTGCTGTTATTGTAATAGTCGATATAATCAGCAACAGCTTTGGAGAATGCTTCAAAGGAAGGATACTGATTCTTGATGAGTCACCCAGCGGTCTTGACGGGCAGAATTATGCGCCTGATCGCAGAAAGGCTGAAAGCGAGGTGCGGAGCGGCAGAACCATTCTCGTGATCACCCAGGACAGGGAGCTGATCGAGAGCTGCTGCGATAACATTGTGGAGGTTGAAAAACGATCATCATGAAACCGCCGAGGACTATTATGGGATATCCGCGCTGGAGGAATCGTTTTTCGCCCCTGCCGGCAGCTCCACCGCAATGGTAGTGCCCTTCTCCGAGCTTTCCTCCACCCAAACGGAGCCGCCGTGGAGGTCGGCGATCTCCCATACCAGTGAGAGCCCCAGTCCTGCGCCACCGTATTCCCGGCTGCGAGACTTGTCCACCCGGAAGAAGGGCTGGAAGATACTGCGCTGATACTCCTCCGGGATGCCGCAGCCGGTGTCGGAGACGCGGAGCAGAAGCTTTTCCAACTCCTGAGTGACAGAAACCCGTACCGAGCCGCCCTGCCGGTTGTACTTGACAGCATTCTCCGTCAGGTTGAAGATCAGCCGGTAGATCAGTGCATCGCTGCCGGTCATAATGCCGTCGCCCTCCGCCGTCAGCGTGACGCCGAGCTTATCTGAGAGCGGCGCAAGATCTGTGAAGATCTCCTCGATCATGGGAGCGAGCTGGATCCGCTCGTTCCGCGCCACCTGCCGCAGATTGCTCATCTCCAGCAGTGTCTTGGTCATCTGTATCAGCCGTTCCGTCTGCTCACGCAAAAGCGTGAGGAACTCCGCCGTCTCCGGTCGCATATCAGGATGCTCCGCGGAAAACAGCTCCAACTGTGCCTGCATTAGTGCCAGTGGCGTGCGCAGCTCGTGGGCGGCGTTGCCGGTGAACTGCCGCTGGGCGGAAAAGGCGTTGTTCAGCCGCTCCAGCATCTGGTTGAACGAGCGGCTCAGCTGCCGGAACTCCGAAATAGCGTCTTCATCGATCCTCATATCGGCAAGATTGTTCAGCTGCACCTGCTCCACCTGCGAGGCAAAGCTACGCAGGGGCTTGAGAGCGTGTCCGCTGACGAAATAGGCGAGGATGCCGCTGAGCAGCGTTACCGCCGCCGTGATGTACCAGTTGGTGGTGCGGAAGCGCCCCTGCACCCCATCGACGACGATGGTCAACTCCTCGTTGGGCGCTATGAGCTGCGGGTCAAAGCTCGCCGCTCCGCCATCATTCAGGATCACCGTGCCGCCGCCCTGTAAGCTGTCCGCAATGGTGTCCATATAGTACACACCGGAGGAGCACAGCAGTAAATTCATGGCCACGCAGGTGATGCCGATGAGCAGGACGGTCATCAGCGTGATGCGCCACTGCAAAGAAAGGCGCTTCATGCTTCCTCGCCTCCCATCAGATAGCCCTCGCCGATGCGGTTGCGGATGGGGTCATAGCCCAGCACGGCGCGGAGCTTTTTGCGCAGGGCGGAGATGTGGACGCGAATGGAATTGCTGAAGCTGTCCACGCTGTTGTCCCAAACATGCTCCATCAACTCCTCCTGACTCACGGGCCGCCCCTGATGCACCATCAGGTATTCCAGGATCCCCGTTTCCTTCCGGGTCAGCGTCAGCGTCTGCCCGTTGACGGCGGCGGTACGGGAGCGGGTGTCAAAGGTTAAAGCTCCGCAGCTTAGCAGCACATCCTGCTGGGTGAACTGCCGCAATGTCAGGCTGCGGATGCGGGCCTCCAGCTCGGCAAGATGAAAAGGCTTCGCCAGATAGTCGTTCGCCCCGGCATCCAGCCCCTGCACCTTGTCCTCCACTTCGCTGCGGGCGGAGAGGATCAGCACCCGCGTCTCCCGGTCGGTCTGCCGCAGGGTGCGCAGCACCGTCATGCCGTTCTTTTTCGGCAGATTCAGATCAAGAAGCACCAGGTCGTATCGTTCCACGCCCAGAAGCGCCAGCGCCTCTTCTCCGTCATAGCAGTAGTCCACGCTGTAGGCCAGCCGCCGCAGGCTGCGGACGATGGTCTCGCACAGGGCGCGTTCATCTTCAATTACTAAAAGGTGCATGAGAGCCCTCCTTTATATTTCTTCGTTTTTTGTGTTGCTTTCATTATAGCAGAAATAGATAAGGTTTGCGTTAAGTTTTCGTTCTTAACAGAGACTTTAACTCTCCCGTGCTATGATGGGGGCACAAAATCGGAAAGGGTGATGAAAAATGAGCTGCGGGAAAAAGGCAGCGGCGCAGATTGCGCTGCTGATGGCCGGAGCCGCCATGCTGTGCTACGGTGTCTGGCGAGGCGAGGTGGCGACAGTGCTGAGTAAAGCGATCAAATTATGTCTGGAGTGTGTGGGCATTGGGTAAAAAGTTTTCAGGCGTTTCACAGACCATGTCCCGCTTCCGGGGCTGGATTCAGGCGGGGGCGACGCTGCTGACCAACCTGCATCTGCCGAACTTTCTCAAGGGCGGACTGTATCAGGGGGCGGGGAAGACCGTCTGCGTGCCGGGGCTGAACTGCTACTCCTGTCCGGCGGCCTCCGGAGCCTGTCCCATCGGGGCGTTTCAGGCGGTGGTGGGGTCTTCCAAGTTCAGCTTCTCCTATTATATCACAGGCTTTCTCATTTTGCTGGGAGTCCTGCTGGGACGCTTTATCTGCGGCTTTCTATGCCCTTTCGGCTGGTTTCAGGAACTGCTGCACAAAATCCCCACGAAGAAGCTTTCCACAAAGAGGCTGAAGCCGCTGACATACCTGAAATACGCTGTCCTGCTGGTGATGGTTTTCCTGCTGCCGGCGTTCCTGGTAAACGATGTAGGCATGGGCGACCCCTTCTTCTGCAAATACCTCTGTCCCCAGGGCGTGCTGGAGGGGGCCATCCCGCTGTCCCTTGCCAATTCCGGCATCCGGGCGGCGCTGGGCAGCCTGTTTACATGGAAATTCGGTATCTTGTTGGCGGTGATCGTGCTGAGCGTGGTATTCTACCGTCCCTTCTGCAAGTGGCTATGCCCGCTGGGCGCGTTCTACGCCCTGTTCAACCGGGTGTCCCTTTTCCAGATGAAGGTGGACAAGAGTAAGTGCGTCTCCTGCGGGAAATGCGCCAGAGCCTGCAAGATGGACGTGGATGTGACGAAAACGCCCAACCATACCGAGTGCATCCGCTGCGGGATGTGTATCCGTGCCTGCCCGACGAACGCCGTGTGCTTCCGCTACGGCTTCGGCGATGGAAAAGAGAAAGAAAACGCAGCGACACTGCGAGAAAACAACAACAAAGCTTAAGGAGAAACGAATATGAACGCAAAGAAGATACTGGCTCTGATGCTGTGCGCGATGATGCTGCTCTCCCTTGCAGCCTGCGGCGCAAAGGGCAACGACAAGCAGGCGGATATGAGCGGAGACAGCTCCGCCATGACCGGCGAGCCGAAAACCGCCGAGGAGGCGCTTGCCCTGCACAAAAAGCTGATGGAACAGGAGAACACGATTCTCTCGCAGAACACTGCGCTCTGGGAAAAGGTTTTCATGGCAGCTGATAAGGGCATGACCTTGCAGGAGGACGGAAAAAATTACGGCGAGTTCCTGCTGGATACCATCGAGGGTGCCAAAGACCAGTTCACCGACGAAGAGTATGAGATGCTGAAGGAGTCGGCCACGGAGATCAGCAATATCGAGAACAAGCTGACCGAGCTGGAAAACAAGTACCCCGATATCATGCAGGAATCCATCGACGGCGATATGAGCGTGCCCGCAGGCAGCGACATGACCACGCCGCCTGATGACGGCAGCATGCAGAAATTCCCCGTCTTTGAGGGCAAGGACCTGGATGGCAACACGGTGAAGAGCGACGAGCTGTTCTCCGCCAACGCCGTCACCGTGGTGAATTTCTGGTTCACCACCTGCAATCCTTGCGTGGGCGAGCTTTCCGAGCTGGACGCACTGAACAAGGAGCTTGCGAAAAAGGGCGGCGCACTCATCGGTGTCAACACCTTCACATTGGATGGCGATGAAGCGGCAATTTCCGAGGCGAAGGATGTGCTTGCCAAGAAGGGCGCCACCTATCAGAATGTGTATTTTGACTCCGACGGTGAGGCGGGAAAGTTTACCACCAACATCTTTGCTTATCCCACCACCTATGTGGTTGACCGCAACGGCAATATCGTGGGGGACCCCATCGTAGGCGCCATCACGGAAAAGAAGCAGTCGGAGACGCTGCAAAAGCTCATCGACCAGGCTCTTGCCGCCGATGTGGGCTGACCCAAGATTAAAAAAAGCGCCTGCTGTGCGCCGCTGCATTGCCCATGGCGCTCGAAGGGTCGGAGTGAGTCCTGATTCCCCTGAAAGGAGGAAACGTGATGTATCGAAGCGTATTCTGCCAATACGGGCTCAACTTTCTGCTCAGTTCGTCATCTGCCACATGGGATGCGGATGGAACGGAATCCCGGATCAGCACATCGGCAGATACGTCCAGCACCTCGACGATTCGGATAAAGGTTTCCAGTTTAGGGATTTTTACTCCGCGCTCTAAGTCTCCAACATAATTTGCTGACAACTCGACCCGTTCTGCAAACTGCTCGATTGTCCATCCTTTTTCTTTGCGCTGCTCTCGTATTCGTTGACCCAAAAGCGTATTCATAGCGACCTCACATTCTAATTGTGTTTGTTACACACCAATAGCATACCTGTCGCAATTTTTGTTATACACAATCTATCTGTGCTTATTCAACGCCAGTTGGGTGATTTCAAAGTGGAAAATTTTTGCGCGTATCTTTGGTCAAAAAAGCAATGGTCTTTTGGGACGGCACATGGTACAATGGCAAACGTTGTGCCCTTGGCACATGAACGAAGGTAAAAGGAGCTGCTGAACGTGGATACGATCTATCTGCTACCCGGTGAGGAACGCTGCGTTGATTTTCGAGATGCCAATGGAGTCCCGAAGGTACACTACACTTACTGTTCCATCCGTGGCAAACTTTTCAACTGCACCTGCTGCACAAAGGACGAAGCCCAGCGGCTGTGTGAAGATTGGCTTATAAAACAGGACCGCTGCTATATAAACTAAAAATACCGCCGAGGACATCTTCCCAAAATGGGAAAAATCCCCGGCGGTATTCGTTTATCGGTGTGCTGCGGTCTGAGAACGTCCTTCTGCACAGCTTTCTGTCCGCATCAAAGGTATTTCCGCAAAGTCGGCACAAGAACATTCATATTGATCGGCTTTGCGATATGGTCGTTCATTCCGGCATCCAGTGCCGCCTGTCTATCTTCGGTAAAGGCATTTGCCGTCATCGCGATGATGGGGATATTTGCTTTTTGGGGGTCGTCCAGCCCACGTATTTTTCTTGCCGCATCATAGCCGTTCATCACCGGCATCTGGATGTCCATAAGGATCAACTGATACGTTCCGTTCGCAGCTTTTTCCAGCATATCCACACATTCCACTCCGTCTTTTGCGCGGTCTACCGTACAGCCTTCTTCCTGCAGCAGCTCGGTGGCGATCTCCGCATTGAGGTCGTTGTCCTCGGTCAGCAGGATCCTTGTACCGCACAGGCACTTTTGATCCGAAGGGTTTGTTTCTCGTTTCGCCTGTGTTTCATCCTCGGACGCAATGCGGCAGGGAATGGTGACGGTAAACGTGGAGCCAACACCGATTTTGCTCTCCACTGCCACGGTGCCGCCCATCAGCCCGACCAGCTTTTTCACGATGCCCATCCCGATGCCGCTGCCTTCCACCTTGCTGACGGTGGAGGTGCGCTCCCGTTCAAAGGGCTCAAAGATGTGCTTCTGGAACTCCTGCGACATTCCGATGCCGTTATCGGCAACCGTGATCACCATATTGCACCAGTTCTCTTTTTCGCCGGGCTTCTGCGTGATATCGCAGCAAATCGTGCCGCCGGCTCCCGTGTATTTGACCGCGTTGCTGACAAGGTTCGTACAGACCTCGGTCAGGTGCGGAATATCCACATAGACATACGGATGCAGCAGATGTGTTGTCACCGTAAGCGTCTGCCCCTTGCTGTCTGCCTGATTCTGGAACATCGCAATGCAGTTACGGAAATCCTTCTCGACATCCGAAACAGAATACTCCATCTCCGTCTTATCGTTCTCGATCCGGGCGAGATCCAGAACATTGTTCAGCAGCATCAGCAGGTTCTGTCCGCACACCTGAATGTTCTCCATGTATTTTTCCAGCTTTGCAGGGTCGTCCAGATGCCGGGAGGCAAGGTCTGCGTAACCGATAATGGCGTTCATGGGGGTACGGATATCATGAGACATATTGAACAGGAAGGTGGATTTGGCACGGTTCGCGCTCTCGGCGTTTTCCACAGCGACCTGCAATTTTGCATTCAGCTCCTGCGTATCGTTTGCGGCTTTCTTTGCAGCAACTTCGGCTTTGCGCGCCTTCCGCAGCAGCTTCAGGATCGTGAGCAGAATGGCTGCAACCACAATGCTGCTGACCAGCAGAACCCTAAAGAAGTTATCCTTTATAAACTCGCTCAGGGTAACCTTCCGCGCGGAGCTCTTATGCATCGCCAGAGAGCTGGTAAGCATATTGGCTGGCATTGCCTTGATCGTTTTGTTCAGGATGGACAGCAGGCTGCGGTTTCCGCTCTTGACCGCAAAGCAGGAATTGGCAGGGTTTGGCAGCGGAACGCTGTAAAAACCATGATTTTTGCTGTATTTCGCCTCACTGCCGACCCCTATGATAAAACAGTCTGCCTGTCCGTCCTTGACCAGTTTTACCGCATCCTCCTGTGTGTCGCAGTCCACGATCTCCCACTGCGGATAATAAAACGCAATATACCTTGTTAGGGAGATCTTGTTTTGGGGAACGGCAACGCGGTTCACTTGGTTTTCGATAAAGAGCTGTTGGTTCGTGACCACCATCATATTGGCGGTCCAAGTTGTGTTGGTTCTGGCAAGGCGATATTCTTCAGCCAGATTGGGACTCTGGTCGAAATGGAAGATCATGTCGATCTCGCCTGATTTCAGCGCATTGAGTTCCGCCTCTTTGTCGTCATAACCGACCAACTGAAATTCCAGCTCCTGATTTCCCAGACAATCTGCGGCAAACTGAATATAGTCCGTTATTGTTCCGGTAATCTCACCGGTGGCAGGGTCATAGGTGCTGACGCCGCTATCACTCGTCAGAAAGCCCATCCGGATCGCACCGTGCTTTCTGAGCCACGCCTTTTCCTCTCCCGTAAGGATGGGCTTATAATCCAGCGAGAAATACTTTTTACACAGATCCGCCGTATAAAAAGGAGCCTCTTCGTCCAACGCGTACATCGCATTGTCCAGTTCTTCCTTGAGATCCGGACGGTCTTTGTTGAACACATAGTAGATGCTGGATTTTCCCACGCGGGTTATGGTCGAGATGCCAAGCTCTGCCCAGTAGGATTCTTCCAGCGAAACAAAGCAGTCGATCTCGTGATTGGCCAGCTTTTGCTTCACATCCTCGTTGTTGGAGATGTTAACGTGCTGCGTTTTTATGCCGTGTTTTTCCTCCCATTCGGTCAGCATCACTTCCGGTTCCGTTCCCATTACAACGCCGATCTTTTTGCCGTCCAGCGTTTTAAGGTTGGGGGCGGAGATATCTGCGCGCGAGAGATCGGCGTAGAGGTAATATTTTTCCTCCCCCATCGGTTCGTCCGAAAACAGCATCTCCTCAGCGCGATCCTCCGTATAAGAAATACCGCCCATGATGTCGATTTCGCCGTTTTCAAGTTTTTCAAAGCAGTCTGACCAGTCGCAGGTCACATATTCGAACTGCCAGCCTGTATAGCCGGATAGTGTTTCCAGCAACTCGTAGCCGTAGCCCTTTCTTGCGCCCCTCTCGTTGCAATAGTTGAAGGTGTCCTCAAACGAACCAACGCGGACGACCCTTACAGGGGCGGTTTCTGCGGCAGCCTTCACAGGGAGCACAGCTGACAGCAACAGCAGCAGGCACAGCATTGCACAGACGCTTTTCCGCATCAGCGTCTGCATGGTTTCGCTCGTTCCAGAGTTTTTCATTTTATCCAATCTTTCTCCGCCCCAGACGGCTCATTCTAGCTTTATTTTCACTTCACCGATTTCAGGAAGGTGCTTGCAATATCATTCTCGTTCTGCTGTCAGTAGCTTTTTTGAATATATAGATATACTATTATATGGTATATATTGTAACATTATAACAAAAGCGTTTCAAGGCTTTTTTTTCGTAAAGAGCACTTGTTTTCTATGGAACGCTTTTACCCTGCCGCAAGCCACAGGATATAAGCTGCTCCGATGTACTTCATCACTCCCATTACATTTGGAAGCAAAGAATTAACCCCATATACGAAAATTGCGCATAAGATTTGTACTACATTTTGGCCTCCTTCTTTAGTTTTTAGGGTATAAAAATAGCGGGCAACCTTTTTGTGGTCGCCCGCTTGGGGGAAATATGTAGGTGTTAATCCGCTGGAGTTACGGCCTGTTCAAGTTACGCTCAATAACTTTGGTTACTTCTTCCATGTTAAGAGGCTTGGAAACATGACCGTTCATGCCTGCGTCCAGAGATGCCTGAACGTCCTCCGAAAAAGCATTTGCCGACAATGCGATGATGGGAATCTCTTCTGCATCCGAGCGGTCAGCATACATTGCTCGGATCGCCTTTGCCGCCTGATGTCCATCCATTTTAGGCATCATAATGTCCATCAGGATAATATCATAAGTGCCCGCCGGATGCTCTGCGAACAGATCAACAACTTCCTGCCCATCTGCTGCACGCGTTACTGTCATTCCCAAATCTTCCAACAGAATCGTGGCAAGTTCGGCGTTCAGATCATTATCTTCGGCCAGAAGCACCTTGATCCCTTTCAGGTCATTGTGCTGTACAAGCGGCTTTGTTTTTTCGACTTTCTCAGCATTTGTCAATTCCATGGGAATCTCTACGGTAAAGGTCGTACCGACGCCCTTCCGGCTGTCTACTGTGATCGTGCCGCCCATCAGTTCAATATACTTCTTTGAGATGGGCATTCCCAGACCCGTGCCCTTATACTGTGTCCGTACGCCATTTTCTTCCTGCGCAAATTCGTCAAAAATTTTTTTCTGGAAATCTTCGCTCATACCGATGCCGGTATCTTTGATCCGATAGCAAATTACGATGTGCTGTGCATCGGCTCCCGGACGGCTGCCTGCATCAAAACGGATGGTGCCGCCATCCTTGGTAAATTTCACGGCATTATTCAGGATATTGACCAGAATTTCCCGGATACGGACGGGTTCCGTCATGACATAGGGATTTTGCAGCGGTTCACGATGCACTTCAAAGTTCAGTTCCCGGTTCAGAAGCATCCCCTTCACGATCTCGATCACACTGTCTGTAACTGCGGTGATATTCGCCGGAACAGGGGAAAACTCCACCTTTCCGCTCTCGATGCGGCTCAGATCCAGCACATCATTCAGCAGGGACAGCAGATGATCCGAGCTTTCCTCGATCTTCTTCAGACAGTTGTGCATTTCCGGCACAGAATCCTGATGCAATGCAATATTTGTAAAGCCGATGATGGCGTTCATAGGGGTGCGGATGTCGTGGGACATATTGGAAAGGAATGTGCTTTTGGCTTTGCTGGCTGCTTGCGCCTGCTCTGCAAGGGCAGTCATTTCTTTCGCTTTCTGCTGGGCTGCAAGCTGTAATTTTCTGCGTGTTTGCAAGCGGTTCAAAATAACGATCAGCGTGACCGCCATCCACGAGATAAATACGATGATGGCGACAACTGTGACCGGATGCAGACGGATCATATCTGCAAGTGTCAGATTCGTTGCTTTATAAGTGGTGTACTGTGTTGCAAGGTCTTCCACAAGATTATCCGGCATTGCGTACATTGCTTTTGTCAGGATACCTGCCAGCGCATGGTTTTCCGTAGAGGAAACCACCATGCGGTAACTGAATGTGGGTTGTTCCAGCGGCATGTAGGTCATTGTACCTGTTGTGTCGCTGTTGACGAATGCCTGTGCCATGTAATAGTAGACAAAGGCTGCATCCGCTTTGCCATCGCGGACCGCTTCCATCATCTCCTGACGGGTACTGCACATCAGTTTTTCCGCACCGGGTGCCAGCACATCTTCGATCGATGTGGACGCGGTCTGATTGACTGTGGTGACAACATGGATCTTCCCATCAAAGTCTCTCCGCGTCACTCTTGCCATTCGCATCGTGATATAGGGAGCGGTCAATCCCCATTCTTTGGTCTCTGCGTAATTATCCGTATCCAATCGTGCATCAATACTGATGTTTACCGCATCCTTATTGCTTTGATATGCGATATACTCATCTCTGGTCGCAGGAACAAGAAACTCATACGAGAGTCCTGCATAGTCTGCTATCTTCCGAAAATAGTCCGGGAGAATGCCCTTTACTTCGCCATTTTCTGTATAGGAATAGGGATACCGGGTCGGGTCGCACAGAACATGAAGGGGGTTTTCCTTGGAATATTGGGCAATGATACGCTTTTCTTCTTCCGTGTACTCCAGATTTTTGGTATCGGTAGTTTCGTAGTTTTTGTTATAGAGGGTCGTTTTCCAGCTGCCTTCGGCAGCGTTCATCTGATCAATCGCATAATTTATCTTATTCAGAAGTTCAGTGTTTCCTTTTTTGACGATCACATAAAAATCACTGCTGCGAATTTTTCAAGGATGCGCTCATTGTTCATTTTGCGCAGGGAACTGGTGACAATGGCATCAACCGTTCCATTCTGAAGTGCCTCTGCTATCTCCTCAGCCGAATCGAAATAGACCGATTTGTAAGTGAAGCCTTTGGTTCGTGCATACTCCGCAAATTCATCGTTCCGGGAGTTTCCGCGCAGGAGTGCAACACGCATCCCATCGTAGGTACTATACTTTCCCTCAACGATGGTGCTATTATCGCTGCGGACAGTCAGGATACCATTGTTGGTTCCGATCGGACGGGAAAAATCAAATAATTCTTCGCGCTCAGGCGTTCTGCGGGCAGAAGTTACCATGTCGATTTCGCCGTCGATCAGCATCTGCTGCATTTCTTCCCAGCTTTTGTCATAGCCGACGTATTCATAGTCTACATCCCAGTAGCGCGCCATCAAGCGGAGAAAATCGTAGCCATAACCGCTGCGGTTTCCGTCCTCGTCCATCATGTGATAGCCGTCCATTGCAAAAAAGCCAACCCTCACACGCTCATGCTGGCTTACTGTTTCTGCTGCGCTTGCCGAAAGAGACAGCAATGCCGTCAGCAGAAGCATCGTCATTAGAATTGCCAGACCCCTGCAAGTTCTGGCTCGCTTTGTAACATTCATAACATGACCCCTTCATTTTTATAACTCTGCCGCTGGAAAATAAATAAACGCTTTCAAGGCATGGCGAACCCATGACTGAAAGCGTCATCTGACTTCATAAAGCGATATTTACGGACAGCAGAAAACAGCAATTTCTTACTGGCAACTGGCTGACCCGGTGGGTCCCTATAGCTTTGCGTCGCCGACTTGCGCCGGGTTTGCCTATGAACTTTCATAAAAAGTTTACCATAGAAATAAATCCTTGCCAAGACGTTTTTGAAAAAAAGTCGAAAAATGTTTTGAAACAGCAAACAGAGGGAAGTGATACACCATAGTCCGTCCAGCTTTCCCAGTACCGCGTCAGACCGTTTGCCGTGCGCTGGGCAAGGGCGAGATATTCTTCGGTTTTGCTTGACATTGCTGCCTCCTTCCGATTTTGAGCATAAAAACAGCGGGCAACCGTTTTGTGATTGCCCGCAGGTAGATGTATTGTATCTCTTTAAGATATATGGTACACTAATCCTGTTTCTGGATAGGAAAAAAGAATAGGAGTGTGTTACTATGGATTCACAGCATCCCAAACGGAGCGCCTTTTCCGGTAAGATCGGCTTTGTTCTTTCTGCTGCCGGCGCATCCGTGGGCCTTGGCAACATCTGGCGTTTCCCGTATCTGGCCGCAAAATATGGCGGCGGTATTTTTCTGCTGGTGTACATTGTGCTGGCCGTTACTTTTGGTTACACCATGATCGTGGCAGAAACCGCGCTGGGCCGCATGACCAAAAAGAGCCCGGTCGGCGCTTTCGGAGCATTTGGCAAGAGCGGTAAGCTGAAGTTTGGTGGATGGATCAATGCCATCATTCCCATTCTGATTGTACCGTACTATTCGGTCATCGGTGGCTGGGTCATCCGTTATCTTTCCGCCTATGTCAGTGGACACGGCAGTGAGTTAGCACAGGATGGCTATTTCTCCGGCTTTATTTCCAGCGGCCTGTCTGCTGAGGTATGCTTTCTCATCTTTACGGTTTTCACGCTTTCCATCATTTTTGCCGGTGTCCGTAATGGCGTGGAACGAGTGTCTAAGCTGATGATGCCCGTTTTGGTGGTTTTGTCTGTTGTCATTGCGATTTACTCGGTCACCCGTCCGGGCGCATTGGCCGGAGTCAAGTATTTCCTGATTCCCAACGTTGCAAACTTTTCATGGATGACTGTTGTCACCGCCATGGGGCAGATGTTCTACTCTCTGTCCATTGCCATGGGCATTCTGGTGACCTTCGGCTCCTATATGAAAAAGGATGTTTCCATTGAGGAATCCACAGAAAATGTTGAAATTTTTGACACTGCCATTGCAATCATGGCCGGTCTGATGATCATACCTGCTGTATTTTCCTTCTCTGGCGGTGACCCGAACACCCTGCAGGCAGGCCCTTCTTTGATGTTCATCACCATCCCCAAAGTATTTGAGAGTATGGGGTTCGGCCACGTTGTAGGCGTACTGTTCTTCCTGTTGGTTCTCTTTGCCGCTGTTACAAGTTCCATTGCCTTGACAGAGAGTGCCGTTTCCACCTTTGAGGATGAACTCGGCTGGAACCGACAGATGGCTACCGCCTGCATTGGTATTATCATGGTTGTCTTAGGCAGTCTGTCCGCGCTTGGCTACGGCCCGCTGGCCGGTGTGACGGTGTTCGGGATGCAGTTTCTGGACTTCTTCGATTTTCTGACAAACTCTGTTATGATGCCCATCGCCGCCATTTCCACCTGCGTGCTGGTATCCCGTGTCATCGGCGTAGAAAAAATCGAAGAAGAAGTCACAATGGACGGTAAGCCGTTCCGCCGCAAAAAGATTTTCAACTTTATGATTCGCTATCTTTGCCCTGTTTTTGCCGCCATCATTCTGATCAGTTCAGTGGCCAATACTCTTGGCTGGATTTCCATGTGACAACAAATTTTTGAAAAAGGCAGCTGTTTCTCTTTATTTAAGCGGAAACGGCTGTTTTTCTTTAATGAAAATTCCATGTACGCCGCCCGCAGGCGGCAAAAATCAGTCCATAGGAAACTCAACCTCCGCAAACTGCGCATCGGTCAGCAGCTTCAGCTTTTCGATAACGCCCTCGGACAGCTCCCGCAGCGCAGTTTCATCCGGCATCAGGTAGCACTGCATGAGCCGTAGTTCCTGCATCAGCCCCAGCCGGGAGCCGGTGTTGTAAAGCATCAGTTCTTCATGGTCAAAGTTCATGGGCATCCCTCGCTTTCCGGCAGGCGGCAGGGTTGCACTCCGGGACATCGCACTTCTCTTTGAGCGTTTGCAAAACCGAGGTGCGTTCCGGCTTTTTATCCAGAAACCCCGGCAGCTCCTTGAAGCCGATGCTGTCCACATAATGCGCCGAAATCTTCCCATCCTGATTCAGCATGATCACATCGCTGACCGACAGACTGTGCCCATGATAATCCGTCGAGCGGGCGCAGTTGAATTTCTGGTAAAGTTGTTGCTTCTTCTACAGACAGCACATCAGGATAGTTCACAAATAATTTTTCATAATACTCTTTTGCTTGATTTTGATTCATTATCCTTGACTTTCCTTTCGTTTTGTGCCTAAGCAGAGGAGCGTTTTGCCCTGCATCCCTCCTGAACATCCCTCCAATTTCCATTTGGGCGGTCCAAACCGAAAAAACAGAGTAGAGGAAAAACGCATCGAAAAATCGTGGATATTTCAAATTATTATTTGTTGAAGCGTGAATTTTGCCTTTGCACAGCAGGGGAGCAATCAGCCCTGCGGGCTGTTGCTCAGTGCGCGGGAGACCCCCACCACCGGCATTGCAAGCAGCTCGAAATCGAAAGGTTTTGGGCTGCTTTTCTTTTTATCCCCTCACATCCGGCCCGTCTTCACACGTTTGTCTCCACCGGGAAACTGCTGACGATGTGCTTGAGGGTGTTATAACGGAAGGTTCCGGTGCTTTTTTGTATCAAAATTATTTCAGGTCGAACCGGACGATGACCAGCCGATACCACAGATACGGCACCATGTTCCAGATCATCCACAGTTCCATCAGGATGTAGTTGGGCAGGTCTTTCAGGCGGAAGGGGCGCTTACCGAGCTGGCCGGAGCGGAGCAGGGCAAAGGCCTCGTGCATCCCTTTGTCCCAGGCCTCACCAAAGCCCTGCTTGTGGAATTTGTAGCACTTGAGCAGATAGCCCAGCGCCAGCGGGATGAAGTTGAGCAGGAGCATGAGCAGCGGCTCGTTCTTGAGCGGGAGCAGGATGCTGTTGCGGCCGCTCTGCTGGCTCTTGAAGGCGTTGTACTTGACGGCACCGGTGCTGGCGCCGCAGATGTGGTAGCATCTGGCCGCAGGGCAGAGCACATTTTGATAGCCTGCATTGTTGGCGCGCCAGCTGAGGTCCACGTCCTCAAAATAGGCGAAAAAGTTTTCGTCGAAGCCGCCGATCTCGTCCAGGATGCTCTTGCGGTAGAGCGATGCGCCGCCGCAGGCCGAGAAGATGCGCTTCGTTTTGGTGTAGCGGCTGGCCCGGCGGCCGTCGCCGGTCTTACAGGCAAAGCCCATCCAGGTGACGTAATCCCCGGCGTCGTCGGCCAGTTCGCGGTCGAAGTGGCGGATCATCAGGCTCTGCACGGCGAAGATCCGGGGGTCGGTCTCGGCGGTGCGGATGAGCTCCGCCAGCCACTGCGGTTCGGCGAAGGCGTCGTTGTTGAAGAGCACCACAAACTCGCTCTTGGCGCGGGCGATGCCCTGATTGACCGCATGGGAGAAGCCGGTGTTGCGGCCGTTCTCGATGAGGGTGAAGTTCGGGCGGGTGCAATAGCTGCGGGCCTGCTCCAGACTTTCGTCGGTGGAGCCGTTGTCCACGACGATGAGTTCAAAATCTTGTTCGGTCTGGGCATAGATGGACTCGATGGAGTCCCTGAGCCAGCCCTTGCCGTTGATGTTGGGGATGACGATGGTTGCTTTCATATCTACCTGCTCCTGCAAAGTTTCGGTTTCGTTGATCCTGTTTGAAAGTATACCATAATCTGCACAAAAAGAAAACGGAAAGAACCAACAGACTTTTGTACGAAAACCACAACAGACAAAAGCGCCTTTTGTGCAATCTGCTCCTGAATTGTGACCAAAGCGTGTAAAATATGAGAAAAAAGCCGAGCAACTGTTTACAAAAGAGTAACAAACTGGTATACTTTACGGCAGTGAATAACGACGCGATTCAAGGGAGATGGAACAACGTGGAAACTGCACCGCATCACGCATGGAAAAAACTGTCGGCGCTGCTCATGACGCTGGCGCTGATGATGACGCTTCTGCCTGCGGCTCTGGCTGTGGACTTAAACGTTGACGCTGGGTTCTACTTCAAGCAGAGCCGGGGCGGCACCTGCACACTGGCTTCGGCCGCGATGATGCTGCGCCGCCGCGCTTACCTCGATGGTCTGGACGGCTGGGTCGATGTGACCGAGAACAGCATCAAGAGCACGGCGTGGGCCGGTGGTCTGTCCCACAGTTTTACATACAATGCGATGCACGTTGGCTACGCCACCCTTCCTTCCGGCAAGGCGGCCAAGACCGAAGCCCTCATCCGGATCTTGCAGGAGCACCCGGAGGGCATCGTCTTATATGACCGCAGCCAGCCCCACGCGGTGCTGCTGACCGACTACACAGACGGCGTCTTCTACTGCTCAGACCCGGCGAATGGCGTCTCTGCGGGCCGCGTGCCGCTGTCCAGCGCCAGCATCTCGATCGCTGGGGCGTCCTGCTACTGGTACATCACTTCCGACGCCAACGACGACGGCGTCGGTCTGGAAGAGCTGGAGGCCGCAGTCGTGGCCGAGGAGACGGCTGCAGAGACGGCCACCGAGACCACCGTGGTGGAACAGACCCCCACAACGGAGACGACGACCCAGAGCAGCGTGTTGAGCTGGCTGGACAGTCTGTTCCAGTAAAAAATACCGAAAAACCGCCGGGTGCAGATCAGATGCACACGGCGGTTTTTTGTCGGCGCGGCTCACTGCCGCAGCTGGGTGCCGGGGAAGTAGTGGGCGAGGATCTGCGAAGCCGTCTGCCCCTGCTCGGCCAGCGCTCTGGCTCCCCACTGGCTCATCCCGACCCCGTGGCCGTAACCTCTGGTGGTGAAGAAAAAGCTGCCGTTCTGATACTGCACCGTGAAGCAGGCGCTCCGCAGGCCCAGCGTCTTCCGCAGCGCCGGGCCGGTCACGGTCTGGCCGCAGACGGGCAGGGAGGCCACGTAGCCGGAGGGAGTGAGGGAGGCATCCCCGAACCAGCCCTCCGGCGCGGAGAGGTCGGGCGTGAGGCCCAGCCCGGTCAGGAGCTGCTGCAGCTGTGCGGCAGAGAACGAGACAGTGTAGATGTAGTTGTCGGCGTTCTGGTCGGTGCTGCTGTCCACCGGGATGAGATAGGGGACGGCGGTGCCCCAGACGTTCTCGCTGGCTTCGGTCTGCCCGTTGGAGATGGCGAAATAGCTGGTCCCGGCGGGGGCATCCTCATAGTAGAGCACCTGCGTCAGGACCGAATCCACCAGAGCCGAGAGCCGGGCGTAGTTGGCCTCATAGGCCGTGCCCCAATAGCTGCGGAGAACGGCATCGGTCAGATAGCCCTGCCGCCGGGCCGGGTCGGCGGTGAGCCAGCCTGCGGCGTGGTCCTGTGCGTGGTCCCGGCAGTAGAGCACGTAGCTGTGGGCCGCGATGGCCTGGGCTTTCAGCGCCTCGTCCGGCCAGGTGATGGGCATTTCCGCCGCTACGGCCCCGATGAGGTAGTCCCGGCGGGGCACCGACACGACCGCGCCATCGCTCTGGTCGGCGATGAGGAAGGTCTCGCTGTCCCGGTCGGAGGGCGGCAGAGAGGCGGAATCGGGCGTTTCCGGTTCCGGGGCCGCGGCGGACGATGCCGGTGCCGAAGGCCCCAGCACGGTTTTGGCCAGCCGGTATCCGGCCAGCGGCAGCAGACTGCCCAGCACGAACAGCACGGCACAGAGCAGAAAAAAGGAACGTTTCATAGCAGCCCCTCCCGGACAGGCAGTTTCGTTTGGGCCAGTGTAGCAGGAACACGCGGAGAAAAAGCGCAGATTTCATCTTCTTCTTGAATTTATTTCACAAAAGCGCTATGATAGACATGTGCCATCAGCGCGGATGGCAGGGAAAGGTATAAGAAATTCGAAACAGAAAGGGGAATCTGCGCATGAACTATCAACATGCAGAAGTGGCAACGCTGGACCCGCAGACGATGCGGACACTCTGCGAAGAGTACATTGCCAACAACTACATCGACCCGGAGACCAGCGAGCGGCTGGGGGTCAAGCGCGGCCTGCGCAATCCGGATGGCACCGGTGTGCTGGCAGGCCTGACCAACGTGTGCGACGTCGTCGGCTACAAAAAGGACCAGGAGGGGCATGTCATCCCCATCCCCGGCAAGCTGATCTACCGCGGTGTCAACATCGAGGAGATCGTGGAAGAAGCCTACCGCAACGACCGCTTCGTCTTTGAGGAGGTCATCTGGCTGCTGCTGTTCGGCAGCCTGCCCACCCAGACCCAGCTGGACGATTTCTGTGCGCTGCTGGCCGAGCACCGCGCACTGCCCGATGGCTTTATGGACACCATGAACGCGCCTTCGCCCAACGTGATGAACAAGATGCAGCGCTGTGTGTTGGGCCTGTATTCCTACGATGAGCACGCCGAGGACCTGAGCCTGGAGAACATCCTGAACCAGAGCATCAACCTCATTGCAAGCATGCCCACCATGATGGTCAACGCCTACCAGATGAAGCGCCGCTATTACGATAAGCAGAGCATGTTCTTCCATCTGCCCAAGCCCGGCCAGAGCACGGCGGAGCACATCCTCAGCACCTACCGCCCGGACCAGAAGTTCACCCACGAGGAGGCCAAGCTGCTGGATATGTGCCTGCTGGTCCACGCGGACCACGGCGGCGGCAACTGCTCCACCTTCACCACCCGTGTGCTGTCCTCTTCGGGCACCGACACCTATTCGGCCATCGCGGCGGCCATCGGCGCACTGAAAGGCCCCAAGCACGGCGGTGCGAACCTGATGGTCAACCGCCAGCTGCAGGATATCCTGAAGCATGTCGAGCACCCCGACGATGACGATGAGGTCCGCGAGTATCTCCGCCGCATCCTCCGTAAGCAGGCGGGCGACGGCTCCGGCCTCATCTACGGCATGGGCCACGCGGTCTATACCATGAGCGACCCCCGCGAGGTCATCCTGAAGAACCGCGCCAGACACCTGGCCTACGAGAAAGGCTTTGAGGAAGAGTACAACATGCTGTGCAGCATCGAGCGGCTGGCCCCCGGCATCTTCGCTGAGGAAAAGGGCAGCACGAAGCCCGTCTGCGCCAACGTGGACCTGTTCAGCGGGCTGATCTACAACATGCTGGGCATCTCCGAGGACATCTACACCCCGCTGTTTGCCATTGCCCGTGTGCCGGGCTGGTGCGCCCACCGCGTGGAGGAGGTCGTCTTCGCCAACCGTATCATCCGGCCCGCCTACAAGTATCTGGGCGTGCGCCAGAAATATAAACCGATCGAGGAACGCTGATGAATCCATTACTCACACTTGTTTTTGTTGTAGGAACGGCACTGGCCCTTGGCCGGGGCCTGGATCTGGGCTTTTGGACCGACCTGGAAAGCGGCCTGTGCATCGCCGGTTCGGTCTGGCTGCGGTATGCTGCGCTGGGCATCGCGGTGCTGGTGAGCCTGTTTGCGGGCCGGAAACTGGCCTGTGAGCCGAAGAACTTGCAGGACCACTGCAAACCGTCCGGCATCGTCACGGCGATGGCAGGGGCATTCTTTACTGCCGCAGGATTTTTGCGCTTCGCCGTTGGAATGACTGGCGCAGGCTCGTTTGTTCGCGCGATACTGGAAATTCTGTGTGGCCAGTGGCTGGCCCGGCTGGCGAAGAGCTGGCTGCGGAAGGACTGGCAGCCGCCCGCAAAGAGCATGGCCTCCGGCATCTGGGGCACACTGGTGTTCTACTGGTGCGTTCTGAGCCGCTTCATGGAGAACAGCTCCAGCTGGCACCGCGTTTCACCCACGGCGCAGGTCTGGGTGCTGCTGGGAATGCTCGTCTTTCTGTCCCGTCTGGTGCGGGCGCTCTGGCTGCCCGAAACGTCGGATGGAAAAGCCCTGTGCACTTCCGGTCTGGCAGCCTTTGTCCTCGGCTTCTGCTGGGAGCTGCCCCAGACCCTGACGCTGGCGATGCCCTCACAGTTCGTCCTCACGGCGCTGCCCTCCATCTTTTTTGGTCTGGGCATGGCCTGCCTTGGGACGCTGGGCGTGTTCTGCACCGTGCGCACCGCAGGGCCTGCGGCCAGAAAGAAGTAAAGGACAGCACTCTGTTGGCTGAATTGCTGAAAACCGGCCCAGATAAGGGGCAAAAATCATACAAAAGCCAAAAAGTGAACAAACGAGTTGTTAATTTTTTAGCAGACACTTGAAACTTTTCGCGTTTTGGACTACAATAAAGATACCGTGAGATTATCCGATGAAAAGGGTAAGAACATTTAGGAGGTATTATTAACATGGCTGTTAGAGTTGCTATCAATGGTTTTGGTCGTATTGGCCGTCTGGCTTTCCGTCAGATGTTTGATGCTGAGGGTTACGAGGTCGTCGCAATCAACGACCTGACCAGCCCCAAGATGCTGGCTCACCTGCTGAAGTACGACACTGCTCAGGGTTCCTTCTGCGGCAAGATCGGCGAAGGCAAGCACACTGTCGAGGCTACCGAGGATTCCATCATCGTCGACGGCAAGGAGATCAAGATCTATGCTGTTAAGGACGCAAAGGATGCTCCCTGGGGCGAGCTGAACGTTGATGTCGTTCTGGAGTGCACCGGCTTCTACACCAGCAAGGAGAAGAGCATGGCTCACATCCAGGCTGGCGCAAAGAAGGTCGTCATCTCTGCTCCCGCAGGCAACGACCTGAAGACCATCGTCTTCTCCGTCAACGAGAAGACCCTGTCCGCTGAGGATCAGGTCATCTCCGCTGCTTCCTGCACCACCAACTGCCTGGCTCCCATGGCCGACACCCTGAACAAGACCTATCCCATCGTTTCCGGCATCATGACCACTGTTCATGCTTACACCGGCGACCAGATGATCCTGGATGGTCCTCAGCGCAAGGGCGACCTGCGCCGTGCACGTGCTGGCGCACAGAACATCGTCCCCAACAGCACCGGTGCTGCCAAGGCCATCGGCCTGGTCATCCCTGAGCTGAACGGCAAGCTGATCGGCTCTGCTCAGCGTGTGCCTGTTCCCACCGGCTCCACCACCATCCTGGTTGCTGTCGTCAAGGGCAAGGACGTCACCAAGGAGTCCATCAACGCTGCAATGAAGGCTGCTTCCTCTGAGTCCTTCGGCTACAACGAGGATCAGATCGTCTCTTCTGACGTCATCGGCATGCGTTACGGCTCTCTGTTCGACGCTACCCAGACCATGGTCGCTAAGATCGACGACGACACCTATCAGGTTCAGGTCGTGTCCTGGTACGACAACGAGAACTCCTACACCTCTCAGATGGTCCGTACCATTAAGTACTTCGCTGAGAACTGCTAATCACGCAGCTGCGTTAAAAATTGGATGATTTGTCGGCCGGAGTTTGTCTTGCTCAACTACGAACAAGCCTGATTTGGTACGACAACCATTTCTAACGATTTTTCACCCTTTCTTTTGTGGTCCGCCATGAAGGAAAGGGTGTTTTTTTATGTGTTTGAAAGATCTCCGCGATGAATTTATCTATGACTGTGAATGCCGCCATCTGGCTAAAGGCTCTGTGCGCAATTATAAGGCTGCGACCCGGTTTTTGTTGGAATATTTGGAGCTGAAGCAGATCACCGAGCTGGAAGACGTCCGTCCCCGTCACATCCGTGACCTGATGAAGGAGAAGCAGGACGCGGGCAGCACGTCCCGCTATATCAACGACCTGCTCAAGGTGTGGCGCACATGGTTCAACTATCTGGTCAATGAGGGCTATCTGGAGGAGCGGGACAATCCGGCCAAAAAGGTAAAGTGCCTCCGTCAGCCCCGGACGATCATTGATACCTTTACAGCGACTGAGATGAAGCGGATGATCCAGTTCTACGACGGCAAGGACTTTCTGGACGTGCGGAACAAGACCATCATCATGCTGCTGTTTGATACCGGGATGCGCTGCAACGAAATGATCCTGATGGAGCCGGAGGATATCAAGCAGGACTATATTTTGGTAAAGCACGGCAAGGGCAGCAAGGAACGGGTCGTGCCCAAGTCGCCCGCACTCTCCAAGCAGCTCGTCAAGTATTGCACACTCCGGGATGGTTACCTGAAGGAGCACCCTACTCGCTACAAGAACCTCTTCCCCAGCAAAAACGGCAAGCCCATGACCGATGAGGCCGTAGCACGGATATTGAAGCATGCCGCAAAAGAGGTGGGGATCTCGTCCTCGGTGCGGGTCAGTCCTCATACCTGCCGCCATACCTTCGCACAGATGCAGCTGAAGAACGGTCTGGACCTGTATAGTGTCTCCCGCCTAATGGGGCATGTCAATATCATGATCACCCAGCGCTACCTGTTGGGCATCAAGGATAAGGACATTGTGGATCGTGGCACCCAGACCAGCCCCTTGATGAACCTGTAAAAATTAAATCATACACTTCAAGAGTAGTTCCGCCGGGTGGTGGGACTGCTCTTTTTTGGTAGATGAGCATAAAAATACCCCCATTGCTCTGTGGAGAGAGAAATGGAGGGTGGAATCAATCTACGTCGGTATCCAGACTTTTAAGAAGCTCGGTAAAACTTGGCGTGGCATACTTATCGTTGAAGCTACTTGAACAGGACAGACTCATAAGCGCCTGATTCAGTTGAAAGATAGCCTTGTCGTTGGAATGCTTCAGCAGGAAGATGAACTCACGCCGCAAATCACCCTCAAACTGATGAGCCCTTATGGAAAGCAGAAGCTGTACAGCGACTTCCTGCCCAAGAGGGTTTAGCTGGTCGAATTCGCACAGGGAGTTGTATCTTTTATCGCCTGGATCAAACGGAAAATGGTCGTTCTTTTCGGTATTGCACGGGTTGTCTTCATCGGTGTTCTGCAGATTGGTAAATCCATCATCGGAGGAATGGCGCGCAAGGTATTCGTTGCGTGATGGATAATGCTCACCTAAGAGCTCAGTCATGCTGGGCACAGCGGAGCCCATTAATATTCCAACGGATACGTCCAGAGATTGTGCGATTTGCTCCAGCAGATTGAGGTCGAACCGTTCGCTGTCGCGATTCAACATGTTATATAAAGTGGTATAGGGGATATCAACCCTGCGGCTGAGTTCTTTGATGGAAATCCCCCTAGCTTCCGCAACGGCCTTAATGTTCTGGCAGACGCTCATTTTGAAACACTCCTTTCTAATAGGTATTTATATAATATCATAGAATTCTAAAACTGTCAACAATTGCAGGAGCAAAAAATTGAAAATTGGAATTTAAGACATTGTGAAATTCTCAAAATAAATATTTTTTCTCAAAAAGTCTTGACAAATGTACCTGATTGCGGTATGCTCACGACATGATATTGACAAAATTAGAATGCCTGTGCGGCTTTCCAACATTGACAATTCTTAAGAAGGGAAGAGTTCATCGTGAACAGAAATCTGGTTCCGTTCTTTGGGACGGGATAGGAAGATACTGCTGAAGCGGCCAGGAGTGGCAAGGCAGCAAAAGTGAAGGTCTGGTTGTCCTTAAGGACATAGCGTCCGGGCAGCGCCCTGCCAACAAGGGGACCTGAACATAGACTCTGGCAAAATAAACAAAAAAATTAATTCGGAGGTGTTGATGATGCTGAAAATTTGGAACGACTATTATCTGGATGCGAGCCGCGTGTGTTATACGTTGAAAAAGGCGCATACGAAGGCCGATGGCGGGGTGGAGTACAATATTTGTACTTATCATACAAGGCTGGAGGAGGCGCTGGCAGAGGCTGTAAGGCGCACGATCCGGGATGGAGTCGCCAGCGGGGAGCTGAAGGAATGGGAGCAGGTGCGTACCGAACTCCAGCGGTTGGAGAGCGAGGTACGGGGGCTGCTGCAGTCCATCTGCTCGGCGGACAAGCCTTTGACCCCGGCTCTGAAGAACGACCGAAACAACAAATGTGCATAATGCGAGGAGAACTGACATGATTGGACTTTACTTCAATGATGCGAATGTTCTGACCGAGAACCGTGAAGAGGAACAGTACGCAGAGGCGGCACTCAACAGCATTCTGGCTGGAAAAACGGCTGACACGGTGATGTGTATCCTGCCCTGCTTTTACGATGCTCCGCTGCACAAGGGGCTGCTGTACAATCTGGACGACGGTACAACGCTGCAGATCAGGCCTATTCTGAATGAGGAGGGCGAGCCGGAACTGTTCATCAGATGCGTTACAAAAGGCTGATGGAATGGCTCGATGCGCAGAAGGTCAATAACACCCCGGAGGTGCTGCATAATATGTGGGACCCAGAAGTTGCTCCGTACCCCGCCGTGGGAAAGCTGGAAAATACGATTATAAAAATGAAAAAGGAAATCAAAATGAGCTTTTTAAAAGATGTATTTCAGACCGCTGACGAGATCAAGCAGAGTCAGGAGAAGTTTAAGGATGCCGTAAATGTAAGCAATCGTCAGGCAGAGGCGCTTATTCGACCGTATTTGAGCGAAGCGCAGAACGAGATCCTATCTGAAATTCTGGAAGGGCTGGTTACGTCCGTTGCCGAGCACTCGTTCCAAATCGGCTACAGCAGCGCCATGCAGACGTTTGCAGAAGCGGCGGCAGCATTCGAGGCAAAGTCTCATGCGCAACAGTAAAACAAAAACCGCCTTACCTGCGCCAACAGGTAGAGCGGCTGTAGAGACGGGAAAAACATGTGTGTATTAAATCTCCCGCCCCTATAATAGCACAGAACAAAGCGTTTGACCAGAGCTTTTTTCTGGGGAGACGCTAACGAACCGGCGCATGGTCTGGCAAGATGGCTGGGCTGTGCGCCTTATATTTTTATAGGAGCAATATTATTTTATGACTGAAGAAACAAATGTTACCACTACACCCATGCAGCCTGTATCTCTGCCCAAAAACAAACCCAACGGTGCATTGTCTATCTTGGCGCTATTTGGGGATCTTACCGACATTGGCTTGGATCCCTGTGAAGCGTTGCCGCGCGTACCTGCTCCGATGACGAAACCGCAAGCAGCCGAACAGGAAATGATTTGGTCACTGGATGATATCCACCGGGAAGAAATGCTATTTGAACGGGCTTTACCGGCTTTGCCAGAGGACACACGCTACGTCTCACAGGCCATCGGCGACGTTATACAAAGCTGGGGAGTTGGCCGCTATGTGATCGATGCGGGTACAGGCGCGGGCAAAACAACTGCAATCATTGACTTATTGAAGAAGAATATGACGAGCTGCCCAAGATTCAATGTGGAAGATCGAAAGCGAATTCTATATCTTTGCAACCGGAAAACGCTGTGGGAGCAAATCGTCCAAGCCATTTTAGCGGATGGAGTCGAAAGAGATTTCCGAGATACAGACTTGATTAGATTGACGATGATCGAGTGTCTGAGTTTTGAGTTTGTAGAGGTGCAAACCTATCAAAAGCTCCAGAAGGACTATCAGGAAAACCCGGAGAAGACGCTGGAGCACATCAAGAACAGCTATACCTATATTGTCTGTGATGAGGCGCATTTCTTTGTGAACGACGCAAAATTCAATCATAAGACAAATCTGGCCTATCAGTGCATTGAGCAGCTGGTCCCGTGCAAAACGGTCATCTACATGAGCGCTACAATGGATCTGTTGATTCGGAAGTGGAAAGAGGAGGGCACGCTTCTTCCAGAAAACTACTACAGTATCCCCAGAAGAAAAACGTGTGCCTCAGAAATTCGATTTTATTACCGCGATGTCGAGCGCAAAGCTCTTTTGGACTCCATTCCACCGGATGAAAAAGTGATTGTTTTTGTATCGAGTCGTGCAACGCTTGAAAAAATGAAGCTGATATACGGTGATGCGGCTTCCTACTACTGCTCTGACCACAACAAGTCCGGCGCGATGGATACGCTGTATGATTGTGTCCGGCACGGAAAGCTTTTGAAGCGGATCCTTTTTACTACGACTGTCTTCTATAACGGTGTTGACATCAAAGACGAGACGGTCAAACATATTTTCATTGAGCAGTGGTTGCCCATGGAGGTGATTCAGGAGATCGGCAGAAAGCGGCCAGTGAGTGAGCAGGATATCTTTAAACTCTATCTGCGCGGCAAGGGAAAACGGGAGCTGGAGATGTGCCTTAAAGAGGCTACCTATAATCTTGAACCAGCGCTGTGTTATCGTGCAGGCGGGGAGACTTGGGAGAAGTTTTTGGCAGCTCCGGATGTAAACGAGCGAATCGGTGAGGAGTCCACTTTGTACTACGATCATCGAACAAAAGAGTACCATATCAACGAGATGAAAGAGATGTTCTTCCAGTATCAGAAAAGTGTCGCACTGAAAATGTTACAGGATGGATATCATGACGCAATTCTTAGTATGATTCGGAGCGATTTGGGTGGTCCTGTTCCAGAGTATAAGTCGGATAATGTGTCAGCCTACATTGCGGAACATCTCAATGAGCCTATGCTAAAGGATGAGCTAAAGGCAGCACTGATTCGCGTCCTAAATATTGTTCCGGCTAAAGGACGCTCTAGCCAAGAGACGATCGGCAAATTGCTTTTAAATCGAGAGCTTCAAAAATACAGGGTAGAGATTATAACAACAAGAGAAACAGCAGGGAAATGGCGGTTTAAGACAGTCTGGATGCTTGTGGAACTGAAATAATGATCGACAAAATGTGCAAAAACGCGTGCCGATACTATAGAAACTACACGAAAAATTGCACAATGTCACAAAGAAACAAAGAAGTAAGATGCGCATAAAATTCACTACACTATATAGTAAAGTGAAAAATATACGCATATCGATTATGGAAGTTTGGCTACTGATTTGAGTGGTCGGGCTTTTATTGTGGGTGATTAAGAATGGAGGCGTCTTTATTGACAAATCTATTTCTATCTGCGTGGAATGATAGCTGAGTGCTTTCGAACGTCCGAAGAATGAGGATGGGCGGAAACACTCGATTAGCATGAACACGCTAACGGAAATCTTGATGAAGCGAACCTGCGAGCTTTTTCAAGATTGGAGTTGAGGAGCGACAGCGAATGTATCACAATGATTCGATTCATCGTCAAAATATATGGTGCTTCTTCGAAAAGATCAAAATAATGTTGATTCTCAGTTTGTTGAGAAAACACGATGATGCGTCGATATTGAGAAACAAGTGAGCGTCTGCCCGGCGGATGGCGTCACAAATCGTTACGCTATCTGGATTGACACGATTGAAAAGTGCACTTGGATCAAAATGCGACATGTTATCGTTGATTAATATAAGGGCGTCTACACTGTGAACACCGTTTGATGGCCGGATTTTGGGCTGTCAGAGGGAGCCGCATGCCACGACCATCCTGCAACATGGCTCAAATTGATGCGGGTTCAAAGGATCAGTAGTCAAAGTGACTGATGAGAAGCATATTCTGTCGATGATACGATCAATAAACATTGGTCAAACTGGTAAAGGTTCAACTGTCGTCAAAATGGGGACACTTCAATAGAGCTCAGAGGAGGAGTCGGTATTTCGCAGTAGCCCTCGATTTGAGGGGTATACAAAACTCCGCATAGTACATGACGGCTTTCTATGACACTGTGTAGATTTTGACAAATAATTTTACGGTATTTCGCTTTTTTGCGATTAACTCTTACCAACCTGGTAACGGTTGAAATCGAATCAAGATACAAAAACACCCCACTGCTCGGCATAGAGTAGCGGGGTGTTGCTGTTGAAGGGCGCTTATTTCAGAATAGAAAGATCGTCATAGCGGGCGACACCATTATAGAGCAGCTCAAGCATAGCCACGGCAGAGGGGCGACCATTCAAAGGATAGCCAGCCAGTTCCTGAACGCGATCGGGGAAGAAATCCCATGCGACCTTGGATGCCCGGCGGACCGTGCTCTGGACTGCTCTGGGCCTGCGCAGAGTTTTGTCGGCAATGGGCGTGTAGATCTCTTTTTCTACGGCTCGCAGGCGGTCTTCATCTTCAGCAATCAGCGTTAGGGCTTGTGATAGAATCATGTAGGCGTTCATGTTGCGGGTGATCCCGACGTAGCGCAGTACATCATTGATACGGGCAGACAAATCGGAAGTAACCATTTTTGACACCATTCCTATTACATATATTTGAATCAGTTCCATCCTGTTCGAAATAAATGTAACGCAAAATATGCCAAACCTGGCGAAAAGCGTCCAAATGCGTCGTTAAGTGCTGAAATGTGTCGCAGCGGCACGGCGGCGGCGTGAATTGGCAGGGGTATAGTAGGGGATAGGAGAGTGGCGGCAGGGTGCTTGGCTATGGTATACAGTCTATAAAGGCGTTTGCCTTGGGCTGGGTGCTGTAGCGGCAGATTTCCATAACGCCACGCAGATTGTACATATAAAATTCACGTGTATTCATTCTATTCTTCTCACCAACTACCAACTTGGTAGTCGATGAAAGTGGGTCAAGACGTATCTACGTGTGACTTCCAACCTCATTTACCAAACGGGTAAACGAACTCAACGGATCAAGGCGCAATTTTCCGCGCTGATAGAATCACTATACACGACACTGTGCCAAACAGTACGCACCGGCAACGGCCTAAATTGGAGTGAGGTCGCTTAGACTGACCCCATCAAGAGAAAGATGTGCGCAGTTTTGAGCAGATGTAGATGGTGGACAAAAATGTTCTCTGTGCACACAAGTGGCTACGCTCAAAAATGAGCTGTCCTCCATGTTCTCCAAAGGTCGCAAATCACGACCTTATACATCTACCTTGTTTCGGGTGGTGGCATTTCCGACTTTCCCTTTTCCCCTGTAATCTGGGGAAGGATACCTTATTTTAGGGGATGCGTACTATAATTCCGTTGTATTTCACGACGCAAATGGATATGCTCAAAAGCAGTGAAAACAATAATCGAGCCGAAAATCCGACGGGGATGTGTGCTGTCTGATATTAAACGTCGCTCTTTAAGTTCACTTTCTGACTGAATACTGTATAAAATAGAAGGAGCCCTGCTACTCGTGTCTGAGCGGCAGGGCATTTGTGTTGGAGTTGGTTATTAAATTACGGCGGTTTTATGTTATGCCCCAGGACGTGCTGTGTTAGAGCTCAAAAATCTCAGTCGTGATTCTGGTCTGGTTTTCACCTAAAAGTTTACCATAAGCACGGTCAGAAATTCGTTTGAACTCTTCAGCTCGTTCTCTCGTCTGATAATTGAGTTCTTGTAGAATAGAGTTATTATCGTGGTCGATAATTTTGATGATGAACTTATTATTCTCAGCCATACCTTTTCCTTCCATCAGGCTGCAATTTCGGCGATGAAGTTCAGGATGCTGAATACCATCAACCCCAAACCGATGAGTGTAAGTATGGGGCCACAACCAATATTGCCTCCGCCGCTTTTATTGCTCATCATGCTGTACATCATATAATGGTCAAACCAATCGTGGTCACATTTGCGGCTCATAATAGCTCCTCCTGCGTTTTGAAGTGTGTTTACTTTTGCATTTTAGGTTTGCTGTACCTGAAGTCTACCAAACAATGTGTCCAATAAAGTGGATTTACAAGTGCACTTTTAAAAATGTGGAGCTTTTTTGCTGCTAGGCGCGCGAACTGATGGATGACCGCACCGTTGCAGGCAAAGAATCTCCGGTAAGGCCTCCGGTGGCGGGGCAAACCTCTCACTCAGTCAGGCCCAACAGATAATCGGTCGACATCTGATAGAATTGGGCAAGTTGGATCAGATGGGGGATTTCGGGACATTTATCGTGCTCCCATGCGTAGACTGCCCGGCGGGTCACTCCCATAGTTCGTGCAAGATCGGTCTGGGTATAGCCGTGCGTCAGGCGCAGGTACTGCAGGCGTTCTGATATAATGGTCATGGCGTTCTCCTTTATAAATAATGGGCGTCCTCTCACAGCCCAGCGAATCTCTGTCTTTACGAGTGCACTTTTAAAACCGGCACTACTCTCACTCGTGCCCTCGCTCTCTGTCTTGCGATGATTTAGTCGGCCTTCACGAACAGCTCCATGCAGTCTGCGCAGATGACCCGCACTTCCTTGGTGCTCCGGATGATGGTACCGCACTTGGGACATACCCACCGCCGGGTGCTGCTCTTGGCTTTGAGAGGTCTCGGTGCTCCAGTCTGACTGCTGCCGGGTGCCTTGCTGCCTGCTCCGGTGCCTGCCATATCCGACCATGCCAGCCGCTCACCCATCTGGATGTCCTGCCAGCCTTGGAAGATGATGAAGTCCAGCAGCTCTTCGGACGGACTTGTGATGGTCCAGCCATACTTTTCGTGGTGGTCGACGGTCAGCCCGTGTGTCTCTGCCTGCTCCTTAAAGCGCCGGTTATGATAGACCCCGTTGTTGCTGGTGTCCTTGATGCTGGTCTCCATGCAGTACTCGTGCACCATCTCATGCAGCAGAGTAGAAGCGGTCTCCTCGATGGGACGGTCAAGGGTAGCCGACGAAATATTGATCTCGTACTTGTTCTCGCCGCCTGCCTGCCAGACCTTGGAACAGGTGATGTGACCGTATGCGGACGGGGTCTTTTTCAGGCTGATGATGGGCTCAGGCAGCTTGCCTGCAAAGTAGTGCTTGTTGAGCTCGCGGAACATCTTTTCCAGCTGACCAGCAGCGCGGGAGGTTTTGACAGTCTGTTTCATGATTTTTCGAACCTTTCTATTGATAAAAAGGGCCGGGACAGGTATAATATTGGTGTAGCCCGCCCCGGCGGGTGTTGTGGGCTCTGTACAGCGCAAACTTTGGTCGGGGAGCGCTGTATGGGGCTCTTTTCAGGTGATGCTCAGTCGGGTGCCGGAGACCGTTTTGCTGTACTGGTCGTACAGGTCAGGAGCCACAGCCTTGATGGCTTTGCTGTCCAGTCGGGTGCTGGAGAAATCAGACAGACGAATTTTGTGGCAGCCTACTTCCAGATAGTTGGTGGAGCGCTCAGCCAGTGCCTCGCGGATCTGGATCTCCAGCTGTTCCTGTTCAGCCTGTGCGGCCTCGATCAGTTGGGCGGCCTCCTTGTACTGCTCGACAAGGGTCAGTAAAACGTTGATGCTCATGTGTGTACCTCTCTTCAAATCGTTGGTGAATGGTCGGATGTGAGAACCGGTGTTCCCGATGGTATAAGCATAAACTATTCACGGGAATATATCAAGATGGAATGTTGTACAACGATTTAGGAGCAAATTTGTGCAAAATGTATATTCACGAGAATAGGTAGCGGATGCTATAATAAACACTATAATGTACTGGAGGAAAAATCAATGGCAAAGACGAGTGCAGCACAACAGCGTGCAGTTCATAAATATGTGAAAAATAATTATGACCGTTTGGAGCTATCAGTGCCCAAAGGAGAAAAAGCGACTATCCAGCAGGCAGCGAAACAGGCGGGGCAAAGCGTAAACGCCTATATTTACGAAGCGGTATGCGCCAGAATGCAGCAGGAAAACGCCGCATCAGGCACTCCGGGGGTAGTTAAAAATCTGGAAGGGGACGCTGACCCGGTAGAATGAGATCGTTGTTCCATCTCCCCAGACCGAATTGAATCTAGCAGCAGAAGGCCTCTGTCTTTCACAGAAATGTGATCGGCGGGGGCCTTTTTAGCGCAAAAAATAACCTGACCTATGCAAAAGAGCACAAATCAGGTGGTGCGCTGCATTGATGGTTAATTATACCTATATATAATAGGGGAATCGGGGGAGAGAGTAAAAATTATATAGTGTAATGCGATACGTCTAGTCTGAACCCATGACCAATGCAACGGTATGAACCAGTTTTTTAGTGCGAAGGGGCGCTCTATTTAACGATTGTCGTTGCATTGAAACTGCTATCTCACCTGACCGTGCCATCCAGCGTGCTATGGACAACTATATGACCACACATTTTTCTGCCAGTGATTTCATCTGGTATTTTCAGGCGAAACTGGGCAATGTGTGGAAAAGATTAGGTTGAGTCGAAATTTTTTCTAAAACATAGGTGGATACAATTCCTCGGATTTCTATTGATTCCCAGATGTAACCATGATAGAATAATAAGAGAATTCAGACGGCCACGTAGAAGAACTGGTATCCTCCGTTTTGGGATGGGAGATACGCCTTGATTGCGGGTAAGGAGGTGAATCATGTGGGCTTGTGTCTGTTTGCGAACAATAATGTGATAAATCATACGGAAAACCAAATGATAGACCACAATAAAAAGCCCACTGCTGTTTACCTTGCTGGCATGATGCGCAAAGGTGAAAATGAAGTGGGCTTGTTAGGGTTTTACAAAAATGTAAAAATTTGCACTCCGATAGTACTGTGCGTGTGGAGCTTGAGCTGCAGTGTGATGTTCTGGTTTTTGCTGCGGTCACATTGCATTTGAAATGACCTTTGGCGAAACCGTCGTCCGAGGGCTTTTGTTTACCTGGAAATCAGGAGGTAAACGGTCTGTACGTCTTGGGAAAAGAGAAACAGCTATCTAAAAGGAAGGTGCTTGCGGGAACGGTGTGAGCTAAAGGGATTACTTTAAAACGAATAACGATAAGAAACGTATAGACAAGGATTTATGTGAGGAAAAATGGCTACGAATACGACCGGAATTGAGAAGAAAGTTGAAATTGACCGAAAAGAGAATCTGCACGCCCATCGGCTGTACTGGTTTGTCCGCCGTGCGCAGGATATTGTTCTGTCGTCGGTGACGCTGGTAGTGCTGTCACCGGTCATGTTGATTACAGCGATTGCTATTGTGGTAGATGATCCATCAGCTGGCCCAATTTTCTCGCAGGAGCGTATTGGCTGCAACGGAAAACCCTTCAAGTTTTACAAATTCCGCTCCATGTGCCCCAATGCAGAGGCAAAACTAGACGACCTGCTGGATCAAAACGAGATGGATGGCCCTGTGTTCAAAATCAAGGATGATCCGCGCATTACTCGTGTGGGTAAATTTATCCGCAAGACCAGCATTGATGAACTGCCGCAGCTATGGAATATCCTGAAGGGTGATATGAGCATAGTTGGCCCCCGCCCTGCACTTCCCCGTGAGGTAGAGCAGTACGGCGACTACGAAAAGCAGCGCCTTTATGTAACTCCCGGCTTGAGCTGTTATTGGCAGATTGCTCCGCACCGCTACGACCTCTCCTTTGAAGAGTGGATGGATCTGGATGTGAAATATGTCAAAGAGCGCAGCTTTTGGGTGGATTGGAAGATTATTTTTAAAACAATCAAGGTGTGCCTTTTGGGGCATGGAGCGTAATGAATAACCATTGCTGAAGTTACTTAAAAACCGATAATAGGCTCGAAAGGAATATAATTTATGGATATCAAGAAAGAATATGAACGCTGGTTGGCAAATGCCACCGCCGATGCCGATGTAGTGGCAGAACTAAGAATATTGGATGATTCCAAAATCGAGGACGCGTTCTATCGTGACCTCGCCTTTGGCACGGGCGGTCTGCGCGGCGTCATCGGCGCAGGAACCAACCGGATGAACGTCTATACCGTGGCAAAGGCTTCTCAGGGTCTGGCGGACTACTTGAAGAAGAATTTTGCAGAGCCGTCCGTGACCATCGGTTATGACAGCCGCATCAAGAGCGATGTGTTTGCAAAGGTGGCTGCGGGTGTGTTCGCGGCCAACGGCGTCAAGGTGAATATCTGGCCTGTTCTGATGCCGGTGCCTACCGTGTCCTTTGCGACTCGTTATCTGCACACCTCTGCCGGTGTCATGGTGACGGCTTCTCACAATCCCAGCAAGTACAACGGCTATAAGGTCTACGGTGCAGACGGCTGCCAGATCACTACCGAGGTTGCTGCGGAAATTCTGGCTGAAATCGAGAAGCTGGACATTTTTGCGGACGTCATGACCAGCGATTTTGAAGCAGGCGTGGCAAACGGCAGTATCCAGTACATCCCGGATGAGGTCTACACTGCATTCGTGGAGCAGGTCAAGAGCCAGTCTGTTCTGTTTGGCGAAGAGGTCAATAAGAATGTGGCTATCGTGTACAGCCCGCTGAACGGCACCGGTCTGAAGCCTGTGACCCGCACTCTGAAGGAGATGGGCTACACCAACATCACCGTGGTCAAAGAGCAGGAGCAGCCGGACGGAAACTTCCCGACCTGCCCGTACCCCAACCCGGAGATCAAGGAAGCCATGGCGCTGGGTATGGAGTATGCCAAGAAGTGCAATGCCGACCTGCTGCTGGCAACCGACCCCGACTGCGACCGTGTGGGCATCGCCGTCAAGAACAAGGCAGGGGAGTACGAGCTGCTGACCGGCAACCAGACGGGTATGCTGCTGCTGGACTATATTTGCAACCAGCGCGTAAAGCATGGCAAGATGCCTGCCGACCCGGTCATGGTCAAGACGATCGTCACCATGGACATGGGGGAACAGATTGCTACCCATTACGGATTGCGTACAATCAACGTATTGACTGGCTTCAAGTTTATCGGCGAGCAGATCGGCAAGCTGGAAAAGCAGGGCAAGGCAGACAGCTATGTGTTCGGCTTTGAGGAGAGCTACGGCTACCTGACCGGCTCCTACGTCCGCGATAAGGATGGCGTGGACGGTGCCTATATGATCTGCGAGATGTTTAGCTATTATGCTACTAAGGGCATCAGCCTGCTGGACAAGCTGGACGAGTTGTACAAGGCTTACGGATACTGCCTGAACACCCTGCACAGCTATGAATTCGACGGTAGCGCCGGTTTTGCCAAGATGCAGAGCATTATGCAGGCATTCCGCGGCGACATCAAGGAGTTTGGCGGCAAGAAGGTCGTTAAGCTGCTGGACTACGCACTTGGTTTGGATGGCCTGCCCAAGTCCGATGTGCTCAAGTTTCTGCTGGAAGATAACTGCTCCATTGTGGTGCGCCCCTCCGGTACCGAGCCGAAGCTCAAGACCTATATTTCTGTCAGCGCGGAAAACAAGGAAGCTGCAGAGAAGATTGAGCTGGAGATCTGCAAGAGTGCGGAAGAGTATTTGAAATAAGGAATAGGGGAGAAAATAAAAATGAATGTTATTTTGCTTTCTGGAGGTTCCGGCAAGCGGCTCTGGCCTCTTTCCAACGATGTGCGCAGCAAGCAGTTTATCAAGCTATTTAAGAATAATGACGAGTATGAGTCTATGGTGCAGCGTGTCTACCGCCAGATTGCTACGGTGGATGCAGATGCAAAAATCACCATTGCGACTAGTAAATCGCAGGCAAGCGCTATCAAGAATCAGCTGGGGGAAAAGGCTTCTATCTGCGTAGAGCCCTGCCGCCGCGATACGTTCCCGGCCATCGCACTGGCCGCAGCCTATCTGCACGACGAACTGGGTGTGGCAGAGAATGAGGCTGTTGTTGTCTGCCCGGTCGATCCGTATGTGGACAACACCTATTATGAATCCGTCAAAACCCTGCAGGAGCTGGCAGAGCAGGGTGGAGCAAATCTGACCCTGATGGGCATTGAGCCGACTTATCCCAGCGAGAAGTATGGTTACGTTATCCCTGAAAGTGGCGAAATTGTCAGCAAGGTTAAAGAATTCAAGGAAAAGCCGGATGTGGAAACTGCCAAGAAGTATCTAGCACAGAGCGCATTGTGGAATGCAGGCATCTTTGCATTCAAACTTGACTATCTGCTGGACAAGGCGCATAGCATGATCGACTTCGAGGACTACCGTGACCTGTTCAATAAGTACGATACATTGACTAAAATTAGCTTTGACTATGCTGTGGTTGAGAAGGAGTCCAGCATTCAGGTTCTGCGTTATAGCGGCGACTGGAAGGATGTCGGCACATGGAACATGATGGCTGAGGTCATGGCAGACAAGACCAAGGGCAAGGCTGTTCTGGATGAAACCTGCAAAAACACCAATGTGGTGAACGAGCTGAATATCCCGATCCTTTGCATGGGCTGCAAGGATATGATCATTGCGGCCAGCGGCGACGGCATCCTGATCTCCGATAAAGAGCGCAGCGGCTACATGAAACCCTATGTGGAAAAGATCGAGACCGAGGCAATGTATGCTGAGAAGTCTTGGGGTAGTTACACGGTCATTGATGTGCAGCCCGGCTCTATGACAGTTAAGATTTCCATGAGAGCGGGTGAGCACATGACTTACCACATGCATAACTACCGTGAGGAAGTCTGGACGGTTGTTTCTGGTAAGGGCAGGGCAATCGTTGACGGCATGGAGCAGGTGCTGCGTACAGGCGATGTGATCACCATTGCGGCAGGCTGCAAGCACACGGTTGAGGCTATCACTGCATTGGACATGATCGAAGTTCAGCTTGGTGATGAGATTAGCGTTGCTGATAAGATCAAATTCCCCATGGTGTAGGAACTAAGGGGTGATGGCTATGGAAATCATGAAATTGATTCCGACTGGCAAGGACTACCTGTGGGGTGGCACCCGACTCCGAGAAGAATATGGAAAGCAAATCGATTTGACCCCGTTGGCGGAGACATGGGAGTGCTCTGTACATCCAGATGGCCCTAGCTATGTGGCGAATGGAATCTATAAAGGACAGACACTGGCAGAGGTGTTGAGTGCTCACCCAGAATATCTTGGCACAAAGGTGGAAAACAGAGAACTGCCTGTATTGGTGAAATTCATCGATGCCAAGAAAGATTTATCTGTTCAGGTTCATCCCGATGATGCATATGCACGAGAGCACGAAGGCGACAACGGTAAGACCGAGATGTGGTACGTTGTGGACGCTGACGAAGGTGCACACTTGATTTATGGCTTTCAGCACAAGGTGACAGAGGAAATTCTTCGGAAAGCTGTTGAAACTGGAACATTGGATAAGCATCTGCAAAAAGTTGAAGTTCACAAAGGCGATACCTATTTTGTCCCGGCGGGAACCGTACATGGCATTGGAAAAGGCATTCTGGTGGCTGAAATTCAGGAAAGCTCGAACGTGACCTACCGTGTCTACGACTATGACCGTGTGGATAAGAACGGAAAAAAGCGTGAGTTGCACTTTGACAAGGCTGTTCAGGTCATGGATATGAATGTCGCGCCAGATGTGAGTCAGAAACCCAGAATCGTGAAATACTATTCCGGCTGCTCTCGTGAGCTGCTTTGCCGCTGCAAATATTTTGAAACAGAGCGGATTCAGGTTACGAAGGGCTTTGCCTTTTCTGTAATGGATACCTCTTTTCAGGTGCTGATGTGCCTGGATGGCTACGGCGAAGTGCAGACGATGGACGCAGAGCGGAAACCGATGCGATTCAGTAAAGGTGAAACGCTGTTTTTACCAGCAGGACTGGGCAGATGCTTGGTTGTTGGTGACGCAGAGCTAATTAAGGTTCGGTGCTAAAAAATTTTATAGGATGGAATTATGACCGTAAAGAATACTGAATTACCCCGCGAAAATTGTTGTGCGGAGAACAAACCCCAAAATGAGTTCAGTACAAAAGCGTACCTCTTTATAAAAAGACTTTTTGACATAATAACGTCGCTGGTTTTACTTATTTTGATTTCGCCGTTGCTGCTGGTTCTTTCGATTCTGGTCTATGTGGATGACCCGGGAAAAGTTTTCTATGGGCATGTCAGAATTGGTAAAAACGGAAAGCCTTTTAAGATGTGGAAATTCCGTAGTATGTACATGAATGCCGACAAAATGATTGATTTGCTTACGCCAGAACAGGCAAAGCAATATTACACAGAGTTCAAGATTGACAACGACCCGCGCATAACTAGGATCGGAAATTTTTTGCGGAAAACCAGTCTGGACGAATTGCCACAGCTTTTTAATGTGATCTGCAATGATATGAGTCTGGTAGGCCCTCGCCCACTGATCGAGTCGGAAATTCAGACCTACTATGAAGACACCCACGATGTACTTCTGGCTGTAAAGCCGGGTGTTACCGGATACTGGCAGGCTTATGCGCGAAATAATGCGACCTACCAAAGCGGCGAACGGCAGAAAATGGAAATGTATTATGTCCATAATGCATCACTGTGGTTGGACATCAAGATTCTGTTTAAGACCATCGGGTCGGTTTTGAAGAAGCAGGGGGCGCAGTAAAGAAACCATGAAAAAGATTTTACAGATATCCAACTACCAGTATCCGCATATTGGCGGCATTGAGCAGGTTGCAAGAGACATTGCCGATTCTCTGCTTGACGATAAGGAAATTGAGCAGAAGATGATTTGCTTTAACGAGGATGCACAAGATGGCGACTATCTATGTCATCGCAAAGAGACCGTGCACGATTCTGTGGATGGCGTGGAAGTGATCCGATGCGGTTGCTTTGCAAAAGTGGCATCGCAGTCGTTGTCGTTCACCTATCCACATGAATTAAAAAAGGTGCTGCAAGACTTTGCCCCGGATATTGTAATTTTGCATTATCCGAATCCCTTTGTTTCGAGCTTCTTACTGCCAATGCTCCCGAAAAACACAAAATTTATATTGTACTGGCATTTGGACATTACAAAGCAAAAAGTTCTTGGAAAGCTGTTCCATGGTCAAACGCTGCATTTATTGGAACGGGCGGACAAGGTAATAGCAACCAGTCCGAATTATGTGGATGGCAGCCCATATTTGAGCCAGTACCGCGCAAAGTGTGAAGTTATCCCCAATTGCATTCGGATGGAGCGGTTGACCCCTACTGCTACGATCTACAAAAAGGCAGAGCTAATTCGGAAGGAAAATGAGGGAAAAATCCTCTGTTTTGGTGTAGGACGGCATGTCCCGTACAAAGGTTTCACCTATCTTGTAAAGGCAAGCAAACTCTTGGATGATCGTTTTCGCATTCATATCGGCGGAAAGGGTGAGCTGACACAAGCGCTGAAGGAAGAAGCAAAGGACGACAACAAAATCCAATTCCTTGGTCGTGTAAGCGATGAGGACATGATCGCCTATTATCTGGCTTGTGATATTTTCTGCTTCCCGTCCATTACCAAAAACGAAGCATTTGGCATTGCCCTTGCAGAGGGTATGTATTTTGCCAAGCCAGCAGTCACCTTTACAATTCCAGGCAGCGGAGTGAACTATGTCAATCTGGCTGGCGTAACGGGTATCGAGTGCTCGAATGGAGATGTACAGGCTTATGCAGATGCATTGACAAAGCTTGCGAATGATCCAGAACTGCGAGAGAAATATGGCAAAGCAGCAAAGCGGAGAGTGGAAGAACATTTTATGTATGATGGACTGAAACGTGCCATTTGGGATCTGATTGCGGAAATGTAATGTAGGAGGAATATGGAAGCCTATGTAATAGATGGGTTGTTTTTGACCCAGAAAATCACCGGAATCCAGCGGTATGCGTATGAGATTACGATGGAACTTGATAAGATCGTTTTGAAAAATACCTTAGAAATTCTGGTTCCGGAGAGTTTTGAAAATATACCGGATCTAAAAAATATCAAAGTTGTGAGATACGGAAAAAAACATGGAGTGCTTTGGCAACAGATTGATTTTGCACGCTATGCGCGAATGCACAAAATGCAATGTATTTGCTTTACGAACATTCTGCCGTTGTTTTACCCGCATGGGATTATCACGATTCACGATGTAAGTTATAAGGCAAACCCGCGATTCTTTACTTCAAAGAGGGACCGTATTTCCGCTCTGTGGCATCGTTTGAATTACTGGTGCGCAGCACATTCCTCTATGAAAATTGTGACTGTATCTGAATTTTCAAAATCGGAAATAATCAAATATTACAAGATTGCCTCAGAGCGAATCACCGTTATTTACAATGCATGGCAACATATGAACCGAATCAAGGCGGCTTCGGATACATTTGAGCGCTACCCGCAGCTTGCAAAAGGTTCTTACTATTTTTCGATGTCAACTCTTGCAGCGAACAAGAATTTCAAATGGATTTTATACGCCGCTAAGAATAATCCAGATGAACAGTTTGCAATTGCTGGAGGTGGAAAGCTGAAAGGCGCTGCGGAAGCGGAGGGTTTTGCGGAACTGCCTAATATCCGTTTTCTTGGATATGTCAGTGATGAAGATGCAAAGACTCTGATGGCAAACTGCAAAGCCTTTTTGTTTCCGACTTTATACGAAGGGTTTGGTATTCCTCCACTGGAAGCAATTGCTTGCGGTGCGCCAAGAATTATTGTATCGGATACACCATGTGTGCACGAGATTTATGGAAATAACGCAGAGTATATTGACCAGACAAACTATAAGAATGCAAAGATTACAGAAGGTAAAATATGTGTTTCTGCAGAAATATTGGAGAAATATAGTTGGAAAAAGTCTGCCGAAAAATTACTAGAGAAATTATAAAATCATATGGTTAAAAATAAAAAACTTATTAAAACCTGCACAACGCTCGCAATATTTACGTCCTCTTTCGATATTTTTGCAATAGTCAATATTGGTGGATTTAACTTTAGATTTTGTCAGTTGATTATTTTGCCAGTCATTACACTTTATTTAATGAATGTAATGGCATCAAGGCGTTTCCTTGCGCCAAAAGGGTTTCGATATTTACTTATTTGGATTGTTTTGCAGCTTGTATTTTGCTTCCGGTCCCCAAGTTTGAAAAATGCATTTGGATACTTTATATGGTTGATTTTTAACGGTATAACGGTTCTGTCTACGTGCTATTTTTGTGAAAAGGCATATTCAAGAAAATGGCTGTTGAGAACTTATTTGCATTCATTTGTGTTTATGTCTGTCGTTGGGTTGATGCAACTTTTTCTTTATGCAATAGGCGTTGATTTCTATGTGGCTCAAAATTGGACTGGCCGGTTGGCACGAATTAATGGATTTTCTTATGAACCGTCTTATTATGCAACATACCTGATAATGGGTTTCGTTACTTATGCTAGTCTCCTTATTGCGAACGAGTATGTATGGATATCTAAGACGAAATTGCAACAAGGTTTTGTTTGGGTAACAATCGCACTGATTTTGTCATCCTCCCGTATGGGATGGTTGATGATAGCAGTTTTTATTGTGTATGAATTATCGTATCATTCCTTAAAAAAGGCATTGACAGGTGGGCGTATAAAAAAGAAAACATTCTCTTTTATAGCTTTAGCATTGCTTGTAGTGGCTTTTGCTGCTTTCGCCGTAGTGTACATTTTAAAATTGGATCTTTCAATGTTTGCCGCCGGGTTAGGAATTGGCGGTGGCTCTACGCATTCATCAGGACCAAGAATTGAAGGATTAACAAAATGTATTGAGATTTTCAAAAAAAGTCCTATCTGGGGATATAGTCTTGGTGGGGTAGACCCGATGATTGCTAGGTACGATGGAGAAGTATATTCAACGCTACACAATGGCGCGGCGATGAGTGTGGTTGGCGAAATTCTAGTTGCAAGTGGTGTCATCGGGCTGATTCCGTTTATTTTTTATTTTTTAGCGCTTCTTTTTAGAAGAACAAATTCGGCCAATATTACATACTCGAATGTAATAAGGGCATTGAGAGTTGCAATGGTATTTGAACTGGCAATTCTTTGTTTTAATCAAAATATATTGCGCCCATATACTTGGTGGCATATTGCCATTTTAAGTGCAGAAATGAAATCTACACAAGGAGATTAAATATGTCAAAGACAAAAATAATTGCTATGTATTTGCCACAGTATCATGAGATCCCAGAAAATTCAAAATTTTGGGGAGAGGGCTTCACAGATTGGGTAAGTGTGAAAAAGGCAGAGCCCCTGTATAAAGGCCACAAGCAGCCTAAGGTGCCACAAAATGAAAAATATTACGATTTGTCGAAAAAAGAAAACGTGGCATGGCAAGCGAAAATTGCAAGAAAATACGGAGTGGACGGTTTTGGGATTTATCATTATTGGTTCTCCAGCAAAAAACAGCTTCTAACAAAACCTGCTGAAATAATTTTGGAAAATAAAGATATCGATATTCCTTTTTTCTTTGCGTGGGATAATATTAGCTGGAAAAGAACATGGAGCAAATTAAAGGGAAATGACTGGTCTCCGATTGTCGATGATAAAGCTCAGCGAAAAAAGGATGAACCGGAAATTTTGATAGAATATGTTCTTGGCGATAAAGAAGAATGGAAGAAACATTTTGATTATTTGCTTCCATACTTCAAGGATAGCAGGTATATCAAAAAAGAAGGAAAGCCTGTCTTTGTGATATACAATTTTGATGAAAAGATTATTTCAATGGGAAAGTATTGGGATGATCTTGCGCAGGAAAATGGACTGAAAGGTGTTGAAGTTATTTACCGCTATGATCCAATAAAAATGATTCCAAGTAATCAGAAAACATTCACTTATGAGCCGCCATTCTCTGGATGGGGGACAACTGTAACACGAGTGATTTCTAAAATAGAAAGAGTATTAGGAAAAAACGGTCTTCAGATATACGAATATGATGGGGTCTGGAAAAAAATAATAGAAAATGCAAAGAGAAACAAGGATTCAAACATAATGTCTGGTGCGTTTGTTGAGTATGATGATACTCCACGGCGTGGAAAAAAAGGAAAAGTAGTCACAGGAGCGACACCACAAAAATTTGAAAAGTACATGGCAGAGCTGCTGCGAATTTCTAGCCGGCAGAACAAAGATTTCATTTTCCTTACGGCATGGAATGAATGGGGCGAGGGTGCGTATCTGGAACCAGATACCGAAAACGGTTATGCCTATTTGGAAGCTTTGAAACGTGCAGTTGAAAGCGTGAATGCAGAAAATGCTTGATCATACTATTTTAAGGGATTTTGTAAAACAAATTCGGCTGAACCATTTTAAGCGCAGTTGGCGGAAAGCAAATGCTGAAAATGATACCGTTCCAATGAATCACTTCCCGGCAGAATTGGTGAGCGTTGGAAAATGTTCTTATGGTGAGCTGAATGTTGTTACCTTCAACCGTTGCTCGAAGCTAAAAATTGGTTCTTATTGCTCAATTGCACAGCATGTGTACTTTATGCTTGATGTAGAACATCGTGTGAATACAGTTTCTACATATCCATACAAAGCAAAATGTTTGAGGCTGGGCGATGAAGCCTTTTCTAAAGGCGATATCGTTGTAGGCGATGATGTTTGGATTGGCTACGGTGCAACTATTATGTCGGGGGCTCATATCGGGCAAGGGGCGGTGGTTGCGGCAGGTGCAGTAGTAACAAAGGATGTGCCGCCGTATGCAATTGTTGGTGGTGTGCCTGCTAAGGTGATTAAGTATCGCTTTGAGACAGAAATTATAAAGGAGTTGTTGAGGATAGATTATAGCAAATTGAATGAGAAAATGATAAAAGAGCATATTGATGAGTTGTATACAGATTTAAAGAGTGTCAAGCAGATCAAGTGGTTTCCTCAAAGGGAGGAAAAGAATTTTGATAGGAAGTGAAATAGAATGCGCCCTGTAATTTCCCTGTGCTTACCAACAAATGGGGTCATTGAATGGGTCTTTCCGGTATTGGATAGCATTTATAATCAAAACGTAGAGAATGATTTGTTCGAAGTAATAGTAACCAATAACGGTAATAATCATCAGTTCGATATGATGATGCAGGAATATGCTGAAAAGCATGATAATCTTATCTATAAAAAAACTGATGCCTATATGTTCCATAATCAATTGGAGGCTTTAAAATTAGCGTCAGGCATTTATTTGAAGTTTGTGAATCATAGGGGAATCTTCCAAGATGGCTCATTAAAGAAAATGCTTAACATCGTTTTGGAGAACTTAGATGATAAACCAGTTATTTATTTTGGAAATGGCGTTTTTAAAAATGATGAATACATTCTAAATGACTTTGATTCGTTTGTTGGGACACTGAAGCGCTATGTTTCATGGACAACTGGTGTAGGAATCTGGAAAAGTGATTATGAAAAGATTCCAGATGATGTTCCGATTGATAAGATTTCGCCCCATTCGTGCATTTTGTTTTCAGAACGCAATAAGAAGAGATATTTAATAGAGAATTTTACGTTTTCTAAGGATATTGACACCAATGCGAGTAAAAAAGGTACATATGACTTGTTTAGAGCTTTTGCAGTTGAAGAGGTCACAATAGCACTTAATTTGCTTATCGATGGAGACATAACAGCTAGAACTTTCAAGGCTGTAAAGAAGGATTATGAAGCATTCGTTTCGGAACTGTATTATATGTATATTATAAAAAAGGAACCATGTTCTTATGATTTGAGTGGGTTTGACGATTCGATGGGGATTTTCTTTACCAAAACAGAAATATATATTGGGATTTTGAGTTTGATTTTTAAGAAGATGCTAAGAAAAGTAACAAAAATTGTGGAGGTAAAAAAATGATTCACTTTAATGTTCCGCCGTTTGTTGGTACAGAATTCAAGTATATGCAGGAGGCGGTTAACAACCATAAGATTTGTGGTGATGGTCCGTTTACAAAAAAATGCAATGAATGGCTTGAAAAACGTTTTAACGCAAAGAAAGTAATGCTTACTACAAGTGGCTCAACTGCACTTGATATGGCGGCTTTGTTATGCGGTATTAAGCCGGGCGATGAGGTTATTCTTCCAAGTTTTACATTTTCAAGTACAGCAAACTCTTTTGTCTTAGCCGGAGCAACACTTGTATTCGTAGATGTTCGACCGGACACAATGAATATTGATGAAACAAAAATTGAGGCTGCCATTACGGATAAAACAAAGGTGATTTGTCCGGTTCACTATGCTGGTGTCGCCTGTGAAATGGACACAATCATGGACATTGCCAAAAGACATCACTTGATGGTTGTGGAAGATGCCGCGCAGGGTGTTATGAGTACTTACAAGGGAAAAGCTTTGGGTACAATCGGCGATTTTGGTTGCTATTCTTTCCATGAAACAAAAAACTATTCTATGGGTGAAGGTGGCGCAATTGTAATTAACAATGCTGCCTATATTGAAAAAGCAGAAATTTTGCGTGAAAAAGGAACGAATCGCTCGCAATTTTTCCGCGGACAGGTCGCTAAATATAATTGGGTAGATTTCGGTGACAGTTATCTTCAGAGTGATTTGAACGCTGCATATCTTTGGGCACAACTCGAAGTGGCAGATCAAATCAATGAGAATCGACTTGAAACATGGAATAAATATTACACCGCCTTTAAGCCACTGGAGGAAAAAGGAATAGTACAGCTACCCATTATTCCAGAGGGCTGCGTCCACAACGCGCATATGTTTTACTTGAAGACGAAGAACTTGGAAATTAGACAGGCATATATCAAATTCATGAAAGAAAATGATATCTTGTGTGTGTTCCATTATGTTCCTCTACATAGTGCCCCGGCAGGCCTTAAATTCGGTCGTTTTGATGGCGTGGATGAAAATACAACTGCAGATAGCGATCGTCTGGTTAGGCTGCCTATGTACTATAACATAAAAAGTGATGACCTGAACAAGGTAATCGAAAAGACATTGGAATTCTTTAATAGTGAAACAAAGTAAGATGCAGACATACTGGTGGATGGATCAATGAATGATTATAAGTATCTGATAAAAAATATTGGAATCCTTACAATTAGCAACTTTGCTACGAAATTTTTATCTTTCTTCCTGCTTCCGTTGTACACAGGGGTCTTGTCGACGGAGGAATATGGCACGTTCGATTTATACAGCACCACTATATCACTTCTTTATCCGATACTATCTATTTGTGTTTCTGACAGTGTGATTAGATTTTTGCTTGAACGAAATAAAGATAAAGATTCTGTAATTTCAATTAGTGCGAAATATGTAGTCATATCTATTGTTGCCTTTCTATTTTTGTTTGCTGTTAATGTAATTACGAATACCGTTCCAGAATTGAATGCTTATAAGATACTTTTTGTTTTAGTGTATGTTGTTACAGTACTCAATTCATGGCTATCTGGTGTCGCAAGAGGTCAAGAAAGGATTAAGGATATATCACTTGCCAGCATCATTTCAAGCTTTGGCACAATTCTTCTAAACATTATATTTCTCGTGTGGATGAAATTTGGTATCGTAGGATATTTTTGGGCAACAATTCTAGGAACCAGTATGTCAATTATTTATTATGTCTATGTTACTAATATTTTTCATTCGATACATACGGCAACCAAGGACTATAACCTTGATAAAGAAATGCGAAAATATGGCACGGGACTGATGGTTAACTCAATCAGCTGGTGGGTGAACAATTCCCTAGACAAGTATATGGTTTTGTATATGTGTGGGATTGCCGCAAATGGATTGATCTCGGTAGCGTACAAGTTACCAACAGTTTTATCAACGATACAGAATTTATTTGAGCAAGCATGGGTTCTGTCTGCAGTAAAAAAATACAATAAGGAAGATGCTGACGGCTTTTTTGTTCGAACATATAATTTATATGGATTTATTATGGCTATAGCGGCATCTGCAATGATAATGTTTACAAAAGTATTGTCAGCACTACTATTCAAAAAAGATTTTTATGAAGCTTGGTCAATGATTCCGTTTTTTTCTATAGCCGTGGCTTTCAGCGCGGCGGCTGGCTTTTGCGGTGGTGTTTTTGCTGCTCAAAAGCGAACGGATATCATTTCAAAAACAACTTTTATTGGAGCAATTGTAAACACGATACTAAATGCAGTATTAATCTTTTCATTCGGAGTTATTGGCGGTGCGGTAGCTACGATGATTTCGAATGCGGTGGTTATGATTGTTAGATTGTTTTATGTGAAACAACAGATGAATTTTCAAATACGAGTAGTGCGTGATGCTTTGACGTATAGTATATTGCTTTTTCAGACGCTAATTCTGCTACTATGTAATTCCAAAATACAGTATGTGCTTCAACTGCTTCTACTTGTTCTTATCGTGCTATTGTACAATAAAGAAGTATTAGCTGTCTTGAAGAAAGTGGAGGTGCATAAAATATGAGGTCGCTTTTTGTATGCAATACGCCATATCAGTTATTCAATGTGATGAATCTGGCGCTCAATGACGTTCAAGGCACAAGGCTGGTTTCGGATTTGTTTATTGTTGCTAGATTTAGAGACGCAAAAAAAGTATACGATAGGGTAATAGCTGAACATACTTTTGAAAGTGTTTATCTGATAGATCCACGGAGCGGAGATACTTTTATCAAGGAATGTCGTGATAGTATTTTGATTTCGTTGGAGAAGAAAATTAAGAAATATCAAATTGACTCTTATGACTTCCTTGAAAAAAAATATGACCAAGTTTTTATTGCAGATGAAATGCCTTTTGGATTGTTGATGTGCCAATTTTATAAAAGTGCGTCTGTTTGGATATATGAAGATGGTTACCCATACTACTATAAAAATTTTTGGCAAGACTTATGTAGAGGACGTAAACAAAAAATTTTGAGCCTTTTTAATAGAGGGCTATCGACTATTCATCCGAAGGCTTTCTTTGTAAACAATGCGGAAATGTGCCAATCAAAGGTTGCAGAGAAGACTATTCAACTTCCAAAATGGAATGATCAAAACCCGGCTTTTCCTGCCGTTTGCAGATTGTTCGCTTTTGACTCGCAATCAATGGTTTCACAAAAAAAGGTCATTTTTCTGGAACGTCCCTTTGAAGAATGTCCCAAGTACAATGGCTTGTCTCCAGAAAAACTATTAATGGATCTTGACTTAGTCGAGGATTCGTTAGTGAGAATACACCCCCGGAGTGGAAGAAAATATAATGAGGTCTTGGTAGATTATGGCGATAATATGTGGGAATTGGAGTGCTTGTCCAATATAACGAATGAGCATATTCTTGTTGGCGATTGTTCGAATGCTCAGTTTTCTCCGAAAATATTAGCAAATAAAGAACCATATTTGATTTTTGCTTATCGTCTTTTTTACAGTTATCATGACTTGGAAGACCCGAATAATTATGAGAAACAAATTGATCGGATTAGAAAGGCATATAGCCGAAAGGATAAGATTCTTATACCAAAGAACGTAGAGGAACTTAGGAATGCGTTGACTTGGATTCTCACAAAGGGGAGTGATGAGATTATAGATTGAAACACATGATTTATAGGTCATATTTATAAGAAATATTTGGAGGTAATTTTATGAGTATTACAGCAATTATTCCTGTACGTGAAGGTAGCCGCAGATTAAAAAATAAGAATATTGCACCTTTTGCGGGAACGAATCTTTTAATCAACAAGATTAACCAATTGAAACAGGTGGATGAGATTACGGATATTGTCGTGTCCTCTGATTCCGATTTGATGCTTGCGATGGCTTCTTCTCAGGGAGTAAAAACACATAAGCGTGCCCCTGAATTTTGTGATGAGAAAACCAAAACATTTGGTGAGGTCGTAGCGCATATATGTGAGAGTGTTCCGGGTAATGACATTCTTTGGGCTACTTGCACAGCACCATTGGTCTTTCCAAAACACTATAGAGAAGCGGTCGCACTTTACTACAAGGCATTGGAGCAGGGATATGATTCTCTGGTTTCAATGGAAGAGTTTAAACGGTATTTGTGGGATGATAATGGCCCCGTCAATTATGAACTAGGAATTAAACATGTCCCTTCCCAGCAGCTTCCGCCACTGTATTTTGTGACTGATGGCATTTTACTTGCTCCGAGAAAAAAAATGATCGAGTGGAAATATTTCCATGGGCACAATCCTTATCGCTACATCTTAGACAAAAGAACAAGTATCGATATTGATGATGGGCTGGACTTAGCATGTGCGCGTGCTTGGTTGGATATGGATGAATCCGTTTCGCAGATTGACCCGTACATTGTGGGGGGGGGCAACATGTAACTGCTTCCTTTTGAGTGTGGCTGATTGTGCTGACACCGAAAAGGAGGTGGCAGCATGAAAACAGCATGTTTCATACCGATTAAAGCGAATTCGGAAAGAGTTCCAGGTAAAAACTTACGCGTATTGAATGGGAAGAAGCTGTACGAATACATATGCGAACATGTAAAAGCGGCAAATGTGTTTGATGATGTTTATATTGATACCAACAGTCAAGAAATATCAGAGTATGCAGTAAAAATGGGCTTTCATATCATCGAAAGAAAACCGGAACTTGCAACGAACACGGCAAACGGTAATGATTTGCTGGTATATCATTGCGAAAAATTTCCTGAGTATAATTATTATTTTCAGCTTTTTGCTACTGCTCCTTATATGCAACCTGAAACAATAAAAGAATGCTATAATACGCTGATCAGTAGCGAAGAGTTTGATTCTTGCTTTACGGCACTAGAAAATCATAGTTTCTATTGGTTCGCCAACACGCCGATCAATTACAGACCGGGTATTTTACCTAGGAGTCAGGATATGCTCCCGGTAATTGAAGAAACTACAGGGTTATATGGCATCTCTAAAGATAGCTTGGTAAGGTATCGGTGCCGCATTGGGAGGAAACCATACATGCACTATGTTAGTAAGTTCGAAGCTGTTGACATAAATACGGAAGAGGATTTAAGGGTTGCCGAGCATATTGGAAAAGTCATATTTGGATACGGAAGTAATGAAGTTGGTGAAGATTAAGTCTCTTGTTATTGCTACGGTTGCTACATGAAGGAACACGACGAGCTGATGAACAACACCGTGGTTACTACTGTCATGCCCTACTTTGGCCTGTATAAGGCTAAGAATGGCTGCCGTATCGGTGGTGAGCAAAGCGGACATATCATTTTCTCTAAGTATGCCAGTACTGGTGACGGCATCCTGACCAGTCTGAAGATGATGGAAGTCATGCTGGCCAAGAAGAAGCCGATGAGTGAACTGGCATCACCGCTGAAGATTTATCCCCAGGTGCTGGAAAAGGTCCGTGTCACTGATAAAAAGGCTGCACAGAATGATCCGGCTGTTCAGGAAGCAGTGAAGGCAGTCTCCGAGGCCCTAGGTGATATAGGATGTATCCTTGTCCGCGAATCTGGCACGGAGCCTGTTGTTCGTGTCATGGTAGAGGCACCTGACCACGATATCTGCCAGAAGTATGTGTCTCAGGTTGTGGAAGTTATCAAGAACAAGGGCTACGCTGTCTAACGCATATTTTGCCGATATAAATTTCTTGCTATCCAATATTTGTAATGCTATACTTATATTATAAATACTGAATGGAGGTGTCCCATATGCCCCGTCCCAAAGGAAGCAAGAACAAGCCCAAGACCGTAAAAGCAACTGTTGACTTTGCTGCGCAGCTCGTTGAAAAGCAGTCTGCAAGGGAAGTCGCTGCCGCCGAAATCGCATCTATCACTGCTAATATCGACACTCTGAAAGCTGACCTGAAAACTAAGAAAGCAGAGCTAAAATCTATCGACAAGGAAATCACCAGAATCGAAGCCCAAAAGGTCAAGGCTGAAACCAAAGCAGCGGAATCGGCAAAGAAAGCCGAAGCCGAGGACGTACTGAAAAAGCTGTTAGCAAGTGGCGTGAGTGCAGACGAGATCCTCGCAAAACTGAAATAATCTTATCAAAAATCCAAAACCGTGTGGACGGAGTTACAAAATCCCATCCATACGGTTTTCTAATGGAATAATTGCTTCATATCAAACAAAATGCATCCATTTCTCACTCCAAGCCTCAAAATCACTTCCGGTGAAATTTCAGCAAAAGAGACATCAGAGGAGCGCATCTGGGCAGAGCAAACGCCCCCGGCGGTGCTCCGGGCCCCGGACGCTCCGAACTATGTGTTCCGTGAAAATAGACTTTCCAATATGGGAAAAATGCATGCCGGATGTAAAATTGACGGAAACCTTGCAAATGACGCTGAAACGTGATATAATCGTGGTACGAACAAGCCGGTTTTGGTACGACAACGGTATGCTGTAGTACTGTAACTGTTGTTTCGAAATTATGAACGACTACAAAAAATGTGTGAAAATTTAGCGTAGCTACGACGACACCTATCAGGTTCAGGTCGTGTCCTGGTACGACAATGAGAACTCCTACACTTCTCAGATGGTCCGTACCATTAAGTACTTCGCTGAAAACTGCTAATCACAGCTCTACGCTCAAAAGTGCTTGAGATGCCGTGCTGAGTAACAGCCTGTGTTGACCTTTCTGGTACGAACATGCTGTGATAGGTGCGACAACAGGAACTTGAGTTCTACACCCTTCCTTTTGCGGGTCTCCGTGAGAGGAAGGGTGTTTTTGTTATGTGAGCTCCATCATAAACCAAGCGCCCCTTCCGATGTGGTCTGCCACAGGGAAGGGGCGCGTTTGAATGCGGGATATTTTATTTTTTGCTATTTCCCACCCGCATCTTGAAATCCTCATACCCGAACTTTACAAGCTCGCGGCAGGTGCCGACGGCGTCCATCGCCCAGATGGGCGGAAGGGGCATACCGTTGAAGGTGTTGTTTTTGCAGGTGGTGTAGATGGCCATATCCCCGAAGAGGAGACGGTCGCCCTCAGTGAGGGGGGCGTCGAAGCTATAATCGCCGATGACATCCCCGGCCAGGCAGGTCGGGCCGCCGAGCCGGAAGGTGACGTTTTTTTCACCGGGGTCGCCCGCGTTCAGCAGGGGCGGGCGATAGGGCATCTCGATGACGTCCGGCGTGTGGCAGGCAGCGGACAGATCCAGGATGGCAAGGCTGGTATCGCCGTTGCGCAGGGTGTCCAGCACCGTGGTGACGAGATAACCTGCGTTCAGCGCCCAGGCCTCGCCGGGTTCCAGATAGACCTGTACGCCGTACTTCGTCTGCGTCTCGGTGATGCAGCGCTCCAGCGTGGGCAGGTCGTAGCCGGGGCGGGTGATGTGGTGTCCGCCGCCAAAGTTCAGCCACTGCATCCGGGGCAGCAGGTCGCCGAAGCGGTCTTCCACGGTGGCCAGCGTCAGGGCCAGCGCGTCGGAATCCTGCTCACACAGGGTGTGGAAGTGCAGGCCGTCCAGCAGACCCGGCAGGGCCGGGTCTGCCTGCACAGCGGCGTCCCACTGGGCACGGGTGGTGCCCAGGCGGCTGCCGGGGGCGCAGGGGTCGTAGATCGCGTGGCCTTCCTGGGTCGAGCATTCCGGGTTGATGCGCAGACCGACGCTCTTGCCCGCCGCTTTGGCTGCCGGGCCGAATCTGGCCAGCTGGCGGGGCGAGTTGAAGACGATGTGGTCGGCGTAGTGCAGCAGCTCGTCGAATGCGTCGGCCCGGTAGGCGGCGCAGAACACGTGGTTCTCCTTGTCGGGCAGCGTTTCCCGGCCGAGGCGGCTCTCATAGAGGCCGCTGGCCTCGGTGCCCGCCAGATAAGGCGCCAGCAGGGGGTAGAGGTCGAAGTTCGAGAACGCCTTCTGTGCCAGCAGGATCTTGCAGCCGGTGCGCTGCTGCACCCCCAGCAGAAGTTCGCCGTTGCGGCGCAGCTGGGCTTCGTCCAGCAGATAGCAGGGGGTGGGCAGGGCAGACAGCGCGGTCTCGGAGAGGTTCGCCAGCCCGGCAAAGGGCGGGCGTGTGTCCCGCAGCCGCATCAGTCCACCAGAGCCGGGGCGTGGCTCTCAGAACGGGGCAGGCCGTACTTGTCCAGAGCGTCCAGATACGGGTCCGGATCAAACTCTTCCACCGTGTGGACGCCCTTGGTGGTCCACTTGCCGGTCAGCAGCATGAGGGCGCCGCACATGGCAGGCACACCGGTGGTGTAGCTGATGGCCTGCGAGCCGACCTCGCGGTAGCACTCCTGATGGTCGCAGACATTGTAGATATAGTAGGTCTTTTCCTTGCCGTCCTTCTTGCCGGTGAAGATGCAGCCGATGTTGGTCTTGCCCTTGGTGCGGGGGCCGAGGCTGGCGGGGTCGGGCAGGAGGGCCTTGAGGAACTGGATGGGCACGATCTCCTGCCCGTTGAACTCGATGGGCGTGGTGGACAGCATCCCCACGTCCTCCAGGCAGCGCATGTGGTCGAGGTAGCTCTGGCCGAAGGTCATGAAGAAGCGGATGCGCTTGGCCTCCGGGATGTTCTTGGCCAGAGACTCGATCTCCTCGTGGTGGAGCAGGTACATGTCCTTTTCGCCCACCTGATCGAAGTTGTATTCCCGCTTGATGCTCATGGCCGGGATCTCGACCCAGTGGCCGTTCTCCCAGTAGCTGCCGGGGGCCGAGACCTCGCGCAGGTTGATCTCCGGGTTGAAGTTGGTGGCGAAGGCGTAGCCGTGGTCGCCGCCGTTGCAGTCGAGGATGTCGATGGTGTCGATGGTGTCGAACTCGTGCTTCTTGGCGTAGGCGCAGTAAGCCTGGGTCACACCCGGATCGAAGCCGCTTCCCAGCAGCGCGGTCAGGCCGGCTTCCTCAAACTTTTTGGCATAGGCCCACTGCCAGCTGTAATCGAAGTAGGCAGAGAAACCGGCCTCCTTGCAGCGCTTCTCGTAGATGGCGCGCCACTCCGGGTCGTCCGTGTTCTCCGGCTCGTAGTTGGCGGTGTCCATGTAGTTGACGCCGCAGGCCAGGCAGGCGTCCATGATGGTCAGATCCTGATAGGGCAGGGCGATGTTCATCACGAGGTCGGGCTGGTAGCTCTTGATGAGGGCAATCACTTCGTCCACCTTGTCGGCGTCCACCTGGGCGGTGGTGATCTGGGTGGCAGTCTTGGGGGCCAGCTCAGCCGCGAGCTTGTCGCACTTGGACTTGGTGCGGCTGGCGATGCAGATCTCGGTAAACACTTCGGGGACCTGGCAGCACTTGTGGATGGCGACGGAAGCCACGCCGCCGCAGCCGATGATCAGAACTTTGCTCATGGTAGGTTTCTCCTTTGTTATCATATATCGCAGCGCAGAGCGAACGCCTGCGCGTGGTTTCGTCAGACCTGGAAGCCGGGCCAGCCCTTGTCGAGCGCGATCAGCAGCTCCCGCAGGACTTTGCAGGCCGTGGCCGTGGAAACGCCGGTGATATCCAGCGTGGGGGCCAGCTCGTTGAGGTCGGCACCGACGATGTTCGCCCTGGTCACAGTGCGGATGGCATCCAGCAGCTGCAAAAAGCTCACGCCGCCCGCTTCGGGGGTGCCGGTGCCGGGGAAGCAGGAGGGGTCCAGGCAGTCGAGGTCGATGGTCAGGTAGACCGGGGCCTTGCTGGCACAGAGCTGCTCGGTCAATTCGGCAAGGCCGGTGAAGTCGAACTTGTGCATCTCGGTGTGCTGGGCTGCAAACTCGAACTCGGCGCGGTCGCCGCTGCGGATGCAGAACTGGTGGATGTGCCCGTCGCCGACCAGCTCGTGGCAGCGGCGGAGGACACAGGCATGGCTGAGCCGGGCACCGAGGTAGTCGTCCCGCAGGTCGGCGTGTGCGTCGAAGTGGACGATGTGCAGGTCCGGGTACTTCTTCACGGCGGCCCGCACGGCCCCCAGCGTGACCAGATGTTCGCCGCCCAGCAGGAGCGGGAACTTGCCGTCCTTCAGGATTTCTTCGGCGCGGGCTTCGATGTCGGCCAGCGCCGATTCGCTGGAGCCGAAGCAAAGCTCCAGGTCGCCGCTGTCGAAGATGTCGAAGTCGGTCAGGTCGGCGTTCTGGTAGGGGCTGTAAGTCTCCAGCCCATAGCTCTCGTGCCGGATGGCGGCCGGGCCGAACCGGGCACCGGGGCGGTAGCTGGTGGTGGAATCATAAGGCGCACCGTACAGCACGATGCTGGCGGCGCGGTAGCTGCTGTCGCAGCCGATAAAGGTCTCAACGTTGGGTTGCATCAGTGTTCCTCCACTTCCCGCAGCATCTCTTCGAGGAAGGCGGGCAGATAAAATGCGCCGACATGGAGCCGGGCGGTGTAATAGCGGGTGCGCATGTTCAGCGCCTTCCATGCGTCGGCGTCGAGGTCGTCGATGGGGTGATATTTCTTGCTGGCAAAGCCGAACAGCCAGTACCCGGCGGCAAAGGTGGGGATGTGTGCCTGATACACCCGGCTGATGGGGAAGGTGGACGCGATGCGCTTGTGGCTGCGCTGCATGGCGCTGGCGTCCTCGGCGTAGAAGGGGCTGCCCTGCTGATTGACCATGATGCCGTCGGCCCGCAGCGCATTGAAGCAGCTGCCGTAGAACTCGCGGGTGAACAGGCCCTCGGACGGGCCGAACGGGTCGGAGGAGTCCACGATGATGAGGTCGTATTCTTCTTCGCACCGGCGGATAAACTTGAGCGCGTTCTCAAAGTAGATGTGCACCCGGCGGTCGTCCATCCGGCAGGCGTTGCCGGGCAGATAGGCGCGGCAGGCCTCCACGACCTGCGGGTCCATCTCCACCAGGTCGATCCGCTCCACCCGGTCATAGCGGGTCAGCTCCCGCACCACGCCGCCGTCGCCTGCGCCGATGACGAGGATGTCCCTGGCCTCCTTGTGCACGGCCATGGGCACATGGACGATCATCTCATCGTAGATGAACTCGTCCCGCTCGGTCAGCATGACGTTGCCGTCCAGCGTGAGCACCCGGCCGAACTCCGGGGTCTCGAAGATGTCGATGCGCTGATAGTCGCTCTGCTTGGAGTAGAGCTGCTTATTCACCCGGATGCTGTGTTTCACATCCGGGGTGTGAAATTCCGAAAACCAAAATTCCATGTTTTCCTCCTCAGGCCAGAACGTTCAGGTGTAAAATGTCGGGGTCTTCCGGGCCGGTCATACTGCAGCCCTTGGCCTTGGCGTACTCGATGTAGTTCAGGATCTCCTTCGTGATGCGCTCGCCGGGGGCCAGAATGGGGATGCCCGGCGGGTAGCACATGACGAACTCGCTGCAGACCATGCCCACGGTCTCGCGCAGAGGCAGGCTCTTTTTGGGCGCATAGAAAGCCTCCTGCGGGCTGGTGGCCACCACAGGGTCGATGTATTCCTGGCTGAGCAGGCCGGTGCCGTCGGTGCGGTAGCGGCGCTTGATCTCGGCCAGTGCGCTGACCAGCCGCTCCACTTCCTGCGGGCGGTCGCCGATGGAGAGGTAGGCCAGGATGTTGCCGATGTCGCCGAACTCAATCTGGATGTCGTACTCATCGCGGAGGATGTCATAGACCTCGATGCCCGCCAGGCCGATGTCCAGCGTGTGGACGCTGAGCTTGGTGGTGTCGAAGTCGAAGACCGAGTTGCCGTTGCACAGCTCCTTGCCGAAGGCGTAGTAGCCGCCCACCGCATTGATCTCCTCGCGGGCATACTCGGCCATGTCGGCCACCTGGTGGAAGACCTGCCGCCCCCGCTGGGCCAGATTGCGGCGGGAGATGTCCAGGCTGGACATCAGCAGATAGCTGCCAGAGGTGGTCTGGGTCAGGTTGATGATCTGCCGCACATAGCCGGGGTGGACGTTCGGCCCGATGAGCAGCAGGCTCGACTGGGTCAGGCTGCCGCCGCTCTTGTGCATCGAGACGGAGGCCATGTCGGCCCCTGCGGCCATAGCCGAGACCGGCAGCCCGCCGCCAAAGTAGAAGTGGGTGCCGTGGGCTTCGTCCGCCAGGCAGAGCATCCCGGCGTCATGGGCCATCTTGACGATGGCGCGCAGGTCGCTGCAAATGCCGTAGTAGGTGGGGTTGTTCACCAGAACGGCCACGGCGTTGGGGTGCTCCCGGATGGCCTTTTCCACCTGCTCCCGCTTCATGCCCAGTGAGATGCCCAGGCGCTTGTCCACCTCCGGGTTCACGTAAACGGGTACAGCGCCGCAGAGCACCAGCGCGTTCAGCACGCTGCGGTGCACGTTGCGGGGCAGGATGATCTCATCGCCCCGCTTGCAGGCGGTCAGCACCATGCTCTGCACCGAGCTGGTGGTGCCGCCCACCATCAAAAAGGCGTGGGCCGCGCCAAAGGCGTCGGCGGCCAGTTCTTCGGCCTCCCGGATGACCGATACCGGGTGGCAGAGGTTGTCCAGCGGTTTCATGCTGTTCACATCCACGCCCACGCACTGCTGGCCCAGAAAGGCGGTCAGCTCCGGGTTGCCCCGGCCGCGCTTGTGGCCCGGCACGTCAAAGGGCACCACCCGCATCTGCCGGAACTGTTCCAGCGCTTCGTAGATGGGTGCCCGGCGCTGGTCCAGCCGGAACCGTGTACGGTTCTCACTCATGTTCTTTTCCTCCGTCCCTGATCCCCTGACAAACAAAAAAGCGCAGGACCAACACCCAAAGGTGCAGACCTGCGCTTTGAAAAAGCGTTTGAATGTGCGCACAAAGCCCCCGGCGGCGAGCCGGAGCCGGACGGTGTGCAGGATCCAAAAGACGGGATGAGGAGAGTCTATATAGCAATTACACTTTTACTACTCTTATTGACCGTTTCACAAGTCTGCGCAGCGGGTGCGCAATTTCATGGCTGTAAAGGAACCAACTTATAAAATTCGAGCTCTTAACTCGATCAATAATGGCGGCGATGCCGCCGGTCGGCAGTGGACCCGGCTGTCCGTATGGCCTTAGCCCCGATGGGCGGTCCCAGGTAAATTGCTTTGAAAAGACTCCGACATGCTTTGTCTCTCAAAATCGAATGTTATCTTATCATGCCGGTTTCGCGCTGTCAATCCTTTTTTGAAAAAATGTGAAAAAAGGAATGAAAAAATACAGATTATGGAGAAGGCGGCAGGAACCGGGCAGACCAGACGGATTCGGTGCTTTTCGATACGCTTTGGCGGCGCAGATGGGGCAATTCTGCGTGAAAGGGGGTGTTTCGCGCGTGAAAGGCAGGTGCAGGGGGCGGAAAAATGTGGTACAATCAAGTTGCAAGGGGGGAGCGTAGCGATGGAGCTGCGGATCGCGATCGTTGAAGACCAGAAGTTTGAAGCCCAGCGGCTGGAGCGGCTGCTGCGGCAGGCGTGGGGAGATCCTGTCGTCTGCGACCTGTACGAGAGCGGCGACGCATTTTTGCACAGAGCCGCCGCCGGGCCGTATGCCGTGGTGTTCCTGGATATCTGCATGGAGGGCACGAACGGCATCGGGACGGCCCGGCAGCTGCGGGAAAAAGACCCGCATCTCCTCATCGTCTTTGTGACCTCGTCGCCGGAATACGTGTGGGAAGCCTTTCCGGTGCATCCGTTCGATTATCTGCTCAAGCCGTATAAAGAGGAAAAGATCCGGCAGCTGACCGCCGAACTGCGGCGGGTGCTCTGCCGCCAGGAGCCGGAGCTGGAGGTGCGCATCGCCCGCCAGACCGTGCAGCTGCCGCTGAATAAGATCCTGTATGCGGAATCCCAGAACCACTTCGTCCGGATCGTGACCGACGATGGCGAGTGCCGGGCCGCTGCCACCTTTGCACAGGTGGAGCAGCAGCTGAAGACGCAGGAGAACTTTCTTGTCTGCAACCGGGGCCTGCTGCTGAACATGGACAAGGTGCTGCGGTTCGAGGGCGACTGCATCGAGATGCTGGACGGTGCCCGGCTGCCCGTCCGCCTGAAGGATAAAAACAGCCTGTTTGCACAATTCACACAATATCAATTCCGCCACATGCAGCGGGAGTTCTGAGAGGAGAAAAACGCCGTGGATGCTGTGTTGTTCGGACGCTACTTTCTCGAATTTGCATTGTTGTATCCGGGGGCCTATCTCTGCCTGGCCCCGCTGCGGGACCACCTGAAGGCCCCAAAAACGACCTGCTGGATCGCGGGCGGTGCCCTCACGGCGCTGTGCCTTGGGTGTGCAGCGCTGTGCACGATCTCTGAACTGCCCAGCAACGTTTTCCTGCTCCCCATCCTCATCGTCTCGTTCCGGCTGCTGCGATGGCGGACAGAGGGAGTGACCGTCGGCCAGACGGCCTTCCTGTTCTCGATCTCCGCTGTCATGCTGGCGGTCTGTTCGCTGCTGGCCGTGGTGCTGAACGCCCGCGCCGAGACCGGAAACCAGCAGGAGGCCAATCTGGTCTCCACAGCGCTGCTGGCGCTGGGGCTCTCGGCGGTGCTGAGCGTCCTCTTCCATTTCACAGCCGTCCGGTGGAGCGCATGGCTCTTGCAGGAATATCACGGCGAAGCGTTCTGGCAGTCGGCGTGGCCGCTGCCGGCCATCTATGCGGCCTTCCTCATTTTCTGCATCCCGCTGGACCCGTCGGTCGTCCTGCTCAACCGGATCATGATCATTGCAGTGCTGGCGGTGTCCATCTCACTGCTGGGCATCTTCCTGCTGCTGTACGAGATGTACCGGGTGGCGCAGGAGTACACTCGGAACACCCAGCTGGACCGGGAAAACCAGCTGCTGGGCGTGGAATCCCGCCGTTATATGGAGCTGCGGGAATATATGGAGCAGACCCGCAGCCTGCGGCATGATTTCCGCCAGCACCTGCACGTCATCTCCGGCCTGACCGAGGCCGGGCAGCTGGACGAGCTGAAACACTACCTCAGCCAGTACGAGAGCGAGCTCAGCGAGGCCCGCCCCACCCTGTGCGCCAACCCCGCAGTGGATGCGCTGGCGGGCCACTACGACCACGAGGCCCGGCAGAAGGGGGTGCCCATCGAATGGAAGCTGGAGCTGCCCGTTCTGCTGCCCATGCCGGAAGCCGACCTGTGCATGATCCTGGGCAACCTGCTGGAAAATGCGCTCGATGCCAGCCGGAAGCTGACGCCGGACCAGCGGCAGATCCGGGTGATGGTCCGGATGCTCAGCCCTGCCATGCTGGGCATCGTGGTGGAGAACCGCTACGACGGTGTGCTGAAAAAGCAGAGCGGCATCCTGCACTCCACCAAGCACGAGGGGATTGGCATCGGGCTGGTCTCCATCGAGACCGCCGTCCACAAGTACAACGGCGATTTGACCGTAGAAACGAAGAACAACGTCTTCCGAGCCAATGTGCTCCTGAATTTATAACGAATCGACAACGCATCAATGGAAAATTGGAGGATCGACACGATGAAAATGACACGACGCAGCTTTCTCAGCGCATCTGCATTCACCCTGCTGGCCTGCGGCCTTGCACCTGCCGCCCATGCGGAGGAGACCAACAGCCTGTTGACCGGGCTGCTGGGCAGCAAGGCGGAGACCGCTCTTCCGCCCAAGCCTCTGACCGCCAAGGTCGTGGATGCCAACCCCTTTATGGGCTTCAGCGAGTCCAACATCCACCACGACTGCTACAACACCGACTCCACAGATGCCGTGCTGCCCATCGGCATCTGCCCGGAAGTCAATGTAGCGATGGAAAAGGTCAACCCCAATGCCTCTCCGGCCATCTTCTTTGACAATTTCGACAACCCCATCAGCCCGTTCCTGGGCGGCCTCGCCATCCGGGACCTGGATGCGGAAGAGGTGACCACGCGGGGCTTCTTCTCGCCCACCAAGCACGACGGCGGCGGGTATGTCATCCAGAGCTCTTATTCGTTCGTGGACGGGCGGAACCTCATCGTCTGCCCAACCAGCCACAACCACGTCCTGATGCTCCGCGCCGCCGACGAGAACGGCACCCCGCTGCCGGTGTTCGAAAAGGTGCTGGACATTGACATCAAGGCCGCAGCCGAAAAGGTGCTGGGCAGAACGCTGGACCAGAAGCTCCTTTCCGTCGTCTTTGACTACGAGGGCAACCTCTGGTTCGTGACAGGCGGTTTCCGCATCTACCCCAGCCGGGGCCAGCAGGGCGCGATGGGCTATGTCTCCCATGCCGCCATTGAGGCCATCCTGGCGGGCGGCACGGCCGACCTCGACCACGAAGTCCACGTCTATGCGCCCATCGCCGGGGAAGGTGCCGAAAACGGCATTGCCGCCTGCAAGGAAGGCGCGGTCATCCTGACGAACCTGGCCTGCTACCTGCTGCGGGCCAACAACGGCGTGGAGGTCGTCTGGCACACCGGCTACAACAGCGTGGGTGCCAAGGACAGCCATGAGGGCGACGCCACCACCGGCGGCGGTCTGGCCTGGGGCAGCGGCTGCTCGCCCTCCCTCAGCCGGGACCTGGTCTTCTTCACCGACAATCTGGACACCGTGAGCCTGCTGGCGCTGGATATCCACACCGGTGCCATCGTGGCCAGTCTGCCCGTCATCGACGAGCTGCCCGCCAATATGCCAGTCTCGGTGGAAAACTCCGCCATCGTCTACGACCACGGCACCGGCACCATCAGCACCATCGTCTGCAACTGGTTCGGCGCCGGCAGCCCGAACCTCGCCAAACCCGACAACGATTCCTCCATCCAGAGCTACGAGAACATCTACGACCGCAACTGGCTGATGAAGGGCAACAGCATGATCATGCCCGGCATCGAGCGGGTGGATACCATCCGGACCGACGACGGCTGGACCATGAAGAGCGTCTGGTGCCGCGACGACCTCAGCGACACCTCCATGATGAAGCTCTCCACGGCCACCGGTTATATTTACGGCTTCGTGCAGGATGTGGACAGCGGCATGTGGCAGTACATCGTGCTGGATTTTGAGACGGGCAGGACCGCGCTCACCGTGGACGTCGCGTCGCTGTACGGCTACAACAACATGGCCATCGGCATGTATGCCGGGCGGGACGGCAACAAGCTGTACTGCCCCACCGGCTACAAGGAGCTGCTCCGTTTGCAGGACCGCTTCGTCTATCTGCCGGAGATGCCCTACCGCAAGGTGGACCTGGATAAGACCCGCCGCACCGTCGTTTCGGCGGCAGAATTTGCCGCAGCAGGCGGGCAGGGCACCCCGGCGACCTGGCTGCACACCGTCACCTTTGATAACCTCCACCCCCAGACCATTGCCGCCATCCGGGTCAACGGCCTGACCGGCAAGGCCTCCGACTACAAGCTCTACGCCAAGGGCACCGATGGGCAGTATCACGCCTTTACGGGCAGCTGGTCGCTGGAAAATGCCTCCGGCCGTCTCCGCGCGCAGAAGGTGTACGAGATCCGCTTCGCCCTGCAGGACGGCGGCGACTTTGACCTGAGCACGGACGCAAAAGAAGTGACCGCAGCCATCCTGCTGGCCCGTTGACCCCCTGAAAACTGTCCTTCTCTCTTCTCGTTTGAAAACCGCCGTCTGCTTTTGGATTCGTTTGAGCAGACGGCGGTTCTTTTTGGTTGCACTTTGGCGGCAGAGCCTTTGAACGCTGCGTCCGGGAACCCTCGCAGACCGGCCCAAAACGAAAATCAAACAGAAATTTCACGATTTAGGGGTTGTGTTCCGGGGTGCAAAATGGTATGCTTGAGACACTTTGCAGCTTCCTGCGGGAAATTTCAGGGGAAGGGAGCGTCTGATAGAAGATGCAGAAACACACAAAACAGTTGATCGCAGCCGTTGCGCTGCTTCTTATTGCAGCGGTGCCGCTCGCACTGCACATCGCAAACGCAGACTCCACCGACGAGACTGTGGCCAGCGCTGCGGCCAGCAGTTCGGAAGCGCAGGCAGAAGCGCCGGTGTCCTCCAGTGCGGCCAGTGCCGCAGACTCCACCAGTGAGCCGGAGCCGCAGCCGGAAGAGGAGCCGGACGCATCCTCGGAGGAAGCGGACAGCAGCGCAGAGAGCGGGGACGCAAGTGCGTCCTCGTCCGAAGCAGCCGCTTCCTCGAAGCCCGCATCGAGCCACGCCGCTTCTTCGAAGCCCGCTGCACATTCGGCGGCGTCGTCCCACGCGGCATCGTCCTCGCATTCGGCCGCTTCGTCTCATGCGGCGTCGTCCTCGCATTCGGCGTCGTCTTCGACATCGGCCTCGTCTGGCAGCTCGCATACAACGGAGACCACGGATGCAAAGGTCAATGCGTATGTGCGGCGGCTCCGGAACCTGCAAAAACGCAGCAGCAAAAAACTGTATCAGACCGCGAGCAGTGCGTACAGTGAATATATGGAGCACCCCGTAGAAGAACGGAATCTGGCGTTGAAGGTCTCCATCGTGCTGGGGAAGACGATGGAATTGACCAAACTGCAGAGCGAATGCGACAAGGAGTTCAAGGAAATCGTCACGGAGCTGCGCCAATACCTGCGGGAAAATGGTTACGACCAGAGCATTGCAGATGCTGCGGAAAAAGAGTACAAAGAAGAAAAAGATGCGATGATCAAAGAGCTGACGAATGTGACCTACAGCCAGGTGACCGGCAAGGGCGAAGGCGGCAAGTGGCTTCAGGAACACGCGGACATGGGCCAGTAAGACAGAACATAACACAAACGCGCAGAGCGTGCTTCCCGAAGCGGGGAAGCGGCTCTGCGCGTTTTTCTGTACGTTTGGCACTCACAGCAGCTCCGGCAGCTGCCGGAGCACGAAGTGGTTCTTGCGGAAGGTGAGCAGCCCTTCGTCCCGCATCCGGCACAGCTCCTTGGAGAGGGCGCTGCGGTCAAGGTTGAGGTAGTCGGCCAGCTGCTGGCGGTTGAAGGGGAGGTCGAACTCCATGCCGCCCGCCTGAACGGCCTGACCGGAGAGGTAGGTCAGCAGCCGCCCCCGCACGGTCTTGGGGGCGGTGCAGAGGATGCGGCGGGAGAGGGCAAGGTTCTTTTTCATGGAGACACGGAGCAGATTCCGCAGCAGGCGGTCCTGCCAGCTGTGTTCGGCGTGGGGGCGGGAAAGGGCAGCCGTGTCCAGAAACAGTACTTCGCAGTCTGCCGCCGCGAGGACATCCACCATCAGCGGCTCCCCGCAGAACGCATAGGTCTCGGCAAAGGCCTGCCCCTCGCCCACCTCGCTGAGGATGCTTTTGCTGCCCCAGAGGTCGATGCTCTCGATGTGGACGGCACCCCGCAGCACGATGCCGATCTCATGCACGGTGTCGCCGGTGCGAAAGATGGTCTGGCGGCGGGCAAAAGCTTTCCGCCGCAGGCAGCGGCCGCGTTCCATCTGGTCGATGTCGGCCTCGGTCAGGCCCTGAAACAGAAAAATCGAGTGATAATCCATAAAAATCCCTCTTTGTGGTTACAACAACCGAATCTTTGCTGTCATTATAGTATACTGTGCACAGAAAAAGCAAGGAGGATTCTCTTATGATTCGAAAAATCATTCACATAGACGAGGAAAAGTGCAATGGCTGCGGTGCGTGTGTCACGGCCTGCCACGAAGGGGCCATCGGCCTGGTCAACGGCAAGGCCAAACTCATGCGGGACGATTACTGCGACGGCTTTGGCGACTGCCTGCCCGGCTGCCCCACCGGTGCCATCACCTTTGAGGAGCGCGAGGCTGCGGCGTATGACGAGCAGGCCGTGCTGGAGAACAAGCAGAAAAAGGCCGCTGCCGCTGCTGCCCCGGCACACTCCGGCTGCCCCGGCCACCAGATGCACCAGTTCGACCGCAAACCGGCCCCGGCCCCTGCGGCAGGCACCGCGATGCCCTCTCAGCTGGGCCAGTGGCCCTGCCAGATCAAGCTCGTGCCCGTGAACGCGCCCTACTTCAAGGGGGCAAAGCTGCTCATTGCGGCAGACTGCACGGCCTACGCCTATGCGAACATCCATCAGGAGTTCATGCAGGGCAGGATCACCCTCATCGGATGCCCCAAGCTGGACGCCGTGGAGTACAGCGAGAAGCTGACGGCCATCCTCTCCCAGAACGAGATCCGGAGCGTGACGGTGCTGCGTATGGAGGTGCCCTGCTGCGGCGGCCTCGAACACGCTGCCGTGACGGCCCTGAAGAACAGCGGCAAGTTCATTCCCTGGCAGGTGGTGACCTTCTCCATCGACGGCCGCATCCTGGACCGATAAAAAGAGAAAGCAAGAGCTGCTGCACGGCGGGTGCAGCAGCTCTTGCTGTTTAAGAGGCGGCTTTTTGAAGCACTTCTGCAAATTTCTCCAGTGCCTGACGGAGCTGGACGAAGTTGTCCACATCGGTGTCGCTCATCCGGGAGGTGGGGGCCACCACGGCAGTCTCAGCGGCGGTGACGGTGCCGCTGAGCGAGATGCGCACTTCGTGTTCGGGGATGGTCAGCAGGATGTGGAGCGGCGTCGTGCCGGAGAACAATTCCTTCAGCGGCAGGCCGACGATGCAGGTGAGGTCGGTCTCCCCGGCGGGCAGCTGGTAGTAGGTGTAGCCGTCCAGCGCCCCGGCGGGTGTGACCTTTTGCAGGGCTCCAAGCCCCAGTGTCAGGTTCGTCATGTCCTGCATCTCCACGGCGGAAAGCTCCACGCCCAGCAGGGAAGCCAGCTGGGTCTGGGAGATGTAGCTGCCCATGGACCAGTTGGGCAGCACCAGCCCGGCCAGCGGGGCCGCAGCCACGATCTCTCCGCGCAGGTAGGTGTAGAGCTGCCCGGCGTCGTACAGCGTCTCGTTCGCGTCGATGTACACCCGCGTGAAGGCGGAACCGCTCTTCTGGGAGGTCAGCGCGAACTGAATTTTTCCGGGTGCATACTGGCCGGAGACGGTGCCCTGCGTGGCCCCGACCTGTTCCAGCACCCCGTACAGCGCAGGCGTCCGGGAAGCCGTAGAGGTGACGGTGTAGCGGAAATCGAAGTCCGCCCCGGCCTGGATGGCCTTGACTTTGCGGGACAGCAGACCGTACACCGTGCCGCCCGCCGCCAGGCAGAGCGCCAGCAGGCAGAGAACCACCACGAGGGCGGCACGGCCCCGCTTGTTGTTTTTGGGAGCAGTCATGGAAAAACCTCCTTTATTTCGAGCAGGCGTTCACGAACGCATCGAACAGACCCTGCATGGCGGGATCTGCGTCGCTGAGCCATTCCGGGTGCCACTGGACGCCGAGGCAGAACCTTGCGTCCGGCTTTTCGATGGCTTCCACGATGCCGTCCTCGCTCAGCGCGGCGAGGGTGAAGCCGGGGGCGACCCGGTCCACGGCCTGATGGTGCTGGCTGTTGACGAGCACGGTGTCCTGCCCCAAAATGCGGGAAAGCAGGGTGCCCCGGCGGACGGTGACGGTGTGGACTTTGGCCCAGTGGTCGTTGTGCGGCAGATGTTCGAAGGGCTTGATGTCCTGATACAGGTCGCCGCCCAGCACGGCATTCATGACCTGGATGCCCCGGCAGATGCCCAGCACCGGTTTGTCTGCGGCCAGAAAGGCGCGCAGCAGCAGCGGCTCGGCTGCATCGCGGAGAAGATTCGGCTCGCCGCAGGCGGGGATGCGCGCCTGCCCGTAGAACTTCGGGTCCATGTCGCCGCCGCCGGGCAGCAGCAGGCCGTCGCAGGTCAGGGCGTCCTGCACTGCCTGTTCGGGGTCATTCAGCTCGACCCAGCGCATCCCGGCTCCGGCGCGGGCCAGACTTTCCATGTATTTGGATTGTGCCACGGTCGGCTCCGGGTCGGTGCTCATCCGCGGCATGGCGATCACAACACGCATATTCAACTGCCTCATTGTTTGCAGCCGCTGCCCGCGAACGCGGAGTCCGGCTGCCTTTGTAAAAAGCGGGGAATTGCCCGGTCTGCCAAGGGCTCTCCCTTTGGGAGAACGGTCTGCGAAGCGGACGAAGAGGGCAGGCCCGCTGACCGATAAAACAAAAACCCGGAACCATCGGTTCCGGGCATTTTGGCGGAAAGATGGGGATTCGAACCCCAGAACGCTTTTGACACGTTACACGATTTCCAGTCGTGCGCCTTAGACCAACTCAGCCATCTTTCCACATCTTCGATTTTCAGCGTTTCGGGCCGTGGCCCTCAGCGCTCCACTATAATACCTGAAAGAAGCACTTTTGTCAAGGATTTTTTTGAAAAAATTTCAGAAAATCAAAAAATGACACAGGCTCGAAGAAGAAATTCTGAAGGAAATGCCGCTGCCCGATAAATCCTCTTGACGCAAGCCCCAAACAGGACTATGATGAGGGCAGAGAGTGTGCGAAATGGGAAATTTCGCAGGGATTGGATGTAAATAGGAGGACGATCACAATGGATTATTCAGACGTTTTGAGCAATGCCCGGCAGAACATCGGCAAGTATTGCAAGGCCTGCCCGGTGTGCAACGGCGTGGCCTGCAAAAACCAGATCCCCGGCCCCGGTGCCAAGGGCGTGGGTGACACAGCCATCCGCAATTATAATAAGTGGGCCGACATCCGGGTCAACATGGACACCCTGTGCGAGAATGGCACCCCCGACACCCATGTGGAGCTGTTCGGCAAGAGCTTCCGCCTGCCCTTCTTCGCAGGCCCGGTCGGCGCGGTGAACCTCCACTACTCGGACGCCTACACCGACATGACCTATAACGATGTGCTGGTCCGCGCCTGCGCGGAGAACGGCATCGCTGCCTTTACCGGCGACGGCACCAACCCCGACGTCATGACTATGGCCACCCAGGCCATCGGCGCGGCAGGCGGCTGCGGTGTGCCCACCATCAAGCCCTGGAACATCGACACGGTCAAGGCCAAGATGGACCAGGCCAAGGCCAGCGGCTGCTTTGCCGTTGCCATGGATGTGGATGCTGCCGGTCTGCCTTTCCTGAAGAACATGACCCCTCCGGCGGGCAGCAAGAGCGTGGCCGAGCTGAAGGAGATCGTTGCACTGGCGGGCCGTCCCTTCATCGTCAAGGGCGTCATGACCGTCAAGGGTGCGCTCAAGGCGAAGGAAGCCGGAGCGGCGGCCATCGTCGTTTCCAACCACGGCGGCCGTGTGCTGGATCAGTGCCCGGCGACGGCAGAAGTCCTGCCGGAGATCGCAGATGCCCTCAAGGGCAGCGGCGTGAAAGTTCTGGTCGATGGCGGCATCCGCTCCGGCGTGGACGTCTTCAAGGCACTGGCTCTGGGCGCGGACGGTGTGCTCATCTGCCGTCCCTTCGTCACGGCGGTCTACGGCGGCGGCGAAGAGGGTGTCAAGTGCTACATCGACAAGATCGCCGGGGAGCTGGCCGATACCATGCAGATGTGCGGGGCACACTCCATCAGCGAGATCGCCCGCGAGATGGTGCGCATCTAAAGGTGATATGTACTCTTTTGCGCGCCAAAAGAGTACCAGAAAAGCGCCCGCTACTTCCGAAGCGCGGGAGGCACGGCCAAGGGGCTGCTCGCCCCTTGGAACCCCAAAGAAGTAGACAAACCCCTGAAAATCGGGAGATTCCCGCCTGCGGCGTGAAGATCTCTTTCCGATTTTTCAGGGGTTTGTTGATTTGCGGCGCTGCCGCAGATTCGCGGATGAATCGGCGTTATTTCAGCGTCCCATCCAGCACCTGCTGGTAGTACCACGGTTTCGGGGCACGGAAGACTTTGCCGGAAAGGTCGGCGAAGTCGGGCTGGGTGAAGCGGGGGAGGGCAAGCTCCCAGGCGCAGAGGGCCTGATACTTCAGCTTCAGTTCGCGGTTGGCGGAATTGTTGCCGTACTTGCTGTCGCCGAGGATGGGGCAGCCGATGCTGGCCATGTGGGCGCGGATCTGGTGGGTGCGGCCGGTGATGAGCCGGACTTTGAGCAGGGCCAGACGGCCGGAGACGGCGATGGTCTCATACTGGGTCTCCACATCCTTAGCACCGGGCTGCTTGTCCTCCACGATCTTGACGATGCCGCGGTCGGCATCCTTGAGCAGGTAGCCGCCGAGGGTGCCGTCCGGCGGCACGGGGCGGCCGAAGGTGACGCAGAGATAGGTCTTTTTGACCTCGCGGTTCTTGATGACCTCCAGAAACAGCTGCTCCGCCTCCGGCGTCTTTGCGAGGATGACCAGACCGCTGGTGCCGGTATCCAACCGGTGGCAGAGGGCGGGGGTGTAGAGGTCGTTCTCCTTATATTCGCCCTGCTGGTTGAGGTAGAGCAGCGCGCGGTTGAGCAGGGTGTCGTCCTCCGGGCCGTCCACGGCCAGACCGGCGGGCTTGTTCACCACCAGGATCTGCGGGCAGTCGTAGATGACCTGCGCCGGGCCGCGGGCGTTCTTCCAGGCCGGGCCTTCCACCCGCTTGTCGGCGTCCAGCACCTCGTCCAGAATGAACAGCTTGATCTCGTCGCCTGCCATCACGCGGGTGGAAAGCGGCTGCTTTTTGCCGTTCAGCTTGATCTTGTTCTCGCGCAGGGCTTTGTTCAGGCGGCCCGGATTCAGCGCCGGGAACTGCTGCATCAGATAATTGTCGAGCCGGGTGGGGGCAAGACATTTTACTTTTACGATCTTCACGGAAATTTTCCTCTCTATCTTGAAATAGAATGCGTCTTTGAATCGTTTTTATTGTAGCTGAACCGGGCCGTTCCGTCAAGCGAGCGGAACGGAAAAATTCCGGGTTGCTTTTTTTGTGAAAAGCGTGTATCATCGGATGCACAGAAAGAAGGGGTTCGTATGAGATTCTATTATAAAGTATGGATGCTTGCTGCGGCTCTGGCCGTCGGCGTAGGGCTGGCAGGCTGCGGGGCGTCCGCTTCTACGGCCAGCAGCCCGGCGGCTTCGAACAGTGCTGTGCCCGCTTCGTCCCGTGTGCAGGAAGAAGGCGTTGTGGAACCTGTCGGCCGTTTTACCATAGAAGACATAACGAAAACACCGGACACGATCACATTCGTTTCGGCGGATATTGCTTCTGAGGTCAAGGACGGAACCGTCACAGCCCGAATCTACAGCTATGATGCCTACGAGAAAGCCGACATCGATGCGCTGAAAGTAGGCGATAAAATTCGGCTCCACGTAGAATATATGACGGGAAATCAGTATGCCGAAGTGGAAGTGACCAGCATCGAGAAGAACGATCCGTATCATACTGTAACGATCAACGGTGGAATCGAACAGGAGGGTGGTCTGGACCTGATTTTAATGGATGGTTCGGAGTATTACCGTACCATAACATTTGATGACTATCCGGTTTACTATGAAGTCGGTGAAACAGAACTGAGTCTGGCAGACGATGTGGTGCTGAAAGACAGCTCCGCTGACCCGCAGGCCGACGCGGTGGAGACGACCGGTGCGCAGGCTGTGGCGGCTGCAATCAATGCAGACCCGGACAACTGGACGGTGTACAATACGACCCTTGTAGTACAGGAGGGCAAAATCGTGGAAGTGCGCCGCATCTGGGTGCCGTAAGGGAACGCGCAGCCTGCCCGACCTGCCAAGGACTCTCCCTTTGGGAGAGCTGGCGCGAAAGCGCCTGAGAGGGGCTTGACAAATGCCGCAACCATGCTATAATCTGAATTGAACGCAAAGGGGAGATTTGCCCGTTTGTGTGGAAAAACAGATTATGACAGATGGCAACGATGGGGTCAGAAAAACAGACGATGCCGCCCAGAGAGAACGCCCGCTTCGGGCTGCAAGGCGTTCCGGCAGAGGGTTTTTCAAGCCGCCCCGGAGCTTCCGGCGAAAAAAGCCGGACGCAGCGCAGCGTTACCGCGCACAAAGCGGCAGGGGGCAGAGTCTCCTGCAATTTGGGTGGTACCACGGAGCTTTCACACAGCCTTCGTCCCTTTGTTGGGGCGGAGGCTGTTTTTGTTTTCGCCTGTCATAAAAATACTGCGTCCGGAGGAGGACGCCGGAAAAACCACGAGGAGAGATACAGTTATGCAATGGACCGGTTTGAACGAACTGCGCGAAAAGTACCTGAGCTTCTTTGAAGGCAAGGGCCACCTGCGCCTCGACAGCTTCCCGCTTGTCCCGAAAGATGACCCCAGCCTGCTGCTCATCAACAGCGGCATGGCCCCGATGAAGAAGTGGTTCCTCGCACAGGAGGAGCCGCCCCGCCACCGCGTGACCACCTGCCAGAAGTGCATCCGCACCCCGGATATCGAGCGCGTCGGCATCACCGCCCGCCACGGCACCTTCTTCGAGATGCTGGGCAACTTCTCTTTCCAGGATTACTTCAAGGAAGAGGTCATCCCCTGGGCATGGGAGTTCCTGACCAGCGACGAGTGGATGGCCATCCCCAAGGATAAGCTCCACATCTCTGTCTACGAAGAGGACGATGAGGCTTACGACATCTGGACCAAGAAGGTGGGCATCGCCCCCGACCACATGGTCCGTCTGGGCAAGGAAGATAACTTCTGGGAGCATGGCTCCGGCCCGTGCGGCCCCTGCTCGGAGATCTACTTCGACCGCGGCCCGGAGTACGGCTGCGGCAAGCCGACCTGCGGTGTGGGCTGCGACTGCGACCGCTATATGGAGATCTGGAACCTGGTATTCAGCCAGTTCGATGCCGACGGCAAGGGCCACTACGAGCGCCTGGCACGGCCCAACATTGATACCGGCATGGGCCTGGAGCGTCTGGCCTGCGTGATGCAGGGCGTCGGCAACCTGTTTGAGGTCGATACCGTCCAGAGTGTGCTGCACCATGTGGAGCACATCGCGGGCAAGACCTACGGTGCCAATGCAAAGGACGACATCTCCATCCGCGTCATCACCGACCACATCCGCAGCTGCACCTTCATGGTGTCCGACGGCATCCTGCCCTCCAACGAGGGCCGCGGCTACGTGCTGCGCCGTCTGCTGCGCCGTGCCGCCCGCCATGGCCGGATGCTGGGCATCAGCCGCCCCTTCCTGGTGGAGCTGGTCGAGACCGTCATCCAGTCCAGCGAGTCTGCTTACCCCGAACTGCGTGAGCACGACGCCTATATCAAGAAGGTCATCGGCACCGAGGAGGCAAACTTTGCCCGCACCATCGACGCCGGCATGACCATCCTGAACAACATGATCGACGGCCTGGAAAAGGCCCACGAGCATCTGCTGAAGGGTCTGGACGTCTTCAAGCTGAACGATACCTTCGGCTTCCCCCTCGACCTGACCAAGGAGATCGCAGCGGAGCAGGGCATCGACATCGACGAGGAAGGCTTCCACACGGAGATGAAGAAGCAGAAGGAGCGCGCCCGCGCCGAGCGTCTGAAGAAGAACATCTCCGGCTGGAGCGAGGACCTGTTCGGCAGCCTGAACACGGAGCCGACCGTCTTCACCGGCTACGAGACCCTGAACGACACCGGCGTCGTGGTCGCCCTGAGCGACGAGGAGACCCTGACCGATGCCATCGCTACCGATGAGCAGGCCAAGGAAGATGTTCTGGTCGTGCTGGACAAGACCCCGTTCTACGCCGAGATGGGCGGCCAGGTGGCCGACCACGGTGTGCTGACCAGTGCAGACTGCTCCCTGCGTGTGCTGGACGTCAAGAAGACCCCCAAGGGCTACTACGTCCACACCTGTGTGCTGGAGAGCGGCATCGTCAAGGTCGGCGACCATCTGACCGCCAAGGTCGATAAGGAATACCGCATGGCCGTCTGCCGCAACCACACGGCTACCCACCTGCTGCAGGCTGCTCTGCGCGAAGTGCTGGGCGACCATGTGCACCAGGCAGGTTCCTATCAGGACGGCGGGATCACCCACTTCGACTTCACCCACTTCAGCGCAGTCACCGCAGACGAGCTGGCCCGCGTGGAGAAGATCGTCAACGACCGCATCTTTGACGCCATGGATGTCACCGTGAAGGAGATGCCCATCGACGAGGCAAAGAAGCTGGGCGCAATGGCCCTGTTCGGCGAGAAGTACGGCAAGGTCGTGCGCGTCGTCGATATCGAGGGCTGGTCCACCGAGTTCTGCGGCGGCACCCATGTCCGGAACACCGCCCAGATCGGCTGCTTCAAGATCGTCAGCGAGTCCTCTGTGGCTGCCGGTATCCGCCGCATCGAGGCCGTGACCGGCAAGAACCTGCTGCTGCGCGCCAACAAGCAGGAAACGATGCTGCACACTGTGGCGGCTGCCCTCAAGGCCAACAATGTGGCCGGTCTGCCTGCCCGCGCCGAGGCTGTCATGGCCGAGAACAAGGCCATGAGCAAGGAGCTGGACGATATGAAGGCGAAGATCGCTGCCTCCAAGGTCACTAGCCTGTTCGACGACGCAGAGGAAGTGGGCGGCGTGAAGATCGCTTCCGCTTACTTCACCGGCACCTCCGGCGACACCCTGCGCGGCATGTGCGATACCGTCCGCGACAAGGCCGTCAACCCTGTGGTGGCCGTTCTGGTCGGCAAGGCCGAGGATAAGATCACCATGGCCGTCACCGTCAACAAGATGGCACAGGAAAAGGGCCTGAAGGCGGGCGTTCTGGTCAAGGAGATCAGCGCCATCGCTGGCGGCAAGGGCGGCGGCAAGCCCGACTTTGCAATGGCCGGTCTGAAGGACGAGAACAAGATCGACGAAGCTCTGGCAGCCGTCAAGGGCATCGTCGAGAAGCAGCTGGGCTGAACATGAAAAAATAACCTCTCCGTCAGCGCCCCTGAAAAGGGGTGCTGCGCAGAGGAATAAAAAAATCCGAAAGGAGCAATTCCCATGGAAGATTGTCTGTTTTGCATGATCGCTGAGGGCAAGATCCCCTCGAAAAAGCTGTACGAGGACGATCAGGTCGTTGCTTTTTACGACATCAACCCGCAGGCGAAGGTGCATTTCCTGGTCGTGCCCAAAAAGCACATCGTTTCCGCCGCTGCGCTGACCGAAGAAGATGGTGCCCTGCTGGGCCACATCTTTGCCGTCATCGCAAAGCTCGCCAGGGAGCAGGGCCTCGACAACGGCTACCGCGTCATCTCCAATGTCGGTGAGGACGCCGGCCAGACCGTGAAGCACCTGCACTTCCATGTGCTGGGCGGCGAAAAACTGCCCGTCTGAGCCAAAACCAAACGGAACTACAAAGAGAAGGGGAATTGTTATGGCTGAAACCTATACGCTGAACGTCGCGGGCCTGACCCGTGAACTGACCATCTGCAAGGTCAATGACCACATGGACATCGCTGCTTTCATCATGCTGGGCGATACCGAACTGACCGTGGCCGCTGCCGCCGAGCTGCTGAAGAAGTGCCCGGAGTTCGACATCCTGCTCACCGCCGAGGCCAAGGGCATCCCGCTGGCCCACGAGATGAGCCGCCAGAGCGGCAAGCCCTACGTCTGCGCACGCAAGGGCATCAAGCTCTATATGAAGGAGCCGGTCGTCGTCGAGGACCAGTCCATCACCACTGCGGGCAAGCAGAAGCTCGTCATCGACCGCAAGGAGCTGGACAAGATGAACGGCAAGCGGGTGCTGGTCGTGGACGATGTCATCTCCACCGGCGGTTCGCTGAAGGCGCTGGATGCGCTGGCCGAGCAGACCAAATGCACCATCGTGGGTCAGGCCGCTGTTCTGGCCGAGGGTGATGCGGCGGAGCGCAAGGATATCATCTTCCTGGAGCCGCTGCCCCTCTTCCTGCACTAAATCATGAGACGCCCGCTCTGCCTCTTTTGCGCCGGTGCGCTGGGGGTGGAGTTGGTGTGCGCCTTTTTGCCGCAAGCATGGCTTTTGCCGCTGCTTGCGGCAATTTTTGTTTGCGGGCTCCTTGCCGCTGTGCTGGGCCGAAAGCCCCTGAAACTGGGCGGCATTCTGCTGCTGGCAGGGGCCGTGCTGGGCCTGGGGGCGGTGCTGCGCACCCACGCCCGGCTGAACGCTCTGCAGGCCGCCTATGACGGCACCTCTGTCACGCTGACCGCCGAGGTGGAGCAGGTCCGCAGCTCCTTTTATCCGGGCGTCATGGATGCTGTCCTCCGTGTGGAAACAGTGGACGGCGAAGCAGCGGACTTCCGCGTGGAATGCGCTGCCCTGCCGAGATGCAGCGCCGGGGAGCGGGTGCGCGGGACCTTTGCGCTGGAAGCACTGCCGGAAGGAGAACAGCGTTCCGCCTATGCCGACGGCATTGCATTGAATGCAGAACTTGCCGGGGGCGCGAAGCTGGAACGTCTGGGAGAAAGCCGCTCGTTCCGCGCCCGGACAGCCCGCCTGCAAAGCCGGTTGAGCGCTGCGTTGCGGCGCGGCATGGCGGAGGGCCCGGCGGGTGTTCTGGCTGCAATGGTCACGGGTGACCGCACCCATCTCTCCACCCGCCTCCGGAATGCGTACCGCGGGGCCGGGCTTTCCCATGTGCTGGTCGTCAGCGGAATGCACGTCTCCATCCTCTGCGGAAGTGTGCTGGCCCGGTTCCGACTGAAACGCAGAAAACTGCGCAGCTATGCCAGCTGCCGCCGGAATGCTCTGCTTCGGGCCGGGATGGCGGTGCTGCTGGTGGGAGTGACCGGCTTCACGCCGTCCGTCCTCCGGGCCGGGGCAGCCGTGTGGATCAGCGCGCTGGGCGTCTGGGTCTATGGCCCGGCGGATGCGCTGACCTCCCTCGGCGTGGCGGGTGTGCTGATGACCGCAGGCAACAGCTACGCGGTCTGCGACATCGGGTTTGAGCTTTCCTATGCGGCGGTGCTGGGGACGCTGGTGGGTGCCGCACTGGCCCGCCGCAGTGTAGAACGGCGGGAAGAAAAACGCCGCCGCAACAAAAAAACCGCCGGCAAACGCGGCGGAGTCCTTGCAAACTGTCTGCAGCAGCAGGGGGCAGCGGTGTGGGAGACGCTCTGTGTCTCCGGCTGTGCCTGCATGGCGACCTTTCCGGTGCTGGTGCTGCGGGGCCTGAGCACCAGCCTGTATGCGCTGGTCTCCAGCGCGGCCGTGCTCTGGCTGGTCGAACCGATCCTCTTGCTGGGGCTGGCGGCAGCACTCACCGGGCTGGCCCCGGCGCTGGAGCCGCTGCACCGGGCCACGGCGTTCGGGGCAGAAGTTCTGGTGGACCTGCTCGACCGCTGGGCCCTGTGGGTGTCCGGCTGGCCGGGTGCGCAGATCTGTTTTGATACGGCCTACGCGGCGCTCGTCTGCCTGCTGCTGGCCGCATTGCTGGGGCTGGCCTGGTACTGGAACATCCGGCTGCGGGCGGCGGTGCCCGCTGTGCTGCTCACAGCGGCGCTGGCCATCGGGGCCGGAAACGCCCTCAGCCGAGACGTGGTCCGCGTGGAACTGGTGGGCAGTAAAACGGCCCCGGCGGTCATCCTCTCGCAGAACGACCGGGCCGTCGTGCTCTACCGGGGCGGGCAGACCACCCGGAAGGCCGTGGAGACGGCGCTGGAACGCCGGAGCATCCGGACGGTGGAAGCACTGATCGACCTGCGGATGGACCCGCAGGAGCCTTGCACTCTCCGTGCAGAGCAGATCGTCCGGGCAGCCCGGCTGGCCGCGAATACGACCCAAATGCTCCGGACCGACACGGCGTCGCTGGAAGTCCTGCGCACACAGACCGGCTGTGCAGTGCGGTTCACCATCGAGGGGCAGTCGTTTGTGACCCTGAGCGGCACGGTGCGGTTTGCCCAGCCGCTGGAGGTGGACTGGCTGCTGGCGTCGATGGCCAGACCGAACGGTGTGCGCTATCAGGGCCTTCTCACCCGCAGCACAGACTACCGCTGGATGGACGAGGACGGCGGCGGGCAGGAGAAAACACTGCTGTCCTTCCGACCTGCATCGGCCTGGAAGAGCAGCCGCTCGCCCAGCGCAGGCAGGGCGAAACAGGCGGCGGGGTCCAGCTGACGCAGGGCCGCAGCGAACCGCAGCGGGTCCACGGTGTTGCCCTGCACCATGTCGTAATGGGTGGGGATGGTGCAGGCCGCGCCCAGCCGGACGGCCAGCTGAGCGGCCTCCTCGGCTTCCAGATTGCCGATGCAGTTGCGCTGTGTGCGGAAGAAGTCCTGCCCGTTGATGGGGGCCAGCAGCAGGTCGGGGCGGGGAAGCGCCTGCAGCGTTTCGTACAGATGGGGCGTCAGGTAGGTGTCGCCCAGGTGCACGACCGTAAAGCCGCCGAAGGTGAGCTGATACCCCAGCGCCATGCCGGGGTCGCCCGCATCCAGAATGTGCTCCGGGTGGGCGGCGGAAAAGGCCCGGACGGTGACTCCGCCCAGCGGCAGGATGGAACCTTCCTGCACCGTTGTGATGCGGTCTGCCGGGATGCCGTATTCGGTGGCGAGGGCAGAGCACCCGGCGGGCAGAACGAACCGGGCAGCGGGATGCCGGGCCAGCCCGCGCAGGGTATCTTTTGCCATGTGGTCGGCGTGGCCGTGGGTGCAGAGCACGAGGTCTGCCCGCAGTGCCTCCGGCGCAAAGGGGGCCGGGTAGCAGCGGCGGGAGCCGCTGGGGCCGGTCAGGTCGCTGAGCACCGGGTCGATGCAGACGACGGTGTCCTCGTACTTGAAAATGAACCCGCACTGGCCGATAGCCCAAACGGCCAGCTGGCTGGCGGGGAGCCGGGTGGATGAAATTTCGTTGAGCAGGGCCTGCCCGCTGCGGTGCCAATGTTCCATGGTACTTCTCCTTTTTTGAAATCGACAGCTTGAGATTTTATTATAGAGGAGCGGACGGCAATTTGCAAGGAAAACAGAGCAGGCCCGCCCCAAAAAGAACATCCGGCAGGGCAGCATCTTGCAAAGAGGCGCGGCTTCGTGCTAGAATGAAAGCGCAATACAAAACGAGGGGGAACGAAGAATGAAGATGCAAACTGTGGCGGTGCTGGGAGCCGGTGCCGTGGGTTCGTATGTGATCTGGGGTCTGGCCGAGAAGCCGGGCATCCGGCTGGGGGTGCTGGCCGAGGGCGAACGCGCCGCGCGGCTGAAGGCAAACGGCATCGGCATCAACGGCAGGACCTACCGCCCGGAGGTCTGGGCACCGGAGGAGGCCCACGGGGTGGACTTTCTCGTGGTCTGCCTGAAATACGGTGCGCTGCCCGGCGCGATGGACAGCATCCGGAAGGCCGTGGGAGCGCACACGGTGGTCATGAGCCTGATGAACGGCGTGGACAGCGAGGAGCGCATCGCTGCTGAGGTGGGGGATGCGCATGTCATCCGCTCGCTCATCAAGGTGGCGTCTCATAAGGAGGCCGACGGCTTCCACTTTGACCCGGACGCCACGCTGGGCATCATCTTCGGCGAACAGGAGGCACCGTTCCAGAGCGAGCGGGTGCAGGCCATCGTGGAATTGTTCGAGGGGAGCGGCATCCACTACCGGGTCACGGAGCACATCCGGGAAGAGATGTGGGCCAAGTTCCGCCTGAACGTCTGCAACAACCTGCCACAGGCCATCCTGGGCGCGGGCGTGGGCTGCTACCGGGACAGCGTACACATGCAGGCCATCAGCGACGGTCTGCGCCGGGAGCTGGAGGCCATTGCAGCGGCCAAAGGCATCGACCTGCGCATCGCCGATGCCGCCGCCGGGCGGGGCAGTGCCGTGCCGCCCACGGCCCGATACTCCACATTGCAGGATCTGGACGCCGGACGCCACACCGAGATCGACATGTTCTCCGGTGCCCTGATGCGGATGGGTGCAGAGCTGGGCATCCCGACGCCTTACAACGAATACACCTACCACATGATCAAGGCGCTGGAAGAAAAGAACGATGGCCGGTTCGACTATACCGGCAGCGAGGCGGTCACCTGGGCAAAATAACGCAGACCGAAGCCCCCATCCCTGCGGTGCAGAGATGGGGGCTTCGTGCCGTTTAATCGAGGAAGAGCTTGTGCATGTGGTTCATGGGGCCGGAACCGCGGCCGAGGTCCAGCATGGCGGACAGACAGCCGGAAATGTATTCCTTGGCCCGCTCGACCGAGGTGTCGAGGTCATAGCCTTTGGCCAGATTGGAGGCGATGGCGCTGGACAGGGTGCAGCCGGTGCCGTGGGTGTTGGGGTTGTGGATGCGCTCTCCACGGAACCACTTCCCGCTGCCGTTCCGCCAGAGCAGGTCGTCGGCATCGTTGACCTTGTGCCCGCCCTTGCAGAGGACGGAACAGCCGTACTGCTCGCTGATCTTCCGGGCGGCGGCTTCCATCCCGGCGGCGTCGGTGATGACTAGGCCGGAAAGGATCTCGGCCTCCGGGATGTTGGGCGTGACGACCTCTGCCAGCGGGAGCAGCTGCTCCGTGAGGGCCTGCATGGCGTCGTCCCGCAGCAGCCGAGAGCCGGAGGTGGCCACCATCACCGGGTCCACCACGATGTGCTTTGCCTCATAGAAGCGCAGCCGCTCGGCGATGGTGCGGATGAGCGGTGCCGAGGAGACCATGCCGATCTTCACGGCGTCGGGGTAGATGTCGGGGAACACGGCGTCCAGCTGAGCGGCCAGAAACTCCGGCGTCGTCTCAAAGATGCCGGTCACACCGGTGGTGTTCTGTGCGGTCAGGGCCGTGATGGCACTCATGGCAAAGACGCCGTTGGCCGCCATGGTCTTGATGTCGGCCTGAATGCCGGCACCGCCACTGGAATCACTGCCCGCAATGGTCAATGCGGTTTTCATGAAATAAGACCTCTTTTCTGTAACATCAGGTGTCTGTGTTCAGTATACCATGCCGCGCGGAGAAAGAGAAGAGCTGCGCCGCTTTCTGCACAGAGATCCAATCTCTGCGGGCGGGGCGATTCTTGACAGGCGGGCGGCAGGGCGATATAGTAAGGAGGCATGGAACAAACAAACGATTTGTTTTTGGGAGGGAACTGAAATGAAAAAAATTTCGACCCTGTTCTGGACATTCCTGAAGATCGGCGCGTTTACCTTTGGCGGCGGCTATGCCATGGTCGCCCTGCTGGAGCACGAATTCGTCGAGGAAAAACAGTGGGTGTCCAGAGAGGAATTTCTGGATATGGTCGCCATCGCCGAGTCAACGCCCGGCCCCGTGGCGGTGAACAGCGCCACCTACATCGGCTATAAGATCGACGGCACCGCAGGAGCGGCAGCTTCCACGGTGGCCGTCTGCATCCCGTCCTTTGTGGTCATCTACTGCATCTCGCTGTTTTTTGACCGCTTTCTGAGCCTGACGGTGGTAGCCCATGCGTTCCGGGGCATCCAGGTCTGCGTCATCTACCTCATCCTCTCGGCGGGGCTGAAGATGCTGCGCCAGCTGGAACGGAATGCGTTCAACGTCTGCATCCTGGCGGCGGTCATCGCGGCCATGGTGGGCTGTTCGGTCGCGGCGGTGTCGTTTTCGTCCATCTACTACATCCTGCTCAGCGGGGCAGCGGGGGTGCTGCTCTATCTTGTGAAGAAAGCGGGTGCGGGAAGATGATCTATGTGCAGCTGTTCCTGAACTTTCTCATGATTGGGGCGCTCTCCTTTGGCGGCGGCTACGGGATGATCTCGCTGGTGCGGGAGACTGTGCTTTCGCATGGCTGGCTGACCGAGAGCGATTTTTTGAGCTTCATCGCAGTGTCGGAGTCCACCCCCGGCCCGCTGGCCGTCAACATGGCGACCTTCATCGGCTCCTCGCAAGGAGGGCTGCTGGGTGCGTTTTTCGCCACGCTGGGCGTGGTGCTGCCTTCGTTCGTCATCATTCTGCTCATCGCAGCGGTGCTGCAAAACCTGATGAAGTATGCGGGGGTGGAAGCGTTCCTCTCTGGGGTGCGGCCCTGCGTTGTGGCGATGATCCTGGCCACGGCCCTGACCATGGCGCTCTCCACGCTGGCGGGCTTCACGACCGTGGGCGGCGGGTTCTCCGTTTCGGCCCGGTCGGCGGCGGTGTTTGCCCTTTTGTGGGCGGTGCACTTCGCCTACAAAAAGGTAATAAAAAAAGCCCCCTCGCCGATCGGAATGATCGTTCTGGCGGCAGGGCTGGGCATCCTGTTCTGGGGCGTCTGACCCATTCGGGAGAAGTGTCAATAAAAAAACAGAATGCCGCCCCACAGGTGAGAGCCTGCAGGGCGGCATTCCGCTATTTGCAACGGAATCAGAACTTAGGCGGCAGTGGAAGAAGCAGCCACAGAGGAAGCAGCCTCGCTGGAAGCTGCCTCAGAAGAAGCTGCCTCAGAAGATGCAGCTTCAGAGGATGCGGCTTCGCTGGAAGCTGCCTCAGAGGAAGCAGAGACCGAAGCAACGGAAGAAGCCGCAGACTCTGCGGTAGAAGAAGCGGCAGTGGAAGAAGAGCCGCCGCAGGCAGTCATACCAACAGCCAGAACCAGAGCAGCAACGACAACAGCAACATTCTTGAGTTTCATATTCCAAAATCTCCTTACGATCTAAAAAATTCACAGCCAACCCCTCACAGGCGGGGTCGTTCTGCAAAATGATATTCTAGTCCGTTTGTCAAAAAAATCAAGGGCTTTTCGGCAAAGATTGCATTCACGAAGGAAAATCCACACATTTGTTAGAAATATTGCCCAAAAGTCAAGGCTTTTTTAGCAGACTGTCATTTTCACAAAATCTGCAAAACCAGGCAAAAGAAGGATGCACAAAAGCCGCTGCGCCAATGGTGCAGAAAAAAATTGAATGTCCGGTTTATGGGATGACATCAATGTATCATAAGAAGCAGAACAGGGAAGACCGTTCACCACATTCCTCTTTCCTGCATAGAACGGCGGGAAGGGGGAATGCGTTTTGAACGGGATCTTTTTTCTGTTGGCGACGGTCCTGTTGCTGCCAGCCTGCTGCACGACGGTGGGGGCGGCCGGTGTCTTTCTGATGCGGCCGACGCAGGAGCCGAAGACGCGGCGGATGCTCTGCGGCATGGCGGCGGGCATCATGCTGGCGGCCAGTGTGTGGAGCCTGCTGCTGCCGGCCATCCAGCGGGCGGAGGAAGGGCCGCTGCCTGCATGGCTCCCGCCCACGGCGGGGCTGGTCATCGGAGCAGTGGGCCTGCTGCGGCTGGAACAGGCGGCGGGGACGCTGCTGACAGGTGCCGGGGCCGGGCACTGCGGCCGGATGGTGCTGGCCGTGACCCTGCACAACCTGCCGGAAGGCATGGTGGTGGGTCTGGCGGCTGCGCTGGCGCTGTCCGGGGAGGTGGACGCCATGAGCGGCGCGCTGGCTCTGGCGCTGGGCATCGGGCTGCAGAACATTCCGGAGGGCGCAGCGGTCAGCCTGCCGCTGCTGCAAAACGGGGAGAGCCGGAAGCGGGCGTTCGGGGCAGGGCTGGCCTCCGGGCTGGTGGAGCCGCTGGGGGCGCTGCTGGCGCTGGCTCTGGCGGGCTGGGTGCAGGCCGCTCTGCCCTGGCTGATGAGCGCTGCCGCCGGGTGCATGGTCTGCGTGACGGCGCAGGAGATGATCCCCGAAGCCGTGGAGGCTGATGAGCCTGCCGGGGTCATCAGTGTGGTGCTGGGCTTTGCGCTGATGATGGCGCTGGATGTGGCATTGTGAGTGCGATGCACGAAAACTCCATCTTCCCGCAAACAAAAAACTCCCTCGTGAGAGGGAGCGGAAGGGTGCAGCTCAGGAGCCGGATTTTTCGATGTAGACGCTGGTGGAGGGGAAGGCGAAGTCCACGCCGTCGGCCTGCATGATGTCCATGATGTTCAGGTTCAGGTCGTTCTGCTCTTCGAGGAAGACGGCATAGGCGTTCGTCTGAAGATAGGCGGAAACCAGAATGTTGATGCTGGAATCGCCAAAGCTGGTCAGCCGGACGATGTTGCTGCCATTCTGGGTGTAGGGGCTTTCGTCCAGCATGGTCTTGAGGTCAGCCATCAGCTTTTCCAGCTGGGGGCGGGTGGTGTTGTAGGTGACGCCCAGCGTGAACCGATAGGGCCGCATGGTGCGCATCGCAGCGTTCTGCACCGTGGAAGAACAGATCTTGCTGTTGGTGACGATGCTGACCGTTTTGTCCATGGCGCGGATGCGGGTGGAGCGGAAGTTGATATCGATGACTTCGCCCTCGATCTCGCCCACGGTGATCCAGTCGCCCACCGAGAAGGGCTTGTCGAGCAGGATGACCAGACCGCCGAACAGGTTGCTGGCGCTCTCCTGTGCGGCCAGCGAAATGGTCAGACCGACAAGACCGGCACCGGCGACGATGCTGCCGATGGGAAAGCCGATGACCTGCGCGATGGTGGCAACGCCGAGCACGACCACCAGCACCTTGTAGGTCGTGTTCAGCAGGGCGAGCAGGGTCTTGTTGGAGCGGATCTCCAGGCTGCAGGAGGCTAGCAGCAGGTCAGCCACATCCGAGGCCTGATACAGACCCTCGCAGAACAGAAAGCTCATCACGACCTTGTAGGCCACGAGCAGGAATCTGGGCAGGCCGGTGATGGCCCACGGCAGGCTGGTCAGCGCAAGGTAGAGGCCGGTGAAGACGGCCATCCGTTCCAGCGGGCGCTCCAGACTGCGCAGCAGGATGGGGGTGGCGGCAAAATGCCAGCTGCGGGCCTGCAGGATGGGGAAGAGCTTCCTGCGCAGCAGCAGGGAGACCAGCGCCCCGGCGGCAAAGAGCAGCAGCGCACAGACACAGCGCGCCGCCAGGGCAAGCCAGCCTTCCAGATAGAGGGAACCAATCTCGAACGCGAGATCGCGGATGGAAAAGATCATGGCAAAAACTCCTCGGAAATAAAATATTACGCCCCAGTATACCATAAAGCGCGCGGAAAGGGCAACCGAAATTGGGGGTTGACAAGTGCAGCCCGGCGCGTTATACTCTGCCCAGAAAGTTCGTTTCAGGGCGGGGTGCGATTCCCCACTGGCGGTACAGCCCGCGACCACTCCCAAAGAGTGCTGACCCGGTGTGACTCCGGGGCCAACGGTATAGTCCGGATGCAAGAAACGGCAGACAAATCGAATTGTTTGCGCGCCCTGTTGCAGTGTTTGCTGCGGCAGGGCGCGTTTTTGGTTGTCTTCCCGGTTCCGGTACGGCGCGAAAAGGGCTTTCCAGTTCAATTGAGCGGGGCCATGCGCCCCACGGGAGGAAATTACCATGAAAAAAAACACGACCCACAACTTGACCGTAGCCGCCATGCTCAGCGCGGTGGCCTTCATCCTGATGTTCATCGAGTTCCCCATCCCGATGCTCATCCCGTCCTTCGTCAAGATGGACTTCTCCGATCTGCCTGCCCTGCTGGGTGCGTTTGCGCTGGGCCCGGTGTACGGCGCCGTCATCAGCTTCATGAAGAACCTGCTCCACATCGTCATCAAGGGCACCAGCACCGCGTGTGTCGGCGAGCTGTGCAACTTCATGCTTGGCGCGGTCTTCTCGGTCACGGCGGGCTGCATTTACAAGCACCGCAAGAGCCGCAAAACGGCCATCCTCGGTGCGCTGATCGGTGCAGCGGCCATGGCGGTGTTCAGTGTGCCGTCCAACTACTTCATCACCTATCCGGCCTATGTGCAGTTCTACCACATGCCGCTGGAAGCCATCCTCGGCATGTACCAGGCCATCCTGCCCTCGGCAGACAGCCTCATCAAGTGCCTCGTCATCTTCAACATGCCCTTCACGCTGGTCAAGGGCCTGCTGGATGCGGTGCTTTGCATGGTGATCTATAAGCCGCTGTCGCCCATCCTGCACGGCAGAAAGTAAAAAAAGGAAAAGACCCTCTCCGGCATTGCTTCGCAATGCCGGAGAGGGTCTTTTTAGGCTAAGGCTCCCTTTTCCAGCCACTTGCCGCGGGCAAGGCGGAAGAGGAAGAGCAGGCCGCGGATGCAGAGCTCACAGCACATGGAACCCCACACGCCCGCCAGCCCGAACCGGGGCGCAAAGAAGGAGGCCAGCGTCAGCCGGATGCCCCACATGCTGACGAGGTTCAGCACGAAGCAGGCGGTGCTGTCGCCCGCGCCCTGCATGGCACCGCTGGCCACGATGCTGGCCCCGAACATCGGTTCGGCAAAGGCTTCGATGCGCAGCACCCGCGCACCCAGCGCGATGACGGCGGCGTCGGCGGTGAAGATGCCCATCAGCGCCGGGGCAAACACCCACAGCCCCATGCCGGACAGCGCCATGATGCCGATGCCGATGCCGGTGCAGAGCCAGGCGAACCGCCTGGCCATGTCCTTCCGGTTGGCACCCACAGCCTGCCCGATGAGGGCGATGGCGGCATCCTGGATGCCGTAACCGGCCATGTAGCACAGCCCCTCGGCGCTGACACCGAGGCTGTTGGCGGCGATGGCCACCGTGCCCAGCCCCGATACGATGCGCACCAGCACCACCTGTGCCGAGGAGAGGGCTGCGCGCTCTGCAGCCAGCGGGGCACCCACCCGCCAGAGGTTGAGCAGGCAGGCGCGGGTGATCTTCCAGGAGCCGGGCTTCCGGATGCAGAGGGGGCCGTCCCGCAGCAGCAGGATGGCCAGCGCCAGCAGCCCGCCGATCACGTTGGAAAGGGCGGTGCCCAGCGCCGCACCCGGAACGCCCAGCCCGGCACCCCAGACGGTGACGCGGGTGCCGAAGAGGGTCAGCGTCCGGGTGGGGTTGATGAGGAAAAAGTTGAACACGACGTCCAGCCCGCAGACGAGGACGCTGATGAGGCCGGGCGTCAGGGCGTCGCCGGTGGCGCGGAGCATGGCGGCGTACATGCCCATGGCCATGGTGAAGGGGAGGGCGGCCGACCAGATGGCAAAGTAGGCGGAAGCGTTGGCCTGCAGCGAGAGGTCAGCGCCCAGCCAGCCGGGCAGAAAGCGGCTGATGCCGATGCCGAACCCTGCCGCCGCCAGACCCAGGATGAGGTTGAAGAGCATGGCCTGCCGCAGCACACCGCGTGCGTCGGCCTGGCGGTCGGCGCCGAGATACTGCGCGATCTGGATGGAAAAGGCAGTGTACAGCCCCACCAGGATGCCGTGGAGCAGCCAGGTGCTGGAACTGACGATGCCGATGGCGGCCGTGGCTTCGGCCCCGATGTGGCCCACCATGGCGGCGTCGATGTATTCCATGGCGGTGACGACCATCTGCTGCAAAATGGAAGGGACGCTCAGCGCCAGCACGACCTGCGCTGTTTCCCGCAAGGGGATGTCCTCCCCCCGGCGCATCCGGGAGGAGAGCTGTTCGAGTGAAAGTGTCATGGCTTCTCCTGTTCGCATAAAAAATGCCCCGCACAGGGGGACAGAGTATACCTATTATATAAGGAAGGACGAAAAATGTCAAACCGGCGTGTTTTGTGCGCAGGAGATTGATTTTTTCAGCCGGGCGTGATACACTTTCCTTACCTATGAGTGAAACAACAGGAGCGGCGCTGTGTGCGGCTCCGGGAAAGAGGAAAATCGTATGCTCCAACTGTTATCGGGCAGTCAGCGCACCGTGGACGCGCTGGGATTTTTGCTGGCTTTTGCGCTGACGGCGCTGATGGATTCGGTCTTCCGGGAGAAGCTCCCCCACGACCATGGCCGCGCGTTTGCGGTGAACGGCGAGCTTTCCAAAGGCAAGGCCCGCGGCTCCGGCCTCATCTTCGTGCTCTGCATCGCGCTGGTCACGCTGGCGGTGGTGCCGCTGCGCACCGAGTATATCATCTATACCGTGCTGCTCATCGCCTCCATGCTCTCCGGCTATTTTGACGATGCCTCCGAGGTGGCCTGGAACGAATACAAAAAAGGCCTCATCGACCTCGTCATCGCCATTGTGGCGGGTGTGACCTACCTGAACTTCAACAGCACCACCGTGAACTTTTTGCAGTGGAGCTTTGCCATCCCTTATCCACTCTACCTCGTGCTCATCGTCGTCCTCATCTGGGCCAGCATCAACGTGGTCAACTGCACCGACGGTGTGGACGGCCTGTCGGCCAGCCTGGCGGTGGTCAGCATCGGCACTTTCCTGCTGGCTTACGGCGAGGAACTGGGGGACTACAGCACCGCAGCCATCGTCTTCATCGGCGCACTGCTGGCCTATCTGTGGATGAATGCCAAGCCCTCCACCCTGCTGATGGGTGACGCGGGCAGCCGCGCCATGGGCTTCTTCCTCGCGGTGCTGGCGCTCAAGAGCAGCCACCCGTTCTCCTTCCTGCTGGCGGCGCTGGTCTTCATCGTGGACGGCAGCCTGGGCATCCTGAAGATCAGCTTCAAGCGGTTTTTACACATCAGCATCCTCAAACATACCCTGACCCCGCTGCATGACCATGTGCGCAAGCGGATGGGCTGGAGCGATGAGCAGGTGGTGGCCCGCTGGCTCATCCTGCAGGCGGTGGCTTCGGCCTGGCTTCTGCTGTTGACCCGGTAATCGACAAAAATAAAGGTCTGACTTTGTGCAACTTTACAAAACACGGAAATCTGCGCGGAAAAAGTTGTTGCAGTTTTCAGATTGAAAGCGAACGGAAAAAACGCTATACTTTAAGCATCGAAAGCAAAGGCGCTTGGTGAACACTCACCGAGCGCCTTTTTTTCGTACCCTGCAAAGGCAAGGAGGCTTTTGAGGGAGATGAAGTAGGGAAAGGCGGAATCTTCTGTGATCAAACTGGAACATGTGGATAAACAGTCATCTCCCAGTTTCCTCCTGTTTGCAATTCTGAAAAAACAGAACACGCCCGGTCAGGCTGAGACAGCCGCCGGGCGTGTTCTGTTTCTTTTTATAGCAATCCCATTTGAAAAGCACATTGGATCGCGTTCGGAAGAGCATCCAGCGTTCATGCCTTGAATTTACGCAGGAAAAGCACCTCTCCACTGCATGAAATCATTGAGATACCGCTGCTTTATCTTCTGGCCACGATCTTCTGAGCGCCGCATAGGAAATAAGGAAGTTTGCAAGCCAACCTGCCGGGACTGCAAGCCAAACAAAGGCAATGCCAAAACGCGGTGCACAAATCAAAGCAACAGACAAGCGGATTGCAAGGTTTACCATATTTGCAATAAGAAACGGCCGCATGATCCCAAGTCCGCGAAGAACGCCATCCGTTGCCATCTTGATGCCCATGAAGATGAAAAAGTAACCAAGCCATCTCATATAATCACCGGACACCTGATAGGCCAACGCGGTTCCGTCTTTTCCCAAGAACAACGAGGAAATCTGTGTGTGCAGTGTTTCAATGACCACGAAAGCAAGAACGGCAAAGCATAGATCCAACGCCAGTGCAGCATGATAACCTTTTTTGATACGCTCAATTTTCTTTGCGCCAAGATTCTGGGATACAAACGGCGAAACTGCATTGCCGATGGATACGAAGATCAGCGAAAAAACATTTTCTACCCGCATCGTTGCCGCATACCCGGCAAGTGCCTGTGTGCCGAAGGGATTTACCACTGCCTGCACGATCATCATACCGATAGACACTGTGGACTGCTGCAAAACCGATGGTACCGCAATGCGAAGCATGGAATACAGCTCCTGCCGGTCGAACCTGCGAAAGGAGCTCTTGTATTGCCGCATCCGAGACAGAAAGATCAAAAACGAAAACACGGCAGAAATTCCTTGTGCGATCAAGGTCGCAAGGGCTGCACCAAACACCCCCAGACCAAGGCCAGCCACCATCCAGAGATCCATAAAAATATTCAGGATCGATGAGAATATCAGCAGTCCCAACGGAATTTTGGATTCACCGATGGAAGTGAACATGGTGGAAAGAATGTTGTACATGAATAGAAACGGGAAACCCACAAAGTAGACACGCAGATACAATGCTGCTTCTTCCAATATATCGGCAGGGGTCTGTAATCCGCTCATCATGAAATGGGAAAAGCAAAAGCCAAAGACACCAAGGACAACGCTTAAGATCAAAAAGCTGATCAGGGACGTTGACACAATGGTTTTCATTCTACCATAATTTCTTGCACCAAAATAGCGGCTTACAAGCACACCTGCGCCCACACCAGCACCAAGCGCCACACAAATAAAAACATTGGTCAGTGCAGCACAAGCACCAACAGCCGCAAGTGCCGAGGAGCCAACAAATTGACCAACTATTATGGAATCGGCCATATTGTATACTTGTTGAAAAAAGCTGCCAAGGATCATCGGCATCGCAAAAACAGTCAGCGCTTTCAGGGGTGGATCTGTGATCAAATATTCATCTTTCGACATGATTACATTCCTTCAAAAAATCGTTTATCGCAAATTTTATCGCAAGTCAAGAAATGAGCGCAACATTCAAACGGCATCTTTGCGATATGCAGTTTGCGGGTGTTGTTTGTGCATTAAAAACGCAAACTGCTATAAAAAGTTGAATTGCTATCGTTTGTTACAGCGTTTTTTCTGCGGCATCCACCACATGGCCGACCAGCACGGAGGTGGTCACGGTGCCCACGCCGCCGGGTACCGGGGTAATGGCCTCGACGAGGGGTTCTGCCTCGTCAAAGCGGACGTCGCCGCAGAGCTTGCCCTCTGCGTTGACGTGGATGCCCACATCGACCACGACCTGGCCTTCGCGCAGGCAGTCGCTGCCGATGAAGCCCTGCCGCCCCATGGCAACGACCACGATGTCGGCCTCTTTGCAGAGGGCGGGCAAGGCCTGGGTGCGGGAATTGCAGAGCGTCACCGTGGCGTTTTCCCGGTCCAGCATCATGGCGGCGGGCTTGCCGACCACGAGGCTGCGGCCCACGACCACGGCCCGCCGGCCGGAGAGCGGCACCTGATAATACTTCAGGATCTCCAGACAGGCCTGTGCGGTGCAGGGCGGGTAGCCGATGGCGGTGTTGGTGAACACACCGGCCAGCGAACCGTCCGTGATGCCGTCGATGTCCTTTTCCGGAGCCAGCGCCGCGCGGACGGCGCGGTCATCGAACTGCTTGGGTAGAGGGCGGAAGAGTAGACAGCCGTGGATGGACGGGTCTGCGTTGATCTTCCGGATGACCTCCAGAAGCGCGTCCTGCGCAGCATCTTCGGGCAGAAGGAACTGCTTTACGGCGACGCCCACCTTGCCGCAGCGGGTCAGGACACCTTTTTCGTAGGAAAGGTCGTCCGGGCGGGCACCCACGCGCACCACGGCCAGCGTGGGCACGATGCCCTTTTCCTGCATTGCAGCACAGCGGGCGGCATTTGCTTCGTTCATGGCGGCCACAACGGGCGCGCCCTTCAAAATCGTTGCCATCAGAATTACCCCCTCAATGAATGTGTGAGTTTCTCGTAGATCTGGTCGGCCTGCGGCACAAACTCCGCCAGCATGGCGTCAGCCTGTGCATTCAGGGCGGCGGCGTGGGCTTTGTCGGCCATCAGCCGGGTGTTGATGGAGACGTTGAGCCCGGCGGCCTGCAGGGCGGCTTTGCAGAACAGTGCGGCGCACCCGGCATCCGATACGGCCATCACACTGCCCTTTTCGGCGTATTCCGCCGCCAGCGCAATGCCCTCACAGCAGGCGGACATGATCTCCAGCGGCACAGCACAGGCCCCTTCCAGCGCGGTCTCCAGCACAGCGGCTTTGTGGGCCTGCTGCTCCGGGGTCTCTTTGGGCAGCTTGTAGGCTGCGGCCAGCGGTGCAAAGGCGTCGGCGTCGGCCTGCACCAGCCCTTCTAGCCGCTTGCGGAGGGCGGCGGCACGGCGGTTCAGGATGAGGATGTCCGCCTCCACGGCGGCATATTTTTTCTTGCCGACGGTCAGGCTGCCGACCATATTGCCAAGGGCGGCTCCGGCGGCACCCACCAGAGCTGCGGCTCCGCCGCCGCCCGGTGTCGGGGCGTTGCCGGCAAGGTCTTCTAAAAACGCTTCACAGCTCAAATTCATCAATTCCACGATAGATCCCCTCCTCTGTTACAAATCCGTCCAGCCGCTGGTCGTGCACGTCCACAGCGGCCTGCTCCACCCGCTGCACCTCAAAGGCAGCGCCAAGCAGTACGGCGTTCCGGCAGCGGGGCAGGTAGCGGTCATAGTAGCCTTTTCCCATCCCGACGCGGCGGCAGGCGGCATCAAAGGCCGTGCAGGGCACCAGCACCATGTCGAGCGCTTCGGGCGGGAGCAGCTGCGCCCGCTCTGGGATGGGGGTCCGGATGCCGTATGCACCTACCTCCCAGCCGTCCGGGCCGGGCACAGCGGCCGTCAGGGTGAAGCCCGCGCCGCAGATGGGATAGGCGACGGTCTTGCCTTGCTGCACGGCCTCCGCCAGCAGAGCGGACAGGTCTGCCTCCCCGCCGAAGGCGGCATAGGCAAGGAGCGTCCGGGCGTTCTGAAAGCAGTGCAGTGCTGCGATGCGGCGGCACAGCGCGGCGTCTGCGGCAGAACGTGCGGCGGCGGAAAGCGCCCGCCGTGCGGCAATGCCCGCTTTGCGCTGGGCTGCTTTTTGCAGGGAATGATCCATCTGCGGTTTCCTCCCTCGTTTCCGTCGGAGTTTGTGCAGGCTGATTCTGAAAAGCTGCACAAACGCGGGAACGGATTTTTATACAGATATAATAAACGCTGGCCGCAAAAAAAGCAAGGGTTTAGGCGAAAATATGGTTGCGCATGGGGGCTGATTTTGTTATCATAAAGAGGAGGGGAGCAAGGCTCACTTCGGAGCCGCTCTGCCCGGAACGATCTGTCAGAGAGGGGTAGTAAAAATGTACGATGAAATGATGGACACCATCGGTCTGGTGGGCAAGGCTGACCCGGAGCTGGCTGCGGCGATGGGCCGCGAGCTGACCCGCCAGCGGGAGAACATCGAGCTGATCGCCAGCGAGAACATCGTTTCGCCTGCCGTGATGGCTGCAATGGGCACGGTGCTGACCAACAAGTATGCCGAGGGTCTGCCGGGCAAGCGCTATTACGGCGGCTGTGCCTATGTGGATGAGGTGGAGAATATCGCCATTCAGCGCGCCTGCAAGCTGTTCGGGGCCAAGTATGCCAACGTGCAGCCGCACTCCGGCGCACAGGCCAACCTGGCCGTCTACTTTGCACTGCTGGACGTCGGCGATACCGTCATGGGCATGGACCTGTCGCAGGGCGGCCACCTGACCCACGGCTCGCCGGTGAACATGTCCGGCAAGAACTACCACTTCGTTTCCTACGGCGTCAACGAGGACGGCGTCATCGACTATGCGGCGCTGGAAAAGCAGGTCAGAACGGTGCGCCCGAAGCTCATCGTGGCGGGCGCGTCGGCTTACCCCCGCGCCATCGACTTTGAAAAGCTGGCCGAGATCGCCCACGGCTATGGCGCTTACCTGATGGTCGATATGGCCCACATCGCCGGTCTGGTGGCGGGCGGCTATCACCAGAGCCCGGTGCCCTATGCAGACGTTGTGACCACCACGACCCACAAGACCCTGCGCGGCCCGCGCGGCGGCCTGATCCTGACCAACAACGCGGTGCTGGCCAAGCGGATCAATTCCGCCGTCTTCCCCGGCACCCAGGGCGGCCCGCTGGAGCATGTCATTGCGGCAAAGGCCGTCTGCTTCGGGGAGGCACTGAAGCCGGAATTCAAGGAATATGCGCGCAAGATCGTGGAGAATGCACAGGCCATGGCGGCTGAGCTGCAGGCCCGCGGCGTGAAGCTGGTGTCCGGCGGCACCGACAACCACCTGATGCTCCTCGACCTGCGGGAGGAGGAGTGCACCGGCAAGGAGCTGGAAGCCCGCCTCGACAGTGTGCACATCACGGCCAACAAGAACACCGTGCCCGGCGAGACCCGCAGCCCCTTCGTGACCTCCGGCGTCCGTCTGGGCACCCCTGCCGTCACGACGCGCGGCATGGGCCCGGCAGAGATGAAGATCATCGCCGACTGCATTGCCGACTGCATCTGGCACTATGACGAGAAGCGGGACGACATCTCCGCCCGCGTTCTGGCGCTCACCAAGGCGTTCCCCCTGTACGAATAAGAACGGTCAAATTTCCGGCACCTGCTGCACATTCTGCGGCGGGTGCTTTTTGCGCTTGACAAAAGGCGCGCAGGCGTGTCATACGGATACGCGTGGTTGGATATTGCAAACCAAAAAGAATGCTGTGGCAGGGGGGGAAAGGAATGAACCGTGGGCGGCTTGTATCTTTTGCGGAAATCGGCTATAATGGGGCGGCAAAAGGATGAAAAAGGAGACAACACCATGTGGATCTATCTGCTGCGCCATGGCAGAACTGAATACAACGCCCAGAAACGGTATCAGGGCCAGCGGGACATCCCGCTTTCGCCCGAAAGCGCGGCCCAGCTGCGGCGGGCGGACTTTTCCCCGGAGGTCGTCTACGTGACGCCGCTGCAGCGCACGTCGCAGACGGCAAAGATCCTCTTTCCGGATGCAAAACTGGTGCCGGTGGAGGGGCTGAAGGAGATGAACTTCGGCCGGTTCGAGGGGCAGAAGTTCGTCCGTGTGGAGCAGGACCCGGAGTATCTGGAGTGGGTCCGGCAGAACGAAGCCAGCGCTCACCCGGACGGGGAGCGAAAGAGCGATTTCTGTGACCGCGTCTGCGCGGCGTTTGCCGCTCTGGTGGACAAGGCACTTGCCGACGGCGAGGAGCGGCTGGTCATCGTGGCGCACGGCGGCACCCAAATGGCCGCAATGGAGCGGTTCGCGGTGCCGCACAAGACCTTCCACGCATGGTGCGGCCCCAACGCAGGCGGCTATGTGCTGGACGCCTGCGACTGGAAGGCGGAACACATTCTGCACGTGGTGAAAACCGTCCAGTACACGGAGGAAAACGCATGATGGAGCGGGGATTGCTGCATCTCTATTGGGGCGATGGAAAGGGCAAGACCACAGCCGCCATGGGTCTTGCGCTGCGTGCATTGGGCAGCGGAAAGCGTGTGGTCATCGTGCAGTTCCTGAAGGGCGGCAAAAGCGGCGAGATCCCGCTGCTGGAGCAGCTGGGGGTCAAAGTCTACCGCGGCAAGGCCGGGCAGAAATTCGTCTTCCAGATGAACGACGCCGAAAAGGCGGCTACGCGGGCGCTGCAAAATGAGAACCTCCGGGCTGCCATGGCCCAGCCGGCCGATCTGCTTCTTCTGGACGAGGCCGGTTCCGCATGGGAACTGGATATGGTGGACAAAGAGCTGCTGCAATCGGCCGTTCTGAACCGGCCGGATGGGCAGGAATGCGTTCTGACGGCACACGCCGCGCCGCAGTGGATGCTGGATGCGGCGGATTACAGCACCGAGATGAAGTGCTGTCGCCACCCCTACCAGAAAGGCATCGCCGCCCGGCAGGGAATCGAATATTGAACAAGTGCCCCGCTCTCTGGAAAACCAGAGGGCGGGGCACTTTTGTCATACGGTGGCCAGCACCGCCAGGATGCTCTGCCAGTGGGGGTTCTGCGCGGCAGGGGCGGCGCGGCGCTGGGCCGGGCGCTGGGCCGGAGAACGGACAGCGTCCGCCGGGCGGGTGAAGGGCGAGCAAAGCTCCGCCTGCCACTGCGCGGCCAGCTCCATGGCCTGTGGGCAGTTTTGCAGGGTGCGGCGCTCGCTCCCGGCCAGAAAATCGCCCAGCCAGCAGAGCAGCGCGGCGAGCGGCAGGCAGTCAGCAGCCTGTGTGCTCCAATAGCACCAGTGTCCGCCGCGGCCCACAAAGCTGTCCACGGTGATGAGCGCCCCTTCGCGGGCCGACTGCGGCAGGGGAGGGCAGGAGGTGTCCGAAAGAAGTCGGAGCTGGTTCACGAGAAATTCCGTGCGGGCCGGGTCAAAGGCATCGTCCCGGATGCAGGCGGAAAAGTCCGCTGCGTCCAACAGGGCGTCCGCCTTGGTGGGGAAACGGCCGGTCATCTCGCCGGATGCGTTGTGGCACAACTGCCAGCCCTTGCGGAACAACTGGAAGTTGAGGTTGCGGCGGCCCATGGTGGAATAGAAGACCCGTGCGTGGCCGGATGCGTTCCGGCGCAGCTCGATGTAGGCGTCTGCACCGCCAAGGTCCTGCACCTTTACGCTCAAAATCAACGAGAAATCGCGCTTCTGTGCGGACATGACCTGGTGCATCTGCTCAAAGTAACGATTGGCATCCATAGCGGGTCTCCTTCCTCGTACAACCATTGATTCGTTCTTTTCTGGCTGTATTATAGCATAAGTTGTCACAGATTACAACTAAAAGTTTGAGGATTGCAAAAATATTTTTGCATATTGGGGAAAGAGATAAACACTATGGTTGTAACCAAAAGACCGGGGCCGCAAACATGCAGTCCCGGTCTTCCGGTGCGAGGAGTCAATCGCCCAGCTCGCGGATCTCGTTCTGGATGAGCTGCCCGGCCGCGCGGGCCAGCTGGTCCATGCCGCGGATGCGGGCCAGATCTTTGCCGTAGATGCGCTCGGCATCGGGGATGGAGCGGTCCTCGCCCATGAAGACAGCGGAGACCCGCAGCCCCTTGCGGCGAAGGGTGCGCACCTCGGCAGCGGCATCGTCCACACCGAAGGCCCCGCCGTAGTCGTGCCCCAGCGGGTTTTCCGAAGAGGGCGGCACACGGCGGCTGTCGTTGGGGGAGGCATCCGTCAGCAGGATGAGCAGATGACGCGGCGCGGGGCCGGGTGCAAAGTCCAACAGGTCGCCCGCGGCCCGCAGGGCCAGGCCGTCGCGGTTCCAGCCGGAGGCGAAATACTGGTGGATGTTTTGTAGGTTCTTGTCCGAGAAACCCTTGAGCACCCGCAGGACCGTGTAGCCTCGCAGGCTGGAAAAGCAGCTGACCCGCACAGGGATGCCGCAGGCAGTCAGGCTCTCGGCAAGGATGACGCCCTGCGCCGCGATGACCTCCTGACAGTGCAGGCGGGAGGCCGACGCATCCAGCAGCAGGTCTACGGTGAAGGCGGGCTGGTTCTCCTCCTCAGCGCAGCGGAAGACGCGGGCATCGTCCAGCACAGGGGCCCGCCAGACCCGCACGGGGTCCAGACTGCCGCTGCGGGCCACCCGCGCATGGGGTTGCTGGTGCACGAGGATGCAGTTGCGGATCTGTTCGGTCAGCCGCAGCACGACGCTGCGGTGCAGCTCCCGGTTCTTGGCGTAGTAGGCGCGGTTCCGGTCGGCCTGCAGCTGCGCCTGTTCGGCCAGATGCTTTGCCTCCGGGGTGGGGGCCTGTTCGGGGCTGGGGACACCGGCGGCGAACCAGAGATGGCACCCCAGATGATCGCCGGTGCAAAGCTCCTGCTCGGCCTTGCGCAGCCGTTCCGGCGGGTAGAGGGAGCGCCCGAAACAGCTCTCGATGTAGGCGCGGTCTTCGGCGGCGTTCTGCCGGAGGGTGATGCGGGCCAGCCGTTTGTCCACCGTCAGCCCGCCGCTGCCTGCGGCATCCACCGCGCTGGAATGTTCGACCATGACGCGGTCGGTCTTGATCATCTGGGTGGGGAGCGTTTTGGTGGCAAGCGAAGCCAGAAGCCCTTCGAGATGCAGGTGGAGCGCGGCTTTTTTGTGCACGGTGCCGTCAAACAGCTTCGCGCGGGCAAAGAGGGCCAGCAGGGCCGGTTTCAGCGCAGCCGGTTCCGGCGGCGTCTGCGGGGCCAGCGCGGCGGCAAGGTCGGCTTCGTAAGGGGTCATCACCGGCGGGCGGCGGCCCTGCACGGTGCGCCAGCGGTCTGCCTGCATGGTGTAGACGAGTTGGTTTTTGGCCATCCACTCCTGCCGGGAGAGCTTGTACTGGATGCCGAAAAAGTAGTCCGCATGGGCGCGGCGCAGCTCGGCCAGCACCGGGCGGCGGGGCAGCTCCAGCGCATAGGCTGCGCTTTCGAGGTAGAGCCAGGTCAGGTCGTCGAGTTCGGCCTCCCGGATGTCGCCATCCCAAAGCCCGAACAGGCTCCGGATGAGATCGTCGCCGTAATATTTGTGCACCAGGCCCACGATGCAGTTCATGTAAAAATCGATCGTGCCGTCGGTGTTGTGTGCAAGGAACAGCGGCTCAAACCCATAGGCACCGGCTGCCGCCCAGACCTGATTGGCTGCGCGCCGCTGTTCGGCGGTGTAGCTCTGCGCTTCCATCAGCGAAACAGCTTTGCGGCAGTGAGCTGCGCCGGGATGCGGGCGGCGATGACGTCCCGGATCAGCCCCTGCTCGTAGGAATCAAAGGCCTTGTTGGTGATGCCCATATCCAGCGCGGCCCCGGCCGGGACGCCCCGGCGGATCAGCCGCAGCGCATCCAGCATCCCGCGCAGATCGAGCGCCTTGGTGGAGATCTCCGCGCTGTCGCACTTTTTTTGCAGGTCGAGGAAGAGCAGGGCGAACTGGTGGACATAGTTTGCGTGCAGGTCGGGGAACTGGGCACGGAGCAGCTTTTCGAGGTTGTCCTGTGTGATGGTGGGCATCTGGATGACCACAAAGCGGGACGTCAGCGCCTCGTTCAGCTCACGGGTGCCCGCATAACCGTAGTTCATGGTGGCGATGAAGCGGGTCTCCTCGGCCAGCGGGATGCGCTCATAGCCGGGCACGTCGATGGCGCGGCGGAAGTCCAGCACGGCGTGGAGGACGGCCAGTGCCTCGTTTTTGGCCATGTTGATCTCGTCCAGCACGCCAAACCCGCCGCACTGGGCGCAGCGGTAGACCGGGCCGGGCCGGAACTTGACCGCGCCGCCCTCAAACGTATCCATGCCGATGAGGGAGGCAGCGTCCATGTTCACATGGAACGAGATGTCCCACGCAGGGCGGCCGAAGGCGGCGGAGAGGTTCTCGGCCAGCACATTTTTGCCGGTGGCTTTGCCGCCTGCCAGCAGCAGGTTCTCGCCGCAGAGCAGCGCGGCCAGAGCCTGCTCCCAGACGTCCTTACCATAATAGGTAAAAGCCGACACCGGGATGCGGGGGCGCAGCGCCTCGGCCAGCGGGTGGGCTGCGCGGTATTCTTCCACAGCGGAGAGCAGTGCGGGATCGACGCCCTCCTGCCGCAGGGTCTCAAGCAGATCAGACATGAACGACACCTTCTTCATGGGTTGGCAGTGCCAAACCGATTTTTCAGCCTTATCATAGCACAACCGCCGCCGTTTGTGTAGGGGCAGGCGGCTGGGAACCGGCAAAAATTCGCAAAGAAATTGCGGGGCCGATGAAATGGTGTTAAAATAGAGAAAAACGGAAGGGGACAACTGCCATGAGACACGAACACCGCCGCTGGAAGGTCTGCTTTGGGAAAAATTTCTGGGGAACACAGGAGGGAAACGACCCCGGCGAGGAACTGCGCGTGGACCGCGAATTTGAATGGCATGGGTACAAGTGGCGCATCCCGGCGGTCTACCGGTGCCGACAGGGATTGGTCGTGGACTTTGCGATGGAGGTGCCGCAGGAAGAACTGCGGGCCTATATGGAAAAATGGGGCCTGACCGAAGACGGCGAATGCAGCCGCACCCTGACCAGAGCCGAGGAACAGCAGATGGAACAGGAAAATCCGTTGAATGTGGGGTTCTGCGCGGAGCTGGAACTGAATGGGATGCGGCTGCATTCCAGAGATGGCTGCGGGGTGGGTTATCTTCCGGGAGAGATGGCCGGCGATGATACAGTCGCAGCGTTCCTGCGGCATTATGGGCTGGATGAAACGACGGTCTGGAAGTTCTGGCGGGAAAGCTACCCCTGGGCGACCCGGAGCCGGAAGAGCTGCCCGAAGCGCTTCCGTGTCCTGGAGGTGCGGCTGGAAGCGGAACTGGAACAACACCCGGCGGAACGGTTTCGGACCCCTGCGGTGGGCGGGTCGGTGACGCTGCACGAACCGGGAAACGCACAGACCTATCAGCTGACTGCATTGGATGTCCGGTCGGAAACGCTGGAACTTCCGGACTGTGATGGCTGGGAGTGGCCCAACCGCTTCTGTATGATGACCTACCGCCTGACCCCGGCTGCCGAAAATTTCTTCCTCTCCGACTGCGCTGATGGGGACCACCCGCGCCGCCGACCCCGGAATCTGCCGCCCGAACGGGCAGCGTTGGAAAAGAAGTATGGACTGGAACCGCAGGGGGAAGGGGATGCGGCCATCGCTGTCATTGGCGGGGCCGACGGCCCGACGGCGGTGTTCTGCACGGTGCGCGGGAGTGCAGATGAGGCAGAAGGTGTGGCTGCGGCGTGTTCCTCCTGCTATTTTGAACCGGTGGAGCCGGAACACATCACCTGGCAGGCGGCATTCTGCCGAAGACCCTGCGCCGCTGCCGTGGTTTCCCTGCTCGCAGCGCCCTGATGCCGCAGCACGGTGCGGGGGCGGCGGTTTCGGAAAACATGAAAATGCGAAAATTGCGCAGTTCCGATTGACAAAATGCTGTGTTTATCGTATAACCTATATAGAGAAAGTCTGCCCGGAAGGGCGTGGGGTCTCCCTGGTTCCGGCGCAGGGCGCTGCCCGGTATCGGCAAGACTGGAAAGTGAGGCAGCAACGATGAAGCAATTCCTGAAGCGGCTGATGCTCAGTGTGGTGACGCTGGCAATGCTCTGCTGCGTGACGCCGCTGGCATTTGCGGACAACCCCAACTATTATACCATCTATCTGGAGCGGCAGGGCGGCATCGGCACCCCGGAGTACGTCTTCGTCTACCGCATCAAAACTTCGGACGGCACGGAGGTCTACCGGACTTCCAGACTGCCCACACCCACCATGGAAGGCTACCTCTTCGATGGCTGGTATACGGATCTTGTGGGCGGCGATAAGATCAAGCCGGCTGAGTACGAGTTCCAGGAAGATGGGCAGACCCTGTATGCCCACTGGACGCCTGTGTCGCGCGAGTCCACCGCGAAGCCGGAGCCGGAGGCGGCCGAACAGCCCGCCAGCACCTTCCGGCTGGAGGACCACCTGGGCGAGATCCTGATCGTCGGAACGACGGTCCTGGTCGTGACACTGGTTGCGATGCACGGCTGAGTCGGCCTGCATTGCTGAAACACAAAAACGAATCGAATGTTTGAAAGAGAGGAATCCCTGTTATGAACGAAATCAAGATGCCCGCTGCTTTTGCCGCGATCGACGAGAACGAGATGGTCTACCTGAACGGTGGCTCGATCACCGATACCGGGGCCTGGAAGATCTTCCTGAATGTTGGCACCCTGTTCAACTACATCGCCCGCGTCTTCTCTGCTGGCAGCTCCATCGTCAACAACGTCAATGTCATCGTGACCACCATCCAGACCCTGAACAAATTCAAGCTGACCGGCACGAACTAAGAACGCCCCCCAAAAAAGAGCAAGACCTGCAGAGAGCTGTTTCCCTGCACCACAGGCGGACAGGCGCGGTATGCCCTGCGCTGCGTCCGGACGGACAGATGACCGGCTCCCTTGCAAAATGTACTCGCTTTCCCACCGGAAGGCGAGTATTTTTGTGTTATCCACACCGAGAGGAGGACGACACATGGGGGAAGGCGTTCGGGCAGCATTCGGGCTGGCCGGTGGGCTGGCGCTGTTTTTGTTTGGGATGGAGAACATGAGCCGGGCGTTGCAGCAGGCGGCAGGGGAGCGGATGCGGGGGTTTCTGCGCCGCGTCACCCGCACACCGCTCACCGGGGCGCTGGCGGGGCTTCTGGTCACGGCGGTGCTGCAAAGCAGCTCGGCCACCACGGTGATGGTCATCGGGTTCGTCAGCGCCGGGCTGATGGAGCTGCCGCAGGCCGTGGCCGTGGTGTTCGGGGCCAATGTGGGCACCACCATGACGGCCCAGCTGGTGGCGTTCCGGCTGGCGGACTGGGTGTTCCCCATCCTGTTTGCGGGGGTGCTGGTCTGGCTGCTGGCCCGGCGGGAGCGGACGCGGCAGCTGGGGCTGGCGGTGTTTTCGTTCGGCCTGCTGTTCGACGGCATCGAAGTTTTGTCCGGCGCGATGGCTCCGCTGGCCGAACACCCGGTCTTCCTCCGCTGGATGACGCAGGTGCGGCATACGCCGCTGCTGGGGCTGCTGCTGGGCACCGGGATGACGCTGGTGGTGCAGAGCAGCTCGGCCACCATCGCGGTGCTGCAGCGGGCCGCGCAGCAGGCCGGGCCGGACGGCATCCACAGTGTGCTGGGGCTGGCCGGTGCCCTGCCCATCCTGTTGGGGGACAACATCGGCACGACCATCACGGCGGTGCTGGCGGCGGTGGGTCAGCCTACGGATGCCCGGCGGACGGCGGCAGCGCACTGCTGCTTCAACCTGTCGGGCAGCGTGGTCTGCCTGCTGGCCCTGCCCTGGATGACAAGGCTGGTGGAGGCCGTCTCACCCAAGGGGCCGGAGCTGGAAGTGCTGGCGCGGCAGATCGCCAACGCCCACACCCTGTTCAACCTGCTGTGCACACTGGTGTGGCTCCCGCTGACGCCGGTGATGGTCCGGCTGGTCTGCAAACTGGTGCCGCAGCCCCAAAGCTCCCGCTGAAACGGCAAAATCGGCGGTTTTTCTGCAAAGAGAGCCGTTTGTCCATTGACAAGGGTTCCCGGCTTGTCGTATACTGACAATGCCTTGAAAAAAATGCCGCACACTGCGGTGCAAAAAAGAGGAGCGAAAGAATATGAAAAACAACAGCAGCATCAAAGCAGTGGTCGCCGTCGGCATCGGCGCAGCCCTGTTCTTTGTTCTGGGCCGGTTCGTGGCCATTCCCAGCCCGGTGCCCAACACCAACATCAGCCTGCAGTACGCCGTTCTGGCCCTGCTGGCCGCGATGTACGGCCCGGTGGCCGGCGGTCTGATCGGCTTCATCGGCCACACCCTGATCGACCTGTCCTGGGGCGGCAGCCCGTGGTGGAGCTGGGTCATCGCTTCGGCCTTCGTGGGCGTTGTGGTGGGCCTGTTCGCCAAGAAGCTGGACCTGCAGGAGGGCGAGTTTGGCAAAAAGAAGATGGCCGCCTTTACGGTCGCCAACATCGCAGCCCATCTGCTGGCCTGGGTCGTGGTGGCCCCGGTGCTGGATATCCTGATCTACGCCGAGCCGGCCAAGAAGGTCTTTGCGCAGGGTGCCTTTGCCGCTGTGTCCAACATCATCACCGCTGTGGTGGTGGGCGGCCTGCTGGTGCTGGCCTATACCAGGACCATCGCCAAGAAGGGCTCTCTCGACCAGGAGTGATCCCGGCCGGAGCGATCCTGGATGGAACCCGCAGCCTTTCCCTCGGCCATCCGCCGGAGGAAAGGCTTTTTGTTTGAACAGCTGAGGTAATTTGCCCATGGCAGAACGTAACGAACCCATCATCTCGTTCCGAGATTTCTCGTTCCAGTACCGCGCCCAGAAGCGTCCCACGCTGATCGGCATCGACCTGGACATCTATCCGGGGGAGCGTGTGCTCATCGCAGGCCCGTCCGGCAGCGGCAAAAGCACGCTGGCGGGCTGCATCAACGGCCTGAACCCCTTTTCGAACCCCGGCGTGTGCACCGGCACCCTGACCGTGGACGGCGTGGATGCGCCGCACAGCAGCATCTTTGAGCTGTCGGCCCATGTGGGCACGGTATTGCAGGACCCGGATGGCCAGTTCATTGGCCTGACCGTGGGCGAGGACATCGCCTTTGCGCTGGAAAACAGCTGTATGCCGCAGGAGGAGATGCACACCATCACCCGCCGCGCTGCGGAGCTGGTGGGCATCGAGAACCACCTCGGCTATGCACCGCATGAGCTTTCCGGCGGGCAGAAGCAGCGGGTCAGTCTGGCGGGCGTTATGGTGGATCAGGTCAAGATCCTGCTCTTCGACGAGCCGCTGGCCAACCTGGACCCGGCCACCGGCAAGCAGACCATGGAGCTCATCGACGAGATCCAGAAAAAGACCGACACCACTGTGCTCATCATCGAGCATCGGCTGGAGGACGTCCTCTGGCGGAGTGTGGACCGCATCGTCCTCGTGAACGAGGGCAGAATTCTGGCCGACCTCCGCCCGGACGCGCTGCTTTCCACCTCCCTGCTGACCGAAAACGGCATCCGGGAGCCGCTCTACCTGACCGCTCTGCGGTATGCGGGGGTGGACATCACCCCGGAAAAGCACCCGTCGCATGTGGACAGCCTCGTCCTGAACGAAGCCGACACCACGGCCCTGCGGAACTGGTTCACCGCCTATCCGCAGCCGGAAGCGGCCCAGGCTCCGGAACCGCTGCTGGAAGTGCGGGGCCTGTGCTTTGGCTACCAGAAGGGGCAGGCGACCCTGAAGAATGTCCGCTTCTCCATCGGCAAAGGGGAGATGGTCAGCATCGTGGGCCGGAACGGCGCGGGCAAATCCACGCTGTCCAAGCTCATCTGCGGGTTCGAGACGCCGGATGCGGGCGAGATCTTCCTCAACGGCAGATCGCTGGCCGAAGAGAACATCCGCCGCCGTGCCCAGCACATCGGCTACGTGATGCAGAACCCCAACCAGATGATCTCCAAGACCATGATCTACGACGAAGTGGCACTGGGCCTGCAGCGCTCCGGCCTGACCGAAGCGCAGATCCGGGAAAAGGTGGAGCAGACGCTCAAGATCTGCGGGCTGTATCCCTTCCGGAACTGGCCGGTGTCGGCGCTGAGCTTTGGCCAGAAAAAGCGTGTCACCATCGCCAGCGTACTGGCGTTGGACCCGGAGCTTATCCTGCTGGACGAGCCTACGGCGGGCCAGGATTTCCGCCACTACACCGACATCATGGAGTTCCTGCGGGGGCTGAACGCCCAGGGCGTCACGGTCGTGATGATCACCCACGACATGCACCTGATGCTCGAATACACCCAGCGGGCGCTGGTCTTCTGCGACGGTGAACTCATAGCGGACCGCAGCCCGGCGGGCGTTCTGTGCGACCCCGCCCTCATCCAGCAGGCCGCACTGAAGGAGACCAGCCTCTACACGCTGGCCAACCGCTGCGGCATTGCGCCCGCGCAGGAATTTGTGGAGCGCTTCATCGCGCAGGACCGGGAGGTGCGGGAACATGGCCGCTAAAACTGTTTTGAATTATCTCCCGCGGGAGAGCGTCGTTCACAAGCTCACCGGCACCACCAAGCTGGCGTTCTTTCTGCTGTTCACCTTTGCCAGCATGATTACCTACAACACCTGGGTTCTGCTGGTTCTGCTGGCGGTCAGCCTAGCCGCGTTCAAGCTGAGCCGGATCAGGTTCCGCGAGGTGCGGTTCATGCTGGTGTTCATGTTGGTGTTCCTGCTGCTGAACAACCTGTTCATCTTCCTGTTCGACCCCGACCAGGGTACGATGCTGTACGGCACCCGCACGGTGCTCTGCCACCTGTTCTGGCGGTATGACCTGACGGCTGAGCAGCTGTTCTATCTGTGCAACATCTCGCTCAAGTATTTCGTGGCCCTGCCCGTGGCCATCCTGTTCATCTCGGCCACCGACCCCAGCGAGTTTGCGGCCAGCCTGAACAGTATTGGCATTTCGTACAAGGTGGGCTACTCAGTGGCCATTGCGCTGCGGTACATTCCGGACATCCAGCGCGACTACCACAGCATCAGCCAGGCCCAGCAGGCCCGCGGCGTGGAGCTTGGCAGAAAGGAACCCTTCTTCAAGCGGCTCAAAAACTCCGTCAACATCCTGCTGCCGCTCATCCTGACCAGCCTGAACCGCATCGACACCATCTCCAACGCGATGGAACTGCGCGGTTTTGGCAAAATGAACAAGCGCACCTGGTACACCCAGCGGCCCTTCGTCCGCCGCGATCTCATCGCGCTGGGTGTCGGGGTGCTCCTGCTGCTCCTCAGCCTCACCGTGACCATCCGGTTCGGGCGGTTCTACAATCCGTTTGTGTAAAGAGCAGGCGGCTGGCTCATTGCCACCCTGGTGGCGAATGCGGTATAATCTTTGCAGGAACCACCGTAGAAAACAACCGTTTCATCCTGGTTATTCCAAGGCAGTGCGGGCAGTGCGCACAAGATACTCCATGGCCTCCACCGGGTATTGCCCCGCGGCAGTCTCCCCGGTGAGCATCACGCTGGAAGCACCGTCTGACACGGCGTTGTAGATGTCGCTGACCTCGGCGCGGGTGGGTACCGCCCGGCTGCACATACTGTCCAGCATCTGGGTCACCACCATAAAGGGCACCCCGGCAGACCGGCAGACCGCCGAAAGCTGTTTCTGGCACCGGGGCAGTTCCCACAGGGGCATGGCGTTGCCGAGGTCCCCGCGGGCAATGACCACTTCATCCACAAGAGGCAGGAACTCCGGCAGGGCCTGCACCCCCGCAAGGTTCTCGATCTTGGCGAAAATGCGGATCTGCCCGGCCCCGGCCTGTTCCAGCGCCCGGCGCAGGGTGCGGATGTCCTCGGCCCCCCGCACGAAGGGCAGCATCACCCCGGTAACGCCGCAGGCTCCCGCCAGCTGCAGGTTTTGCAGGTCTGCCTCCGTCAACGTGGGGGAGGCTACCGCCAGCCCCGGCGCCGCAAGGCTTTTGCGGCTTTGCAGAGTGCCGCCCCGCACCACGGTACACTGCAGGGCCGCGCCGTCGGCTCCGGCAACCTGCACAAGGAGCCTGCCGTCGTCCAGCAGGAGGTTCTGGCCCGGCCGGGCCGCCTGCACCAGCGCCGCCGGGCAGGGAACACCCCCTTGCCCCAGCCGGAGGCTCTGCCCCGGTTCCAGCACAAGGGGCTGGGTCAGTGTGCCGATGCGCAGCTCCGGCCCCTGCAGGTCGATGAGCAGCTGGGGGATGCCCACGGCGTGGATCATGTCCAGCCAGTCTTTGTGGGCCGAAAGGGGCCCGTGGGAAAGGTTCATACGGATGCCCGTCATGCCAGCTTCCACCATGCGCTGCAAGGTCTCCGGCTGGGCACAGGCGGGGCCGATGGTGCCATAAAATTCCAAAAGATCACCCGATTTCGTTTTTTCTTATTGTAACATGGAACCGGGCCGTTGAAAAGTGGTGTTGTACAATAAAAGTTGACACAGGGAACTCAAAGAGCCAATATCTGTCAACTGATATTGACAAGATCAAAATGAGATAGACGTCCCCGAAAGGGAGCCTATCTCATTTTTTGTTGTAAGCTGAAACTGCAATGAATCAGATTGCAGCAAGAACAGGATACAGGAAAGTGCAGCATGAAGTTTAAGAAGTTTGGTGCACTGCTGCTGTCGGCGGTGCTGTGCATCGGTATGGCCGCTCCCGCTTGCGCCTATGAGGGTGATACCGCCCCGGTGGAGGAGCCTGTTCTGCCGGAAGTCGTGGAGGAAGATGTTGTCACCGTCACGGACGAAACCTCTGGTGCCCTGACCCCGGAGGGCAACCTGACGCTGGTGGACGACTACCACACCGACTATTCCGATGGCAGCGGACAGCAGTTTATTACGCTGGTGTCGAAGTCCGGCAACACGTTTTATCTGGTCATCGACCGCAATGCCAAGGGACAGCAGACCGTCCACTTCATGAATCTGGTGGATGAAGCCGACCTTCTGACCCTGATGGAAGAAGAGGATGCCGAAGCCTATACTGCTGAAAAAGAAGCTGTGGCGCAGGCCGAACTGGAACGGAAGCTGGCCGAGGAAGAAGCGAAAAAGGCAGCGGAAGAAGCAACCGCATCCGGTGCTGAGCAGCCGAAAGAAAACAAAATTACAAAGTATGCAGCGGCCTTTTTGAGTGTGCTGGCATTGGTCGGCTTGACGGCGGGCGGCGGCATCTATGCCTTTATGAAGCAGAAACAGAAAAAGCAGGCAGAAAAAGAAGCCCTTGACCCCGATGCAGATTACACCGAGGACAAGGGCGATTTTGAGATTCCGATGGAGGATGAGCCGGAGGAACCCGGCGAGGAGGATAACGCAGAAGAATAATTTTACTGGCGGCGTTTGCCGCCTTACATATTGAAATTCAGATAATCCAAATCGGAACGATATAGTTATCTCGATCTATGATGCCGACTTTTGGCTTCATGCAGACAATAGCACCTTTCCCGCGTGGGACAGAGGCTTTGTCCAGCAAAGAGAACACCTTCGTCAATTCGGTGCCGGGATTCGAGGTCTTTTTGATTTCGATGGGATTCAGAACACCATCCTGCTCCAGAACAATGTCAATCTCTTTTGCATCTTTGTCGCGGTAGTAGTACAAAAACGGCTCTCTGCCGGTATTCAGATAGGTTTTCGCAATTTCGGAAACAACATAGTTTTCGAGGATTGCACCGTTCATGGCACCATACTCCAGAACTTCTGCGCTACTCCACTTGGTCAGATAGCAGACCAATCCCGTATCATAAAAATAGAGCTTGGGGGTTTTTACCAAACGCTTCAGAAGGTTATTGGAGTAGGGGTGCAGATAGAAGATGATACCCAGTGTTTCCAGAATGTGCAACCAATCTTTTGCCTGCTTCTGATTGATGTCCGCATCCTGTGCAATTTCGGCAACATTCAGCATCTGGGAGCAGCGCGCCGCAACCGCCGTCATGAAACGCAGAAATTTCAGTGCATCGATGGCATCTGAAAGCTCTTTTACGTCGCGTTCAATATAGGTAGAAAGGTAGCTGCTGTAAAAAATCTGGCTGTTGGTATTTTTTCCGCTTGCAATAGCGGGCATGGAGCCCCGATAGATACGCTCAAAGATATCTTTGGTATCTGCGGGCACAGCTTTTTCCTCGCGGTTCAGCAGAGCGTCCAAATCCACACGGAAAGGCTCGGTATCTGCACCGTTTATTTCTGACTGCGAAAGAGAAGTCATTGACAGCACTGCAACACGCCCGGCAAGTGATTCCTGTACCCCGTGCATCAGCTTGAACACCTGTGACCCGGTCAGCCAAAAGGCACCCGGCTCATGGTGAGTATCTGCATAGACTTTGATATAGGTAAATAGTTCCGGTGCATATTGAACCTCATCGATCAGAACCGGCGGCTTATGCAGCTGCAAAAACAATTCTGGATCATTTTTTGCGAGTGCCCGCTCGTTCAAATCGTCCAGTGAAACATATCCACGGGAAGTTCCTTCCATGAGTTTTTGCAGCATAGTTGTTTTTCCTACCTGCCGGGGGCCGGTCACAAGCACAACCGAATATTCCTGCGTGACCTGCTGCACAACTTTCTCAAGACTTCTTGTAATGTAACTCATATTGATTACCTGCTTCCAATTTCGGCTGATTTTTCTTATAATTTCATTTTAGCCGAAAACTTTGTCTTTTTCAAGTACATCTGGATGTTTTAATCGCATTATAAAAAGTTAGGAGTTGATGCTTATTGTCTTATCGCTTAGTAATCGCAGAAAAGCCCTCAGTCGGGGCTGCTTATGCAAAAGTTCTCGGTGCGACAAACTGCCAAGATGGCTATTGGGAGGGAAACGGTTATCTTGTCAGCTGGTGCATCGGGCATCTGGTAGAGCTGGCTCCGCCCAACGTGTACGATGAAAAGTATGTCAAGTGGAGCGTGGCCGACCTGCCCATCCTGCCGGAAAGGTGGCTGTACCTTGTGTCTGCGTCCACCAAAAAGCAGTTCGGCATCCTGAAAAAGCTGATGAACCGCCCGGATGTAGATAGTGTGACCGCTGCGACCGATGCAGGGCGCGAGGGCGAACTGATTTTTCGGCTGGTTTACCAGCAGACCGGGTGCAAAAAGCCTGTTTTCCGCCTGTGGCTGTCCAGCATGGAGGAATCTGCAATCCGAGAGGGTTTTGCTAATCTGAAACCGTCAACTGAATACGATGCGCTGTACAATGCGGCACTCTGCCGGGAACGCGCCGACTGGATGGTCGGCATCAACGCGTCCCGGCTTTTTTCATGCCTGTATGGTCGGCCACTGGCGGTGGGCCGGGTCATGACCCCGGTGCTTACCATGACGGTGGTGCGGGAGGCAGAAATTGCAGCATTTACCCCGGAAAAGTTCTACACCGTTGCCCTTGCATTTGCGGGCGGCGGTACAGCATCCAGCAGGCGGTTTTCGCAGAAAGCAGATGCCGAAGCTCTGCTCACTTCCTGTCGAAAGGAAGCCTGTGCTGTGGTACAGGATGCAGAACGCAAAGAAAAATCCGAAAATCCACCGCAGCTTTACGATCTCACCACGCTCCAGCGGGATGCCAATCGCTTGCTGGGGTTTACGGCGCAGCAGACCTTGAACTATGCGCAGAGCCTGTACGAAAAAAGATTGATTACCTATCCCCGCACAGACAGCCGATTTTTGACGGAGGATATGGCAGAATCACTGCCGGGCCTTGCATCTGGAACGGCTGCGATTTTTGGTGCAGAAGAAAAACTTCTGGTTCATGTGCAGCAGGTAATCAACGGAGGCAAGGTCACGGACCACCACGCGCTGCTGCCTACGGCAAGCGTGGCAAGGGCGGATCTTTCCGCACTGCCTGCCGGTGAAATGAGCATCCTGCGGCTGATTGCGGCACGGCTGCTCTGTGCCGTGGGAGAGCCGTACCGCTATGCAGAAACCGTTCTGACCACGATCTGCGCCGGGGAAGAATTTTCGGCAAAAGGCAAGGTGGTGTTGGATGAGGGCTGGAAAAGCATTGAGCACAGAGTGTTGGGTGATTTGCTGAGCAAAAAGAAAGAATCTGCGGCCTTGCCGGATGTGCAAAGGCAGAGCCGGTGCAGCATTGCAGGCGCAGAGCTGAAAGAGGGGCAGACATCCCCGCCGAAGCACTACAACGAGGACCTTCTGCTTTCGGCCATGCAGTCTGCCGGTGCAGACAGCATGGAAGACGATGTAGAACGAACCGGAATTGGTACCCCTGCTATACCAGAGCCGCTACGATTGAAAAACTGGTACAGAAAGGCTTTCTGGAGCGCAAAGGCGACCGGAAAAGCAAGATTTTGCTGCCTACGGAAAAGGGCAGGGCCCTTGTTACTGTCATGCCGGAACAGATTCAGTCGCCGGAAATGACTGCTGACTGGGAAAACAAGCTGCTGCGCATCGAACGCGGTGAAATGGAGCCGGAAGAATTTATGACTGAGATCAAAGAAATGGTTTCCTCGCTGGTGAATACCACCGAGGCAGTGAAAGGAGCAAATGCGCTTATGAAAAATAAAGTGATTGGTGCCTGCCCGAACTGCGGCACGAATGTTGTGGAGCGGGAAAAGGGCTGGTTCTGTGAGAACCGCGAGTGCCGCTTTGCGCTCTGGAAAGACAACGCCTACTTTAAGCGGCTGGGTAAGCATCTGGATGGCCGCGTGGTGGACAAGCTGCTGCGGGATGGCCGGGTGCGCCTGAAGGACTGCAAGAGTGCCAAGGGCAAGACCTACAATGCAACGGTTCTGCTGTCTGCCGAATCCGATGGCCGCAGCAAGTTTTCTCTGGAATTTGAGAACGGGGGCTGCTGATGAAAGATGACGCCGGAATCAAGGACAACGAAGCAGTTTATTTGATCAACGAGCAGACGTATGCTGGCGCAGCAGAAACAGCAGGTCATCAAGGATGCTTTCGCCAACTGGGTCTGGCAGGACCCCCAGCGGCGCATTTCGCTGGTGAAGCAGTACAACGAGTTGTTCAACTCTACCCGCCCCCGTGAATACGATGGTTCCCACATTCACTTTGTCGGCATGAACCCGGAGATCACCCTCCGGGAACATCAGCGCAACGCCATCGCTCATGTACTTTATGGCGGTAATACGCTGCTTGCACACGAAGTTGGCGCAGGCAAGACCTACGAAATGGCGGCGTCTGCCATGGAAGCAAAACGGCTGGGGCTGTGCCAGAAAAGCCTTTTCGTGGTGCCCAATCACCTGACAGAGCAGTGGGCAAGCGAGTTTCTGAACCTCTACCCTAACGCAAAACTTTTGGTAGCACGGCGCAAGGACTTTGAAACTGCCAATCGCAAAAAGTTCTGCACCCGCATCGCCACCGGCGACTACGATGCCGTCATTATCGGTCATAGCCAGTTTGAGCGTATTCCGCTGTCCTTTGAGCGGCAGGAGCGCATCATTCAGGAGCAAATTTATGAAACGCTTGCCGCCATCAATGAGCTGAAAGTCCACGCAGGCGAGAATTTCTCCATCAAGCAGATGGAAAAGACCCGGAAAACGCTGGAAACCAAGCTGGAAAAACTGCGCTCCGATGAGCGAAAGGATGATGTGATCACCTTTGAGCAACTGGGCGTTGACAGGCTTTTTGTGGACGAAAGCCATTTTTACAAGAACCTCTTTTTGACCACAAAAATGCGGAATGTCGCAGGATTATCCACCAGTGAAGCGCAAAAATCCAGCGATATGTTTGGCAAGTGCCGCTATCTGGACGAGATCACCGGCGGGCGGGGCGTGGTGTTCGCTACCGGCACCCCCGTGAGCAACTCCATGACCGAGTTGTACACGGTCATGCGGTACTTGCAATACAGCACCTTGCAGCAGAAAAAGCTGACCCACTTCGACTGCTGGGCATCTACCTTTGGTGAGACGACCACGGCCATCGAACTTGCCCCGGAGGGTACCGGCTATCGTGCCCGCACCCGGTTTGCCAAGTTTTTCAACCTTCCGGAGTTGATGGCGATATTCACAATCACATTATCTATAACTCTACGGCTCTGGACTGCAGCCGTAAATTCCGGGACTTTTTGCTGTCGGGGGTGGCCGTGCAGCGGCTGAGTGACCTGATTTGCCTGGAACACAGCCTGTCTGTGATTGAAATAAAGCCCTACCGGGAGCGGCAGAAGCGTGTACTTTACCCGCCAAAAGAAAGCAACCGCGATCAATTGTGCGGTGTGATTGACAGCATCCTTGCGGACAAGCCGGGCAGTTACGAAGAATTTTTGAAAAAACTGGAACAGCAGGGATATGAGGTCAAGCGCGGAAAATTCACATCGATCAAAGGTGCACGGCAAAAACGATTCATCCGGTTTCGGACTTTGGGGGCGGGATACAGTGAGGAAGAATTGAAAGCGGTCCTCGCCGGAGAAGCAGAGCATTGCCCGCGGAAAAAACATCCGGTGCAGGAACAGAAATTTCAGATGTTGGTGGATATTCAGGCAAAATTGGCTGAAGGAAAGGGAGACGGCTATGCGCGATGGGCGAAGCGGTACAACCTGAAGGAGATGTCCAGGACGCTGATTTTTCTGCAGGAAAACAAAATCGGGAGCATGGATGAAATGGAAGAACAGGTGCGTGCTGCAACGATGCGCTATCACGAACTGGGCGACTCCATCAAAGCTGCGGAAGCGCGGATGGCAGAAATTGCGGTAATGAAAACGCACATTATCAACTATGCCAAAACAAGGTCCATCCATGAGGCCTATCGAAAAGCAGGATACAGCAAGCGATTCTTGGAAGCAAATCGGGAGAGCATTGCGTTGCACAAGGCGGCCAAAGCGGCTTTCTATGAGGCTGGGCTGAAAAAACTTCCGAAGGTAAAAGAACTGAGCATCGAATATGTTGAGCTTCTGAAAAAGAAAAAAGCAGAATATCCGAGCTATCGGAAAGCACGAGAGAGAATGCAGGAACTGATGAAGGCGCAGAAAAACGTAGAAATGTTTTTTGTAGACAACAGGAGCGAACAGGAACAGCAGCAGACCCGATAAAACAAAAGTCACCGAGGATTCGATCCCAATCCGTTTTGGGAAAGAATCCTCGGTGGCTTTTTTAGTTTATATAGCAGCGGTCCTGCGTGACGAGCCAATCCTCACATAACAGCTGCGCTTCGTCCTTTGAGCGGCAGGTGCAGTTGAAAAGTCTGCTGTGCAAAGAACAATATAAAAGAAATGCGAAACAACGTTTCTTTGCTGCAAAGCATCCCTGGTGTTGGTAGTCATTCGGCAGCCCTTTTACTAGGAGAAATCGGAGATATCTCGTTGTTCAAGAAGCCGAAACAGCTTGCAGCATATTTTGGTTTAGACCCAACAGAGCGGCAATCCGGATCATTCAGAGGAACAAATAACAAGCTCTCAAAACGTGGCTCTCCCTATGCAAGAGCTGCACTTCACATGGGAGTGGTTAATTCAATTTGTAAGCGCGGAAAGGACTCTGCAGCGAACCCCGTACTGCTCAGTTATTATGAAAAGAAATGTAAAAACAAACCGGCAAAGGTTGCTCAAGCAGCGTCAATGCACAAACTGGTCTTTATAGTCTTTGCAGTCTTGCGTGACCAGAAGCCCTTCGAACTGAAAACGCCAGAGCAGCATGCTGTTGAACAGGGATTTGTAAAAGCAGCCTGAAGTTTTTGAGAGATTCAAGCCCTGAAACAAACACAGGGCCTTATTTGGTATGCGAAAAATTTGAATTTGGCATCTTTCACTGCCCTTGTTCTTCACTTGGTGTAAGCGATGGCAGGGCTATAAGTGATGAATACCGAACTCAAACCGTTCGATTTCGTTCTTATTTGCTACCTGTGCTATTGACTTTGCTTAATTGGTCTCCGGCTATGCGTCCTTTTAGGTTGTTATTCTGAATACTTCTTGAAATTTTCAGCTTGTTCCAAAACTTCTTTGTAGACGTCATCAATAGTTACAGGCGGATAATCAAACTCATCCAGCAGCAAAATCAGGTCAACTTGCAAATTTGCTTTGATATCATCACGGGTAGACCAATCGGTGTACTTAGCTTTATCATCGACAATAATTTTTAATGCGCTTTGATAGTTCAATCATCTTCTCGTCTGAGTACTCGAACTCGTACTTTTTAGCAACCGCCTTGAGGATGTCATAGAAGGCTTTTTCTTCATAGTCAATCCCCATACCTTTGAAGGAATCCTTTTCTTTTTTGAGTTCTTCAAGGAGCTTAGCAAGCTGTTCCGCTACATCATCAAAAACTTCGTTAGCGAAAGCCTCATCACGACGTCGATTATTGTACTCATCAACAACCTGCTTGAGACGATCCGAGAACTCCATGCCCATGATACGGTTGACTTTTTTATATTCATCAATCGCCTGAGAGAGAAGTCGCTGCAATACCTTGATTTTCGTGTTGGGTAGCGGGATTGCGTTTATCTTATCCAGATACTCATCGCTGAAAATATCAACGGAGATATGCTTTCCGGTTTCAAACAGTTCTTCTATACCATCTGATTGAATTGCACCTTCAAGCAGTTCACGGACGCGAGCATTCATTTGCGAAATATCAGGGGCGTCACCCTTTGTAAGTTTAAAAAGAATCGAACGCACAGCACAATAGAAGTGCAAATAGTCCTTTTCTTTATCAGAGATAAACATCTGCGGCTCATGCACAGCCCCGGTAAAAAGAGAGCTTTGTGCGATGGAGGTTTCCGGATGCTCTATGTCCGCCGCCGTTTTTCCCGTTGCTAACCGTGGGTCGGTCTCCCGTAAAAGCGCAAGAAGCTGCTCTGCCCGCCGGTCAACGCCCAGCGCGGCAAAGTCAGCTTCTTGCGTCGTATTTTGAATGAGATCAACGATCTGGTTGGTCAGCCCGATCTGGGCAGAAATGTCCCCACCGTTGTCCAGCACGTTATCCAAGCCCTTTTGAACCACATCTGCCAGATACTGCGCCAGCACCTTGGAGGCTTCCGCCTTGTCAATGGGCGCAACAGACTTGCGAGCCTCCGGAATCTCCGCAAGCTCGCCCGTCAGGGCATTGTTGATGACTTGTTCGTATAGACCATGGTGTAACATATAAATCCCTCACTAAAACTTGGCTATATATCCCAGCTCATAACGGTCAATACGGATATATTAGAAAACAAGGATACCCATCAACCAATCATAGATGCTTTTCACATAGCTATACTCGTCTACAGGAACACTATAGCTCTCTTTTGAAAGCTTATTCGAAATCGAATTGACTCGAAGAATCCAGTCTGTCTTCGGGTCCTTTCCTCCGACTAGATTGGCTTCCTCCGGGCGGACAAAAGTATCCTCGAAGAAGAGCGACCAGTTCTTGCCATTCAAGATAATCTGTTTGCATTCCGGAAGTGTAACATAATCCCAGATAGGAATGTCGATTTCTTCTCCTGTACTAGACACATGCACATACATTGCTTCATCGGCTTCACCTTTTGCTCTGGTATAAATATTCTTCGGTAGTCCTTTAATTAGCCAACTATCACCAAAATATTCTCCGAGGCGCTCAGAAATCAACAACTTAACCTTGGATTCTATTTCTCGTAGCATGGATTTCGTCTCTTCGTTATAGATCTTAGTTTCGTTTTGCCAGAACTCTTCCAATCCATCAGGCACAAAATCCGGCCTCATATCAGCAATTGCCTTCTGATATGCGCGCCAAAACCGGGTATCAGCACCTCCACCAAAGTAACCACGCAAATCCTTGCGCTGCTCAGCATTTAGGTTATTTATGTAGTCAGTCAAAGGCTTGAGATAGTATTGTATCAAGCCAAACATATCGTCAAGAGCCTGCGTTTTAGGCTGAATCATCCCCTTCTCCACAAGCATATTGACAACATCATCAATGACGCGAATAACCGCCTGAATGCCACGGTTCATGGTGAGCATTCCGCTATCCTGATCTCCCTTGTCCCATTCATCCAGACAAGTCTCTCTGATATACAGCAAACACTTCTCTATAAACGGATAGAACAAATCGCAAGTCTCTTGATTATCTTTGCAGTCGAAAGTACCTTCTTTTTGAAGAACATTCTTTTTGCCATAGCTGTCGAAGAATCTACACTTTTTCAGTGCAGACTGAATCGCTTCAACAGTAATGCATCGCGTGGGTGTGGACTCGTTTTCACCTATCACAATTCTCGAGTTAAGAGGCGATGTCGATTCTTCTCCCAGCATCTGCGCGATTTTAGATCGGAGAGCCTGCCGCTGCTCACTGAAATCAGGAGATTCCCAGAGCATGTCTGCATTCAGGGTCACTCTCAACGATTTCGGAACCGCTTTCTGGTTTTCATTAATATCCATGAACAGTTTAATCTGCTCACTTCTTTCCAGATCAACGAAAGCAACTACTGGAATGGTGTTTGTCTCGGCATACAGGGAATCCGAGTAGCCGTACAGACGATGTTGGCCGTCGATAATATACGCAGACCTATAGCGCTTGGGGATATGTAAAATACCGATCTTCGAAATTGTACTATCAACCTTAGAGGCGGACTGATCGAAAACCAATCCCTTTCCATTGGTATCTATACTGATGATAATCGAGTTTGGGAAATATCCACCATCATTAATGAACGACCGGACCTCTTGCAAACGCTTCTTTTTGATTAAACGCTGGTAGGTCGGCATCATATTCTTATTGGCTTCCGACCGATGCAACACATAGCCAATTTTCAAAAGCTTTTCAGGTTCAATTGAAAATGAATAGTAGGTGTATCCACCCATTTTACCTTGGATCGCAGGCACCTTATCATCCATATTTTTAATTTCTTGGTTTGCAAAAAGGCTACCCAAAAGCTGATATCTAGAACAAGAACCCAAATGTTTTGCCAAGTCTGTATAGTACTCGACAGTCGTGTCACTAAAATAGGCCATTCCGGCTTTGTCCAGCAACGCGAGATCTCGTCTATTCATGATGAAATTATGAGACGCCCAAATAAACTTCAGTTTCCGACCCGGGAATTGTTTAAGAACCTCTTTTCTAATCCCAGATATTTTGTCACTAAAAGCTGTTATTTCAGCGGCAAAACTTTTTTCGACGATGGCTTCTGATGCGTGGCAAAGCCCAACCAACGCAGTCTCATCATCAACTGCCAGAACGCCAATTCTTTCTTTTAGGTCATCATTGCTGAAATCATAAGAAATCAGAATTCCATTTTCTGCATTTAGACCATAAAAACCCATCCCAGCAAACATCAACCAAATTCGGTCTTCAAATTGCTCATCTACTGGTTTCTCCTTAGCAATCCCCACATGTTTAGGGCTCTTATAGTCTTTGCACTTTTCCCAACCAGCATCAATATACTCAGGGAGTTCCGAAGCTAAGATCTTTTGTGTCACGAACAGTTTTTTGTGGACACTTTTTGCCGTTGCCAACTGTTTGTCGTATACAACTTGGCTCCAATCCGTTCTAGCCATTACTTCGTACTCCTTTCTGGTATGTTCGTAAAAATATACTCTGGAACTTTTCCGCGATACGCTTTTTTGCCGCCAATCAAACTATTCCTCTCAAGTGTAACCATGCGCCCCTTGTCTTTAAATATCTCCAAAATGGTTTCGTGAGCGGCATTTGTCATAATGTAGTAGGCTCCTGCTTTTTTTATTTGGTCAATTAGCTTTGCCAGTCGGTGCTGATCATCAAGGGAAAACCAAGTTGAATTGTAGCCTACGAAGCCCGTATCTTCCTTAGAAACGGTGTAGGGTGGGTCCAAAAAGATCAAGTCTCCGGCAACTATTTTAGTACTTATATCCGAAAAGTCGTGACAAACAATTTCCATTCCTTCCAGTTTTTTCCCCGCTTCAAGCAGCCGCGTATAATTCACAGTAGCATTTTTATGACCATAGGGAACATTGTACTTTCCGTTCCGATTCACACGGTACAGTCCATTAAAAGAATTTGCATTCAAATACAAAAATCTCGCAGCCCGTTGATATTTCCCTTTTGGTTCCGTCGCGCGAATTGCATAGTAGCTTTCTTCGTCTGTTTCATATTCCTTAAGATACCGAATAACTCTTTCCGGATTATCCCTGACGGCACAAAAAGCGTTTATCAATTCGTCGTTAATATCCGACAAGCATCCCTTATTGGGTAAATCCAAAGAAAAGAAAATCGATGCACCGCCCATGAAGGGTTCGTAATAGTTGTTATAGTCAAGTCCTTCTGTTAGTTGTGCTACATATGGGACAAGCCATGATTTTCCGCCTGCCCATCGAATAAAAGACGTTATAGGTGCCATCAGTAGTTCCTCACCAACTCAATTAAGTAGTATTTTGCGCGCGTGTACGCTATGTAGTTCATATTCTCGGTTGTGTCAATACCGTGGATATAAAAGACCATGTTCGCTTCCAACCCTTTAAATGCATCTATAGAATACACGCTGATTTCATTCTCATTGCTAGGTGTACCACAAACAAATTTCCACTTTGCAATCCCGTCAGGAAATTCAGCCAACAGCTTTTCCTTGCTTTCGGTGAGAATTACTAAGGAATCATTTTTTAGATATTCTTCCTCAAGGTATCGCTTAAAAAGTGTTTCAAAAAGTAAAACCAATTGCCCATGCTCGTTAACAATTTCTGTCGTAGGTGTCGGACCTTCAACAGGGTTTGCAACCATATCTGTACCCAGATTGGTCTTCTCTGCAGTCCAATTATAGATATTTGCGGTATTCCTAATATTCTCCCGCAGCAAATACGGCAGTTCACCAATGCCAAACCCGTTTCCGAAGCTCTCTTCTCTCAAAACCTGAACGTCATCGAAGAAAACTCCTAAGCGAGAGCCTTCTGGATCATCCAAAAGCAATCTAATGATACTTGCCCATTCCTCTGTAAAATCCTGTGCTTCATCAACAAAGATCGCGTTGTACTTTTCATAGTCACCAATGAGGCCATGGCTTATTCCTTTGAACAGCGGCTCTTGATAACTGGTAATATCCTCAACAAGCATTTCAAAGAGTGAGCGAATATCTTTAACATCAACCGCATCCCCAATATGACTGTTTACCATACTGGCAAGTGGTTTTGATGCACAAACAAAAAGTACCTTGTGCCCATTTGATTCCGCTTCATCCTTGGCCATTTTCATTGCAATCCAAGTTTTCCCGGTTCCTGCTCCTCCGCGCATGTAGAATTGTTTTACATTTTTCAGTAGATATATGTAATTGTCTTGCACACGGTTGATCACACTCAGCTGCTGATCTTTGAACCGAATCAACGCGCCAGCTGCTGCAGAAATCGCAATTCTATCTCTTATGAGTTCAAGGAAAGCGCGATGTTGACTTGCTGGATAATAGCGCCGACCGTAAGAACTACCTGCCCATAGGCGGAACATCTTTTTAATGCGATCATAGATATTGTTCAGGTCATTGCTGTCAATAGTACACGTTCTATGACGATTACTTAACTCAAGTTCTTCTCCTATGGGATAGAAGGGAAAAATCACACCGGCACCATATATTCCTGAATACTTGGTGTTGTATTTCGAAGAAAAAACTTTGGAGAAGTAGTACATATTCTTTTCCGCCTGATCATACGGAGAAGAGTTTAGTTTACGCTCACCATGTTCCGCATCCGAAAGATACCAGTTATTATCTTCAATACGGATTCCGTTCCCGCCTTTTACTTCCAGACATAAAAAACCATAGTCAGGACTGGCAACAATAAAATCTGCTTCAGATTTCACGAGACGCCCCGCATAATAACTTGTCCAACTAACAGAATAAAAGACATCGAACGTATCAGGAAGCTGGTTTTTTAATTCTTGATAAACAATTCTTTCAGAATCCGTTGGCAAATACTCTGATATGTTTTTCGGATACATATTAGCCATAATTACATCTCCCAAAAACCAACAGTCGGGTTATCCACTCCGTCAATCGAATACAAATACTTCCTGCCAAGCTCGGCGTTGAAGTGATTGCAAGAAATCTCCGGAATTATGAGACATGCACTGCAAGCCGTATCATCTCGCTCCGTGCAGATTGGATCAAATACGCAATTTTTCGCCTCGTCAAAAGCCTTCTTCAAGAAAAACGCATAGTTAGATTCAGCCATTCCAGACAGAGCGCCGAGGGGGATTCCCTGACTAGTTTGTGCATAGATAAAGATGCTCGCAGTCTCTACAAGGATAATCTCTGTCAAAGAATTACTGGACAGACCACTTAGTTCTCCTGCCGCATTCATAAAGGCATGGGACATAGAGTGGAGCAGCGCAAAAACATTCTTAGTGATTTTTTCACTGTCATCGATTTCACCGAACATCGAAATCACATCGCTATGAACATATTGTGCAAACCACTTTTTCACAGAAACATCGTCGTCAAGATCCGGCAACTGTTCCTCACTGATGATGTTGTTCTCATACAACCACTCAACGATTTTTCGCTGGCTAATCTCAAACAGGATGCCTTCCGTATCCAGTTTGACTCCATAAACAAGATTTGCCGTTCCGTCTCTAGTTCTATCGTAGGCATTGAGCTTCAAGCGGCAATTCTTATTTGTGGAGTTCTTCGGATCAGCAACTCTTCTAGAATATCCATATGTACAGTTGATAATCTGAATATCGCAAGAAACCTGCATATTTGTGATACCCATCTTTTTGTTCAATGCTGTAACTTCCTCCGGAGAATCAATGAAATCCATATCAAGTTGACGCTGAATTGCTTCTTCTAGTGTAATGATTCGTTTAGCATATTTCAGCGTATCATACTGCATCAGCTTGAACGAGAAATGGCTCAGCCATTCTGCGTAGCCCACCGGATTTTCCGCTTTTTTTCTTGAAAACAGATCATCACACATTGCTACATACCGCTCAACACTTTTTGTGTTCGGCGCATTCTGAAGCATGTTATTTACAGCGCTTTCAAACATCTCAGGAGGAAGCATGCCCGCATCAATTAGGGCACGAACCTGCTGTTTTACATTTCGTCTCTGCGCATCGCTTTTAAATGCGTCACTAAATGCTAATTCAATGTTATTCAGAATCTCATCGTAGTCAGCGGTAGACAATTTGTCAAACCATCTACAGACGATCGTCTTTTGCGCATCTATGCCCTTCTTATAGAATTGACCATTCCGCTGATCAACCAGATTAATTACCTTCAGCGTGAAAGGCTTATAATTTCGGCCAGAATTTGCGTTGTCAGGCACCAATCTCGAATTGCAGTTCGGACAAATCTGAACAAACTCTGCAGGTTTTTCCGAGTTGCCGCTCCTATAAAACATTTTATATTGCGTTTCATTGGGGCGGAACTTGAAATTCTTTACCCCCTGCACATGCGGAATCTTTATGGGCTGTGCATATCCGCATTCGCAGGCATAGATCATTTGGAGTTGCTTGACTGCCCACTTTCCACAATCAGGATTTTTGCATTTCCATGTATACTTATCAACCGCATCAGGATTACGAAGATCGCTCACTGCACCACAGGAACTACAGTAAAACACCAACGGGGATATTTCACCGATGATATCAGGGATTCCTTCGTTGCACGCGGTTTCAACAATTGCAAACGAATGAGTATCTGGTGAAAGATCAAACGCGCTGATGTCACCACCTCGATCACCAAACAGTTTTACTTGGCGTTTAATTTCACCTTCGATAAAATCCTCATATATATCAGACATCTTGATATAATTCCAATTTTTTATCTTAGCCGAAACAGCTCTCTCAGAATCATCTTTTTCGGATATCCACATTTCCGGCAAGAACCTATATACAGCTTGAGTTTTGCTTCTCTTCATAATCTCTTACCTCAAATCTTAATCTCGATCTGCTCTTCTGTATCACGTAAGCTCGTCATTGGCGTTTTCTTGCCGTGCGAGAACTTTCCTATTGCGTCCGAAAGGGAAAGTTCCTTTGTGAAATTTCCATTTTTAATTCCAGAAAGAATGTTGACCGCTTCTTCGGTGATGATTTCTTTATATGCCAGAGACATTTTTTCCTGTTCATTGCATCCGTAAGCTGCAATAAGTTTAGAAACTGCATCATCAACGTCGATTTCTCCGGAACGAAGCAACTTCTGTACTTTAATTGCATTATGCAGACTATCCGAATTGGTTTTAATTGTGTAATACTGCCTAATCAAGCCTGCAAGCAATCCGGGCAAGGTGCTATAGATCGCATTTTTTGCCCATCTGTTGATTGGGACAGCCTCAACAAGATCGTCCCTGTTCTGATGGAAAATAACAAAATTTTTCAGGTAGGATCTATCGCGCACCCTCATTAGTCGAATGATATCCACGACAATACCCGTAAACTTACGACCAGTACGCGAATATGCTTGGATGTATTCGGCATTGTTGTTTGGCATTCCAAAGAAGTACATCACGTTAAAGGAATCCTCATCCACGCCATGAGAAATGGTACTTGTTGCGAGCAGGAGGTTGGTACTCTCGAAGTTCTTTCTGTTCGCCTGAATATCGAACAACGTTTTTCTTACGGTTTGGAAGTCCACATCACTGGTCATCTGTTCAATAACATACTTAGGAACACCCTTTGCCTCCAAATAGTTGTTAGCCTGGTTCTGGAATGCGTTCTCAAGTTCCATTGCGTCTTGCTTGCGATTATTGTAGACCAATTCAATCCAATAGTCGTACAGCATATCTCGATACTCATCAATGCTCCCAGAAAAACCGACAGCGCAGAGTTTTTCGTAGCTTTCTTCCAAGAATTGAATCATTCTATACACGACAAGTCGCATGATATAAACCGATTCCCACATGCCGTCAGTAATCGACCGTCCATAGGGGGCATATCCGATCAAAATGCGTGTAATGTCATTATTATCGGTGTAGGAATAGAAATCTTCGCCTGCTTCTGCTGAAGGATATTCACATGGAAATCTCCGTCCATCCATGTGATACAAATGCCAAATATGGCTCTCATACATGGAGATAGTTGCTGTTGCGCCAACAAATCGGATTAGCTTGCGCTGCGCCTCTGGAACCAGTTCCTTTGCATAATAGCTCAAGAACGACTCGTAGTGCGCATCAAATGTCCCCAAACTTTCCTTTACAAGATGCATCTCATCTTGAATAAAAAGAGTCGGGATGGGATCTTTTAGCAATCCTACGTTTTGAAGCACATGTACGCCGCATGACGCGCAAGAGCATTTTGCATTTCCCGTAAATCCATGTACCGGGCATTTTTTCTTCACTTGACCAAACAGCATCTTAAAGTCATTGCTTGTGCCAAGCATAGCCATCTTATCAATCGTGCTGACCACAATGGAAGGCAGATAGCGATAAATTTCGTTATCTACAATCATGAGCGGCAAAACCATGATGGGGCACTCTGGATTATCACAAACATGCTCCAATCTCCAAGTGTCACGATTAAATCTTAGATTTACGTGTTTTTTACCACAATAGGGGCACGTATCAATGAAGCGATAATACTCATTTAGCGTTTCAGAATCACTTTCAAGAATAAGGTCTTTTGTCTTATTCTTATCTCCGCGCTCACTTAAACGTTCAAAGGAGTCTATCTTATTCGGTGTATTTCCTTTGCCCACAAAGAAGCCGACTTGGAACGGTGTTTTGTGAGCCAACTCCCCGCTGGACTCTCTTACAACATTCGCTTTCATGACGATCATAAGCACACGATCAAGCTGTTGCACTGCAAGCAGTCTCAGCGGATACTTAAGAAATGCAGTAATGCCGTCGTTTTTTCCGCGCAGGCGGTCAAAGAACATGTTGAACACGCATGCGCCAAGAAACGCTTCTGTTTTACCACCGCCTGTCGGGAAGTAAAGCAAGTTCGCGGTTTCAATGTCCGCTTCCGCAATATTGGGATCATTTTTATACTCGCTGCGAATCATCTCGCAGATAAGCGAAACGATAAAAACGATCTGGAACAAACGCCAACCGCTAATCTGTCTGTGTTCACCAGCGAGTTTCGTCATAAAGGTTTTGTTCATATAAACAAACGCCTTTTTAACAAAATCCCTGTACTCAATCTGATCAATGCCCTTCCTAAAACGGCCAATTTCATGCTGATAGTTCTCTAATGCATCTTTAAACCGTTCTTTTGCATTGACCGTTTGGAACCTTGTATGATTGAACTCGTAGACACACTTCTCATAATCCGATTTCATTTCTTCGTAAATAACAGTCAGATTGCCAACAGGATCCTGAATAAGTTTTTCAAATGTAACATACTGTGTTAACGCATCTTTGGTCTTCAGGCGCATTTGATAATATCTCGGAATATTATCAGTCCGAATGGAGTTGTCCTCTTCATGATAGGCTGCAGAAGTGTTTTCTGCAACGACATGCACCATGGGACGCTTTCTGTAGCTGTTTTTAAAATAGTCCAGTTTGATATTCTGAAACTCGACACTATCATCTCCAACCACATCAATACCAGCATTGAAAACTTTAGGCAAATATCCGATGTTGCTCTTGCCATTCACGGGAGTCTTATTAACCATTTGCATCAAGAATCGATAGGAATCCCCTTCATCGGTAACGGTGCAATAAATGTCAATATCCCATCGAGGGTTTACACGTTCTTCGCTTCCACCTGTAACAAGGTAGAAACGTTCCTTATCGACCAGATCAAAAAATGTAACACGGTCACTCTTAATAACTTTTATTTCGCTGATGATTCTATCCGACAGAGCCCTTAAGCGTTCGTTGATTTTCTGCTCCAAATGAAACTTTTTATCACTAATAGAGTCAAGCCGGATTGATATACCATCACCCATCTCGTCTTCAACCCGCACCTTTTTGTAGGTCAATGGAAGACTAAACCGCAGGTCAGGATAGCATTCACAGAGCTGCTGCATTTCGGTATATTGAACGTTATCCTTTTCAGAGTATTTCTGAAGCAAGTAATCAATCGTCTTGTCATAATCCGGCTCGACCGTATAAAACAACAGTCCCTTGGGAATCACACGAATAACACCTGAAGAATTCTTCTTGACGATAAACGAAATACTTATGGACGGTACACTTTCAAAGCGGGTACTATTATTCTCGATATACCCACCATCAAACTTCTCTTCCATGCGGTTCTCAGCAAGCATGCCGACCATAACGCGATCTGCCGGAGATTCATCCACAAAGGTCTCTTCAATATCATCACCAGCGATCCTTTCGATATATCTAGAGACTATGTAATCAGCAAGTATGTTGTAATCGTTTGCCATACTATTTCTCCTCCCAGCACATGCAAATGCCATATAGGGTAATTACTTGTTTGACTTTGTCCACCACGCAGGCTTGTAAGACGACGCTTTTCCCGCGCCATATCCGCCAGCCACTCCAAATAGTCGCTCTGCTTCCGTCACGTACGGTGCTAATTCTTTTCGCTCTCCCAAGATCCACAAACAACCATTATTTGACCTGCAATCTACAGCTTTGAACCCCTTGCTCACGAAGAAATCCTTCAAGCTTTTGGGCTGAGTTTTACCTGCTTGTACAGTAGATCCTTGTTTTGCAGGAGAGTTTGCCACATCTTTGGGGATAAGCGTATCATTAGCAATAATTTTCGTAATCTTATATGTCAAAGAAACTCCTGCAAGTTTAAAGGTTTCACCGACCTTTTTCCCTATAATTCCTTTTTGCTTAGGGTACTTTGCAAGATCAACCATCACGGTTGTGTCCTTTTTTGTTTCCTGAATTACTGCCTTAATGGTTACATGATCGACTACTTCATTAAGCAATCTTTCTTTGATGGTGGCTGAAGCTGTACGTTTGGTTACAGTATTCCGTTTGTTTCCCGTACGAACACCAGTTGATGGTGTACCGCTCTGCGTTGAAGACTGCGGTAAAGGTGTTCTATCTGGCACTTGCTTAATAATTTCTTCCATTGGTGTACCAGGCTTCAGATCGCTAATTACATACAAAACATCTCGGGCTCTTGAACAGGCGGTATATACTGCTCGCATCTGGCTCTGTACCGCAGTTTGCTGCTCTTCCGGCATATTTTTGATAGCGCTCCATGTCTTTATTTCACTACCCACTTGTCCGTTGAGATTGACATAGTTATACGGGAACAAGCCAGCCAAAATAACAGCCTTAAAATCCAATCCCAACGAGGACTCAATGGTAGAGATAACTACACCCGTAATGTCTCCGGGTTTTTTCTTCACAAAGAAACCATCTTTCTCGTTAATGATCATCGAATAAGAAATGCCTTCCTCGTCAAGCCCTTGCTGAAGCCAATAGAGGAAATGGTAGTTCAAATAGGGAACTTTTCTAAACGGGAATAACACAGCTATGTCTGAGTAACTAATCCTATACGTTGTTGCAATTTCTTTAATTGCTGCAATTACACTCGTTTTGATACTTGTCCGTTGAACCCCGGTCCTAACTTTAAGCGCAATTGTTGGATTTGTGCCGACTTTGAACGAGTTATATTCATACTCCAAAGAGTTAATTAGATCCAGCATTGACAAACGCGTATTCATGTGCTGCAACATATGTGAAATATACTCGCCTATCTCTTGACTATTTCGGTAATTTTTTTCGATGTAGCGAACACGTCCAGTGAAGTCAAGCTGGATCCCATTCATCCGTTTCCACGGGGCATCACCTTTTCGACTTAGCGCACGAACTGCTTGATTCAAATCGCCTGCCATTAAAAACACACGATCATCGTCATCTTCCAAAAGGCGATAACATAGCTCGAGATAAAGAGGATCAAAAATCTGCACCTCGTCAATAAAAATCGCCTTAAATCGAAGCTTCACCTTTCCTTGTTTCACCATGTCTATGCATTTTTGAATTTCTTCTTCTGTTGCAATGTTTGATGCGCAATGAGAGTGTAAGCATTCCTCATAAATCTTTTTTACCAACTTATGGAATGTCATGACAAACAGTTTGATATCTTTGCCAAAATTAGCACAACTGCGCTTGAAATTATAAGAATCGGCTAAGTTGCTGTTATAGCATGTGAGGAGTACGTTGGATCCTTTGTACAGACTTGCATACTTAAACGCTTTAGAAAGAAGCAGAACGCTTTTTCCTGCGCCGGGGTTTGCCAGAATGACTCGATGACCTTTACCCATGTCGTTAACAACGCCTACCTGGTACTCATCGAGGAAGAATGTTTTATATTCCAGTTCCTTTCCGGTAATGCGCAGATCAGCTTCGGTTACCAATGTTTTCTTTTCGGCAACGCAAACATTTATGGTCTCATTCAGCACGACAGTGTATTCGGGAGCCAAACGTTCGAAAATCGCTCGACATTCTAGTTCTGACAGAGACTTAAACGTCTTATCGTATGCCTTGCGAATACCCGCAAATATTTTCAAATCTTCAATTCTTTTTTCTTTGCCGTCAGATGTGATTGGTCTAAACGAATCAAATGCTGCATAATTTCGTAGTTGCTGAAGGTCATCCTTCGACACGGTAGTCTTTCCTACCACCTCATCCGGAAACATAACAATATGTTTGTATGGGAATTTAAGTGCTTTCTTTTCTCCGTTACGAACAATCAAAAGCTTGGAATCCAAAAGGCGTTCATAGATTTTACCTTCGACCATTTGGACATAAGCGATATACGAAGACACCGGCATTGCATTAATCATTCCGGAGTAAATCGAGAACGTGACAAGCCCTTCGCTGGGAGAAATATACATTCCCAGCTTCACTCTTTCGCCGCTTAAGCCTACAGGGTCTATACCAACCACCATATGGCCATTTTGAAAATTGCGTGCAGCATATCTAAGGATCCCTTTTTCCGCTTTTGTAATATGATCCTTTCGTTCATAATCCTGCGGCCACAAGCGAATTGCCATTTCTCCCACCTCTTGGTTTCACGAATAAGATTTACTTGCAGTTATGGATATTGCTCAATCTCCACTCACAAACTCCATCACATCTCCGATATTGACATCTAACGCAACGCAGATTCTATTGAGCACGGACAGCGTAACCTCTTCATCCCGCCGCAGCCGGGTCATGGTGTTCGGCGCGATGCCTGCCGCTTTGCGCAGATCAGCTTTGCTCATCTTCTTATCGACGAGCAGTTTCCAGAGCTTATTATACGAAATAGCCATTCCTGTTCGACCTCCGGCCACAAATAATGTTTTTATTATACATCTTTCTCGAACACAAGGCAAGAGAGCTTCGCATCATGTTGCGAAACTCTCTAATTTCAAAAACAGCTTGCATGCAAGACTCTTACGCATAGATCGTTCGTATATCTTGGCAGCAGTTTTACTTCTCATTTTCCGCTCGGCATCAATATCATAAGGGCTTGGGATTATCCCAAAATCGCCGCGTGCACGGACAGCGGCTGTGCTTGCTAATCCACCAAATCCCAGTTTTCTCTGTCCCAACGCCGCTCTTTCTCTCCGCCGAAATCTGTGCTATACTGTAAGAAAATCGGTGGAAGGAGGACTCTCTTATGGCGCTCAAACGGGTATTTGCCGGGTTTTATACACGGTACGACGGAAAGCCCATCTTCGTTGTCCGGGTGCTCAAAGACATCGACACCAGCGAGTTCATCGTGGTCTGCAAGGACGCCAGCTTTGCCAAAGAAGACAACGAGCATTACTACCTCATCCGGTACACCTCCTTCTGCGAGCAGGTCGAAGCCGATGGTGTGCTGCGGGATAAATACGTCCGCCAGACCCGGCGCGAGATCGACGAAGGCACCGTCCGCGAAGTGTATGAGGACGGCTTTCCGGAGCCCAAGAGCAAGCCCTTCACTTATGTTGATGACGAGTACGCGGAGTGCGCCATCCGTTGCAGCAGAACCTATAGAAGGCAACATTGTCAACAAACTTCTCACTACATTTTTCAGCAATAGCTTTCCTTTGTGCCTCAAACTTGTCACTGGCGAACTTTAAGAAAAAGAGGCTGAGAACAACGTGTTTGTATTCTGCTGGCTCGACAGAACCACGAAGTTTGTCAGCCGATTTCCAAAGGGCTTCTTCCATGGAAATTTCTTTCTTGGATTTAGATGTAGCTCGTGCCATACCATGATCCTCCTATTTCTTTATTCCTTACTAAGAATAGCACACTTTTCATCCAAAAAGTAGGACGTCAAGCAATTTCCTTTGAAAGGATCATTTCATCCAGCTTGTTTTTGAAGTCGGTCTTGGTAATCTTCAGCCCATTGGAACCAAGACGTACCACAGGCGGATAGCCCTCGTCGTTTTCCAGTGCTGCAATGATGCTGCCGGAATCCCCCTTGCCAACACCGCTGTGCGGCATAGGACCGACCATGACCAGCGCATATTGAGGCTTATAGTACATCTTCTTGAAATTGAAGGTTTTAGCATCCTCATAGTCAAGATAGAGTTCAAAGCGGTTTTTATCCAGACCCAGCCTTTTAGCAATAGAGAGCAATACGTTTGCCTTAACATCGGACTGACCGCTCACAATGATCTTCCCAGTTGGATACACCTGATAGTCCGATTGCTTTTGAAGCAGGTACTCCATACCCAGCATCTTGAGAAAGATCTCAAGCTCACCGGTGCGATTCAGCATGGAAAGGGCACCGGGCAGATGGTCGTCCAGCTCCTGCCGGATATTATCCTCCAGTTCGAGCAGTTCTTCTACGTCAAGCATCGTTTTCTGCACTCTCCTCATCAAAAACATGGTGGAGTTTGTCGATTGCACGTTCAAGCCGGAGCTTGAGCATAGCGATTTCATCTTGTGCTGCCTGATACTTCTGTGCGATGCGATTTTGTTCTTCCATAGAGGGCAGCGGAATCAGAACTTTTTTCAGCTTGTCTACGCCTATATTCGGAATGGTGGCACCAACGGTGATGTTTTTCAGGGTCGCAATGCCTTGCTCGCTTTCGAAAAATGCCTTGACGTAGTAAGGGTTAGCCCGGCTTTTGTCCAGCTCAATAATATACAGATTGCCGTTTGCCAGAATCCGCTGATCCTCCCTGACAGATGCAACGGCAACCTTGTACGGATAACCATTTTTCGACAGGATGAGATCGTTGTTCTTCAAACAGTATTTCTCATATTTGGGTTCGATGCTGGATAGATACGGCAGCTTGTCATCGATTATGCCGTTCTGAATATTTGCCAACATCAAATACTGCATATTAGTCACTTCGTTGGACACCATCGTATCGAGCTGGCTGGCAGTGCAGGGGGCACCACGGCTGATGCTGCGGATGACACTTTCAAAAGGAACACCATTTGCAAAGGCTGGAACGCACTGCATATAGCGTTCCAAACTCAGGTTATAGTCGTTCTCACGAAGTTCATCAATGGAAACTTCTCGGCTATAATCCGAATCCGTGTGCATCGCATCCACAATAGTTGCAATGTCATCCTCACTGAACAGATTCTGCCGCCGTCCCATCATGCAGATCTGGGAGGCGTCGATCATGCGCACACGCTCATTATTATGGCTGAGCACGATCAAGGTGGTGCCTACATTCGTATAGGAGAACATTTTGGTTGGCAGTGTGATAACGCACTCGATTAGTTTGCGTTCTACGAAGTATTTTCGCATAGGAGTATCAATGCTATTCCATGTGCTGCCGTTTGTCATAATGCCAACGGCTTTTCCTTCCTCGGCAAGCAAATCGCAGAGCAACGCATTGAAAATCCAATCAGACGAAGTTGCCTTCGACAAACCCGGATACTTTCTGGAAAGACGCTCCATATACTCGGTACCTTCTCCCAGATACCGCAGCTTCATTCCAAAAGGATAATTGGAAAAGATTTTATCGAACTTTGGCGTAGGATTGTCTTTTACAAGATTGAAGACATCGCAAAGCTGTACATGAACGTCCGCACCGAGCAGTTCGACACGGATCTTTGCGATTGCCCCCCGTTCCTCGTTAATCTCATAACCGTAGTAGTGCGCTTTATTCTGATTTTGTGCTTCGGCAACAAGAAAAGAACCAATGCCACAACCAAGGTCTGCTACACGTTCGCCATCCTGTACGCACAAGATGCTTTGCGCCAATTTTATAATCGAATGAGGCGTTGTCATCGCCGTCTTCGATTCTTCCTCGTCTCCGGGGAATAGTGCTACCCATGCCAATTCCTCCGGTGTGTAATAATTGACCAGCCGCAAAAGTTGCTTCCACGCTTCCTCGGAGAGATGTGCCTTTGCAAAGCAGCGAGTATCCTCGTCAATGTCCAATTTGCCGTTGTAAATATCTTCGAGCGTAATATTGTCCATGTGGGAAATATCCTGAGACACCTTGTGAAGAAGGTATGCCGCAAGATATACGTTTCCTTCGGGGCGAATGCCTGACTGGACGAGACATTGTGCAATCTCCGCTGGAATCTGGGAGATTTTCATCTGCTTCTCGTTGTTATAGAATTCATTTTCAACAATCGACATGGTTGCCTCCAATCTTGTGGTTATTGTTAACCAAACACATCTTCTGGCGTTAGTATAGCATTTCCAGGATACAAAGTCAATGGTTTCAACCAATCTTTTTCTGATTATTAAAAACCATGGAGAGACGCGCTGCTACTCCCTACAAATAAATAAAGATAAAGAGTGCATGGGACATACAAGAACCCGCACCAATAGTTGTAGAACCTGTGCATTGCTTTCGTTTGGTTGCAGGAGTAAAATAAAAATGATTTATTATAGATTACCAGCGCCTCTATAAAGTGATAAGGCTTAAAATAACAGGAGGCCATCATGGAGCCAATGAAAGCAACCAGTGTCAACAGCCGTGCGGAGGAGCTGTTTGTGCAGCTTTTCTGTGAAGCTTTTGGCCCGGAAAAGACCGAAAATTTGCAGGTCCAGTACCCCTTCGTGGACATCTATGGTCGGCATCGCTATATCGACTTTGCGCTGGAATCGCCTGAATCTAAGATTGCAATCGAAATTGACGGTGAGACCTACCACAACCCCAGCAAGGTATCCGAAAACAAATACGCTGACGACCTCCTGAAACAGAACAGCCTGATCTATGACAACTGGAAGGTATATCGTTGGATCTACAGTCAGTTGGAAAAGCAGCCGGAGAAGGTCAAGGATGAGCTGATTACTTTCTTAGGCACCAGCCCTATGTTCAAGGCATTTGAAGCAGACCTGCCGGTGCAGATGGGGCAGACCATCGAGCTTCGGGACTACCAGCAGGAAGCCACCGAGAACCTGCAAAAGATGCGAGAGAACGGCAAAACCATTGCGCTGCTATACCATGCAACCGGCGTAGGTAAAACCATCACGGCGGCAACGGATGCCAAGGCAGTGGGCGGACGCACGCTGTTTCTGGTCAACGCCCTGAAGCTGGCATCGCAGGCAAAAGAGACTTTCGCCAAGGTCTGGCCGGAAGCGACTTTGGGAGAGTACACCGGAAGTCAGAAGGATATGAGCCAAACGGTCATTTTTGCAACGGTGCAGAGTATCTCCAAGGATCTGGAAAAGTTCTCGCCTACGGATTTTGACTACCTGATTGTGGACGAATGTCACCATGCTGCGGCCAATACCTACCAGAAGATCTTCACCTACTTCCATCCGAAGTTTATTTTGGGGCTGACCGCTACCCCGGAACGCAGCGATGGCGAAGATATGCTGGAACTGTTCCAGAATGTCGCCCACAAAATGGATCTTAAAACTGCCGTAGAGCGTGGTGTACTGGTGCCGATTCGCTGCATCCGGGTCAAAACCAACATTGATCTAACCGATGTGCGGATCAATGGTATCAAATACAACTCGCAAGATCTGGAGAGTAAGCTGTTCATTCCGGAGCGCAATCAGTTGATTGTTGATACCTATCTGAAGTACGTGAATGGCAAGAAGACTGTGATTTTTTGCGCAAGTGTAGATCATGCGGCGGAGATTGCGAAGTTGCTGCGCGACAATGGGGTGAAAGCAGAGGCTGTTTCCGGGCGTGACCGGGTAGAAATCCGGGATAAGATCCTGAAAGATTACGAAACCGGTTCTACGAATGTTCTTTGTGCCTGTGACTTGCTGAATGAGGGCTGGGATAGTCCTCATACCACAGTGCTGTTCATGGCACGCCCCACAATGTCTAAAACAATCTATATGCAGCAGCTTGGGCGAGGCACCCGCCGCTGTCCGGGAAAAGATGACCTGCTGGTGATTGATTTTGTAGACAACGCCAATATGTTCAATATGCCCTACAGTCTGCATCGGGTGCTGGATATTTCAAAATATCAGCCCATGGCCTATGTGCTGGCCCCGGAGAACAAGCGGAAGCTGGATCAGGACATGCTGTTCAAGGGAGAAAAGCCGGAAGCGTGGCTGGATGTGCCGATTGATGTAGACGACTACGAAATCATCGACTTGTTCAATTGGCAGAACAGCGTCAAGAATATGATCTCGTAGATTGAGTTTGTTCGGATGGTAGATGTGCAATCCGAAACGGTAGATCGTTATATCAAGGATGGAAAAATCAAGCCGGATCTTTCTGTCCCGTTTGGCGACAAGCGGATGTTCCACTATTTCCGCGAAGAAAGCGTCCGAAACATTGCCAAGCAGTACGGCTGGGATCTCATCACGCCGCAGAATATGGCAGATAAGTTCATGAAATTCATTGAAACGATGGATATGAGCTTTTCCTATAAGCCGGTCCTGCTCAAAGCAATTTATGAGTACATGGACAGCAATGGCAGAGTTGCCCTGCCGGATGTGGTGGATTACTTCATTGACTTTTATGAAGACCGCAAGGCGCATGGGATGATTGCGGAAAAGCCCAACAGTATCTACCAAAAGGGTGGCTATACTAAGAAGGATGTGGAGAAGAACATTCTGTCCAATCCGTTCAAGCGTTTTGAAGACATGCGCTTTCTGATGCGCTGCAAAGATGTAGAGACCGTTGAAGTGAATCCCATCATCTTCCGCAAGCTGACACGGGAAGACTGGCTGCATATTGTGGACGTCTGCGACAAGAGCCTTGAAAAATATTATATGAGGTTCAAAAAATAATTAGAAAGGATGTTTATTGGACATCACTTTTTGTAAGATGCCTTCAGAAGAAGCAATAACAGACTTTTGAAGGAGGACAAAACAATGTCAAACGGTGATTATGGTTACTTCGGCAAAGGTGATACGGGCTATGCCCAGTACATGACGGCGTTCAACCGCAACTTCGGCGATTCGTCTGGCGGCGGTGGTGGTGGCGGAAACCACAACAACAATGGTGGTGGCGGCGGGGACGGCAGCGGATGCGGCTGCCTGATCGCTATTGCAGTGGTCGTGGTGCTGATCCTGATCGTCTTGGGTGGCTGAATCAATCCCTGCAGGTGAAACACAGGTTTTCCCTGTGGGGATTTTTCGAATCTGCTTGTAGAAAGCAACGGTCTATGGTAGGATGAAACCAAAGATACACAGGAGGGCTTACACATGGTTTTGCTGGTTGTGGATACACAGAAAGGTATCGTGGATGAACGCCTGTATGCGTTTGAAAAGTTTGTCAGCAACATCAGGGAATTGATCCGGACTGCCCGCGAACAGGGAATCGAGGTCGTCTATGTCCAGCATGACGATGGGCCCGGTACAGGCTTTTCCATCGGGGACGATGAATTTGAGGTCTATTCCGGGTTTGCGCCACTGCTGACTGAAAAACGATTCGTCAAGACTGTATGCAGTGCGTTCAAAAAAGAGAGCGGCCTGCTGGAATATCTGACGGAAAAGGACGAAAAAGATGTGATGGTCTGCGGCATCATGACCGACTTCTGCATCAATGCAACGGTGGAGGCGGGCTTTGAGCATGGCCTGCACATGATCGTTCCTGCCTATGCAAATTCCACGCAGGACAACGAGTATATGACAGGGGAGCAGAGCTACCACTATTACAATGAATTCCTCTGGCCGGACCGCTATGCCGATTGTGTGCCCATGGACAAGGCGCTGGAGCTGCTCAAAAAGTGAGGTGTTTACAATGATTTCCGAAAAGGTTAAAAGTCAAATTCAAGTGGTGCAGGGGAATATTACCAAACTGGACTGTGACGGCATCGTGAATGCGGCCAATCGCAGTCTGCTGGGTGGCGGCGGTGTGGATGGTGCCATCCACCGGGCAGCAGGGCCGGAACTGTTGGCGGAGTGCCGCACGCTGCACGGCTGCCGCACCGGCGAAGCAAAAATCACTAAGGGCTACCGGTTGAAAGCAAAGTATATCATTCATACAGTAGGGCCGATTTATTCCGGCACAGCAGAGGATGCCGCGCAGCTGGCGGACTGCTACCGCAATTCGCTGAACCTTGCCAAAGAGCATGATGTCCATAGCATTGCGTTCCCGGCAATTTCGACCGGCGTGTATGGCTACCCGCTGGAAGATGCCACGGAGATTGCGGTCAAAACAGTGGCACAGTGGCTGGAAGATCACGCGGATTACGCCATGCAGGTGATTTTCTGCTGCTTCGATGCCCGGACGGAGCGGGTGTATCAGGCAAGGCTGTAACCGGAAGAGGTGTGAGAGATGTGCTTTTTCAAAAAGCTGTTTACAGGGATCGGTTTTACGGCAGGATTTCTGTTCTTCGGATGCTTGTCAGTGATTGTGTATGCGTCCCGTGGACGGCATAAACCCTGCCATCGGCGCAGCAGCTTTTGGAACACATTGGAGCGCTACCTGATTTTTTCGTGGATCTGTGAAGGTGTGCGCAGCAGCCGGAAACGAGCGGAGACGTCCTATTATCAGCGCACAGGCAGCGATTTCTGGCAGACTCAGAAACAAGCCCGACCGGAAAGCGTTAAAAATGCTGTTCCTGCGGTGAAAACACCAAGGCCGGAGTCAAAAAGCACGAGCACAGGTGCAATGCGGTCGGTAAAACCAAAGAGAACGGAGCGTCCTTCTGCGGCACAGAAAGCATCGGCAGCACAAAGCGGTGCCAAAAGCGTGTCGGTGCCGACAGCGGCAGGGCATAGTGCATCAGAGGCTGATGCAGAAAAGCACAGCGAACGGTCAGAGCCTAAGCCAGAACCCAAGCAGAAGCATGCTGCGCAACAGCCAGAAGCCAAAGAAGTACATCAAAAGTCCGCACAGCAATTGGAAGCAGAACGGCAGCAGAAACTGGAAAACCTGCGTGTTGCAATGCAAAAACAGATTTGCACCATTCATGCAGACGTGAAACTCCCGACGGACGGTCAGAATGACGGCAGAGCGGTGGAGCAGAAGCTGCATATCTTGTTGTACAAGTCCACGCTGACAGAAAATGACCTGAATCAAGCACTGGATGAGCTTCGGACGGAGCGCAGACGGCAAAAGGCAGAGTATCAGGGGGCACCGTTTGCGGATGTGTTTCTGGTGAACCTGATTTTGTCTGATGAGGATAGTGAGCGGGCCTGCATCGTGGATGTGGGGGATACCGGCATGAGCTATGTCATTCCGTGGAGCAGCATCCCGAAAGACCTGCAGGAACCGCTGCACCGCTATGTATCGGAAGTGGAAGGAAAGCTCTGCGGCTACTGCAAGGAAGAACTCTGCAACAGTGAAAGCGGCAGGATGGTCGTGGAACTGTATCTTGGTAAACAGGATGGGCATGGCTCCCGAATCCTGTACTGAAAATGGAGTAAAGATTGAAATACAGAGAAATCGCAGACGGCATTTTTGTTGACCGTCCCAACCGCTTTATTGCCCATGTGGGAGTGAATGGAGCAGTGGAAACCGTCCATGTCAAGAACACCGGGCGGTGCAGGGAACTGCTGCTGCCCGGTACTGCGGTGCGGCTGGAAGTGTCGGACAACCCGAAACGCAAAACAAAATACGACCTTGTGGCGGTACACAAGCAGGGCCTCGGCTGGGTCAATATGGACAGTCAGGCACCCAATAAGGTGGTAGGGGAGTGGCTTGCAAAACAGGGCTACGACTATATCAAGCCGGAATTCACCTATGGGAAGTCCCGCATCGACTTTTACATGGAGAAGGGCGAACAGAAGTACCTGCTGGAAGTCAAAGGCTGTACACTGGAAGTGGACGGCATCGGCTATTTCCCGGATGCACCCACCGAGCGGGGTGTGAAGCACCTGCACGAACTGACACAGGCACAATGGGCGGGATATCAATGCGCTGTGGCCTTTGTGATTCAGATGGAAGGCATCACCGAGGTGCGGCCAAATGTCAGCACACAGCCGGAGTTTGGCACGGCACTGGCCGAAGCAAAGGCCGCAGGTGTGCAAGTGCTGTTTTTGCTCTGCCATGTAGGGCGGGATAGTCTGGAAATCGTGGAGCAGAGGGAAGGGTGAAGACGGCAGAAAAACGCTTTGCGTGATTTAGTTACAGAAATCATAAATAGGAAATGTTATCATATAGATACAAGAAACACACCGATAACATTCCAATGGAGGATTTCGATATGAAGGCAAAGTTTTACATCTGCAATCACTGCGGCAACCTCGTCACTACCATCCATAACGCAGGCGTTCCGCTGGTCTGCTGCGGGGAGAAAATGAAAGAGCTGGTTCCCAATACGGTGGAAGCCAGCGGCGAGAAGCATCTGCCGGTGGCAGAGCTTTCCGGCAGTCGTCTCACGGTCATAGTGGGCGCGGTGGAGCACCCCATGGCGGATGTTCACTATATTCAGTGGATTTTTGTGGAGACTGAGAACGGCGGGCAGATCCGCTATCTGAATCCGGGGCAGGCTCCCAGCACTGTTTTTGAACTGGGCAGTGAAAAACCGGTGGCCGTTTACGCATACTGCAATCTGCATGGGCTCTGGATGACGAAACTCTAATACAATCAATGCAAACGGGGAGTGATTTGATGTCACTCCCTGTTTTTTGATGAGAACTTTATGCGGTTCTTTTGGTTCGGAACTGTGTATAAATGGGATGGATAAAATGAGTAGGCACACTATATGCGTTTGTTGAACGTTGATAGCGTTCAATTTTTTGCGTGGAATCGTGAAAATGAGACCTGTGAAAAACGTAGAAAATTTGATATGGTTGCGCTGCAAACTAAGACATATTGATGCTTTTGAAACGAGTTTATAGTGAAATATGTGTAATTCGAGTGCAGATATTCATTCTTGTGAGTTTGTTGTGTGAATTTGTCACGTTCCGCCGCAAAAAAGGACTTGACGGAAAAAATACTCTGTGGTAATTTATGAGCAAATTCGCTTTTGTGAAATAAAGTCGAATTTGAATCCGCATGCATTATCCTGGTATGCGGAAAAAGAGAAAGCATCTTTATCGCAGGGAGGATTGCAAACAAAACCCAGTTCCTCCGCCCAAACCGCTGCGTAGCAGCAGAAAGGACGACCGAATATGAGTTATGACAAAGTGCAAGTCGGCAACAGAATCCGCGGAAGCCGCCTCGAAAAAGGCTGGACGCAGGAACGGCTTGCAGCAGAAGCTGAAATTTCAGTGCAGCAGCTTCGCGCATTGGAAAAAGGACAGCGCAATTTGGGCGTAGACCACTTGGGACGCCTGTCGGATGCAATGGGAGTCAGCAGTGATTTCCTGCTGAAAGGTTGTTCTGAAAACAGTATATTGGTTTGCAAGATGCTGGATGACCTCAAGAAAAAATTGCAGCCACCAAAGCAAATCGCAGAAAAATGAGCGGTTTTGTTGCTGAAACAGTATGTTTTAGTGCTTTACAGTGATGAAAACACTTGCTATAATATCGCCATGGCGCAGGTTTCAGTTGCGCAAGAGGGAAAATTGCCTGAAATGCATTAAAGGCTGATAATACTCCGTGAGCTGCTCACAAGAGCAGCTCCATCGAGTCGCGGTCATTGTGCATTTTCAAGCTAAAAACAGGCCGGGACTCGGAAAAGGAGTCTCGGCCTGTTTGTGTTGAGTAGCTTGAGCGAGCGACAACCACCAGCTCCGCTGGTGGAGAAGAAAATGCTTTAGCTATAAGATTCGAGCGAAGCGAGATGACAAAGAAATTGTCATCTTAGAAGATGCACTTTATGATACTGCTCGTTAGAGCAGTAGGGCAAGTAATGCAGATGAAAGATGCTTGCTCGTGGCCCCTTGCAGGGGCTTTGCTAGTATTATGCCCTTTTAGGGCTTACTCAAGCCACCGGCTCAGCCGGTGGTTTTGACTTCCGGCGCAAAGGAAAGGATTGAACAATGCCATTTGATGCAAAAGAATTCGGCGGACGTATCCGCGATTTGCGGAAAAAGAAGGGGATTACACAGGAACAGCTGAGTATAATGCTGAACATTAGTGCGAACCATCTTGCAAAAGTTGAAACGGGAAGCCGCTGCTGCTCGATTGAGTTGCTGCAGGATCTTTCGTCCTGCCTGAATGTCAGAACGGACTATCTGCTGAACGGAGACGCACCGCATAACAACCATCTGAGGGAAAGACTGACGTTTCTTGCACAGGAATTAGAAAAGATTACGGCGGACCTCCCGGTATGGGGATAGGAAAAAGCAGAATCCTCTTTTTCAATGCCCAAAAGCGTGGTAGAATAGGTAAAAGATTCAGTATCTGAAAAACGGAGCGCGCAACAATGAAGATTCTGGTCAGCGCTTGCCTGCTGGGCGAAAACTGCAAATACAGCGGCGGAAACAATTACAATCAGGCGGTCTGTGATTTTGCGCGGGGGCATCAGGTGATTTCGGTCTGCCCGGAGGTGCTGGGCGGCCTGCCCACACCGCGGTGCCCGGCGGAAATCGTGCAGGGCGTTGTCACGAACAAAGAGGGCATCAATGTGGACCGGGAGTTCCGGGCAGGTGCAGCGAAAGCCCTTGCCATTGCAAAAGAAAATGGGGTGGAGCTTGCCATCCTGCAATCCCGCAGTCCCAGCTGCGGCGTGAAGGAAATCTACGACGGAACGTTTTCCGGGACAAAGATTCCCGGACAGGGTGTTTTTGCCAAGATGCTGATGGACGAAGGCATCCGTGTTCTGGATGCCGGGGAATTGCCTAAAATTATCTTGAAAAATGAGGACGGAAAATGTCAATCAGACTGATTTGCAGCGACATTGACGGTACGCTGCTGCAATACGGAAAAAAGAAACTGGAAAGCGAGATTTTTGAACAGATACGGGAGCTGCACCGGCGTGACATTCTGTTTTGCCCGGCATCCGGTCGGCAGTATACCAGCTTGTGCAAGCTTTTTGCACCGGTGGCAGACTGCTGTGTGTTTCTCTGCGAAAACGGCGGCGTGATCTATAAGGACGAACAGTGCATCGCCAAGAATCCGATGCCGCGTGCATTGGCCGAAGAAATCGCCAACGACCTGTGGACCCGCAGCGACGGGCAGGGCGAAGTGATGCTTTCCGGCCAGAATACTGCATACCTGATGGAGCGGGGTCTGGGAATGCTCAAGCGTATTCAGTTCATCGGGAACAACTATCAGATCATTCATGCCCCGTCTGAGGTGCCGGAGGAGATCACAAAAGTATCGGTGTATCTGCACGAAGGCGTAGAATCTTACACGGAACGGTTTGTCCCACGATGGAAAGAGGCGAACTGCGCTGTGGCAGGGCCGTACTGGATCGACACCACCTTTGCCAACAAGGGCATCGGTGTGCGCAGCATCTGCAAGACTCTGGACATCGCCCTTGCCGATGTGATGGCTTTTGGCGACAATTATAACGATGTGTCGATGCTGGACATTGTGGGTGTGCCCTACATTATGGATGGTGCCGCCGCACCGCTGCGGGAAAAGTACCCGAACCATACACCCTGCCCAGAGGATGTGCTGCGGGAGTTCTTGAAGCAAGCGTAAATTTGGAACGCGCACGTTCCAAATTTGAAATGATACGATACAAGCTGCACGGCTCTGCTGGAAGAACTGCGCTGACAGGAGAATTTTATGACAGAGCGTTATTGTGAAGGTGAACGGTTTGCTGACCTGTCGTTCACCGAGGAGACTTTTGAGGACTGCGACTTTACCGATTGCGTATTTGCGGATTGCTCTTTTACCAAGTGCGAACTGGATCATACCACGCTGAACGAGTGCAAATTCGTGCGGTGTGAGATCACAGGTCTGCGCAGTACCCATTCCTCGGTGCAGTCGCTGGATTTTGAGGACTGCCGCCTGAATGAAATCGAGTGGGCACCGCTGATGTCCAATGGTGCCTTCCCGGACCCCATTCACACGCTGAAAGAGTGCAGTCTGAAATATAACACCTTCACCGAAATGAACTTCAACCGCTTCGACTTTTCGGATGGCAACGAAATTGTCGGCTCAATGTTTGCCAAATGCGAGATGCAGTTGGCGAATTTCAAGGGCGTGGAACTTCACGAAACGGAATTCTACCAGTGTGACCTGCGCAAGGCGGATTTCCGGGATGCCGCCGGTTATAAGGTGGACATTCTGGGCAGCCGCCTGAAGGATGCGAAATTTTCCCTGCCGGAAGCGGTGAATCTGCTGGCAGATTTGAAGATCAAGCTGTCGTAAGAAGGAGGAAAAATGCGTCAACTCATCATTGCCCGAAAAGATCTGCAGATGTCTCCCGGTAAGCTGGCGGCGCAGTGCTGCCACGCTTCGCTGGCATTCCTCACCGACCCCATCGGTATGGGACGGGGCGTGGAACCCATCGAGAAAGACGGAGAAATTACCGGCTATCGGGCAGAAATCATGTTGGAGAAAGCAACCTATGAAGAATGGTTCGATGGTTCGTTTACCAAGACCGTATGTGGGGCAAAGAACCGCAATCAACTGCTGAAAGCAAAAACAATTGCCGAGGAATTGGGCCTTGTGGAAAACAAAGACTTTTTCCTCATCCGGGATGCCTGCCACACCGAGCTGGAACCGGAAGAATTTGATGAAAACGGAGAGGGCATGACCCTGACCTGCATCGGTTTCCGCCCGCTGCCGGATGAAATTGCACACCAGATCAGCCATAAATTTCATTTGTATTGATTCCTGATAGAACTCCTTTATTTTATAAGCATTTTCCGCAATCGCTGCAGCCGTTGCAGATCAACTTGCTGCCGCAGGTCTCGCAGTTTGCGCGGAAATGGGGCACATAGAGATCTTCCTGCGGGATGGGGTAGCCCCAGTCGTCCACGAGGTCAAAATGAATGGGCCTGCCCTGAAAATTCATGCCGGATTTATAAGCCATCCGGCTTTGCAGCTGCTTGCTGGGCAGGTGGTAGCGCCTGCCGTCCTTGATGAACACGGTGCCGGTCTCGATAAAGCAGAAGGTCACGTTGGCATCCACGCATTCCTGCCGGAGAGACTTGACCCAATCAAAATTGCAGGGGCGGGCACCATCATAGTTTTCGCCGCCGCAGATGACCTGCTCGATCTGCCCGGCGGAAAGGTACTGCCGGATGCTTACTGGCCCGATGAAGGGCGCGCACATGATGCCCTTGTGCTTGAAGGGCAGGTCAAACAGAATGGGAATGCGCTCATCGGCGCGGCGCTGATTTTCACAGGTGACGTTGAAAAAGATGTTGTCCCAACCGCTGCCCCAGTCCGGCGGCAGGCACTCCCGTACCCGCTGCGGCCGTTTGGTGAGCAGAAAAAACACCACATCGCTGCGCTGGCGCATGATGTCCCACGCCTCAACCCGCCACGGGTCGGCTTCTTCCAAGAAGAAATCCGAGGTCATGCAGACCCGGATCTGCTCACCACTCTGGATTTTGTAGTGTCCGGTGCGGTCTTTCTGGAGCGGATAGGAAAAGCCGCTTTTCGTTTTGTAGATCTCGGCTCCGTTCTGGTCCCGCATCCGGTCGAGAAAATACATGTAGCAGTTCTGGCAGCCCTCGCTGCACTTGACGCAGCCGTGCCATGGATTCCAGATGTCGTGCAGGAAGCTCACCTTCTTTCGGTACCTATTATTATAATAGCTGCGCGGACAGGAAACAAGAGCACCCCTTGCACCGCCCCGCCGGATGTGATAGGATGAAGAAAACCATGTGAGGGAGGAACCACCATGCCGTTTCTGATGATCCGCAACGACATCACCAAAGTGGCAGCGGATGCCATCGTCAACCCGGCGAACCGAAACCTTTTGCAGGGCAGCGGCACCAGCCACGCTATCTATCAGGCAGCAGGGGAGCAGGAGCTGACCGCCGCCTGTGAAGCCATCGGGCATTGCGATTTGGGCAGGGCGGTGTGCACCCCGGCGTTCGGCTTGCCTGCAAAGTATATCTTCCATGCGGTCTGCCCGGCATGGCACGGCGGCGGCTTTGGCGAAGCGGAACAGTTGGCCGATGCGTACCATTCTGCGCTGGAACTAGCAGCAGAACACCACTGCGAGAGCGTGGCTTTTCCGCTGCTGTCCAGCGGAAACTACGGCTACCCCAAGGAGCAGGCCTTCCGCATTGCGGTGGACACCATCACACAGTACGTCATGGAGCACGACCTGACCGTGTATCTGGTGCTTTACGACCGGGGCTCGCTGGCCGTGAGCCGGAAGCTGTTCGCCTCGGTGGAGGAGTACATTGACGACCACTATGTAGCACAGAACGATGAAAGCTACGGATTTGGCCGTCGGCGCAGGGAATTGTCAGAGCGGCGGAGGCTTCTGGAAGAAGATGCCGCCGTGCCGATGCTAGGTGCAGTTCCGGCACCCGCCGCGGCACCCAGGACAGCCCGCAGTCTGGAAAGCCTGATGGATAATCTCGGTGAAAGCTTCACCACCCGGCTGCTGCGGCTCATTGACGAGCGGGGGCTGAAAGACTCCACCGTGTACAAGCAGTCCAACATCTCCCGGCAGCATTTCTCCAAAATTCAGTGCAATCGCGACTACAACCCCAAAAAGAAAACGGTGCTGGCCTTTGCGGTTGGGCTGCACCTGTCCGAAGATGAAACCATCGACCTGCTCAAGAGTGCGGGCTATGCCTTTTCGGATGGCTCCAAGCGGGACTGGATCGTGCGGTATTGCCTGGAACACAAAATCTATAACATCAATCAGGTCAATACGCTATTGTTTGAATACGATCAGGAACAGCTGGGTGCGTGATTTGTCGCCTGCCCGTTGACCTTTTGTCCTCCGGTTTGTGGTATCCTTTTGCCAACGAAAGCGATACACCACAAAACGGAGGGCATTTATTATGAAGAAAAATCTTACTGAGCTTGTTTTCATTCTGGACCGCAGCGGTTCCATGGGCGGGCTGGAGTAGGACACCATCGGCGGGTTCAATGCTATGCTGACCCGGCAGAAGGAGCAGGAGGGCGAGGCCAACGTGACCACCATCCTGTTCGACCATGAGGTGCAGCTGCTGCACGACCGTTTTCCGCTGAAGGCTGTTGCGCCGCTGACCGAAAAGGACTACTACGTCCGGGGCTGCACGGCCCTGCTGGATGCCATTGGCTACGGCGTGGAGAAGATGGCGAACATTCAGCGCCATCTGCCGGAGAGTGAGCGCGCCGAAAAGGTCATCTTTGTAATCACCACGGACGGGCTGGAAAACGCCAGCAAACGGTTTAGCTATGAGAAGATCCGCCGGATGATCGAGCGGGAAAAAGAGCAGTACGGCTGGGAGTTCCTGTTCCTCGGTGCCAACATGGATGCTGTGAAGGAAGCTGCCCGCTTCGGCATCTCGTCCGACCGGGCCGTGCGGTTCGAGAATGACGCACAGGGCGTGGCGGTCAACTATCACGTTGTCAGCGAGACGGTCTCCCGGATGCGGGAAGCACCCTGCTGCGCGTCCATCGGCGCAGAGTGGAAAGAACAAATCGAAGCTGATTTTCAGAAGCGGCATCATAGGTAAAGGAGGAAACAGCCATGTTAGGAGCAATCTTGGGTGACATCGTGGGCAGTCCCTATGAATTTGACCACAACAATTACAAGCACAAGGATTTTCCGCTGCTGAGCGAGAAATCGCACTTCACCGATGATACCGTCATGACCGCTGCGGTGGCAGTTGGTCTGATTGACGGAAAGGGTCTGCCGGAGAGAACATTTTGTGCAGTGCAGCATGAAATGCGGTTCTGGGGCCGTGAATATCCCCATGCCGGTTACGGCGGGATGTTCCGCCGGTTATGACCTGACCCGTACCTGCGATGAAATTCGGCCGGGCTATCACCATGTGGAGACCTGTCAGCAGACCGTGCCGGAAGCAATCATCGCTTTTCTGGAAAGCGTCAGTTTTGAGGATGCACTTCGCAATGCAGTTTCTCTGGGCGGCGACAGCGACACCCTTGCCTGCATCACCGGCGGCATTGCCGAAGCTTTTTACGGGATGCCGCAGGAACTGCGGGACGAGACTTTGAAACGTCTGCCGGAGGATATCCGGGAAGGATATGAGCTGTTTCGGTGGAACATCGGCCAGAGATAAGACATTCGGAGAACCAAGGAGCAGATACAACACACTCGTGATGTGAAGTATCTGCTCCTTGGTTTTTAATAAGACTCGATGAAGGGCGTCTTGCATCGGCCTGAAAAATCCGATATACTGAACCCAGAGAGTATATCGAATTTTTTGGGAAAAGGAGAGAACGGTATGGAACATCTTTATGAAAAGGCACTGGAAAGTGCGGAATATATCAAGACGCACACGAAAAAGCGCCCGGAATGCGGTGGCACGTGCCATGTACAAAAAACACGGTTATACGGAAATTGGAATTGTCCCGACGGTGTTCAATGGCATTGAGGACGTCCAACTGGTGCTTCTGGAAAAATATCTTGGGAAATGAGGATGGAAAGAGTAACGAACCATACCCCCGCCCGGAGGATGTGCTGCGGGAGTTCTTGAAGCAGAACTGAATTTTGCACGCATGTGTACAAAAAAACAAAATGATACGATATAAGGAAATATTTTGATATGACAAAAGTGCTTTTTATCTGCCATGGCAGGATTTGCCGGACATGAAAAAACGCTTGTAAATCAAGCGCTTTCTGTGTTTCAACCTCAGTTTTACCAATGATTTACCAATATTTCTGGAGAGTTAGGCTTGCAGTATAGTTGATTAAATGTATTAAAAGAGTCGTTTTAGACGAACAAAAAGAGGCATCGGATGCGATCCGATGCCTCTTGCTCAATACTATTCTATTTATCTGCGTCCGAGAAGTTTGCGGAGACTCTGGGTTTCTACAATTCTGTAGTTGGAAAGCCAAAGCTGCTTATCCTTACCGGCCAGCTGAGGGTTAGTATAGGTCTCAAAGGTGTTCTGAACAATGGATGTGCCGACTTCGTTCCAGATGTCAATTGGATTGAACAGCCAGGAAACAGCTCCCGTTGCCTCATCAAATTTCAGCAGACTACGGAAAGCACCAAAAATGGGGTAGATATAGCCACTGGAAACAGAATACTTTGTGGGAGTGGCGAGAAACTCCGTTTTTGTCGGAGTGTCAAGAGATTCGATGCCTCTCACGCTTCCAAAACGCGGATTTGCAACGCCCTGCGCCTTCTTATAATCCCTATACTTTTCAGGAAGTTCGCGTTCGATAACATCATAAAGCTCTACCAGTAGAGGAATTTGCCCGGTCAAAGACTTATAAAAAGGAGATTCAAATGCCTGCTTATAGCGCTTAAATACCTGTGTTTTACCGGAATAGCTCTGTACCGGGGCCGCATTGTCATCAGGATATTTGTCGATATCAAAGGCGTAGAGCAAGCGGAGCAGTTCCGAAACGTGAATAGGTTTATCCTCATTATCTTTGTAAGCAATCAGATCTGCATATGCCTGACCTGCAATGGAGGCTTTAATATCGTCGAACTTGTCGTCGAGATTGAATAGTGCCATATCAGAAACCTGAACCGACGTGTTGCGAGCATCGGAGAGGCGCGTGATATTCTGCACATTGGTGATGACTTCAACACGAACAAATTTGCGAATGTCTTCAGGAATTTCGTCGCGCTTACGCATGATGGCGGTATAGGTGTGGCCGCCGTCAAGAATGCCGTAAAGGGACTTGTCGTTTTCGTCATTCTGATCACCAATGTCAATGGTTACTTCCGAATCAGTGCTATTAAAGGTTAGCGTTTTGGCGGCGATGACGATACCGCGGTTGTTGATATAGAAATCAGTTTCCGGCTCCACTACAGCAGTGAGCAAGCTACGAGCCACATTGGTTGTCATCTTTGGTTCACGCGGATTGACATCGAGAGGAATATTAGAGGGAAGCTCCTTCATATCCACCAGCAGATAATAAATGGTTTCGAAGGTGCTTTCATCTTTGTCTCCCTTACGATAAGGGGATGCGAGGGTACGAAGAGCCTCAACTTTAAACTTTAAATTGGCCATTTTATGGCCTCCTTATATTTTCTTCTCGAGGGCTGTTGCCCTGAGAACAATTTTAGTATATCATATACTCAAAAATAAACAATGCACCATGGTGCATAATGGAGAGATATATGGCTGAAAAAGCAAGACAGAGTGAAGCTCTAACAAAAATAGGAAAAATGTTTGAGCAGAAACGAAAGTCATTAGGAAAACAGTACAAAAGCCGTGAACAATTTATCTATAATAGAAGTGACGAATTGTTCGGCTCAGAAGATTGGATTTCGCTTCGACACCTTTGCAATATAGAACACGGAAGGAATTGGATTAGTATAGAAAAACTAATTATGCTTGCCGATGCTTTGGAAGAAAATCCTGTCGATTTGTTTGCTGAAATAGTTAAAATATATCGAAGTTCTAAAAATTGACTGACTTTTGTGCAGATACTGGCGCAACTTGGATATGATATTGAGCTTACCTACATACAGAAATAGGCCGGTTCGCAAAAAATACAAACTTTATTATAGAAATATCACGAAAGGATTATTTGATATGGACAAAGAAACGATCATCATTGCATCTGAAGATGTGGAAATAATTGATGCATCTGAATATAAAGAAGAACTATCGGAACATTTTGGGCGAGTTCCAGAGGTGGCGAAACCTCTGCTCAAAGGAGCAAAGACAGTTTTTTCCCAAATAGAGAAGTCATTATATACTGCACCGGCCTTTATTAACGCCGTTAAAGCGGCAGTGCCGGATGTGACATTGCAGGCGATGCTGACAGATGAGCAGAAGCAGCAGATTGCAAAAGGAGCCCTTAAGTTAATGACGAAAAAAGATGGCTCGCTCATGGCAAACCTTATTAGCCCTGAGACAAAGAAAATTGTGGCTACCCACAACCGCCCTGAGGGCATCAAAGGCGCGTAGGCCACGGCGGCAGCGATTTTTCTGGCCCGTACCGGCCACAGCAAGCCGGAAATCAAACAGTATGTGGAGCAGACCTTCGGTTATGACCTGAACCGTACCTGCGATGAAATTCGGCCGACCTATCATCATGTGGAGACCTGTCAGGAAACTGTGCCGGAAGCAATCATTGCTTTTCTGGAAAGCGTCAGTTTTGAGGATGCACTTCGCAATGCAGTATCTCTGGGCGGCGACAGCGACACCCTTGCCTGCATCACCGGCGGCATTGCCGAAGCTTTTTACGGGATGCCGCAGGAACTGCGGGACGAGACTCTGAAACGTCTGCCGGAGGATATCCGGGAAGCATATGAACTGTTGTGCTTTATGATTGCTAAGATGATATAAAATGCGATAATACGACTGAATTGTGAAAAGATTGCATGGAATTTCATAAAAGTATTATTCTTTCATGAATTTTAGCACTCTTCTATTGACACTGCTAACGCATGGTGCTATAACAGTGGCGTGCTCAGGAGGAAGGGCAAAAGGAGAACCGCAAGGCTCCCCGGAAAGCCTTTCCGAATAAACAACATAAAGATTTTTTACCCGACCCGAACGCCGGGATTGGAGGAATGATTTATGTTTATGCCGACTGTTTTCCATGAAAACCTGTTCGATGATTTCTTCGATCCGTTCTGGAATGACGCTGCACTGGAACGTATGATGAACCGTGAGGCTCGTGATACCTTTGGTAAGCGCGGTGCAAACATGATGAAGACCGATGTCAAACAGACGGACAACGGCTACGAGATGGCCGTTGACCTGCCGGGCTGCAAGAAGGAAGACGTTCAGATGGATCTGAACGACGGCTACCTGACCATTCAGGCAGTGCGCAGCCACAGCAATGACGAAAAGGATCAGAAGGGTCGCTATCTGCGGCGCGAATCCTTCTCCGGCACCTGCGCACGCAGTTTCTACGTGGGCGATGTGAAGAAGGAAGACATCCACGCAAAGTTCGAGGATGGTGTCCTGCACGTCGAGCTGCCTGCTCCTCAGCAGACGAAGGCTTTGCCTGAGAACCCGAATCTGATTGCAATCGAGTAAAACGCCGGTCGTGTGCGCCAAAGCACAACGCACATAAGATGCCCCCGGAGAGCCGCAATAAGCCCTCCGGGGGCATTTTTGTTTCGCTATCTTTTCCGTAAGGGAAAATCATGGTATACTGAGAACAGCAACTCGGAATTTATGGAGGTACTTCACTATGGAATACAAACGCTTTGGCGGTAAGCTCCTTGTCCGCATCGACAAAGATGAGGAAATCGGTGAAACAAATTTGATTTTAGGGGGACAAAGATGAGTGATGTAAAAGGAAAGACCGGCGCAGTCCTGAGGGAGACGGCAGTCCTGACCGGGGCGGTGGCGATCATTGCGGCGGGCGTTTTCTTTTTTCTGGTGCCGAGCCATACATCCGTCAGCAGCATTTCCGGCTTTGGCATCGTGCTGTCCAATTTTGTGCCGCTGCCCTTGTCGGTCATTACGATGATCCTGAACGTCGTGCTTCTCATCATCGGGTTCTTTACCTGCGGCAGAGAATTTGGCGCAAAGACCGTATACACCAGTGTGCTGCTGCCGGTGTTTCTGGGGCTGTTTGAAAAGCTGTTCCCGGAGTTCGGCTCGATGACCGGCAGTCAGGAGCTGGACGTGCTGTGCTATATTCTGGTGGTCAGCATCGGGCTGAGTATTTTGTTCAACCGCAATGCATCCTCCGGCGGGCTGGATATCGTGGCAAAGATCATGAACAAGTACCTGCACATGGAATTGGGAAAAGCCATGTCTCTGTCGGGAATGTGTGTGGCGCTTTCCGCGGCCCTGGTCTACGATAAAAAGACCGTGGTGCTGAGTATCCTCGGTACTTACTTCAACGGCATCGTGCTGGACCATTTCATCTTTGATAACAGCATCAAACGCCGCGTCTGCATCATCACCGAAAAAGAGGAGGCGCTGCGTCAGTTCATCCTCCATGACCTGCACAGCGGTGCGACCATGTACAAGGCCATCGGTGCATACAATCTGGAAAAGCACAACGAGATCATTACCATCGTGGACAAGAGCGAATATCAGAAGCTGATGAACTTTATCAACCGGGAAGACCCCAAGGCTTTTGTTACCGTTTACAATGTGTCCAGCATGCAGTATCAGCCCAAGATCTGATCGGCGGAGAGCTGCGTGGTATACTCAAGTCCGGAAATATCAAAGCGCATGGAGGTAAAAAGCATGCTGACCTATACCTATGTTTCAGAGGGGACGTTTGCCCTGATGGAAAAACCAAAGCCGGTGCTGCAGCACGAGCGAGACGCCATTGTAAAGGTGACCCTTGCCAGCATCTGCTCCAGCGACCTGCACATTAAGCATGGCAGCGTGCCCCGGGCGGTGCCCGGTATCACCGTAGGGCACGAGATGGTGGGCATCGTGGAAGAAGTGGGCAGTGCGGTGACCAATGTGAAACCCGGCGACCGGGTGACGGTGAACGTGGAGACCTTCTGCGGAGAGTGCTTTTTCTGCAAAAAAGGCTTTGTGAACAACTGCACCGATCAAAACGGCGGCTGGGCGCTGGGTTGCCGCATCGACGGCGGGCAGGCCGAGTATGTCCGGGTGCCCTTTGCGGATCAGGGACTGAACAAGATCCCGGACGGCGTCACCGATCGGCAGGCGCTGCTGGTGGGCGATGTGCTGGCCACCGGCTTTTGGGCGGCACGCATCTCGGAGATCACCCCCGAGGATACCGTGCTGATCCTCGGTGCAGGGCCGACCGGCATCTGCACGCTGCTGTGCGTCATGCTGCACAGCCCCAAGCGCATCATCGTCTGTGAAAAGGACGCAAGCCGCCTGCAGTTCATCCGTCGGCACTACCCGCAGGTGCTCACCGTGCAGCCGGAGGACTGCGCCGCCTTTGTGCGTGCCCACAGCGACCACGACGGGGCCGATGTGGTGCTGGAGGTGGCAGGGGCAGACTCTACCTTCCGGCTGGCATGGGAGTGTGCACGGCCCAACGCCGTTGTGACGGTGGTGGCGCTGTACGATAAGGCACAGACCCTGCCGCTGCCGGAAATGTACGGCAAAAACCTCACCTTTAAGACCGGCGGCGTGGACGGCTGCGATTGTGAAGAAACGCTGCGTCTCATCGCAGAAGGCAAGATCGATACCGAACCGCTCATCACCCACACCTACCCCCTGCGCCGGATCGCAGAGGGCTACGAGCTGTTTGAAAAGAAACGGGACGGCGTGATCAAGGTGGCAGTGGAGTGCTGACGGTCTGCGCCAAGTCACACACGCACATAAAGTGGCCCCGGAGAGCTGTAACAAGCCCTCCGGGGCCATTTTTGTTTCCCGACATCTTTTCCGCAGCGGCAAGGCGTGGTAGAATAAGGGCAGAACCAATCCACAGGTGAGAAAATCGAACTTTAGAGAGAGGAGATGTTTCTATGCAGTCTGATGAGCTGAAACGCAGGATCTCGGCAGGCAGAGGAGATGCTTTGGCCGATCTGGTTTTGAAAAATGCCAGAATTGTCAATGTGTTTACCGATGAGATCGACACCGCTGACATTGCCATCAGCGGAAATTCGATCGTGGGCGTGGGAACGTATCATGGCCGGAAAGAAGTTGATCTGCGCGGCAAATATGTCTGCCCGGGCCTGATCGATGGGCATATCCACATCGAAAGCTCCATGCTCTGTGGTCCGGCTTTCGAGCAGGCAGTGCTGCCCCACGGTACCACTGAGGTGGTCACAGACCCACACGAGATCTCGAACGTTGCGGGGCTGGAAGGCTTGGATTTTATGCTGGAAACGACAAAAAATCTGACCCTTTCGGTTTATTTCATGCTGCCCTCCTGTGTGCCGGCCACGGATCTGGATGAATCCGGCGCGGTGCTGAACGCAGAACAGCTCCGGCCTTACTACGGCGATCCCCGTGTGCTGGGGCTTGCGGAACTGATGAATGCCTACGGGACGGTGCGCTGTGACCCGAAGATCCTGCAGAAGATCCGCGACTGCACCGAAGCGGGAAAGATCGTGGATGGACACGCACCGCTCTTGAGCGATAAGGACCTGAATGCTTATATTGCGGCAGGCGTTCAGTCCGATCACGAGTGCTCCAACATCGAGGAAGCCATGGAAAAACTCCGGCGCGGACAATACATCATGATCCGGGAAGGAACGGCTGCCAAAAATATGGAGGCCCTGATGCCGCTGTTCCGGGAGCCCTATTGCAGCCGCTGTATGCTGGTGACGGATGATAAGCACCCCGGTGACCTGCTGGACAGCGGCCACATCGATTCCAACATCCGTAAAGCGATCCGGCTGGGCGCAGACCCGGCAGTGGCCGTCAAAATGGCAACGCTGGTCCCGGCACAGTATTTTGGGTTCAAGCAGCGCGGTGCCGTAGCATCGGGGTACCGGGCAGATCTGGTTGTGGTTCCTGATCTGGAATCCTTTACGGTCGAACAGGTTTACAAGAACGGCACGCTGGTGGCCGAGCACGGAAAAACGCTGAAACCCGCACCGCTTGACATCGACCGTGTGAGATTTTCCCACGTTATGGATTCCTTTGATCTGGATGAGATCACACTGCAGGACCTGGAACTTCGGGAAAGCGGGGAGCAGGAGCGTGTCATCTGCCTGAACCGGGGCGAGCTGCTTACGGAGGAAAAAATCATCCAGTTCCAACGGCATCCGGGCAAAGCTCCCGGTGTGGACCCGGAACACAACGTCGTAAAACTGGCCGTTTTTGAGCGGCATCATCACTCCGGCCATGTGGGCATTGGCTTTTTAGGAAACTTCAGCCTGAAATGCGGAGCCGTTGCATCGAGCATCGCACATGATTCCCATAACCTGATCGTGGCAGGGGACAACGATACCGATATGATGTTGGCCGGCAACACTGTGCGGAAAAACAAAGGCGGACTTGCGTTTGTGGCAGATGGACAGGTCGTGGCAGAACTTGCGCTTCCGGTGGCCGGATTGATGAGCACCGAAAGTGCAGAGAGCGTTGCGGCGAAAATGCAGGCGCTGAACGATGCCCTCAAGGCACATGGTGTAGCGGAAGATATCGGCATCTTTATGACCCTCGCCTTCGTCAGCCTTCCGGTCATTCCAAAACTCAGACTGAATACCTATGGCATCATCGATGTAGCGCAGCAGAAAGTCGTTCCGGCTGTTTTTTAATACGCGATAACAAAAATGCTGCCGGAGACCGACCCGAATGGTCCGTCTCCGGCAACAGAACAGTTCGTTCCTACTCTTAGAAGCGAGCCGCATCAAGAGAAAAATTGACGGAAATTCTTATTTGATAAATTGGAATTTCGGGAGGTAAAGAGCAATGAAAAAAGCTATTATTACGATGATTGTGGTATTTGCATTCGTTATCTGGCCATTTGGTGGTGTATGGCAACTCTTGTCTGGCGTTATCGGCGGTGGAGTCCAAGAGTCCTTTATCTATCCGATTTATGGCGGAATCGTTCTTCTGGCAGGTCTTATCGTTGTTTGTACTGAACTCATTCTGGAAGAAATCAAATCGTTAAAAGACGATATAAAAGATAAAAAAGAAAGATGTTGACAAATTCGCGTTTATCAAGGTGAACATTTAAGTATTAAAAACGGGAGTGAAAACAAATGATGACCATTGCACAGATCATGGAAAAGATGATCGCCTTTTCCGAAGGGAATATCCATGACATCACGCACCTGAGCTGTGTGTGGACCTATGCTAAAACCATTGGTGAGCTGGAGGGGCTGGACGCAGACACGCAGTTTATTCTGGAGGTGGCGGCCATCACCCACGATATCGCCTGCCCGCTCTGCCGCAAAAAGTACGGCAACACCAATGGTAAATATCAGGAGCAGGAGGGTGCCCCGCTGGTGCGGGAGTTCTTGGCGGATACCGGCATGGCAGCAGAACAGATCGACCGGGTGGCCTATCTGGTAGGGCACCACCATAGTCCGGCGCAGATCGACGGCATTGACTATCAGATTCTGATTGAGGCAGATTATATCGTCAATGCGTCCGAAAGTGGGTACGGCCGGCAGGCAATCCGAACCTTTATGGAACATACGATGAAGACGGCAGCAGGTATCCGGCTGACAAAAACAGTGTTTGGAGTGTAAAAATGATTCAGAAGCATTGCTTTGAATGCGGTACGGCATTGATTGAAAAAGAACTGGAAGAAGAGGGCATTGTGCCTTATTGCCCGAAATGCCAACAATACCGGTTCCCGATGTACAATGTGGCAGTCAGCATGATTGTTGTGGATGAGGAAACCGGGAAAATTCTGCTCATCCAGCAGTACGGCAAGTCCTCTTATATTCTGGTGGCTGGATATGTGAACCGCGGTGAGGCAGAAGAACACGCCGTGGTGCGGGAAGTCCGGGAAGAAACCGGGTTGGAAGTAGAGCACCTCCGGTTCAACCGTACCAAGTTTTTTGAGCCGTCTAACACGCTGATGTGCAACTTTACGGCTTTCGTCAGAACCGCAAAGGCGCTGCATATCAACCACGAAGTGGACCGCTGCAAGTGGTTCACCCCACAGGAAGCCAGAGAAAACATCCGTCCCAACAGCCTTGCAGCGGAATTTTTGAATGCGTATCTGGACGAAGTGGGGAATAAGCCGATGGAGATGTGATTCGTGGCTGTGCCACGGGAATTTTGACGGAAAGTATGGAAAAAGTTGGTTCGGCCTGTTTCGGTTGACTTTTTTATAAAGAATCGGTATATTGATACTATGTAGTATCAATAAGTATCAACTGCGAGGTGGACAGAATGGATGGGGCACAGTTTGCCAAAATGCTTTCAGATAAGCATTTGTTTGAACTCAATCGGATGGAATACAAGTACTCGACTGTCAGCGTCAAAGAATTTGCCGAATTGCTGCGGCAAAACTTTGCGCAGCCTCTGCCGTTGACTGATTTTTCTGGAAATAAGTTGTTTTACCTGCCGAACCTCGCGCAAATTTCAACAAATGGTATGAAGCAGTTGCTCTCTGTCCCGGTCAGTGGACAAAACTTCGGTTTGTCGGCGATGACCGAGGAAATTTATGCGACTTTTCAAATTGAAAGTATCCGCTCGACCCGCAGCAGTATCCGTTATATCCTCGATGGTTATGCCCCTCGTGATGAACAAGAAGCCCGCATCTATGGTATGAAGCGCGGACTGGAGTTTATCGTGAATCGTCAGAATAGGATCACCGAGGAGAATCTGCATCACCTATATCAGATCAGCACAGGGGATTATCTCCCGGATGAAGATCGATTACTGCCAAACCACTTTTATCGGCATGGCGAGGTTTTTATTGTGGGCGGTGAAGAACCCAGACCGGGACTTCCGGCAGAGCGGCTTCCCGGTGCCATGAAATGTCTTGTCGATTTTGCGAATGCCAATGACGGCATCAATGAGCTGCATAAGGCTGCCATTCTGCACTTTGCCTTTGCGCACTACCACCCCTATTTTGACGGGAATGGACGCACCGCACGGCTATTCCACCTCTGGTATCTTGTTCAGCAGGGCTATCCTGCGGCACTGTTCACGCCGTTTTCCCGATACATCGCTGAAAACAAGGGCGTATATTACAAAGCCTACGAACGCGTGGAGAGAAATGCTCTGATTTCCGGCTATACGGATGTGACTCCCTTTCTGTTCTACTTCTGCAATGAGGTCTATAACCGCCTGCAGGTGGATGCAGTCCCGCCGAAAACTGATCTTGAGGTATATCAAACTGCTCTTGCGGAAGGAAAAATCACAGAAAAAGAACGGCTGCTCTGGGAGCATGTTCTGTCTGCTTATGGTGCAGAGGAGTTTACCACAAAGCAGCTGGAAAAGGATTTCCGAAACGCTGCGTATGCAACCATTCGGACGTTTGTGATGAAATTCCATGAGATGGGGCTGCTTACTGCAAGAAAAGCAGGAAACAGGGTGTTCTATCATGTCGGTGGGACTTCTGACGGTCGGCCATTATAATGAATCCAAAAGGAGTACGTTATGAAAACGATTCGTGTTGTGGCCGCTGTGATTTGCGACTCCATGCAGGAAAAGCGCAAAATCTACGCTACCGCCCGCGGTTATGGTGACTACAAGGGTCAATGGGAGTTTCCGGGCGGCAAAATCGAGCCGGGTGAAACCCCGCAGCAGGCTCTGAAGCGGGAAATTGAAGAAGAACTGGACACGGAAATCGCCGTGGAGGATTTAATTGGTACAATCGAGTACGAGTATCCGGCGTTTCATCTTTCCATGGACTGCTTCTGGTGTGAAGTGGTTTCCGGCGAGCTTGTGCTGAAAGAAGCGGAAGCTGCGCGGTGACTGACAAAAGATGACATTGATTCCGTTCCGTGGCTTCCGGCGGATCAGACCATTTTGGATATTATCAGAAGTTCAATGCAGCCAGTGAAACCACTCCATACCAGCGAATATGACAACGAACCTCTGCAGAGATGCTGAGGATTCCCGGAATGAAAGATGAACTGGGCCGTCCCATGACGCTGCTGGTGAAAGCCGCTACGGGAACAGCAATGGTATCAGACGATCACTACAGCGAAACAAGGTGGGCAGAGCATAAAAAGTTGGTGTGCAGAGAATTCTCCTTTATCATCCTGCCTGCCGCATAAGAGCGGCAAAAATTTTTCTGACAGGTTCAGTATAATCCTTAAAGTTGACTTCAGGTCAAGAGCTTTTTTGAATTTATAACAGTCGTGTCGAAAGACATCCCGTCTGAGGGCAAAGCGAAGGTTTTGCTTTTCAGGCGGGATTTTTTTGCTTTTTGGGACTGTTGTATACAATACATGGACTAAGAGGGTGGGTGACTTGGACTACGAGTCCATAAACTTTTGCTCGAAAGTACGATACACTATTGTCACGGCAGCGGCCCACCTCCGAAAGGGAGCGGGAGCCGCAGCCGGGCGGACCTTGAAAATTGAATATGCAGCTTCAGGTACTTCCAGATAATGATACTTCCGTAATTCGCGGCCCGGTCATAAAGAAGACGGGGTGGCCGAGAGGCCAATGGAGTGGTGCAAATCCAACGCCTGATTGTTTCCCTTTCTCAGGGGTGCCGGGGGCAAATTAAGAGAAACCATACAAAACCTTTTCCAAACGCCGTTCGAGGGTAACCACGGACGGCGTTTTTATATATCAGCGAAAAGGAGTACGCAAATGAACCGCAAGACCACAAAAAAGGTGGATGAATCCACCCTGACAACTTTGTGCGCCGTCTGCCGAGAGGCATTTTTGGACGCAAAGGGCGTCCGGCTCCGCAGAGCCGACCCCAGGCAGCTCGTCAAGGATGTCTGCACGTATTGCCAGACACGATATGGGTTTGACTACTACGTTCAGCCCGTTGTCCGTAAATCGAAAATGACCGGAAAGGAGAACCGACGTGAAACTGAGCCAGCTTAAAATTGACCCGGAGTTCCAAAGCAAAATTCCGCCGCTGCAGTTTGAGGAAGAACAGCAGCTTGAGCAGAACATCATTGCCGAGGGTCGTCTTCTGAATCCCATCATCACATGGAATGGCTACATTCTGGATGGGCACACCCGCTACCGCATCCTGAAAAAGCACGGCTTTATCAAGTTTGAAGTGGAAGAAATCCAGCTTGCGAACAAGTACGAAGCGCTTGCATGGATCTGCAAAAATCAGCTTGGCCGCAGAAATCTCAGCCCAGAACGAAAGAAGTTTCTTCTGGGCAAGGAGTATGAATCAACCAAGCTGGCAGTGGGCGGGCAGCCCGGAAATTGCAATAAAGTAAATCGATGTGATCAAAATGATCACATCGATTCAGAAAAACGCACTTGCGAACGAATCGCCGTAGAACATGGTGTTGGGTCTGCGACGGTACGACGTGCCGAAAAGTATTCACGAGGCATTGATGCTGCGGAAGAAGCGGTGCCCGGTGCGCAGGAAGAGATCCTGACCGGGCATATCAAGGCGACGGATGAACAAATCGTAGCGCTTGCTTCAATTCCAAAGGAAGAACGCCCGGCAATTCTTGAGGAACTCAAGAAGAAAAAGAGTGACCGTGATGATACGGTCCTCGAACGTCTGAAGCCGAGCAAGCCACCACCGAAGCCAAAGTCTGCACCGCAGAAGAAAAAGCCAACGGCAACGGAAAACAACACGACGTCGCAGGCAGAACAGCCGGAAACGCCGGTACAGGAAACGATCACCGAGTCCCCACCGGAAGAGGAAATTGAGCCGACCAGCAATGCGCCACCAAGTTTTCTTCAGAGCATACAGGGTCATAAACGGCACTTGTCCGAAGAAGACAAGGCCCGACTGCAGGCCTCGGTGGATGCCCGTTACCAGGATAAAGCAGCAGCAACCGGCTCCATCATGCTGTGCGAACTGCAGGGAGCAACGGAAGAGTTTATCTTTCGGTGGAATGTTATTTTCCAGGAACACCCGGATGTTCTGACCGATAAAACCTGTCGAAAAACCATTTTTGAACTGCTTGACCGGATGACAAACTATCTGAAAACCATAAAGGAGGAAAAGTTATGATGAATTCCAATCTGAACCTGAACACTTTGCCTGAATGCAAGTTTGCCTATCAGATGGTAAACAGTGCACTGCTGATCCCGTGTATTGAATATCAGCGTATGCTGCGGATGGAGAAGGTTTCGCAGATCGCGGAAAACTTCTCGGAGTACATCGCGAACGAGCCGAAGGTCAGCTACCGGGATGGGCGCTTCTATGTTTTTGATGGGCAGAACACGGTGGAAGCCCGTCGAACCTGCAACGGTGGCAAGGATGTGACGATTCGCTGCAAAGTCTTTTACGGCCTTACCAAAGAAGACGAAGCAACGCTGTTTGCGATTCAGACCGGCAATGCTACATGCCTGACGGCGGGCGAACGCCTTCGTGCAAATCTGGTGGCCGAAAACCCGGATGCACTTTACTTTGTGGGGATCACGTCGAATGCCGGTGCGGAATTTGCCTATGACGGCATCCGGGCACCCTGGAAAATCTACTGCATCGGAACGGCATACGAGCTGTACAAGCAGTATGGCTGTGAGCGCTACGTCGAGATGCTTCACATCATCAACGAGGCGTGGAAGGGCAATGTGGATTCCTACCTTGCCGGTGTAATCCGGGGTGTGGCCCGCTTCATCTCCGTATACGAGGGCGAGTACAGCCGGGAGCGGCTGGTGCAGCAGCTGGCAAGGACACACCCGAAAACCATCACGCAGCTGGCTCAGAAAGACACCGGAAGTTCTGCAAACCGCCACATGCGGCAGATTCTTCGTATCTATAACGGTGCCAGCCGTGAGATGAGTCTGCCGCTGAAAAACTGACAGTTTCGTTTTACCTCCTGAACAACAGCCGTCGTGGTATCCGTCTGCGGCGGCTGTTTCTTACATAAAAAGGAGGTTGATTTTTATGTTACCGAACAATTGGAGATATCTCAGAGGAGACATCTACTATGCAGACATGGAGCCGCATATCGGCTCGGAACAGGGCGGGAAACGCCCTGTGGTAGTTCTGCAGAACAACATTGGAAACCGTCATTCGCCTACATTGATCGTTGCAACTGTTACTACCCGGACGGAAAAGAAGAAAAACCAGCCCACCCATGTGCTGGTGGATTCTAACCCGGCCTTTGAAGAACCGTCCATGATTCTTCTGGAGCAGATCTTCACGATCGATAAATCCCGCATCGAACGCTTTATGGGCTATGCCAGCAAGGCTGAAATGCTCCGCATTGATATGGCTTTGCTGGTCAGTCTGGCTCTGAACGTTCTGAGCGGAAACCGCAGCGAATAGCGGACAACCAGTAACCCGTAAAAATGAGGTGATAGCGATGTAACCGGAGGTGAGTGAGCCATGCGAAAGAGTGCCCCCATTGAAGTGGTGGTACATTACCCCAAAACGAAAGAGGGATGGGACGAACTCGGAAAACGGGTCGCAACCGCCCACGCCAACTATGTGATCGAAAAAATCGACCGTCTGAACTGCCCCACATGGCAGAAGCTCGAATTGCTGCAGGCGGTGATCGATACTACCAAAGGAACCTACAAACCCAAAGAACACCAAAAGCCCGGCTGGCAGCCGAGCCGATAAACAAAGCCCCACGCTCAACATATGCTTTTCTGCTCTGACCAGAGACGGTCAGATTCAGAGGCAGTGTTGAGCGTGGGGCTTTTTGTGTTACATAAGTTTTTGGAATTTTGCTGACAAAATAAAATCATTGATTGTTGGCGGCCAATATGGTATTCTTTTTGCAAGGGAAGGTGAAGTGCATGAATCGTCGCAGCGTGAAAATTATGAGAAGAAAAGCCGGGGGAACAGCAGGGAAGAATGCAGAAAAGTATTCGGTCAATCTCCCGGCAGTGTGGCTTCGTGCGATGGGAATCCAGAAAGATAACCGGGTAGAACTTTCTTTTGACGGTGAAAAAATCACCGTCCGACCGCTTGCATCCACAGACCCGGAAGTGTTTCGCAGAAATGCAGAACAGAAAGGTCATCGGCTGAAAGAATACAGGTACTATGACGGAGATGTTCTGTGTACCGTGATCCTGGCAGATTTTACAGCGGAGCAGATCTGCATCGAAAACAAAGTTGACGAAATACTGGATACTGCGTTTGGTGTGAACGAAATGCCCTCGTGGGAAGACTTCCTGGCCTTTCTGGCAGACCGATGCATTCCGAAAACACAAAAGGGCTTGGATTACTATCTGGATGCTGTTGGCGTTCCGGAATATGACCCGGTTCTGCTTGTTGAAAAGACGCAGGGAAGAATGGCGGAGGATCACAAATGGCTGGAAATTATTTGACGCTGCATACCAACGACAGGGTTGTGGTGACGACTTCGCGCGGAAATCAGGAAAAATGGTTCGATGCGGAGAAAAATCTCTGGTATAAGGTGGATGATGGCTGCTTTGAGGCACTGGCTGAAGCCGTTTCCAGTGAAGTTCTGCGCAATTTCACGAATGCGGCTCGGCTGCCGGGAATCTCCGTGGCAAATTACTGGGTCGATACGGCTGAGGTTCATGGCTTGAAACGAGTGGTTTCGATACGATCCTCGATAAATATCTATGCTATTACCCAAAACAGTTCCGCTTTTTGCTGAAAGAGCGTATCGAAACCGTCCTGATGGAGCAGCAGAAAAAGCTTTTTGAAAAGTAAAAGCTCTTGCGTCCCGTGAAAAAAGAAGGTAATATAAATACAGAGCAAGACACAGAACGCAGGGAGGGATGAAAACCATGTTTTACGAGATCATGCACCGGGAAAGCTGTGTGGCACAACTCAGCACGACAGGGGAATGCAGGGTCTGCCTCGAGGATTTCATGCCCTATGATCTGGTTCTGGTGGAATCGGATGATTTTGACGAGCGCATCAATAATGTAACGAACTTTTACTATTGGTGCGCCTCCCGGATGTTGACGTTGGATCGCACCTACGCCAAGGAAATCCTGAACAGTATCGGTGCATCTCAGAGTGTTACGGACAGGGAACGAGCACAGATTGCATTATCCTACCATTGTCTGTCTTTGCTGGATGTGTTCTGGGTGAAAGAAGAAAACGAGAAGATTCGATTCGAGGATATCAACCTTTTTGCACACTCCTTAAGCAATGCGCTTGTGGATATTGCGCTGCGGGGGCACCAAATGACGGTGACAAACGCCCATCTTCTGGCAAATGACCTGTCTACGGGCGGCTTGTACCCCAAGGCGTGGGTGCGAAAAGAGGATGGCTTCTATCTTTACAAGGATGGTGGCAGGGAAGCGGTGGAACGTGAAGTGCTGGCAAGCAAAATCTGCCGGTGCTTTGACTGCCATCAGGTACTGTATGAGCAGGGGATGTTTGAAAATGAGCCGGTTTCTATCAGCAAAATCATGACATCTCAGCGATACAGTCTTGTGACCTATGCAGCCTATGACGTCTACTGCACGAACCATGATTGGAACACGCTGGATAAGATCTTAGAGTTGGATGCTCCCAGCTACTATATGATGAACATTCTGGATTATCTGGTGGGCAATACCGACCGTCATTGGGAAAATTGGGGTCTGCTGGTAGACAACGAAACCAATCAGCCCATCCGTCTGCATGACCTGATGGACTTCAACCGGTCGTTTCAGCAGTACGACACGCCAGAAGGCGCAAACTGTCTGACCGTGGGAAAACGCCATCTGAGCCAAAAAGATGCTGCAGTGGAAGCGGTGCGGAACATCGGACTGAACCAAGTCCGTCAGGTGGAGCACACCGTATTCTCCAAGCATCCGGCATGGAAAGCAACGTTTGAAGAACGACTGCGTGTTTTACGGAACGCCATGTAAGTCAGAGCGAATATCAGAATAATTGAAACAGAATGATTCCATAACGAAAGCCCGTCTGCGCTGCCACATATCGTGGCTTGCAGACGAGCTTTTTCGTTTGGCCGGAGAAAAATTACCATACCTCACATGCGAAGCATAGATGGAAAATCGGGCCTTAAAGATTTCGAAGGTATTCTTCAACGTTTTGGTATTGGATGCCGTTCAGGATCTGATCTTCACCACGGTAGAGAACAAATTTTCCGGTGATGGGACCATAGCGATGTTCTGTTTGGGCACATTTTTCAGAGTCGATCAAATGGCGGTATTGGAATGGGGCGATTTCCCTACTGTGCTTGATCTCAAAAATCTGGCAGGAACCGGCGGCAGGATCGAACACCACCATATCAAATTCACCAATAGGAAACTGAAGTACAAAAACTTCCTTTCCGGGGTTTGCTATCTTGGTTTCCAAAAGAACAATGTCTTCCAGCATTCGTCCTTTGATCTCAGTGAGAATACGCTCTTGTACGGCAGTGCGTTCCGGCAGGGAGAGGGCACTGAAGGTTTCATCCAGAAGAAGACTGTGAATCAGTGCGGATGCCTGAGCGTAACGGAGACCGGGTTGAGCGATAACGGTTCGAGTGGACTTCGTATTTACCTTTGGAAGATGACGGATATCAATATCCCGTGTGAGATCCAATAGGTCCAGATATTCTTTGATTTCTGCTGCATGGTCTTCATCCAAAACCACAGTTTGTTCTGATTTGTTGAGAATTTCCAGAAGATCCCGTAAACGGTCTGTTACCGCAGAAAGATCAATGTGGTCGAGGATGTCTATAGGATTGCTGCGGTCCCGGCGAAGGTTGTTTGCGGAAACACCGAGATCATGAGATTTGAAATCCTGTGTTAATACCTCCAGCGTAAAGCGGTGATTGATATCTTTGACAACGCGATTGATGGCACTGGTTAACTCATTTTTATCGTATAGGTCGCGTAAATTTCGGAAATGGTCTTCATATTGATAGCAGCGCAAAGAGTGTTGAATGTTATGCGCGATGGCTGTGTCTACATATTCATCGGCGCGTTCTTTGCTGGCAAATGTGGAGCTCTCATTATAATGAACACCGCCAAGGCTCATTGTACCGCCATAACGGATGTATTCATCAATGCCGTGAATCCCCAGAACGGATTCAAATTCGCGGTAGGGAATAAAGGTAGTGTGCAGAAGAATACAACGGTCATAAAGCTGTTCGTCCTCGGTAAACAGAAAGCCGAGAGAGTCTGTGCCTGAAAGTACAATTCTCATGCCGCTTGCTGCAAAAATATCAGAAAACAGTGCAGCACCCTCGATGAAATCGTCCAGCAGGGTGACTTCATCCAGGAATACATATTGAAAGCCCTGCGATTCCAAAACCTTTAAGTCGGTATTTAAGGCAGCAAGCGTATCCTGAGCAGTGATTTGGATGAATGCAGACTTCATCAAGTCTGTATCATTCATTTCGGCGAGGGCTTGCCGAATCATAGTTGTTTTTCCGGTTCTGCGCAAACCATAGAGAATAAAAACTTTGTCCTGTGCTTCACCGTATAGAAAATTATGCAACTGTTGAAAGCACTCTCGTTTTTTGTATCGTTTGACAGAAGCAGAGAATGTGCGCAGAGCGGCACCAATGCGGACATTTGTGGTAAAAGCAGCAACGTGAGTCGGTGCTGCCTTCGGCAACATCTTTTTCAGTGCCTTCAGCTCCTGCTCTAACTCTTTTCGCTGCTCAATCTGTGCGCGAAAAGAATCTAACACTTCAGCGGGGATGTACTTTTCATGGCGCTTCTTATTTTCTGTCCAGCGATGATAATAATATTCGCGCCCGGTTACAGTTTTCTTTACAATCGAACCGGGAGGAAGCATGGCGATTTTTTGCGCCAACTCGTTCATGTGAACCTGCAATTCGCTCTGTTCCATAAGGTGCCTCCTATTCTGTTGAAATAGCGTCTATAAGTATTATACCCCCTTGTACCCTTTTACACAAGGGTATAAAGGGGTATAATGAAAAATTCTTTTGACCGGAGAAAAATTACCATACCTCACATGCGAAGCATAGAAAGAAAATCGGGCCCAAGATTTTCGGCCAGAAGCCGGAAACACTTTTGGCTGATGGTTTTCTGTCCGGTCTCCCAGCAGCGAATACTTGTCCTGCCTACCTTGGTATGGTCGGCAAGCTGCTGACGGTTCCAGCCTTTTGTCTCCCGGTATCTGCGGAGGAAGTCTCCTCTGCCCCGGTGCAGAAACAGGGTGTAGTCGTCCAGAATATCCTCCACCGGGATGCCGTAAAGGGCGGCGAGCTTGTCCGCAAGTTCGGGCGTGAAGCTGCGGTGAAATGCGCCCGCTTTCCAGATCCCGATAGAGCCATTCCTCCATGCCCACCATGGCAGCAACCTCTTTTTGCAGCAGGTCAAGACCATAGCGGCACCAACGCAGACGGTCCCATGGGTTCGGGATGTCGGCGTAAGAATGGTACATACGGTAGAACGCCTGCGCCTCTACGGTGGTGCGGGGGCCTGCCAAAGTTACCTGTAAGATGTATAGAGGGGTTAGACCACGACCCTCACATGACACCCTCTGAAGTAGAAAAAAGGAACCGCTCTCTCGGCTCCAAAAAAATCTATTTTGACGTAGATGCGTCATTGCGTGAAAGAGGTGGATTCTCTTTTCCATCCCAAAGTGCGCTGGGGAGAGGATAGCAAATGAGCTGCGGATGCATTTTCGCAGGGAGCGCAGAAATGGTGTGGTCGTTTCCCTGCAGGAAACACTGGAAGCGGGAAAGGAGGACAGCGCACTGACCCTCTCGGACGTGCTGCAGGACGGCTTCTGCATGGAGGACAGCTGTGAGCAGCAGGACGAGGCCCGGCGGCTGCGGCAGCTCATCGAAGGGCTGCCGGCGCGGGAACGGAAGCTGATCCTGCTGCGGTACGGCCTGGCCGGTCAGCCGCCGCTGACCCAGCTGGAGACAGCAAAGCTGCTCCAGATCAGCAGAAGTTATGTCTCAAGGCTCGAGACCCACGCACTGGATCAGTTGCGCAAAGGCTGGCCTCAAGAATCACCGGGAGAATAAAGGAACGGCAGATGGAATATATCCTGTGAACCGGGTGGCTTATCTGGTGGGGCACCACCATAGACCGGAGCAGATCAACGGCATCGACTACCAGATTTTGATTGAGGCAGATTATATCGTCAATGCATCCGAAAACGGGTACAGCCAGCAGGCGATCCGATCTTTTATGGAACATACCATGAAAACAGTGTTTGGAGTATAACAGAGAAGTTTGCCGCAAAACGCGAAAAAAAGATTCCATAAGCAAGTGACCTGAAAAGGACACCACCAAGAAAACCCAGACCCGATAAACAAATATCGCCGAGGACTCTTCCCATTGTGGAGGTGTCCTCGGCGGCTTTTTTGTATATAGGGCAGCAATTCTTGACCGTTTTTTGTGAAGGTGATAAGTTACGAGATGGAGCTCAGCTTTCTCCGCAATAATCTCGATTGAAAACAACGGCACATATAAAGCAAAAAAGGAATATTCTTACTTGTCAATTTGCTGTAGAAAATCACCTGAGTTTGGGTAAAATTGACAAAGTCAAAAAGAACCCCCGTTTCTATCTTGACACTCCACAAAGAATATGGTATTGTAACTAAGCATAGAATAAATTTCCATTTAAGTGTTTAATTTGTTCGTGCTTTACAAAAAAGAAAATTGTACGTGAGCAGCGTCGTTGGATTGTTACCGTTTGGCGGGCTAGACCAACTCTGCATAGCACAAGCCGAAAGCGTGTTTCAGCCTTCGGTATGTTTGCTGTGTCGAGAGTGGTCTTTTTTTATTGCCTTTTTCAACCTGAGGAGGAGAAACAATGCAATATACCGTCAAAAAACCGATCAACAACAACATTCTGCGCGTGGTGGACCCCACGGGCTGTGAGTTGATCGTCACCGGGCGCGGTCTGGGCTTTGGCGTTAAGCCGGGCTATAAAATTGAGGCTGAAACCGTGGAGCGCAGCTACCGCATGACCAGCCCTGCCGTGCAGCAGAAGTTGGTGGAACTTCTGGAACAGATCCCGTATGAGCATCTGCTGCTCACCGATGAGCTGGTGGCAATGATCCGCAGCCGGGTGAACTACCCGCTGAACGAGAGCCTGCTCATCACGCTGGCCGACCACATCAGTTTTGCCATCCAGCGCAGCGAGCAGGGGATTCGCTTTTCCAACCCGCTGATGGCTCCCATTCGGGAATTCTACCCGGAAGAGTATCGCCTTGGCATGGAGTGCCTTGCCGCCATCCGCCAGCGCTGCCATGCAGACCTTTCGGACGACGAGGGCGGCTTCATTGCGCTGCACATCGTCAACGCAGAGCTCAACACCACCATGAGCGTGGTGAACGATGTCACCCGCTTTGTGGATGGCTGCGTGCAGGTAGTGGAATACTTTTACAACTGCCATTTTGACCGGGATGCACTGGATTTCAGCCGCTTTACCGTGCATTTGCGCTTTTTTGCACAGCGCGTATTTCAAGGAAAACAGGAGCAGGAAAACGATACCCACGACGAAGTGTTCCGCGCCCTGATCGCCCGCAATTGCAGCGAACACTACAAATGCGCCTGCTGCATTGCGGAGTATGTCCGCAACACCTGGCACAAGGAGCTTTCGGACGAGGAACTGGTGTTCCTTACGATCCATCTGAAACGGATTCGGATGGGGAAGTAAGCTTTCTTGCTTCACCTTTGATTCTTCACAGGTCTTTCCTGTGTGGATATATATGCTGGATACGAACTTGAGAAAAGGAGAACTGAAGATGAAAGACAAGATCTTTGGCGTGCTGCAGCGCGTGGGACGCAGCTTTATGCTGCCCATTGCACTGCTGCCTGTAGCGGGCCTGCTGCTGGGTATCGGCAGCTCGTTCACCAACGAAACCATGCTGGCGGCCTATGGCCTGAACAGCGTCATCCACCCCGGTACCCTGATCTACACCATTCTGGACGTGATGAGCCAGACTGGCAGCGCCGTGTTCAACAATCTGGCGCTGCTGTTCGCCATGGGCGTGGCCATCGGCATGGCCCGCAAGGAAAAAGAGGTCGCGGCCCTGTCCGGCGCAGTGGCCTATATCATTATGAATACAGCCATTCAGGCCATGATCAATGCGGCAGGCGGCGTAGAAGCGATGCCTGCCAACTCCACCACCACCATGCTGGGCATCACGACCCTGCAAATGGGTGTGTTCGGCGGCATCGTGGTCGGTCTGGGCGTGGCGGCGCTGCACAACAAGTTCTATAAGATCGAGCTGCCGCAGGTGCTGGCCTTCTTTGGCGGTACACGCTTTGTGCCCATCATCAGCTCCATCGTGTATTTGGTGGTCGGCATTGCCATGTTCTATATCTGGCCGGTGGTGCAGAGCGGAATTGCCGCGCTGGGTGCACTGGTACTGGCTTCCGGCTACGCAGGTACCTTTATTTACGGCCTGCTGGAGCGTGCGCTGATCCCCTTCGGGCTGCACCATGTGTTCTATATGCCGTTCTGGCAGACTGCTGTGGGCGGCACCGCCATCGTCGATGGCGTCACCGTGACCGGCGCACAGAACATCTTCTTTGCCGAGCTGGCTTCCAAGTCTACCACGGTGTTCTCGGTCAGCGCTACCCGTTTCATGGCCGGTAAGTTCCCCTTTATGATGTTCGGTCTGCCCGGCGCAGCGCTGGCGATGTACCAGTGCGCCAAGCCGGAAAAGAAAAAGGTGGCAGGCGGCTTGCTGCTTTCCGCAGCCCTGACCGCTTTCCTCACCGGCATCACCGAGCCGCTGGAATTTACTTTTATCTTTGTGGCACTGCCCATGTACGCAGTGCACTGCGTGCTGGCAGGTCTGTCCTTCATGCTGATGCACATCCTGAATGTGGGTGTGGGCATGACCTTCTCCGGCGGTCTCATCGACTTGGTGCTGTTCGGTGTGATGCAGGGCAACGCCAAGACCCACTGGGTGTGGGTGGTCGTGGTCGGCGCGGTGTACTTTGTACTGTACTACATCATTTTCCGCTTTATGATCTCCAAGTTTGACTACAAGACCCCGGGCCGCGATGATGCCGAGGAAGTCAAGCTGTACACCCGTGCGGACGTGAACGCCCGCAGCGCCGCTTCCGGCAGCACCGCCCCCGCAGGGGATGATCCGGTCAGCGCCCTGATCGTGGAAGGTCTGGGCGGTACCGCTAATCTGTCCGACGTGGACTGCTGTGCCACCCGCCTGCGCTGCACCGTCAAGGACGCTGCGCTGGTCAAACAGGATGTGCTCAAGGCCTCCGGTGCCTCCGGCGTGATCTGCAAGGGCAACGGTGTGCAGGTGGTATACGGCCCCAAGGTGGCCGTCATCAAGGCAAAGCTGGAAGATTATCTGGAAAATGCACCTAAGACCCCGGCGGCCCACGCAGCAAATGATACCGTGCTGTCTGCCTGCCTGAACGGCACTGTAGTGCCGCTGGCCGATGTGAAGGATGAAGCCTTTGCCAGCGGTGCACTGGGCGACGGCATTGCCATTGAGCCCACCGATGGTGAACTGGTGGCACCTGCTGACGGTGAGATCTCCTCCACCTTTGAGACCCACCATGCCGTAGGCATGACCACGACTGACGGTGCCGAACTGCTGATGCACATCGGCATCGATACGGTCAAGCTGGGTGGCAAGCACTTTACCTACCTCGTCAACGAGGGCGATAAGGTGAAGAAAGGTCAGCCGTTGATCCGCTTTGAACTGGAAGCCATTAAGGCCGAAGGCTATCCTGTGACCACACCGCTCATTGTCTGCAACACTGATGACTATGCCGCTGTCGCGGCTAAAGCCAGTGGCACCGTAAAGCAGGGCGATGCGCTGCTGGAACTGAAGCACTAAGCGTTTTTCTTCAACTGTAAGGCAGGGTTGTTATAAAGGGGGGCTGCTGCAAAATAGCCCCAACGAAAAAATGAGATAGACTTTCCCGAAAGGGGGGCCTATCTCATTTTTTGTTGTCTGAATTACGGATAAAATAGCCGCTCCATCTTGAAAACGGCGTAAAGATTTATTATAATAAGATAAATAGTTGTGAATTTTGCAAAGGAGGGCTGAATCATGGCAGCGCAGCGCACCTATCTGGCAATCGACCTGAAAAGTTTCTATGCCTCGGTGGAGTGCGTGGACCGCCATCTGGATCCCCTGACCACCAATCTGGTGGTGGCGGATGCCTCCCGCACTGAAAAAACCATCTGCCTTGCGGTGTCGCCCTCCTTAAAAGCCTACAAGATCCCCGGCAGAGCACGGCTGTTTGAAGCCGTTCAGCGTGTCCGGGAGGTCAACGCCCAGCGGTTGCAAACTGCCATCCGGCAGAAAAAGGCAGTCCGGGGAGAGGATGGCAAGTACCACTTTGCCCGCACCTCTTTCGATGCCAATGCCCTGAACGCAGACCCGACGCTGGGGCTGAGCTACATCGTTGCGCCGCCCCGGATGCAGCGATATCTGGACGTGTCCACCCAGATCTACAAGACCTACCTCAAATATGTGTCCCCGGCGGATATCTACCCCTACTCCATCGACGAGGTTTTTATTGATGTGACAGGCTATCTGCCTTATTATCACATGAGCGCCCATGAACTTGCCATGACCATGGTGCGGGAGGTGCTGACCAACACCGGCATCACCGCAACGGCAGGCATCGGCACCAACCTCTACCTTGCAAAGCTGGCCATGGACATTGTGGCAAAACACATCCCGGCGGACAAGGACGGCGTCCGCATTGCAGAGCTGGACGAGCAGTCCTATCGGTATCTGCTGTGGAACCATCGCCCGCTGACGGATTTCTGGATGACCGGCCCTGGTACCGTCAAACGGCTGGAAGCCCACGGCATTTATACGATGGGGGATTTGGCACGGTTTTCCATCCATGGAGAAGATCGTCTGTATGAAATTTTTGGCGTGGATGCGGAAATTCTCATTGACCACGCATGGGGCTATGAGCCATGTGGCATGGAGCAGATCAAAAGTTACAAGTCCAGCACCAACAGCATCAGCGAGGGACAGGTGCTGACCTGCCCCTACCCCAACGACAAAGCCAAGCTTATCGTTCGGGAGATGGCAGAGATTCTGATGTTCCGGCTCACCGAAAAGAAACTGGTGACGGAATCCCTGACTTTAGAGGTAGGCTACGATCGGGAGAACGTGGACAACGGCGGCTATCGTGGTCTGACCCAGACCGACCGCTACGGCAGGATCCTCCCCAAGGCAGCCCACGGCACGGTTCGGTTTGATGTCCCCACCAATCTGGGCAGCACCCTCATCAACGAAAGCGCAAAGCTGTTTGAGCGCATCACCGACCCGGCGCTGACGGTGCGGCGCATTACCCTCAACGCCAACAAGGTCACGCCGGATGAGGGTATCTATCAGGTGGACTTTTTCACCGACACCAAGAAGCTGGAAAAGGAGAAAAAGCTCCAGCAGGCCATGCTGGGCATCAAGAACAAATACGGCAAAAACGCCGTGCTGAAAGCCAGCAGCTACGAGGAAGGCGCCACCATGCGCCAGCGAAATGCGCAGATCGGCGGTCACAGCGCAGGAGGTTCAGATGGAAAACTACAAAAATAGCAAAATCGGGCGGGAGACCGCCCAAAAGTACGGGGACATCCTGGAAATGGAGCGCCCTCAGACCGAAGAATCCCTCCGCAAGCACCCTCGCATGACCCTTCAGAACCGTGCCAAGATCTTCTCGCCCTTCTCTCCGCTGCGGGGCTATGACGAGCAGCTTGCCGCAGAAAAGCAGCGCACCGAGCGGGTGCCCAAGCGCATTCTGACCGAGGAAGAAATGTCGGCTCTGTCTGATCGACTGATGCAGGTCACCAAGGGCATGACCATCACGGTGCGGTATTTCAAGGAGGACACTACCCACCCGGAGATTCCCGCAGTGGGCAACTACATCACCCTGACCGGCAAGGCAGACCGCATCGACCCGGTGTTCCGCACTTTGCAGGTGGGAGACACCGTGGTACCCTTTGAAGATCTGGTGGAGGTCAGCGGGGAAGGCATCATGGACATTGATGCGTATCTGGGAATCGGGGAAGGATGCGTTTGAAAAAATACCGAAAGAGAGTTTTATGGGACATCGCTTTCGGTAAAATGACCTCAGAAGAAGCAAAACACACTTCGGATGGAGGAAAATACAATGGCAAACGGTGATTACGGCTACTTTGGCAAAGGCGACACGGGCTATGCCCAGTACATGACGGCCTTCAACCGCAACTTTGGCGGTTCGTCTGGCGGCGGTGGCGGCGGAAACCACAACAATGGCGGCGGTGGCGGGGGAGATGGCAGCGGCTGCGGCTGCCTCATCGCCATTGCGGTGGTGGTCGTGCTGGTGCTCCTCGGCATGGGAAGCTGAGGGCATCCCCACGGTGCAGAGCTGCTTGTGGTAAACGACGGAAAAAACTAAAAAAGCACTTGACCCTGACGTTGCGTCATAGCGTATACTGAGCTTGTCGCAAGGGAGGAAAACGAAATGATGACTGTCAAGGAAGTGAGCAATCTGACCGGGGTGAGCATTCGGACGCTGCAATATTACGATAAAATCGGTCTGCTGCATCCGGCGCATCGAACGCAGGCAGGCTATCGCCTGTATGATGATGCTACACTGGAACGATTGCAACAGATTTTGCTATTCCGAGAACTGGAATTTTCACTGGAGGATATCCGAAAAATTCTGAAAAACCCGGAATTTGATCGGGAAAAGGCACTGGAACAGCAGATCACTTTGCTGACCCTGAAAAAACGGCATCTGGAAAAGTTGATCGCTCTTGCGGAGAAGATTCGGACAACAGGAGGAAATGTTATGGACTTCAACGCATTTGACACACAGAAGATCAGGGAATACGCAGAACGTGCAAAGAAAGAGTGGGGCGAAACCACAGAGTATCAGGAATTCGAGGCAAAAAACGCCCGGCGGACGCAGAAGGAATCTGGCAGCATCAACGAGCAGTTGATGGGGCTCGTAGCGGCATTCGGAACGCTGCAAACCAGAGAACCGGCAGACCCCGCAGTACAGGCACAGGTGAAGAAGCTGCAGGACTTTATCACGGAAAACTACTATACCTGCACGAAGCCCATTCTGCATCAACTTGGACAGATGTATGGTGCCGGCGGCGAGTTTACGGAGAACATTAACGCTGCCGGGGGAGAAGGCGCTGCAGAATTCGCACAGAAAGCCATTGAAATTTATTGCCGATAAGCAAGATTGTCTTGCGTGACCCGGTCACAGAAAATCCAACTAGGAAATGTTATCATATAGTCACAGGAAACACCAACAACATTCCGATGGAGGATTTGAATATGAAAGCAAAGTTTTATATCTGTGAGCACTGTGGCAATCTGGTCACCACCATCCACAACGCAGGCGTTCCGCTGGCCTGCTGCGGCGAAAAGATGAAGGAGCTGCTCCCCAACACGGTGGAGGCCAGCGGCGAAAAGCATCTGCCGGTGGCAGGGCTTTCCGGCAGCACCCTCACTGTTGCGGTGGGTGCAGTGGAGCACCCCATGGTGGATGTGCACCACATCCAGTGGCTCTTTGTGGAGACCGAAAACGGTGGACAGCTCCGCTACCTCGCCCCCGGGCAGGCACCCAAGGCGGTATTTGAGCTGGGCACCGAAAGGCCGGTGGCGGTCTACGCCTACTGCAACCTGCATGGTCTGTGGATGACGAAGCTGTAAGAAATAAACGGGCTCCTGCCAGTGGTTGAACGCTTGCAGGAGCCTGTTTTTTGCGTGCAACCAGAGGATCGATGCAGCGTTGAAAATGTTCTGCTTGACCTTGTGCAGAGGATGAAGTAATATACTCGTAAAAAACCAACGTACGAGGATATTGTACCGTGGCGGATTGGCTGCAACGCCACACCGACTGCGATAGGAAGGTTATCTTCTGCTGCTTTGATGCCCGGACGGCGCAGGCGGATCAGACAAAAATGAAAATGGAGTAAACATTGAAATACAGAGAGATCGTGGACGGTATTTTTCTTGACCGTCCCAACCGTTTTATTGCCCATGTGGACGTGAACGGTGCAGTGGAAACCGTCCATGTCAAAAACACCGGGCGGTGCAAGGAACTGCTGCTGCCCGGTGCAGCAGTGCGTCTGGAAGTGTCGGACAACCCGAAACGCAAGACAAAATACGACCTTGTGGCGGTCCACAAGCAGGAACTTGGCTGGGTCAATATGGACAGTCAGGCACCCAACAAGGTGGTAGGAGAATGGCTCTCAAAGCAGGAGTTTGACCTTGTCCGGCCGGAGTTTGCCTACGGAAAATCCCGCATCGACTTCTACATGGAAAAGGGCGAACAGAAATACCTGCTGGAAGTCAAAGGCTGCACACTGGAAGTGGGCGGTATCGGTTATTTCCCGGATGCGCCCACCGAACGGGGCGTGAAGCACTTGCACGAGTTAGCACAGGCACAGCGGGCAGGGTATCGGTGCGCAGTGGCCTTTGTGATCCAGATGGAAGGCATCACCGAGGTGAGGCCGAATGTTGGTACGCAGCCGGAGTTTGGCACAGCGCTGGCCGAAGCGAAAGCCGCAGGCGTGAGCGTGCTGTTCCTGCTTTGCCATGTCGGGCGGGACAGCCTGGAAATCGTGGAGCAGAGAGAAGCGTAAAAAAGGGAGGGAATGAAAGAACACTCTGTTTGCGTTCGTTCGATCATGAAGAAGGATCTCACAGAGATTGTTTTTATCCTTGACCGCAGCGGCTCTTTTTCGTGCAGGAACGTTTCTGTAGGGAGAAAGTGTGGTATACTGAACTCGACGAATCGGAATTTACTTCTACTTAGACATACAAACTGTTGACAGTAAAACTCCTATATAGTATTATTTGATAAAATACTATATAGGAGTTTTTGTGTGAAAATGAATGGCGGATTTCTTGTTACCAAAATAAAACAACTTGGAGATCGAATCTTTGAGAAGATTCTCAGCGAAAAGAATATGGATGCGTTTAACGGAGCCCAAGGGCGTATTCTTTATGTACTGTGGCAGGAAGATGGAATCTCAATCAGGTCACTCTCGATTAAATGTGGATTAGCGATAACTTCTCTTACTACGATGCTGGAAAGAATGGAAAATCAAGGGCTGATAAGACGTGTTCAGTCTGAAACGGACAAAAGGAAAACACTCCTGTTTCTGACTGAAAAAGCACATGCCTTAAAGGACGAATACGATTCTGTATCTGATAAAATGGGCAGTATTTACTACAAAGGTTTTTCGGAGGAAGAAATTACCCAGTTTGAGGAATGCCTCGACCGTATCAGAAAGAATCTTGAGGAGTGGCAGAAATCATGAGTGTTTGCATCAAAGATCAGATTCAAAACATGAATCTCGTCATCGGATGTACAGTGGGGTGTGCATATTGCTATGCCCGCAATAATGTGAAACGCTGGCATATGATTGATGACTTTGCTGACCCTGAATTCTTTCCGGGTAAGCTCAAGATGATGGAAAAGAAACGTCCGCAGAACTTTCTTCTTACCGGTATGAGCGATCTTTCCGGCTGGAAGTCAGAATGGAGAGACGAGGTATTTGAAAAAATCCGTGAAAATCCACAGCATCAGTTCCTGTTCCTTACAAAGCGACCAGATCTGCTGGATTTTGATACAGATTTGGAAAACGCATGGTTTGGTGTTACGGTGACGAGAAAAGCAGAACTGTGGCGTATTGACGCACTACGGGAAAATGTCAGAGCAAAACATTACCATGTTACCTTTGAGCCGTTATTCGACGATCCCGGCACAGTTGACCTTTCCGGAATCAATTGGATCGTTGTCGGCACCATGACCGGAGCTCAGAGCAGGAAGATTCATACGGAGCCGGAATGGGCATGGTCTCTGGCGGACCAGGCACATAAGCTCGGCATTCCGGTGTTTATGAAGGAAGACCTTGTTCCTATCATAGGGGATGAAAATATGATTCAGGAAATGCCGGAAGAATTTAATAAAGTGTTAGAGGTACAGAAATCATGGAAGAAGAAATAAATGGAATCCTCATTCGTGAGGTGGAAACAAAGAACATCATGACTAAGTCTAGTCTGCCGGTAGGTGGTTACTCGGTCAATCCCTATGTGGGCTGTACACATGCCTGCAAGTATTGCTATGCTTCTTTTATGAAGCGCTTTACCGGGCACACGGAAGAATGGGGCACTTTCCTTGATGTGAAGCATTGGCCGGAAATTAAGAATCCGAAGAAATATGCCGGACAGCGGGTGGTCATCGGTTCTGTGACAGATGGCTACAATCCACAGGAGGAGCAATTCGGGAATACCAGAAAACTTCTGGAGCAGCTGATCGGCAGTGACGCAGATATTCTGATCTGCACAAAGTCGGATCTTGTGGTACGAGATATTGATCTGCTGAAGAAGCTTGGACGAGTAACCGTTTCATGGTCGATCAACACACTAGATGAAAATTTCAAGAACGATATGGACTCTGCTTCTAGCATTGAGCGCCGTATCGCTGCTATGAAGCAGGTATATGAAGCAGGTATCCGTACAGTCTGTTTCGTATCTCCGGTATTCCCCGGTATCACGAATTTTGAAGCAATCTTTGAGCGGGTAAAGGATCAGTGCGATCTGTTCTGGCTCGAAAATCTCAATCTTCGAGGCGGTTTCAAAAAGACAATTATGGATTATATCGCCGGAAAATATCCTGATCTTGTACCACTTTACGACGAGATCTATAACAAGCATAACCGCAGCTACTTTGAAGCACTTGAAGTAAAAGCTGAGGAAATGGCTAAGAAGTATGATTGTCCCTTTGTGGATAATGAAATGCCTTATGGCAGAGTCCCGCAGGGACATCCGGTGATCGTAGATTATTTCTATCATGAGGAAATCCGAGGGACAGAAAATACCGGAAAAAGAAATCGTTCAACAGAAATTTTGTAAGAACTTTGAACGAGGGAGACTCCTTGTCCGAAGGGCAAGAAGGTGCAACCGAGAAGATTTAGAACAATTCCAGTTTGACGGAGTAATGAATATGAAAATCCGAGAAGTGAATGAGAATAAAAAGCAGTTTATATCATTATTGTTATTAGCTGATGAACAGGAGAGCATGGTTGATCGGTATCTTGAAAAAGGAACTATGTATGTGCTTGAAGACAATGATGTAAAAGCTGAATGTGTTGTCACCGATGAAGGTAATGAAATACTTGAAATCAAGAATATCGCAGTCGATCCGGAAAATCAGGGAAAGGGCTATGGCAAAGCACTAATTGATTTTCTTGCCGGTAAATATGCAGATGAATATTCTGTTTTGCAAGTTGGAACAGGTGACAGTCCATTGACGATACCATTTTATGAAAAATGTGGATTTGTTCGTTCTCACAAGATTCCCAATTTCTTTACCGATAATTATGACCACCTAATTAATGAGGGCGGTATACAACTAATAGATATGGTATATTTGCAAAGACATATATAACTTCCAGTTTACCACACGGGTACAGAGCTTTTGCTGCGGTACAAAACAAGCCGGGCGGTGAGATGAATCGCCGTCTGGCTTGTTGGCTGTGAGGGAAAGGCCACGATGGACCTTCCTGCATGGGGGTAAAACGCTGTCTCTGATGCGGCACTCCGGTCTTTTGCAGCCTGCTCCTTGCCAGAGCTGTGTGCAAAGCACAGTACACGGGCGGGTGCTGTTTTGTTGGGGTTTGTTCATGCCGTCAGAAGGGGGTAAAACATAATTTTTGCGGTGTTCCGTCCAGCAGATACCGGATATAGAGACGGTCGTTTTCCGCTTCTGCCTGCACCTGGGTGGCGTGCTCAAAGAGGGTGCGCAGACGGCGGTACTCTGCCCGCTGCGCATCCGTGTAGCGGGACGGCATATCCGAGGTAAGGAACACATTGCCCAGCAGGGCGTTGACCGTGGCAAGGGTGCGTTTTTGCTCTGCCGTCAACTTGCAGTTTTCCTCCCGGAGGAAGAACACATCCGGGTCGCTGCCATAGGCACGGCCATTGAGCTGCCGCCGGAATAGCGTGTTGTTGAGCGCCTGCTTTGTGGACACCCGCTCCCGGTGGAACAGGCGCATATACCACACATCGTCCCAGTCCAGCCCTACGTCACAGCTGACACGGCAGTAATCCACCAGCCCGAAAGCCGGCATCACCGGTACGCCGCAGCCGAGAATCTGCTTTTGCCCGCACCATGTGCGCAAAAGCTCCATAGCACGGTACATCCGGGCTGCCCGGCTCTCGCGGGCGTTGCCAAAGGGGGCAGCACCGTACAGAAAATCCAGCTTGACAAGGTCGAAGCCCCAGTCGTTCAGCACCCGGTCAAATACCCGGCGCAGATAATCCAGCACGGCCGGGTTGTCGATGTCCAGCGCATAAAAGCCGCTCCAGTTGCAGCCGCAGCACCACGGTGCACCGTTCACCTTCAGCAGCCAGTCCGGGTGCTGAAGGAAAAGGGCAGAGTCCTTTTCGCACACAAAGGGTGCAAGCCATAGCCCAGCCTGAAATCCGGCGGCGTGAATTTCCTCCACCATGCCTTTCAACCCGTGGGGGAATTTCTGTGCATCCGTTTCCAGCCAGTCGCCTACCTTCGGCTCCCAGCCATCGTCGATCTGGAACAGGTCTCCCAGACAAAGCAGGCTGCGACATCCGGTCAGATCCTCCCGGATGGTGTCCTCGGTGATGTCCTGATAGCGGTTGTACCAACTGGAATAGCCTGCCAGCTTCTTTTCAGTCCGGGGCTTGATGCCCATAGCCTGAAACCAGCCGTCGAACACCTCGGTCTCGCCGCCCTCGGCAAAAAACAGGTCAAGGAGTGGGAAACTGCCGCCGGGATGCTCCACCCCGGCGCAATCCCGCTCCAGCGTCAGCAGGGCGTTGCCGCTGTCGTAGCGGAGGATGGTGTAGCCCGGCTTCTCGTCCAGCGATGCGACCAGCCGAAACTGCTTGCCCTTGCGGAAATAGCAGTAGGAAAAGCCGTGGCTCTGCCCCTTTTGATGCCCATAAGGCGCAAAATGATAATCGCCGTAGCGGTCAAAGGCGTATTTCTTGCGCAGAAAGCCGGGGATGTGGTCGGTGCCGCGCAGCTTGCCGTTCCGGTCCAGCTCCGGGCTGTAGGTCCATGTCTGGTAGCCGTTCATGAACAGACGCTCGTCTGCTTCCATCGTCCACGGCAGCGTGGCACGCACCGCCTTCAGCGTCCCGGCGGGCAGGTCTGCCGTCAGATGCAGCGCACCGCCATTCTCCGTGACCGTGCAGTTGCCTGTCTGTACGCCGCCGGAAGTTTCCGCGTACCAGTGCAGCATTTCAGTCATGGTGCGTTTCCTCCCCGTGGAGCTGTGCGCTGATCTCGGCAGCGCGGGCATCGGTCAGAACAAACTTGCGGCGGAACAGCACCAGCGCACCAGCCAGCACCAGCATGGGCAGAACGGTCATCATCAGGCGCAGACCCAGCAGGGTTCCGGCGCTTTGTACTGCCACCGGGCCGGTCTCCTCCGTGTTGCCCACAAGACCGATGAGGTCCAGCCCGATGCCGGTCAGGAATACCGCCACGCCGGAGGCTGCCTTGACCACAAAGGTCTGCATGGAAAAGATCACGCTCTCCTCCCGGCGTCCGGTCTTGAGCTGACCGTAATCCACGCTGTTAGAAAGGAACAGGGTGGTCAGCACGGTCAACATTCCGTTGCAGGCGAACACCACCACGCCCGGAATGCACAGCAGCGCAAGGCTATGGGACAGGCCGGTCAGGCAGAACACCAGCAGGGTGGCGTAGCCGCACAGCGCCAGCACAAGGCTCAGATGGAATACCTGCGTGCTGCTGAACTTTTTGCGCAGCAAGGGGTAAAGCACCATCATGCCAAGGATCTGCGCCGCACCGCCCACGGTGGAAAACAGAGTGTAGGTGGCCTTCCAGCCCTCGCCGCCAAAGTCATATTTGAAGAAATAGATGATAAAGTTGGAGGTCAGATACAGTGCCGAGTTGATCAGCACGATGCTGCCCACCACGACCATAGCCTGATCGTTGCGGAACAGGGCGGAGAACATCTCCTTTACGGTGGCGGTCTTCATCTCACTGGGGGTAGTTTCTTTCATGGAAATGCAGCACACCAGCTCTGTCACTGCAAAAATTACCGCTACGATCAATGCCACCCAGCGGAAGCCGGCGCGCTCGCTGTCGCCGCCAAGGATGCCCACCAGCAGCATGGTGAACATGGCAATCAGGGCAGAGCCAACGCCTGCACAGGTACGGCCCACCATGGAGAGGTTCTCCCGGTCTTTTGGGGTGCGGGTCACGGCCGGGATCATGGACCAGTAGGGGATATCCATCATGGTATAGGTAACGCCCCACAGGATGTACACCACGCTGAAGTAGACCATCAGCGCTGCTTCGTCCAGCACCGGGGCGGCAAACAGGGCGTAGAGTACCAGCGCATTGAGCAGCGTGCCGGAAAAGATCCACGGACGGAACCGCCCCCAGCGGGTGCGGGTCTTTGCCACCAGAACCCCCATGAAGGGGTCGTTGAAGGCATCAAAGAACCGGGCAGCCATGAGCACGACGCCCACAAAGCTGGCCGAAAGCCCCAGCACATCCTGATAATAATACATGACGTAAGAAGCCGACAGGGCATATACCATATCCTTGCCCACGGCACCAATACCAAATGCGGTTTTCTGTTTCAGGGTCAGTTCCATACAGCGTCCTCCTTTTCAATGGTAAACCGCAGCACAACGGGCTGGGTCTGCGGTGCAGAAACAGTCAGCAGGGCTTCTCCGGCAGTGCCCACGGTGCGCAGATAGGTTCCGGTCATGCCGCCCTCGGCAACGGCGGTCTGTGGACCCACAAGGGCGGCGCTGCCCTCCACCGCAAACTGCACCGGGAACTGTGCATAGGGGGCTGGGGTGCCGTTCTCGTCCAGAATGCGCACCCGGACAGCCGCCATATCGTAAGTGTTTTTTTCCCGAAGAGCCGTCCGGCTGACCTTAACTTCCAAGTGCAGCTTTGCACTGGGGCAAAGGGTCACGCTGCGCACCACATTGCCGTCCTGTACAGCATCGAACCGCCAGCGGGTAGCCTCGCCGCCCCAGTTGCCGACGTACCTGCCGTAGAGGGCTACGCCATCCTCAAAGGTCATTTTGTAGTGCAGCATACACCAGCCGAATTTAACCTTGTAGGCAAGCGGCAGCCCCGCCAAGCCGTATTTCCCGGCAGCCAGCAGGCAGTCCCGCACAGCGGCCGCTTTGGACGGCGAAAAATGCTCCTGCGTTTCCAGCAGCTCGCCAATGGGATCGTCCATCACAAAGGGCGGATGCGGTAGGGCTGTCCACTCGCTGCGGCGCAGGGCGGTGACGAACACATCGTTTTTGTATAGCTTTACCTGCTGGGCATTGCTGAAAACATAGGCTGTGCCCAGCTGTCCGGCGGGGTTATCGCCGATGTCCATGGAGGAGCTGACCGCCAGCACCGGGTCAGCGTCACCCTGACTGGCATAGACTGCTGCCGCCAATTTGGGGTTGCGGAAGCTGTCCAGCACCCCGTGGTAGCAGATGCGGTCGCCGGAGCCGAAATCCTTATGGGTCTGGTAGTCGAACATACACCAGCCGAAGCACCCGGCGTGTTCCCCGCTGGCATAGGCGGCGTTCTGCACCCGGACATGCCGCAGGGCGTGCTCCTGCCGGTGGGGACCATCGTCAAAGGCTTTTGTGGGGTACATGTGACCGTTGCACTCCGAGATGAGCAGCGCCTTGCCCATATCCGGGGTCACGTCCTTTTTGGGCTTTGCGCCGGGCGTTACGCCGTTGTGGGAAAAATCGTTGTAGGCATAGACATCCTCCAGCAGATGGCTCTTTTCCAGATACCGCACGCCGGAGGTGGCGCGGCTTGGGTCCAGCTGATGGGCAATTTGATTGGTGCGGGTGTAGAAGGCATCGTCGTCCACGCTTTCGTTGATGCGTACGCCCCACAGGATGATGCTGGGGTGGCTGCGGTTTTGCAGGAGCATCTCTCGCAGCATCTCGCAGGCGGCGTCCTTCCAGTTGTCATCCCCGATGTGCTGCCAGCCCGGCAGCTCGGTGAATACCAGCAGACCCCGCCGGTCGCACTCATCCAGAAAATACGGACTTTGGGGGTAGTGGCTGGTGCGCACGGCGGTGCAGTGCAGTTCCTCCCGCAAAATGCGGGCATCCTCCCGCTGTAGGCTTTCCGGTGCGGCGTAGCCGATGTAGGGGTAGCTCTGGTGTCGGTTCAACCCCCGCAGGAAGGTCTTTTTTCCGTTGAGGTAAAAGCCATCCGCCCGGAACTCTGCGGTGCGGAAGCCAAACGTCACCTGTTTTCGGTCGATGGGCTGTCCGGCTGCGTTCAAAAGCTCTGCCACGGCATGATGTAGTACTGGGTGCTCGGTATCCCACGGCTGTGCGTCCGGGACGGAAAGCTGCATCTTCCCGGTTTCTGCCGCCTGTGCGGTCTGCTCTGCCAGCAGGGTGCCGTCTGCGGTCTCCAGCCGGATGCGGACCGCTACGGCTGCGGGCGCAAGCTCTGCCGTCCACTGCACCACAGCCTCTCGCAGGGTGGGCGTGTAGACGAACAGATCGGTCAGGCGGCTCTCTGCCGTAGCTTCCAGCCAGACCTCCCGGTACAGCCCGCCGTAGGTCAGGTAGTCGATGACAAAGCCAAAGGGTGGAATGGCCGGGTCTTCACGGGTATCCAATTGCACGGTCAACAGATTTTCACCCTCCCGGTCCACAAGGTCGGTGATCTCCACCGTAAAGCCGGTATAGCCGCCCCGGTGCTGCCCGGCAACCCTGCCGTTGACCCGCACCACCGCCTGATGGGCGGCTCCGTCAAAGCGGAGGAACAGCCGGGGCGCAGCCTGTACCGGCGGCACCCGGAACCGTTTGCGGTAGCCGCAGACCATCTCGTAATCGGCAGGCGAGGCATAGTGCAGCGGCACCTCCCGGCAGGTATGGGGCAAGCGAACGGCTTGTTGTTTTGGTACAGGCAGCCCCTTGCCAAAGGCTTCTGTCCAGTGTCGTGTAAACTCCCAATCCTCGCAAAAACTGTGTTTCATCGCGGCAGCACTCCTTCCAGTAAAATCGAGATCATTTCCTCCAGTACAGCCACATACTGCACCCCGCTTTCTGCCAGACTGCGGTCTGCCAGAAAGCTCTCGATGGACGCGGTGATCATCTGCCGCAGCACCGGCAGGGACACCGGACGCATGACCCCTTCAGCCACAGCCTGCTCCAGCAGCGCCATGGTGGGTTCCCACCCGTTTTCCAATTGACTGCGCACCCGCGCCGCCACCACCGGATATTTCTCGTCCAGCTCCTTCATCTGCCGCAGGTCCAGCGCAGCATATTCCGTCGGCATGGCAATGATGACTGCCCGCAGCTTCTCCTGCAAAGTGCCGCTGCCCGCCAGAATTTTCTGCTTGCAGTGGTGGATCTCCGCAAAGGCATGGTCTACCATATCCAGCAAAAGCGCCTCCTTGGAGGGGTAAACGGTGTAGATGGTCTTTTTGCTGATGTGCAGCGGCTCTGCTACCTGCTGCATGGTGAAATGCAGCCCCTGTTGACGGAATAACTGCATGGCCTGCGTGCGCACCAGCGCATCGAGCTTTTCCTGCATGAGCGTCCTCCTTGTGGAAACTGTGCTTGCTTTTCTGGTTTCCATTCTAGTGCGGAAACCGAACTAAATCAAGCAGTTTCCGCATTTTCTGCGTTCTGCCAAGAAAGTGCAGACATTTTGCAGCAGAATGACAAAAAGAACCCCGGCGTGCTTTGAAAGCTGCCGGTTTTTTTGCGTGCGAAAGCTTTTCAGTGGGGAGAAGGCATGGTATACTGGGTGCAGCGATATGGAATTCCGGAGGTGTTTTTTTGAGAACATACAACAACAAGGAAGAGCTCAAGGCTGAGATCAATAAAGCATTCGAGAAGTATATTTCAGAGTTTGATGACATCCCCGAAGCCTTAAAGGATAAACGGGTCGAGGAGGTGGACCGGACACCGGCAGAAAACCTTGCGTATCAGGTGGGCTGGACGACACTGGTTTTGAAATGGGAAACGGATGAACGAAACGGTCTACCGGTAAAAACGCCGTCGGAGGACTTCAAATGGAATCAACTGGGCGGATTGTATCAGTGGTTCACGGATACTTATGCACCGTTATCCCTGCAGGAGCTGAAAGCCCGATTGAAGGAGAATATGGATCGGCTCAATGCAATGATCGATGCCATGAGCGAGGAGGAGCTGTTCCAGCCGCATAAGAGAAAATGGGCGGATGATGCCACGAAAACAGCGGTGTGGGAGGTGTACAAGTTCATTCACGTCAACACGGTCGCTCCCTTCGGGACCTTTCGGACTAAGATCCGGAAATGGAAAAAGCTTGCGCTGTGATCTCCGCATTGCTGCACAGGATAAATATAAAGCGTATCTGGATTATTTTAGGATCAGGTATTAAGAAAAAGCATAGAAGCTGCGCTGAAAAACAGAAATTTGCAGAAACTTATGGAGGAATATAGAGATTATGATAAAAGTGCTTTTTATCTGCCACGGCAATATCTGCCGCAGCCCCATGGCGGAATTTGTGATGAAGGACTTAGTGGAAAAGGCGGGGCTTTCCGGGCAGTTTGAAATTGCCTCGGCAGCCACCAGCACCGAGGAGATCGGCAACCTGGTCTATCCGCCTGCCCGGCGCAAGCTGGCAGAGCACGGCATTTCCTGTGATGGCAAAACCGCCCGGCAGATGACCCGGCGGGACTATGAGAGCTACGACTATCTCATTGCCATGGACCACAACAACCTGCGGAACATGACCTGCTTTGTGGGCAGCGACCCCGATCACAAGGTGTCGCTGCTGATGGACCACACCCGCCGCCCCGGCGATGTGGCAGACCCGTGGTACACCGGGGATTTTGAAGCCACCTGGCAGGATGTGCTGGAGGGCTGCACCGCCCTGCTGGAAGAACTGCGATAAAAGGGGAAAAGTATGACGGAACGTTACTGCGAAGGCGAACGGTTTACCGGCCTGTCGTTTGCCGGGGAAATCTTTGAGCGCTGCGATTTTGCAGACTGCCTATTTGTGGACTGCTCCTTTACAAAATGTGAGCTGGACCACACCACCCTGAACGAGTGCCGGTTCGTGCGGTGCGAGATCACCGGGCTGCGGAGCGCATCCTCACCGGACAGGACCCGGAGAAGGTGGAAACCAAAGAGGTGCACATCAACGAGTACGGCACCGACGATTACAGCCGCCTTGCGCTGACCCGCCTGATGTACGACACCCGCATGAGCTGGGGCATGAAGTTTGCGGGCGAGGTGTAAGCACACACCTTGCCGCAAAAGGCTTTTTTGCGTGCGGAGACTATGGCATACGGAGAGCGACAACTCGGAATTTGGAGGTACACGATGATAATAAAAATTGTTACAATTTCACTGATGGCAGTGTTCTACATCTGCTATTTTGCAAAGCTGATTAGTCAGAAAAAGCAAGGCATAAAGACAGACCAATTAGGAAAAGGAAAAGAGGGATTTGTCAAATTTATAGAAGTAGCTCTTAAAATAATCACATATTTGCTTCCTGTAATACAGATTATCAGTATTGTGTTTTATTCGGGAACAGCACATATTGTGTTACAATTTACAGGAGTTGTAATAACAATGTTCGGTGTACTTGCTTTTATTGTTTCTGTTACACAGATGAAGGAGAATTGGAGAGCAGGTGTGCAAAAAGAAGAAAAGACCAATTTGGTAACAACGGGAATCTATTCTATTAGCAGAAATCCTGCATTTTTGGGTTTTGATTTAATGTATATAGGAATATTGTTTTCGTTCTTTAATTGGTTCCTTTGCTTTGCAACAGGTTTTGCAGTGGTATTTTTTCATTTACAGATAGTCAATGTAGAGGAAGATTTTTTGATAGAAGCATTCGGAAATGAGTACCTGCAATACAAATCAAAAGTATGCCGATATTTAGGAAGAAAAAGATAAATTCCAGTTTGCCGGGCAGACAGACATCTAAAAAACATGCAAAAACGAGGAAATTGCCATGGTACTATATTTTTCGGGAACTGGCAACAGCCGGTATCTGGCACGGCGCATTGCCGAAGGGCTGGATATGCCGCTTTACGACCTGAATGCCTGCATCAAGGCAGGGGATACTGCCCCGGTATCACTTTGAAGCGCTGGAAAGGAAGCAGCAGGACGCCTGAAGGAGAGCGGAAATTAGATGAAGTTTTTATACTTGCATGGGTTGGGACAAAAACCAGACAGTTGGGACAGAGTAATAAAAGAAACGAAGGTCTCAGACAGCAGCGTCTGCTTGAGTTTGGCAGAGATGCTGGAGGACAAAGCGGCCACTTATGGGGAACTGTATGCTGCATTTTCAGGAGAGTGTGATAAGGAACATGATGAAATCGTCTTGTGCGGGCTTTCCTTGGGTGCTGTTCTAGCACTTAATTATGCGATAGACCATCCGGATAATGTAAAGGCGCTTGTGTTAATTGCGGCACAATACAAAATGCCTAAAAAATTATTGAAATTCCAGAATATGCTGTTCCGCTTGATGCCAAATGCAACGTTCAAGCAATTTGGCCTCAAAAAAGCTGATGTGATCAGCTTGTGCGGCACGATGGCAGAATTGGATTTCAAAGATTCATTATGTAAGGTGTCCTGTCCGGCATTGATCGTTTGTGGGGAAAAGGACAACGCAAACAAAAAAGCCTCAAAGGAACTTGCCAGTTATTTGAGCGATTCCCACTTCCATGAACTTCTGAAAGCAGGTCATGAAGCAAATATAGAATCTCCGGAGGAATTGGCAACAGTGTTACAGGAATTTTATGATAATGTCGAATAAACTACGATTCATCAAAGAAAGAGGACTGTGAAATGAACATCGAAGAACGGGCGGCACAGGCTGCTGCATGGAAAGCTACTGGACAGTGCAACTGTGCACAGGCGGTGATGAAGGCGTTTGAGGATAAGCTGCCGGTGGATGCCGACACCCTGATGAAGCTGGGCGCAGGCTATGCCGCCGGCATGGGCTGCATGGAGAGCACCTGCGGCGCACTGATTGGCGCTGTGATGGTGGCGGGCATCGTCACCGACGGCAAGGGCACACCCCGCATTTCCAAGGAACTGCTGCAAAATTTTCAGGAAAAGTGCGGTGCTACCATCTGCAAGGATCTGAAGGGGATGGAGAACGGCGCACCGCTGTGCCCGTGCCCGGAGTGCGTCCGCAACGCTGTTCTGGCACTGGGCGAGGTGCTGGGAGAGTAAGATGAAGAAGATCTTGTTTGTTTGCCACGGCATTATGTGATACATACTGTGGGACCGATATGGAATGGGTGCTATTTGATGCTCATACCGAATCGGTGTATGAAGCAGAAGTTACGCTCTATTATAATATACGAATTTAGTTTATTTGAATCAAAGCAAAAAGCTCAAAAAGGAGAGATTATTCATGGTTTTATTGGTTGTAGATGCACAGAATGGTATCGTGGATGAACGCTTATATGAGTTCAGAAAGTTTGTTGGTAATATCAAAAAGCTGATTGGAGCAGCTCGAGAACAAGGCATAGAAGTTATTTATGTACAGCATGATGATGGACCTGATACCGGATTCTCTATCGGGGATGATGAGTTTGAGGTTTATTCCGAGTTTCAACCGATGCCTGATGAAAAACGGTTTATCAAGTCCGTATGCAGTGCGTTCAAAAAAGAGAGTGGTCTGCTTGAGTATCTGACTGCAAAGGAAGAAAAAGACGTGATGATTTGTGGCATTATGACTGATTTCTGTATCAATGCCACGGTAGAGGCTGGTTTTGAGCATGGCTTACACATGATTGTTCCTGCCTATGCAAATTCTACGCAGGACAATGAGTACATGACTAGGGAACAGGCTTACCATTACTATAATGAATTTCTCTGGCCTGAACGATATGCAGACTGCGTACCAATGGACAGGGCATTGGAATTACTCAAAAAATGATATAGCGTAAACGGTCTTTGCTGAATACCTTTGTTACCGAAATACATTACATAAACTTCAAGATTATGTTGCAGTAAATTCAATAAATTGGTCACATGATGCAGGCCGTACTCACTGCCATCGGCGGTGGTCAGAACTACGCCGTAGACCTTGTTGGCCTTGTAGTCCAGATCAAAACCGGAGATTTTCATCTCGTAGGTGGCATGGTGACCGTTGGTATTCAGCTCCACAGTGGTGCCCTCTACGGTGGTCTCGGTGGCGTGGACCTTGCCAAACTCCCACTTGCCGCTCAGCAGGTTATACCATGCGGTGATGTAGTAGGCAGGGGTCTCACTGAGCTTATAGTACCGCAAAGCCCTTGACCTTTTTGCCGGAGCGCAGTATACTTTTTATGCGGTTAGCTGTATTTAACCACAAGGAGGTACGACATGATACAAGACGCATTCTGGGGGATTTTGATCCCCTTTCTGGGCACAAGCCTTGGGGCAGGCTGTGTATTCTTTTTGAAAAAGTCCCTGAGCGACGGCATCCAGCGCGCCCTCACCGGCTTTGCCGCCGGAGTGATGGTGGCGGCATCGGTATGGAGCTTGCTGATCCCGGCTATGGAGCAGGCTGCGGATCTGGGCAGGCTGGCATTTTTCCCGGCGGCGGTGGGTTTCTGGCTGGGCATCCTGTTTTTGCTGCTGCTGGATCATCTCATCCCGCATCTGCACCAGAACAGCTTGCAGGCCGAAGGGCCAAAAAGCCAGCTCCAGCGCACCACCATGATGGTTCTGGCGGTGACGCTGCACAACATCCCGGAGGGCATGGCAGTGGGCGTGGTCTACGCCGGGTATCTTGCCGGAACGGCTCAGATCACTGCCGCCGGGGCGCTGGCACTTTCCCTTGGCATTGCCATCCAGAACTTCCCGGAGGGTGCCATCATCTCCATGCCCCTGCGGGCGGAAGGAATGAAAAAAGGCCGGGCGTTCTGGGGCGGCGTGCTGTCCGGTATCGTAGAGCCCATCGGGGCAGTGCTGACGATTCTGGCGGCAGGCATCGTGGTGCCCGCATTGCCCTATCTGCTCAGCTTTGCCGCCGGAGCCATGCTGTATGTTGTGGTGGAGGAACTGATCCCGGAAATGTCGCAGGGGCAGCACTCCAACGTTGGCACCGTGTTTTTTGCGGTAGGCTTCAGCGTGATGATGGTGCTGGATGTGGCACTGGGGTGACGGTTGGGGGTCTTGAAAACGAAATCTATTTCGGAATCTCCGAAAATGCCTGAACTTCTTGACAGCGACAACAGCAGGGCGTATTATTTTGGCAGAAGGGCCGCTGAGATGCGGCTTTTTATAGAACAAAAAGTTAGCTTTACCTAACTTTCGGCACGAGGAATTGCTGGCCTGTCATCCGGTGCAGTGGGCGCATCTGGTAAAAAGCATTGCATTGTGAACGGTAAACAGAAAGAGGGTGGCATTATGTCCTTTTTTGAAAACACCCGAAAGCCCGTAGGCTTTGGCGGGAAGATCATGGTTGCTATGATGAACTTTGGCCACAGCGCAATGGCGGCGTGGGGGCTGCGCTTTTTACAGCCTGCCCCGAATGCCATGGTGCTGGACTGCGGCTGCGGCGGCGGGGCGAACATCAAAACGCTGTTGAAGCTGTGCCCAAAAGGCAAAGTGCAGGGCATCGACTATTCGGCTGTCAGCGTAGAAAAAGCGCGTAAGGTCAATGCGGGTGCCATTGCGGCAGGACGATGCAACGTGCAGCAGGCAAGTGTGGCAGAACTGCCGTTTGAAGCGGAGCAGTTTGATGTGGTGACCGCCTTTGAAACGGTCTATTTCTGGCCGGAGCTTGCGCAGAATTTCAGAGAGATTTATCGAGTGCTGAAGCCCGGCGGAATCTTTTTCATCTGTAACGAAGCAAACGGTGAAACGACAAAAGACGACAAATGGACACAAATTATCAATGGGATGACCATCTATACGGATACTGCATTGAAAGAGTATCTGGAACAAGCAGGATTCTGTCAGATCCAAAGCCACAAAAATAAAAAGGGCTGGCTTTGCGTTACGGCGCAAAAGCGGTGAAACAGTGTAAGGAGGACGAAGCATAGGACGAAAAGAAGCGATCCGCAGTGCCTATCGTACGGTAGGCATGGCAGTCATAGCGGCGGTGCTGTCGGCAATGATGACTATTTTTCTTTACTGAGAGAGGAACCTATGAAATACAAAATTGAGAAAAACACTGTACAGGAGACGCTGATCCTCCCACTGTATTCCCGGAAGCTGTGCACAGAGCTGTATCCAAACCTTTATCGGGACGAAACAGCGGTGCATCTGATCGACCAGATTGACTACGACTTTTCAGAGGCAGAGGAAAACTCCCGCAGCCTGATGCAGCGCTTTGGTGCGCTGGAGGTCGCCATGCGGCAGAATGACCTTGCGTGGGAGGTACGGAATTATCTGAAAACCCATCCCAGCGCGGCGGTGGTCAATTTGGGCTGTGGGCTGGATAACACCGGCAGAGCCTGCGACAACGGCAGATGCAAGATCTACAATCTGGACTTCCCGGATGTTATCGCCTTGCGGCAGCAGCTGCTGCCCGCCGGGGAGCGGGAGCAAAACATCCCCTGCGACCTGAAAGACCCCGCATGGTTTGACAAGATTGATGCCTCCGGCGGGGCGGTGCTTTTTGCCTCCGGGGTGTTCTATTACTTCCTGACCCGGCAGGTCCGGGATCTGGTGCAGGGGATGGCAGATGCTTTTCCCGGCGGGGTGCTGGTGTTCGATGCCGCCAACCGCACGGCGGTGAAGATGATCGCCAAAACGTGGCTCAGGACGGCGAAAATCAAAGATGTGGGAGCATATTTCGCGGTTTCGGATGCGAAAAGCGAGTTTTCTCCATGGGACAGCCGTCTGCGGGTATCCAGCAGGGGCTATATGCTGGGCTACAACGATTTGAAAGACCCGTCCGTCAGCGGATTTTTCCGTTTTCTTGCAAAGGTTGGAGACAACGGAATGAAAATGCAGATCGTGAAGATCGGATTTGGAGACAGACAATGAAATACGCAGGGATGGACAAGGAAAAGAAACCCTATATTTTCGTTGGGCTTGTCTGTGTGCGGGAGCAGTATCAGGGACAGGGCTATATGCGAAAGGTGCTGGACCTTGCCTTTGCCGAGGGCGACCGGCTGGGCGTGCCGGTGATCCTGGAAACAGATGCAAAAAGCAAGTGCGACAAATATGTGCATCTGGGTATGAAACTTGCCGGAACACACGATCTTGGCACATATGGCAAGCTGTATGATCTGATTAAGTACCCGGAGCCGACCAAAGCAAACGGAATAGTGTGAGGAGAGGCGGCGCAATGAAGAAAGAAGAAACGAAACTGGTTATCCGCTGGTGCATACGATAAAACCAAAGGGAGTTCTGCCCGGACCTTCGTCCGTGACGGAACTCCCTTTTTGATTCGCAGAGTAAACCACTTCATTCCCCTTCTTTTTCGCTGTTTACGATAGCCTGCACCTTGGTGGGCAGACCATAGATGCTGATGAAACCGGTGGCATCGCTCTGCTTGTAGTCGCCGCCTGCGGCAAAGGTAGCGATGTCCTCACGATACAGAGAGTACGGCGACCAGACCCCTGCATTGATGAGGTTGCCCTTGTACAGTTCCAGACGCACCTTGCCGGTGACATGCTCCTGTGTGGCGGTGACAAAGGCACTCAGAGCTTTGCGCAGCGGGCTGAACCACTGGCCATCATACACCAGTTCGCCAAAGGTGATGGCCAGCTCACGCTTCTTGTGGGCGGTGAGCTTGTCCAGCGTCAGAGTTTCCAGCACGTCGTGGGCTTTGTACAGGATGGTGCCGCCGGGGGTTGTAGGTTTGTCAATGATGTGTTACACAGAGGGAGCAGAAGAAAAAGGGGGCCTATCTCATTTTTTGTTGTAAGCTGAAACTGTAATGAATCAGATTGCAGCAAGAACAGGATACAGGAAAGTGCAGCATGCAGACAACTTCTGAACCGTTTGTCCCCGCTCATACAGTGTAGGAGGACCATAGTTTGGGAGGTGCGTTGTATGCTGTTGACTCTGCTGCAATTTTTTGCCACGAAATTTCTGGTGCTGGCGCTGCATCTGGAAGCGGGGAGCTTCCCCAAGCCCCTGAGCGCGCGGGAAGAGGTCGAGACCTTTGCGGCCCTGCGGGCGGGCGACCCCACGGCGCGGGAAACGCTCATCCGGCACAATTTGCGGCTGGTGGTGCATGTGGCGAAAAAATACTACGCCCAGCCCAGCGACCAGGAAGACCTGATCTCCATCGGGACCATCGGCCTGATGAAGGCGGTGGATACCTTCGACTCTACCCGGAAGGCACGGTTCTCGACCTATGCGAGCCGCTGCATTGAAAATGAACTTCGGATGCACTTCCGGAGGGAGCGGAAAAGCGGGACCACCGTGTCGTTGCAGGAAACGCTGGAGGCGGGCAAGGACGACACGGCGCTGACCCTCTCGGACGTGCTGCAGGACGGCTTCTGCATGGAGGACAGCTGTGAGCAGCAGGACGAGGCCCGGCGGCTGCGGCAGCTCATCGAAGGGCTTCCGGCGCGGGAACGGAAGCTGATCCTGCTGCGGTATGGCCTGGCCGGTCAACCGCCGCTGACCCAGCTGGAGACCGCAAAGCTGCTGCAGATCAGCCGGAGCTATGTTTCCCGCCTGGAGACCCACGCACTGGAACTGCTGCGGGAAGGGTGGGGCGGATGCCGGTAAAAATTTTGACCTTCATCGCGGAGTGCTTTCACACCGAAGCAAAAAACGCCGCCTGGAACGCATCCAGTTCCTCGAACCGGTACAGGCGGTTCAGCGCCTCCACCAGTTCCTTTTTCGAGAGGCGGGGCGGCAGGCCCAGGGCGTTGAGCAGCGCATATTTCCGCTCGGCGCTGCCCGGTGTGCCGGAGAGCCCCCAGTCGTAGAGGTCGGCATAGGTGATGGCCCGGCCCTCCGGGCGGGGGGCAGCTGCGCCAGCCTCGGCACCGAGGGCATCCTTAAGCGCCTGCAGCACGATGGCGTCGTCCACGCCCTCCACGCCGAGCAGACCCTCTTTGCCGGGCTGCGGCTTCCGCTTTTCCTTGCCGTGGATGGCGGGCACGTAGGCCTGCACCACGTGTTCGGCCCCCACCAGATTGGTGATGTAGGTGCGGATGCGGAACCCGGCGGCGTCCGAATCCGTGAACAGGATGAGTCCGTTTTTCTTTGCCAGCGCCTTGAACAGCTGCTGGCGCTTTTTATCCTTATAAATGCCGAATCCGTCGGTCAGAAGGATCAGCGCGTCCGTCAGGTGGGAAAGGCGAGCCGCATCGTATTTGCCTTCCACCACCAGCACCCGGTCGGTGTGGAGAAGTTCTCGTTCGCTCATCGTCCGCTCCCCGCCAGCGCCAGACGGCAGAGAGCTGCTTCCAGCAGTACCTCCGCGTCTACGGGCTGGCTTTTCAATGATCTGTCCAGATCCAGCAGGACCTGCAAGCAGGCTTCCAGCTGGCCGAGGGTGTAGTGGCTGGCGGTCTCGGCCGAGCGCTTGAGCCGGTAATCGCTGCCCTTGTAGCCGAACTCCTTGAAAACGGTGCTGTAGCTCTTGCGTCTGGCGCTGCCCAGCTTGACCCGGTAGAGGTCCACATAGCTGCCGATGAGTGCCGCTGTGATGGCGATGGGCTCCTGCTGCAGCCGGAGCAGAGCCTGTAATTTTTTGCAGGCCCCGGTGGCGTTTTTGGCCGTGATCATCCGGGTCATCTCGAAGACATCGGCCTCCAGGCTCACGGTGCCCATCTCAGCCACCATGGCCGCAGTGACGGTCTGGTAGCCGGAGAGGGCGCAGAGTTTGTCCACCTCGTTTTCCAGCAGGAAGGGGTCTTCGCCGCAGCGCTCCAGCAGAGCAGTGGCGGCGCCTTCGGGCAGGGTAGCACCCTGCGCTTTGGCCCGCTCGATCATCATCACCTTGAGTTCATAGGGCTTGGGTTTGGCCAGCTCTTCGGCATAGCCGAGCTTTTTGCAGGCAGCGGTGAGCTTCTGCGCCCGCTTGCCGGTCTTGAGTTTGCCGCGCTCCAAAGGAAACACACTGCCCAGCACGACGACGGCATTTTCGAGGCTGGAAAGCGTTTCACACAGCGCATCCAGGTCTTTGTCGCTGTAGGCGGCGGGGTCCAGTTCAGGCAGGACCACCACGCGCCGGGTGCCGAAAAATGAGATGGTGCCCGCCGCCATGATGAGCTGTTCCAGCTCCGGGGCGGCACCGTCCAGTACGGTGGTTTCTTCGTCGCTGTCGGCCGAGAGCAGCCGCACGGCAGCCGCCACGGCCTGCCGCACCAGATACCGCTCGCTGGAATAAAAATAGTAGACCGGGCAGCCGCTTTCTGCCAGCTGCCGGAGCTTTGCTTCCGTTGCCAAAGGGGAGACCTTCTTTCGTTCTTGCGGGGGATCTTCTGCCCCGCAGATGCCAGGATATTCGATACCCATAGTGTAGCGGAGTTGCGGGGCGTTGTCAATGCGCAGTGCACAGGGGCCGGGCAAAAAATGCTGCCTGCCCGGACGTAAAAAATGCCGGGACGGGGCTTTTCGGGAACGGAAAAACATGATATACTGAAAACGCTTTTCCCAAATGTTCGGCAAAGAGGAAACGAACGGAAATGCAGGGGGCCGACCCTGCCGGAAGTAAAAAATGCCCGGCCTCCGCGGGCCGCGAAAGGATGAAGCCATTACGAAACGTGCTAAATTTACGTTGCAGCTGCAATACAACTCTCCGGTGATCCTCACCTTTTTTCTGCTGTCGCTCCTGGTGCTCTTTCTGGGCCAGTGGACGAACGGCTGGACGACCATGCACCTGTTCTGCGTCTACCGCTCCTCGTTCAAAGACCCGCTGTTCTATGTCCGGCTGTTCGGCCATGTGCTGGGCCATGCCAGCTGGGATCATTTCCTGAACAATATGCTCCTGCTCCTCGTCATCGGCCCGCCGATGGAGGAAAAATACGGCAGCATCCCGCTGCTGGAGGGCATCGTCTTTACGGCGCTGGTGTCCGGTGTGCTGCAATGCGCGCTCTTCCCCCGCACGGCCCTGCTGGGCGCTTCCGGCATCGTGTTCATGCTCATCATGCTGGCGTCGCTGTCCGGTTTTTCGGGCGGCATCCCGGTCACGATGCTGCTGGTGGCGGCGCTGTATCTGGGCCAGCAGGTGTACGATATCGTCTTCGTGCATGACAATGTCGCCAACTTCATGCACATCGTGGGCGGCATCTGCGGCACGGGGTTCGGCTACTTCTACGCCCTGCGCCCCCAAAAACGCCGCAAGGCGTCCGGGGCAAAGCCGGGCCTGAAATTTGAAAAGACCTCCCGGCACAGGAGCCGGTAAAGCAAAAGATCCCCTTCCGCGCGGCAGGACCATGCGGAAGGGGATCTTTGTGCAGATGCGTTACAGCGTCTTGCAGAATTCTTTCAGATAAGCGCGGAAGGCCTCGCCGATCTCCGGGTGCTGGAGCGACAGCTCCACCTGTGCCTCGGCGATCCTGAGCTTGTTGCCCATGTCGTAGTGCTTGCCGGTGAACTCCACTGCGGTCATGCCGCCATAATTGCGGGCGAACTCGGCCATGGCGTCGGTCAGCTGGATCTCGCCGCCGGCACCGGGTTTGGTGCGGGCAAGGATGTCGTAGATCTCCGGGGTCAGCAGGACGCGGCCCAGGATGGAGTAGTTGCTGAACTCCTGGCCCTTCTTGGGCTTTTCGATCATGTCATCCACGAAGAAGTAGTTGTCGTGGATGGGGGTGGTCTTCAGGCTGCAATAGCGGCTCACATCGGCCCAGGGCACAGCGGAGACGCCTGCGGCCGGACGGCCGAACTCCTCGTAGGCGCGGATGAGCTGGGCGCAGACCGGGTCTTCTCCCCAGATGACGTCATCGCCATAGATGACCACAAAGGGGTCGTCGCCGGTAAAGGCTTTTGCCATGCTCACGGCGTGGCCCAGGCCCAGGGTCTGCTTCTGGCGGACAAAGTAGATGTTGGCCAGGTTGGAGATGCCTAGGCACTCCTCCAGCATCTTCTCCTTGCCGGGTGCGGCCAGCTTCTCTTCCAGCTCCGGGCTGCGGTCGAAGTGGTCTTCGATGATGCTCTGGTTGCGGCCCAGAATGATGAGGATGTCGGTGATGCCGGAACGGACGGCCTCTTCCACCAGATACTGGATGGCGGGCTTGTCCACAAGGGGCAGCATCCCTTTGGGCATGGCCTTGGTGGCGGGCAGCACACGGGTGCCAAGGCCCGCAGCAGGGATGACCGCTTTCGTGACTTTTTTCATGATTCAAAACTCCTTCGCAAAACTATCGCAGGCTGGGTGCATCAGCCGTAGACCAGATTGAGCAGGGCGTCCACATTGGGGCCCAGCAGCAGGGTGCTGGCGCTGCCGATGACCATCAGCAGCAAAAAGCAGCCGAACACCGCCGCAAAGCTGACGCCGCCCTGTGCGGCCAGAACGGCCTTGCGCTGGGCTTCGTCCGGGAATTCAGAGCGGATCTTCCGGATGCGGTCTGCCGCGCTCTTGCGGTAGAGCCACTTGCCGTACATGCCGCGCACGACCATGAGCAAAAAGCTCAGGGCCGAGCACAGGCGGGCCAGCAGGACCATCGTGGAATCGCTCAGAGCGGGGGCCATGGTGCTGCCGGTGAGCTGCATCAGCTGCAGCAGGGTGGGCACGGCCAGCAGCAGCTCGGCTGCCAGGAAGCCGAACGCGGGCTTCCATGCCTTGCGGTAAAAGAAATAGAATGGCCCGAACAGCAGTGCCGAAAAACTCATGGAGATCTTGCTGTGCGCCAGCTGCATCCGGCAGTAGGTGCTCAGGTAGGCGGGGGACGCAGGGCCGATGTAGCTGGCCCAGTCCTTGCAGGGGATGCCGTCCAGCATCTCGTCCTTGCCAAAGGCGGCCTCATAGGCCTGCCGCATGGGGTCCTGGGGCATGGAGCCGGTCTCCTGATACTGGCGGTACAGGCTGGAATAATCAAAATTGCCCTCGCCGGGGCCGGCCGTGCGGTCGGCAGGCTCTTCGGCCCCTTCCGGCGGCAGCACGGCACCGCAGCAGCGGCAGTGGTCCTCGCTGCGCAGGGTGCGCTCGCCGCAGGCAGGGCAGGTGCACAGCTCGGATTCCTGATACGGGAACTTCCATTCGTATCCGGCGGCATGAGCCGGGCTGTGGATGCAGCGGCCCAGTTTTTCATAACAATCCCGGTGGTACGGTGCGCCGCAGTCGGGGCAGACGACGATATCGTCCTGCAGCGTCAGCGGCTTGCCGCAGCCCTCGCAGGGGCAGCCATAATATTTTGGCATAACTTCCTCCCATAAATGGTACTTGATGCTATTATACTCCCATCCCGGAGAAAAGAAAAGGTGAAAATCTTCAAATTTCCAGCATGATGGTGATTTTTCCTCTTTACTTTATCACGGATTCCCGGTATACTAATGAAGTATCTGTGTATAAACTGTATCTTTTTGTAGCCCTCTCAGCCATCGCTGCGCGATGCCAGCTCTCCCGCAGGGAGAACCCCTGGCGACCGGCTTTTGTGTTTGCCAGAATGCAAAGCGCGATGGACCCATGAGAAATAAGGGCGATACTTCTTATTTTTGAGAGGATATTGAGAATGATCACGACTGAAGAACTGAAAGTGAAGCTGGCCGAATACGGCACAGCGGTGAAGGACCTGGAAGAGGCCCTCGCCATCGAAGCCTCCCGCAAGCGCGTGCAGGAGCTGGAGCACACCATGTCCCGCCCCGGCTTCTATGATGACGCTGAGCTGAGCAAGAAGGTGTTCGACGAGGTGGGCGACCTGCGCGGCAAGCTGAACCGCTTTGAAAAGCTGCAGGGCCTGTACGATGACGCCGAAACCATGCTGGAAATGCTGGACGAGGAGTACGACCCGGAACTGATCCCCGAAGCCGAAGAGGCAGTCAACACCGTGGAGAAGGCGGTGGATGAGCTGCAGCTCATGACCATGCTGAACGGCGAGTACGACCACAGCAACGCCATCCTGACCTTCCACGCCGGTACCGGCGGCACCGAGGCGCAGGACTGGGCTGAGATGCTCTACCGGATGTACAACCGCTGGGCCGCTGCCCACGGCATGACCGTGGAAGTGCTGGACTATCAGGACGGCGACGAAGCCGGTCTGAAGAGTGCTTCGATGATGGTCAAGGGGGCCAACGCCTACGGTCTGCTCAAGAGCGAGAACGGTGTGCACCGCCTGGTCCGCGTCTCTCCGTTTGACGCCAACGCCCGCCGTCAGACGAGCTTTGCCTCGCTGGAAGTCATGCCGGAGCTGGACAACACCATCCAGGTGGACATCCGCCCCGAAGACATCGAGATGCAGGTCTACCGTTCTTCCGGTGCCGGCGGCCAGCACATCAACAAGACCTCTTCGGCTGTCCGTCTGATCCACAAGCCCACCGGCATCGTGGTCAGCTGCCAGACCCAGCGCAGCCAGTTCCAGAACCGCGACTACGCCATGGAGATGCTGAAGGCGAAGCTGTATCAGATCGCCCAGCAGCAGCACATGGACAAGATCGAGGACATCAAGGGCGTCCAGAACGAGATCGCCTGGGGCCACCAGATCCGCAGCTACGTCTTCATGCCCTACACCATGGTCAAGGATCATCGCACCAACTACGAGACCGGCAACGTGGATGCTGTCATGGACGGCGACCTCGACGGCTTCATCTTTGCATACCTCAAGGCCGCCAGCCGCGGGGAATTGCAGGACACCTAAATCTTATCAATAAGCAAAAAAGCCACGCGAAAGCGTGGCTTTTTTGCTTGCGTGTCTTACGCCAGATCCGCCAGGATGTCCGGCCAGAGAGCCTGCTCCTGGTGCATGACGGCAAATGCGCAGTCAAGAAACATCTTGTTGACGGCGGCGATGATGGTGCTACGGAGCAGAAGCTTCTCCTCTCCGGCGTCCGCGGCCAAGTCCCGGATGGTGTGGGTCAGGCCGAACACATAGGGCAGGCAGTTTTCCACTTCCTCGCAGAAATAGTCGTAGGCCTGCGCGGCAGAGTAGTGCTGGCGCTGCATTTTGAAGAGGGTGTCGATGTTTTCCATCGAGAGCACCGTTTTGGAGACGACGATGTAGATCAGGCCGGCCAGCTGCTCACGGGTGTATTTTTTCTTGATGGGGTGGCCGATGATCCCTTTCTTGACGTAGTTGCTCACCATGGAAGCTGTGAGCTCCACCCCCGGAAATGCACGAAAATACCCGTTGACGTACTGGACGGTCTGGTCGAGATACAGCCCGACAGAAGGCAGTTCTGCGTACCGCGGCAGGGCAAAATCCACGGCGCAGGCCGCTATGCGGCGGTTGGATTCATTGTTCATGCGGATAGTATAGCGTATTTTTCAGGCAGGGTCAACCGTCTTATGAAAACTTTTTGAAGATTTCTCGGAAACTGTTGACAGGTTTTTGAAAAACTGATATCATAGCTTCGACAACATGAAAAATGCGGCGGATTTTGCCGCTGGAATGGAGATACTGCTTATGAAGACCCGGATCGTTGTGGATTCTGCCGCAAGCCTGTATGCACTGGATGGCGTGGATTTTGCCTGTGTGCCCCTGAAGATCATCACCGATCACGAGGAATACCACGATGACGGCACGCTGGATGCGGTGGGCATGGCCACGACCCTGCGCACCTATAAAGGAAAGACCTCCACTTCCTGCCCCAACGTCGGCGACTGGCTGGCTGCTTACGAGGGAGCCGATGAGGTGTACGCCATCACCATCACCGGTACGCTGTCGGGCAGCTGCAATGCGGCCCAGCTGGCGGCGGAGGAATACCAGCAGGAGAACCCCGGTAAGCGGGTCTTTGTGCTGGACAGCCTGTCCACCGGCCCGGAGCAGGTCCTGCTGGCGGAGCATCTGCGGGATGAGCTGGCTGCCGGCAAGGAGTTTGACGCTGTCTGTGAAGAGATGCTGCGCTACCATAAGCACACCCATCTGCTCTTCTCGCTGGAATCGCTGGCCAACCTGGCCCGCAATGGCCGCGTGAAGCCCGCTGTGGCGGCAGTGGCGCGGATGCTGGGCATCCGGGTCATCGGGCAGGCCAGTGAGGCCGGTGAGCTGGACGTGATCTGCAAAACGCGCGGCGAGCACGGCGCATTGGAGCGCATCGTGCTGGAGCTCAAGGAGCACGGCTACACCAACGGCAAGGTGAACATCTCCCACTGCGGCAACCCTGCCGCTGCCGAGCGCCTGAAGCACATGATCGAGGCCGTCTTTGAGGGGGCCAGAGTCGTGGTGACGGAGTGCGGCGGCCTGTGCAGCTACTACGCCGAGCTGGGCGGCCTTCTGATCGGATACGAGGACGGAGAGGCTTGAAAAATCACCCGGACCGCGCTATACTAACTCCATCTTAAAGGGCCGCGTAGCGGCGGGGGAGGTACAGCGTGTTCAGACTGCCGATCGTTAAATTTTTCAGCCGCATCCTCAACCGTGCCACCATCACCATCGTGCTGGTGGCATTGCAGGTGCTGTGGCTGCTCTGGGCGTTCTGGGCCTTTACGACGGGCCGGGTCTGGCTGAACGGCCTGCTCAAGGCGCTGAGCATCGTCATCGTGCTCTACCTCGTCCGGAAAGACGAGAACAGTGCCTATAAGATCGGCTGGATCGTCCTCATCGGCCTGCTGCCGCTGCTGGGCGGGGCGCTGTATCTGGCCTTTGGCAACAAGGCTCCGGCTAAGGGGCTCCGCACCCGGATGCGGAAGGTGGAGCAGGCCCACACGGCCGATCTTGCGCCCCGGCCGGACCAGACCGACACGCTGGACCGCGTGGAGAAAAACCTGAGCCATTACGTGGAGACCTACGGCCCCTACCCGGCGTGGAAGCACACCGCCGCGCACTATTTCCCCTGCGGCGAGGCCATGTATCCCAGGCTTCTGGAAGACCTGGAACGGGCGGAAAAATTTATCTTTCTCGAATTCTTCATTGTAAAGTCGGGCACGATGTGGGACGGCATCGAGGCCATCCTCAAGCGGAAAGCCGCCGAGGGCGTGGACGTGCGGCTGATCTACGATGATTTCGGAAGTCTGCTGGGCCTGCCCAGCGACTTCGTCATCCGGATGGAGCGCAGCCATATCCGCTGCATCCCGTTCAACCCTGTGGTGCCGCTGGTGTCGCTGGTGATGAACCACCGCGACCACCGGAAGATCGTGGTCATCGACGGCAATGTGGCCTACACCGGCGGCGTGAACCTCGCGGACGAATATATCAACGCCGAGCAGCGCTTCGGCTACTGGAAGGACGCCGCCATCCGGCTGGAAGGGGCGGCGGTCTGGAATTTTACCGTCATCTTCCTCAACTGCTGGAACGCCTTCCGCCCGCAGGAGACGGACTACGCACCCTTTGCGCCGACCCACCTGCCGGAAAGTTCGGACGGCGTCGTTCAGCCCTACACCGACAGCCCGCTGGACGAAGAGCCGCTGGCCGAGACGGTCTACCTGAACATCCTGGCCCAGGCGCAGCGGTATGTGTATCTCTACACGCCCTATCTTGCTGTGGGTGAGGAGATGCTGGATGCCCTGAAGACTGCCGCCAAACGCGGCGTGGATGTCCGGCTGGTCCTGCCGGGCATCCCGGATAAGAAGCTGGTGTTCCGGCTGAGCCGGTCCTACTATGTGCCGCTCCTCCGGGCGGGCGTCCGCATCTACGAGTACACCCCCGGCTTCCTCCATGCAAAATGCTACGTCAGTGACGACCATCTGGCCGTGGTGGGCAGCATCAACATGGATTACCGCAGTTTGTTTTTGCACTTTGAGTGTGGGGCGCTGCTTTACAGCAACAGTCAGGTCATCGCCCTGCGGGAAGATGTGCTGGCCACTCTGCCGCAGTGCCGGGAGGTGCAGCTTTCCGACTGCCGGACTTCTCTGCCGGGCACCCTGCTGGACAGCGTCCTGCGGCTGCTGAGCCCGCTGCTGTAAAACCCTCTCCGTCAACGCCTGATGGCGTTGCCAGCTCCCCCGAAGGGCGAGCTGGCGAGCGAAGCGAGACGGAGAGGGGAAAACTACTGACGAATAAGAAGGACCCTGCCGGATATACTACTTCCAAACCCATCGGGAAAGGGAGCGTATCTATGAGAAAAAGCAAGGCTCTTTGGGGCTGTGTGCTGGCAGCAGCCCTGCTGCTGGCTGCCTGCGGGAAACCGAATGCCGGGTCGTCCGGCTCTGGAAGCATGAGCGGGAGCGGCGCGGCCTCGCAGACGACTGCCGCCTGGAAGACCGGCCTCGGTGTCGTCATGGAAACGGAAGACGAAGACCGCACCGGGAGCATCCGGCTGGCGGCTGCGGCAGTGCTGCTGGACGGCGACGGCAAGATCGCCGACGTGGAGCTGGATGAGCTGGAAACGACCATCGGGGCCGACGGCACCGGCGCGGTGCACCTGCCCACGGATTACCGGACCAAGCGGCAGAAAGGGGTGGACTACCCGCTGGCAGAGGCCTCTTCGCTGAAAAAAGGCTGGGCGGAACAGGCGGATGCCTTCGCGGACTACCTGACCGGCAGGACGCCGGAGCAGGTGTCCCTGCTGAAGCTGGATAACGATGGCAAGCCCACGGACGCTGACCTGTTGGCCGACTGCACCATCGCGGTGGACCGCTATCGGGATGCGGTGGTCAAGGCCTGCTCCAATGCCAGGGGGCTGGGCGCGGCCAAAGGCGACCGGGTGTCGCTGGGCGTGGAGGCGGTGAATGCCTCTTCGGATGTGACTGCCACCGATGACCGGGACGTCAACGCAGAGATCGACATCAGCCTTGTGGCCCTGACGCTGGACGCTGAGGGCCGTGTGACCAGCGCCGTGGCAGATATGGCCGAACCGGCCCTGACGGTGGCGTCCGATGGCGGCATCACTGCGCCGGACAAGGTGGAGACCAAGCTGGAACAGGGCGACCGCTACGGGATGCGGGGCGCTTCCTCCTTAAATAAGGAGTGGTACGAGCACAGCGAGGGCTTTTGCGGCTACCTCAAAGGAAAGACCCGTGCGGAGGTCGCCGCCATCCCGGCAGACGGCTCGGACGCCGACCTGATGGCGCTGTGCACCATCTCGGTGACCGACCTCCAAAAGGCTGCGCTGGACGCGATGCGAACCAAATAACGCTGCAAAGCACTTCACAAGAGCTTTTTCCGGAAGGGGAAGGCTCTTTTTGTTTGCGCGATTCGCACAGAAAGCACACCGGAAAGAGAACGCATTCCGGCATTGTGCGAAAAATCGGCCTTCCCCCTTGCAAAATCGTGCCAAATGCGGTATCCTAGATGCACAGTTTAGCTCTTTATCACGGTAAAGCGATAAAACAAGGGCGTTGGAGGAGGACTTTGGGATGAGAATGAAACGATTCCTTTCGATGTTTGTGGCGGGTGCGATGGCACTCAGTCTGGCAGCCTGCGGCGGGGCCGCATCCACGTCTACGGCTGCTTCGGCTTCCGGCTCTGCGGCAGGCTCTGCTGCATCCGCTTCGGCCGACAGCGACCTGGCCTACATCCAGGGCAAGGGCAAGATGGTCATTGGTTACACGGTGTATGCACCGATGAACTACACCGATGACGAGGGCAGCTTCACCGGCTTTGATACCGAGCTGGCCACCGCCGTCTGCGAGAAGCTGGGCGTGGAGCCGGAGTTCGTGGAGATCAACTGGGACACCAAGGTGGTCGAGCTGGACGCCAAGAGCATCGACTGCATCTGGAACGGCCTGACCCTGACCGATGAGATCAAGGAGAACACCGCCACCACCAAGCCCTACGCCAAGAACGCACAGGTCGTGGTCGTGAAGGACGGCACGGAGTACACCTCTACGGCGGATCTCGTGGGCAAGACTGTGGTCGCAGAAGCCGGTTCCGCTGGTGAATCGGCCATTGCAGACGATGCAAGCCTGTCGCAGGCCGATTACATCTCCAAGAGCGTCCAGACCGACTGCCTGATGGAGGTGGCCGCCGGTACCGCAGATGCCGCTGTGCTGGACCTGACCCTGGCCAACGCGATGATCGGTGAGGGCACCGACTACGCAGACCTGAAGATCGTCGATGAGCTGAACGCCGAGGAGTACGGCGTGGCCTTCCGCAAGGGCAGCGATGCCGCAGCGGCCGTCGATGAAGCGTTTGATGCGCTGAAGGCTGACGGTACCCTGAGCGCTCTGGCCGAAAAGTACGAGCTGACGCTGGCCGATTGATCGTAGATCGCAATGCAGAAAGCCGCTCCGTTCCGGGACGGTTTCCGGTTGGAAGTACAAAAAATTGATGGGTGTGTTTTTGTGTCTGTGATTCTTGGGCGCCTATCCGGCGCATTCCTGCTCAACTGTGAGCTGTTTGCCCTGACGCTGCTGTTCGCGCTGCCGCTGGGCCTTGTGGTGTCGTTTGGCTCCATGAGCCGCTGCAAGCCGCTGAGCGCCGCAGTCAAGACCTTCGTCTGGATCATCCGCGGCACCCCGCTGATGCTGCAGATCATCGTCATCTACCTTGGCCCCGGTCTGCTGGGGATGAGCAACCCCTGGCCCTCCGGCTCCGGCGGGCGGATGGTGGCAGCCGTGGTGGCGTTTGCCATCAACTATGCCTGCTACTTCTCGGAGATCTACCGCGGCGGCATCGAGGCAGTGCCCAAAGGCCAGACCGAGGCCGGGGAGGTGCTGGGCATGACGAAGACGCAGATCTTTTTCAAAGTCACGCTGCTGCAGGTCATCAAGCGCATCCTGCCCCCGATGGGCAACGAGATCATCACGCTGGTCAAAGATACCTCGCTGGCGAATACCATCGCCAACAAGGAGATCATCATGATGGCCAAGGAATACAGCGCAAAGGGCCTGATCTGGCCGCTGTTCTCCACGGCCATCTTCTTCCTGGTCTTCGTCGGTGTGCTGACCGTTCTGTTCAACTGGCTTGAGAAAAAGCTCGATTATTTCCGCTGCTAAGGGAGGGGTTCAATTATGGCATTGCTCGAAGCCTCCGGCATCGGGAAAAATTTCGGGGACACCCACGTCCTCAAGGACATTTCGCTCACTCTGGAGCAGGGCGAGGCGCTGGCCATCATCGGTTCGTCGGGTTCCGGCAAGACGACCCTGCTGCGCTGCCTGAATTTTCTGGAACGGCCGGACACCGGCGTCATCAAGGTGAACGGCGAGACCATGTGGGACGCCGCCGACCCCGCCACCCAGCGGGAGAGTGAAGTGCGCAAGAAGCGTCTCCACTTTGGTCTGGTGTTCCAGAACTTCAACCTTTTCCCGCAGTACACCGCGCTGCAGAACGTTATGCTGGCGGGCGAGCTGCTGGCCAAAGAGCGCCCGGACTACAAGGCCCGCAAAAAGGCCATCCATGCCGAGCTGGAGCAGCAGGCAAAGGAGCTTCTGGCCCAGATGGGTCTGTCGGAGCGGGCCGGACACTATCCGCACCAGCTGTCCGGCGGCCAGCAGCAGCGCGTGGCCATTGCCCGTGCGCTGGCCCTGCACCCGGACATCCTCTGCTTCGACGAGCCGACCTCGGCCCTCGACCCGGAGCTGACCGGCGAGGTGCTGCGCGTCCTGCGCGACCTTGCCGACCGCAAGACGACCATGATCATCGTCACCCACGAGATGCACTTTGCCCGCGACGTTGCGGACCGCATCCTCTTCATGGATGGCGGCGTGGTCGTGGAGGAAGGCCCCGCCAAAGAGCTCATCGACCACCCCCAGGAGGAGCGCACAAAGCAGTTCCTCGCCCACTATTCTGAATGACCACATCTGCCCCCGGAGAGGCTGCCTTTCCGGGGGCGGTTTTGCACTCCATGCAGGAAAACCGCCCGGACGACCGTTTTATGGAGTGAAAGGATGTGGAACTCGATGAAACGGAAGCGTTCTGCGCGGAACCGCCGGGCACGGCGGTGTCTGTTTTTGATCTTGCTGGCTCTGCTGGCACTGCTGCTGATGTGGCCCCGGACGGTCCATCTGGAGGGGCTGGTCAGCCCGTATGCCATTCTGGTGGATGCCGACAGCGGAGAGGCAGTGGCAGAAAAAAAGGCGGATGTGAGCATCTACCCGGCCTCGATGACCAAAGTGATGACGGCCCTTCTGGCCCTTGAGGCAAACCCAGACCTGGAACAGCCGGTGACGCTGCCGGAGGACATCTTCCCGGAATTGCGGGCCGATGGCGCATCCATGGCGGGGTTTCGGCCCGGTGAGACGGCCACCGTGCGGGACCTGTTATACGGTGCGCTCCTGCCCTCCGGCGCGGAGTGCTGCGAGGCGCTGGCGCGGGAAGTGAGCGGTTCGGAGGAAGCCTTTGTGGAGTTGATGAACCAGAAGGCGGCAGAGCTGGGGATGCGTTCCACCCACTTCTGCAACCCCACCGGCCTGCACGACCCGGAGCATGTCTCCACCGTGCGGGATATGGCCCGGCTGCTGCGGGCTGCGATGCAGAACGAGACCTTCCGTGCCATCCTGAGCGCCGGGCGCTATGCCGTCCCGGCGACGGGCCTGCATCCGGAGGGCTTTACAATGACGAGCACTTTCTGGGCAGAGCTGGGCGATGTCTCCCTGCGGAGGGGGCAGTTCCTGGGCGGCAAAACCGGCTATACCAGCGCGGCGGGGCTTTGTCTGGCCAGTGCCGCACAGGTGAAGGGAAAACGGTACATCCTCGTCACGGCGGGTGCGCGGGGGAACCACGGCACCGAGCCTTACCATATCGAAGATGCTGTCCGGGTCTACCGCCAGCTGACTCGCTGAGATATGAGCAGAATCACTAATTTTTACGAGGAATCTTTGTTGAAGCTTATCAAAAGGAGACTCTTGAAAAATTACCGCAATCTGATATAATCACATTCGTGAAAACCACAACGTCCTGCCCCTTTTCCGGCAGGGCGTTTTTGTCGGCAAAAAATCGGTTTTGTTGCTTTTGATGACCCCCAAAGGAGGGCACTGACATGACAAAAGATATGACACAGGGCAGCCCGCTCAGGCTGATCCTCGCCTTTGCGGTCCCGCTGATGCTTGGCAGCCTGTTTCAGCAGTTCTACAATCTGGCCGATACCATCATCGTGGGCCGGTTCGTCGGTGTGGAAGCGCTGGCGGCGGTCGGCAGCGTGGGCGGCCTGAACTATCTGGTGCTGGGCTTCGTCAACGGCATCGCCTGCGGCTTCTCCATCCCCATTTCGTGGACGTTCGGCGCAAAGGACTACCGTGAGATGCGCCGTTACACCGCCAATGCCGTCTGGCTGTCGATCTTCTTTGCGGCGGTGCTCACCGTGGTCACGGTGGCCATGACCCGCTCCATCCTGGTCTGGACCAACACCCCGGACAACATCATCGACCTGGCGGATGTCTACATCCGCACCATTTTTGTGGGCATCCCGTTCACCCTGCTGTACAATATGACCAGCGCCCTGATGCGCGCTCTGGGCGACAGCAAGCGCCCGCTCTACTTCCTGCTGGTGGCGAGCTTCCTGAACATCGGGCTGGACCTGCTCTGCATCATCGTGTTCCGGATGGGTGCCTTCGGTGCGGCGTTCGCCACCGTGTTCAGCCAGGCCGTGGCCGGTCTGGGCAGTCTGCTCTATATCCTCAAACATTACGGGGAGCTGCGCTGGTCCAGAGAAGAGGGGCAGCTCAGCAGGACGCACTGCGCCAAGCTCTGCAGCATGGGCATCCCCATGGGCCTGCAGTGCAGCATCACGGCCATCGGCAGCGTCGTGCTGCAGGGTGCCGTCAATGGTCTGGGCAGCGACATCGTGGCAGCACAGACGGCCGGCGGCAAGGCGGCGCAGTTCCTCGCCGTCCCGCTGGAGAGCATCGGCACGGCCATGACCACCTACGCCAGCCAGAACATGGGCGCACACGACCTGAACCGCGTGAACAGGGGCGTCAACACCGCGCTGGGCATCGGCGTGGTGTACAGCATCGCGTCCTTCCTCATCCTGCGCGTGGCGGATAAGCCCCTCATCGGACTCTTCTTGGAGAGCGATCAGACCGAGATCATGGCCAACGCCCAGAGCTTCATTTTCTGGAACAGCGTCTTCTATATCCCGCTGGCAGTCCTCATCATCTACCGCTATACCATTCAGGGGCTGGGCTATTCCAGCCTGGCCATGTTCGCCGGGGTGGCCGAGATGGTCGCCCGTGCGCTGGTGGGCTTCCTGTTCGTGCCGCTGTGGGGTTACTTTGCCGCCTGCATCGCCAGCCCCGTGGCCTGGTTCTTTGCCTGCTTCTTCCTCATCCCGGCCTACATCGTGGTGTACCGCCGCCTGAAAAAGGAAAAGCTGGTGCCTCACGCAAACCTGTAAGAATCAGAAGAAGCGTTTTGCGATGACTGCATTGCAAAACGCTTCTTTTTATATTATACTGATTATAATTATGCCACAGAAAGGGAGGTGGAGCCGATGGAGCAGGAACTGGAACAGATCGAGGGTACGGTCGAAGACATCATCTACGAAAATACGGACAACGGCTACACCGTCTTTGAGATCTCCGGCGGCGGCGTCCTCACGGTGGTGTGCGGCGTGGTGGGGGAGCTGCATGCAGGCGAGAGCGTCGTCTGCCGCGGCAAGTATGAAAACCACGCCACCTATGGCCGCCAGTTCCACGCGCAGGAGTGCGAGACCGACATGCCCAAGGATCTGGAAGCCGTCTATGCCTTCCTCGCCAGCGGCTCGCTGCCCTACATCGGAGCGCGCACGGCCACGAAGATCCTCGACAAGTTCGGGGCACAGGCACTGGAGATCATTGCGAATGACCCGGCCCAGCTGACCACCATCTCCGGCATCTCGGCGGACAAGGCCGACCGCATCCAGCAGGAGTTCAAGCGGATGTTCGGGATGCGGGAGCTCATCGCCTATCTGGCCCAGTTTGAGATCAGCCCCCGCCGCGCGATGGAGGTGTTCCGGGTGTTCGGCCCCAGCGCCATGAACGCCATCTCCTCCAACCCCTATCTGCTCTGCGGCGAGCCACTGCAGCTGGATTTCCGCCACGCCGACAGCATCGCCCAGTATTATCATATGGAAGGGGACTGCACCCAGCGGCTGGAAGCTGCTCTTCTGCGCACCCTGCGCCACAATGCGGGCAACGGCCACACCTGCCTGCCCCGTGCGCAGCTGCTGGAAACGGCCTCCAATTTCATCCACCAGCCGCCGGAAAAGCTGGCCAAAGCGCTGGACCAGTGCATCGAAACGGACGAACTCAGCGTCCGGATGTTTGAGGGCACACCCTACATCTACCTGCCCGACCTGCTGGCCGCTGAACAGGACATCGCCGACCGGCTGGCCCTGCTGGCCAAGCGGGAGAAGCAGACCGTCCGCGACCTGGACAAGAACATCCAGGTGTTGGAGCTGACCCAGGGCTTTGCCTATGCACCGCTGCAAAAAGAGGCCATCCGCAAGGCGATGACCGAGAACTGCCTCGTCCTCACCGGCGGCCCCGGCACCGGCAAGACCACCACTGTGAACGCCATCCTGCAATTGCTGGAACATCAGGCCGAGCGGGTGGCCCTCTGCGCCCCCACGGGCCGTGCGGCCAAGCGGCTGAGCGAGCTGACCGGCCGGAAGGCCTCCACCATCCACCGCCTGCTCGAAGTGGACTACACCGGCGGCGTGGTCAGCTTCATCCACAACGACAAGAACCTGCTCAAGTGCGATGTCGTCATCCTCGACGAGATGAGCATGGTGGACGTCAAGCTGTTTCAGGCGCTTATCGCGGCGCTGCGGTACAGCTGCCGCATCCTGATGGTGGGCGATGCCGACCAGCTGCCCAGCGTCGGCCCCGGCAACATCCTGGGCGAGGTCATCCGCTCCGAGCGGGTGCCCACCGTCTGCCTGAACGAGATCTTCCGGCAGGCCAAGCGGAGCCTCATCGTGGAGAACGCCCACCGTATCATTTCCAGTGAGCCGCTGCAAAAAGGCGGCAAGACCGACGACTTTTTCTTTCTGGAATCGGATGGCGATGCAGCCCAGAAGCTGGTCTGCGACCTTGTCACGACCCGCCTGCCCCGGAGCTACGGCTTCGACCCCGTCCGGGATATCCAGGTGCTCTGCCCGACCAAGCTCGGCCCCACCGGCACCCAGGCGCTGAACGTGGAGCTGCAGAACCTGCTCAACCCGGAGCAGAAGGGCAAACCCCAGCTGCAGAGCGCGGCCCGCGTCTTCCGGGTGGGAGACAAGGTGATGCAGGTGCGCAACAATTACGAGATCGTCTGGCAGCGGGTCGGCGGGGAACAGGGCGTGGGTGCCTACAACGGCGACATCGGCATCGTGGAATCTATCAACATGCGGGAGCGCTCGATGGTGGTCCGGATGGACGACCGGCGGTTGCTCTACCCGGCGGAGAACCTCAACGAACTGGAGATCGCCTACGCCATCACGGTGCACAAGAGCCAGGGCAGCGAGTTCCCGGCGGTGATCCTGCCGGTGGCGCAGGTGCCGCCCCGGCTGTGCTACCGGAACCTGTTCTACACCGGCGTCACCCGCGCACGGAAGCTCTGCATCGTGACCGGGCGGCGGGATGTCGTGAACCGGATGATGGGCAATGTGCGCCAGAACCTGCGGTACAGCGGCCTGTGCACCCTGCTGCAGCAGGCCCTGCCCGCCGAACAGCAGAAACTTGAGGAATGACGCAGGAAACCGCTGCTTTGTGTAAGAACGCGGGTGTACTTTTCCGCACGGTTATGTTATACTATAATGTGTTTGATTACCCGGCCGGGGAGACCGGCATTCAGATAGGAACAGGGAAAGCAGAGAAAGGATCTTCGTATTATGGCACAGAATGATATCGGTATCGACCTTGGTACCACGACCATCATCATCGCGCAGGAGGGCACTGGCGTGGTGCTCAATCAGCCCAGCGTGGTGGCGGTGGATACCCGCAAGAACTCGGTGCTGGAGGTTGGCGACAAGGCGCTGGCCATGGTGGGCCGCACCCCGAACTATATTTCCGCGATCTTCCCGCTGAAGGACGGCGTCATCAGCGACCACACCATGACCCGCGAGCTCATCTGCCGGTTCGTCAATCAGGTGTACAGCTCCCACATGGTCAAGCCCCGCGTGGCGGTCTGTGTGCCTGCGGCCATCACCGGCATCGAGAGCGACGCCGTGGTCGAGGCGGTCATGGCCGCCGGTGCGCGTCAGGTCTACCTCATTGACGAGCCCATCGCCGCAGCCCTCGGCTCCGGCATCGACATCACCCAGCCCGACGGCCGGATGATCATCGACATCGGCGGTGGCACCACGGATATCGCAGTGCTGAGCCTGGGCGGCAAGGTCAAGGCCACCAGCGTCCGCGTGGCGGGCAACCACTACGATGACGAGATCTTGAAGCATGTGCGCAACAAGTTCAGCATCGCCATCGGTCAGCGCACCGCCGAACAGCTGAAAAAGAACGTGGCCTGCTGCCCCCAGAAGGCCGATTTCAACGAGACGATGGAGGTCAAGGGCCGCAGCCTGCTGACCGGCCTGCCCATCCGGGTGAACGTCTCCACCAGCGACCTGTATGAGCCGGTCATGATGCTGAGCGAGCAGATCGGCACGGCGGCTCATCAGGTGCTGGAAAAGACCCCGCCGGAGCTGGCCGGCGACATCTTCCGCAACGGCGTGGTGCTGACGGGCGGCGGTGCCCAGCTGCACGGCTTGCCGGAGTACCTGAGCCAGGAACTCAAGGTCAACGTGGAGGTCTCGCCCGACCCTGTGAACTGTGTGGCGCTGGGCACGGCCATGAGCCTGAGCGTGCGCGACCGGCTGGAGACCGGCTTTACGGATGCGACTCCCCGCATCGGCCGCCGCTGAGCGAAAAGACGTACTTCACGGTTTGGAAAAAATTGCGATATTTTTTGTTCATCGTTGTTGAATCGTGCCGGAAAATATTGTATAATATTTTCAAATCGGTTTTTGCGGGCGGAGCCATGCGCTTTGACCGCAGAAGAATAAATGACTAGGAGGAAGAACATGAATCTGGGTTCTGATGTGGTTATCACCATTACCGGTATCGTATTGGTGTTTGCCATCCTTGTCCTGCTGATGGCGATCATCACGCTGGAGGGCAAGATCTTCGACGGCATGAATGTCAGGAAGGCAGCAGCAAAGGCTGCACCCAAGGCTCCCGCTGCAAAGCCGGCCGCACCTGTTCAGCAGGCTGCTGCTCCTGCTCCTGTGGTGGAAGAGGGCATCCCCGGCGATGTGGTGGCTGCGATCATGGCAGCGATCCACGCAATGGGCAACGGAAAGTACACCCTCAAGGCCGTGCGCCGCAGCAAGAATGGCTGGGGCAAGGCCGGTGTCAACGACACCACCGCACCTTTTTAACACAGGAGGAAGAACATGACACAGTTTATCAGCACTCTGGTCGGTATTTTCCAAAGCTCTGGCTTCGCCCGCTTCGGCGAGCCGGGCGGCTACCTGTACGCAATCATGATTTGCGTCGGCTGCTTCTTGCTGTACCTGGCCATTGTGAAGGAATTTGAGCCCCTGATCCTGCTGCCCATGGCGTTCGGCATGATCCTTGCCAACCTGCCCGGCAGCGGCATCATCCACATGCAGTATTTCGTCGGCGATGGTCTGGAACACCCGATGTGGGTCGAGATCCTGAACAACGGCGGTCTGGCCGATATGCTCTACATGGGCGTTAAGCTGGGCATCTACCCGCCGCTGATCTTCCTGGGCATCGGCACCATGACCGACTTCGCACCCCTGATCTCCAACCCCAAGAGCCTGCTGCTGGGCGCTGCAGCTCAGTTCGGCATCTTCGGTACCTACATGGGCGCCCGCCTGCTGGCAGCCACCGGCCTGGTGGACTTCACCCAGAAGCAGTCTGCTGCCATCGCCATCATCGGCGGTGCAGACGGCCCGACCGCGATCTTCGTCACCTCCCGTCTGGCACCGGAGCTGCTGGGCAGCATCGCCGTGGCAGCATACAGCTATATGGCGCTGGTGCCTGTCATTCAGCCGCCCATCATGAAGGCTCTGACCACTAAGAAAGAGCGTACCGTCGTGATGAAGCAGCTGCGCACCGTGACCAAGACCGAGAAGATCGTCTTCCCCATCATGGTCACCATCATCGTTTCCCTGATCGTTCCGGATGCCGCCGTTCTGGTCGGTATGCTGATGCTGGGCAACCTGATGAAGGAGTCCGGTGTTGTGGACCGTATCCAGAAGACCGCCGGCAACGAGCTGATGAACATCATCACCATCTTCCTGGCGCTGTCCGTTGGCTGCACCACCTCTGCCAACACCTTCCTGAACACCCGCACCCTGTTCATCATCGTGCTGGGTCTGATCGCTTTCTCCTTCGGCACCGCAGCCGGTGTTCTGTGCGGCAAGGTCATGTATGCACTGACCGGCGGCCAGGTCAACCCCCTGATCGGTTCCGCAGGCGTTTCCGCTGTTCCGATGGCGGCCCGCGTTTCTCAGAAGGTCGGCCAGAGCGAGAACCCCTCCAACTTCCTGCTGATGCACGCCATGGGCCCCAACGTCGCTGGCGTGATCGGTTCCGCCGTTGCTGCTGGTATTCTGATCAACATCTTCGGCTAAGCCCTGTTTTGGCAAATTGAAGATTCCAAACCGCCCATCTGTCGGCACTGCGCCGCAGATGGGCGGTTTTTTGTGCGGGAAACTCTGTGCAATAGGGATGAAATGTGATATACTATATCTTAGTGATTCATGGAAAATAGCTTAAAGAACAGGTGAAACAATGGCAATTGATCTCAGGCAGGAATTTTGCGCGCTGCGCGATACCTACATTGAAAAACAGTTCGGCCGCCTGAACGCGATGCAGCGGGAGGCTGTGTTTACCACCAACGGCCCGCTGCTGATCCTGGCAGGTGCCGGAAGCGGCAAGACGACCGTGCTGGTCAACCGCATCGCGAACCTCATCCGCTTTGGTGCGGCGCACGGCTCCCAGTGGGTGCCCCGCGAAGTGACCGAGGACGACGTCAAGGCACTGCGGATGGCCATCATGACGAACACCGATGCCCCTTCCTGGCTGGATGGGATGCTCCGCAAGGATGCGGTGCGCAGCTGGAACGTGATGGCAATCACCTTTACGAACAAGGCGGCAGGGGAGCTGAAGGAGCGTCTGCGGAACATGCTGGGCGGCGAAGAGGGCGACGAGGTGTTCGCCTCTACCTTCCACTCGGCCTGTGTGCGCATCCTGCGCCGCTGGGCGGAGGAGATCGGCTACCCCCGCAGCTTTACCATCTACGACACCGACGATGCCCAGCGCGTGATGAAGAGCGTATACAAAGAGCTGAGCATTGATGACAAATTCTTCCCGGTCAAGAGCGCCATCAACCAGATGAGCCGCTGGAAGGACCAGCTCGTCAGCCCCGAAGAGGCCCTGCGCACCCCGGCGCGGGATACGAAAGGGGCGCTGGCGGCCAAGGTCTATGCGGCCTACGAAAAGAAGCTGAAGGACGCCGGTGCGTTCGATTTCGATGACCTCATCTACCAGACCGTCCAGCTGCTGGCCGGGCATGAGGAGGTGCGGCAGTTCTACCAGAACAAATACCGCTATCTGCTTGTGGACGAATACCAGGACACCAGCGTGGCACAGTTCCGCCTGGTCAGCCTGCTCACCGGGCCGGAAAAGAACATCTGCGTCGTCGGCGACGATGACCAGAGCATTTACCGGTTCCGCGGTGCCACCATCGAGAACATCCTCAATTTTGAGCGCATCTATCCCGGCACAAAGACCATTCGTCTGGAGCAGAATTACCGCTCGACCTCCAATATCCTGAACGCCGCCAACTGCGTCATCCAGCACAACACCGAGCGCAAGGGCAAGACCCTCTGGACGAAGAACGGTGAGGGCGACAAGGTGCAGGTCTACACGGCGGAGAACGAGCAGGATGAGGCCATGCACATCGCGGATGTCATTGGTCAGCACCTCAAAGAGGGCGGGCATCTGGCAGACCACGCGGTGCTCTACCGGATGAACGCGCAGTCGGCCCCCATCGAAAGCTACTTCACCCGCGCCGGCATCCCGCATAAGATCGTGGGCGGCCAGCGCTTCAACGACCGCAAAGAGGTCAAGGACATCCACTCTTATATGTCCATCGTGGCCAACGCCCGCGACGACGTCCGCCTGCGCCGCATCATCAACGAACCGGCGCGGAAGATCGGCAACACGACCATCGAGGTCATCGCAGACCTTGCCGCGCAGGAGAACACGAGTATGCTGGAGATCATCAGCCATGCCGACCAGTACGCGCGGCTGGCCCGCTCCATCATGCCGATCCTGAAATTCTGGCAGATCTACGAGAAATTGCAGGAGTCGCTGGAAACACGGACGCTGGATGAATTTGCGTCCGACGTCATTGAGCTGAGCGGGTACAAGGCCATGCTCGAACAGGAGATCGCCAAGGGCCACGAGGACGCCGCCGACCGGCTGCAGAACCTGGGCCAGCTGGTCAATAACGTGAAAAACTACTGCGACCAGCACGGCGAGGAAGCCACGCTGGAAGGCTACCTCGAAGACATCGCCCTCATCAGCGACATCGACAGCTACAACGAGAGCAGCGACCAGGTGGTCCTGATGACCATCCACTCGGCCAAGGGGTTGGAATTTCCATATGTGTTCCTCATCGGCATGGAGGAGGGCGTCTTCCCCAGCGAGATGAGCAAATACTCCGAGGCAGACCTCGAAGAGGAACGCCGCCTGGCCTATGTCGGCATCACCCGCGCCAAAAAGGAGCTTTACATCTCCAACAGCGTGACCCGGATGCTCTATGGCCGCACCCAGCGCAACGAGCCCAGCCGCTTTTTGCGCGAGATCGAGCCGGAGTACATCGCGGAGACCCGCAGCCCGGCGCTGGAGCGCCGCTCTCAGCTGGGCGGCTGGGGCTCGGCCTACAGCGATACCGTGCCGGGCGGCGCGTCGGGCTACTCCGGTGCCTCCGGCTGGGGCCGCAGCCGTTCCGGCGGTTCCGGTTCCAGTTCCGGCAGCCGCTCCGGCTACCTGAATGCGGAGTACAACGGCGGAAGCCGGGGCTTCGGGGCCGACTACGCCGGGCGAGGCACGTCCGGGTCGGCCAGCGGGGACAGCCGCAGCCGTTCGGGCGGTTTTGGCTCCGGTTATGGCCGTGCCGCAGCCCCCAAGGCTCCGGCGAAACCGGTGCAGTTCACCGGGGCACCGGCGGCAAAGCCTGCCGCCAGCACCCCGAAACACTACGAGCCGGGGGATATCGTGGAGCATAAAGTGTTTGGCCGCGGCAAGGTGCTCAAGGTCAAGCCTGCCGCAGGCGACCAGATCGTAGAGATCAACTTTGAAAAGGTCGGCGTGAAAAAGACCATGGCAAACTTCGCGCCGCTGACAAAAATAACGGAGGAATGACAGATGATGACAGTCCGATTGATCGCGCATACGCCGGAGCCGGAAAAGGTGGTGGCCGCAGCGGCGAAGCTCTGCTATTCCGACGCCCACATCACCGACCTGCTGGACGGCCTGACCGAGGAGAAGACGGCCAGCTTCCTGACCATGCTCAGCGACCTTGGCCACGCCAGCCCCATAGAACATGCCAGCTTCACCTTTGGCATCGAGGGCGTCAGCCGCACCCTGCTGGCCCAGATCACCCGCCACCGCATCGCATCGTTCAGCGTGCAGAGCCAGCGCTATGTCCGGCTGGACGACTTCCGTTATGTCATCCCGCCGGAGATCGAGGCCATCCCCGAAGCGAAGGAAGCCTTTCTCGCCAGCATGAACGAGGACGCGGCGCGCTACCTTGACCTCGTGAAAAAGCTGGAGGAGGGCCACACCGCCCGCCTGATGGCAGAGGGAATGCCCGAAAAACAGGCCCGCGCCAAGGCTTCCAAGCAGGCCAATGAGGACGCCCGCTTCGTGCTGCCCAATGCCTGCGAGACCAAGATGGTCGTCACCATGAACGCCCGCAGCCTGCAGAACTTCTTCCATCTGCGGTGCTGCAGCCGCGCCCAGTGGGAGATCCGGGCGCTGGCCGAAGAGATGCTGCGGCTGGTCTACCCGGTGGCACCCCATCTCTTCCGCACGGCTGGCCCGGCGTGTGTTTCCGGCCCCTGCCCGGAGGGCAGGATGTGCTGCGGCAAGACCGCCGAGGTGCGGGCGCAGTATGCCGCTTTGAAGGGGGAACCCGTATGAGCCACGGAAAACTCATCGTGCTGGAAGGGCTGGACGGCAGCGGCAAGGCCACCCAGGCCAAGCGTCTGGCTGCAGCACTGGCCGCCGAGGGCAGGCTGGTGCGGGAGATCACCTTCCCGAACTATGCCAGCGATTCGAGCGCACTGGTCCGGATGTATCTGGCCGGACAGTTCGGCGCGAGACCCGACGACGTGAACGCATACGCAGCATCGAGCTTTTATGCGGTAGACCGCTATGCGGGCTACAAAGCCGACTGGGGGAGATTCTACGAAGAGGGCGGCATCCTCATCGCCGACCGGTACACCACCTCCAATGCGGTGCACCAGTGCTCGAAGCTGCCGCCGGAAGAATGGGAGCAGTTTCTGCACTGGCTGTTCGATTACGAGTTCCATCTGCTGGGGCTGCCCGCACCGGACTGCGTGATCTATTTACAGGTGGACCCTGCCGTGAGCCAGAAGCTGATGACCCAGCGCTACCACGGCGACGAGAGCAAAAAGGACGTCCACGAAAAGGATGTGGAGTATCTGGCCCGCAGCCGCAGAGCGGCTGAGTTCTGCGCCGCTCACCTGGGCTGGCAGACTGTGCCCTGCACCTGCGGGGACGGGATGCGCAGCATTGAAGAGATCGGGCAGGAGGTCCGCCGACGGGTGGACGCGGCCCTTGCGGAATAACGCACAATTGACCTGCGCCGGGCAGGCGCAGGGATACCCATGCGTAGGAGGTAGGTGTTTTTATGTACCGTTTGATGCAGCCGTCCGACCGGGCGGAGATCCTGGTGCTGTGGCAGCGCGAACATGGGGAGGACGAAACGTTCCTCGCCAACACCATCGAGCGCTTTGCCGGGGAGCAGAATGTCTATGTAGCGGAGGAAAATGACCACATCGAGGCCGTGGCTATGGCGGTGCCGGTCTCGCTGCAGGGGCGGCCTGGCTGCTGCCTGTACGGCCTGACCGGGCAGGGCAGCCTGATCCTGGCGGGCCTGGTAGACCACCTGTGCACCCAGCAGAAACAGAAAGGGGCCGGGTTCGTGGTCGTTGTGCCCAGCGGGAACGAGCAGGCGGCGCTATTGCAGGATAAGGGCTTCCAGTGGGCCTTCCCGCTGCGGTGCCTGCCCCGCGAGGTAGACCGCAACCTGTGGAGCCAGGCCGAGTTCGACACCGTCACGGCCAAAAAGCTCTGTGAGTTGCGGGCGAGATTCTGGGCCGACACCGTGCAGCTGCCGCCGGAACAGATGGCCGTGGTGCTGGGGGATCTGTACTCCCGCGGGGCCACCATCGTCTCGAACGATAACGGCTACGGAATATATTTCCGCAAGGAGGACACCCTTTATTTTGTGGAGATGATGGCCACCGGCGACCGTGCCGCAGAGATCCTGATGGAAGCGGCCCGCGAAAAAGAGGTCATCGTGGAAAAGGCCGTCATCACCGTAGGGGCCGCGCAGAACCTCTTCCTTGGCGAGGGCACCCGGCAGGATTATGGAATGATCCGCTTTGAGGGCGAACCCTTTGATGTGAGCGAGAGCTATATGCGGCTGATGTTGGACTGAAAGGAACATGCAGATGGCAAGTAACCATACGAGACCCCGCAAAAAAGGCGGTGCGCTGAAGATCCTGCTCGTGCTGCTGGTGCTCGTGCTGGCGGCGGCGGGCGGCGCATTCCTGCTGGCAAAGCGCGAGATCGACGGCGGCACCCGGCAGGACGCTGTGACCGTGGAGATCGCGCAGGGCAGCGGTGTGAGCACCATTGCCCGGCAGCTGAAGGAAGCGGGCGTCATCCGGTTCCCGCAGCTGTTCCGGTGGTACGTCAGCCGCAAAGACGCGGCGGCGAAGCTTCAGTACGGCGAATTTTCGCTGGAACCCGGCAGCTCCTACGATGCGCTCATCGAGGCGCTTTCCGAGTATGCCAAAGCAGATTCCGTCCGCCTGACCTTCCCGGAGGGCACGACGGCCATCGCCATCGCACAGAAGATGGAGCAGGCCGGGCTGTGTACCGCAAAGGAGTTTCTCGAAGAGGCCAACACCGGCGATTTCAGCGAATACACGTTCTGGCAGCATGTCCCCGATGACTCGGATGCCCCAGACCGTTTTTTGAAATGTGAGGGCTATCTCTTCCCGGATACCTACGAATTCCTCGCGGATGATACGGTGCACAACTACGTTGCAACGTTCTATTCGCATTTTGACCGGCAGTTCACCGACGCGATGTACAAGGAGCTGGATCAGCAGGGCCTGAGCCTTTCGGAGGTCATCACGCTGGCATCCTTCGTGCAGGAGGAGGCCGGCAACGACCAGGACAACAATGTGGCCCAGGTCTTCCGCAACCGTCTGGCAGAAGGCTCGCCCTACCCCAAGCTGCAAAGCAACACGTCCAGCTATGTCCAGAGCGATGCAGACAACAACTATCTCTGGAACTGGGTGGCCCCCTGGTACGGCGGCTGGGAGAAGATCCCCGAAAACATCCGCAATGCCTACGACACCTATACCTGCACCGGCCTGCCCGCCGGGCCGATCTCGAACCCCGGTCTGGCCGCCATCCGGGCTGCGCTGGCCCCCCAGCCCGATGCGGAAGTCCAAGACTGCTATTTCTTCGTGACCGACCTCAGCGGCCAGTATTACTACGCCCGCACCTATGCGGAGCATCAGACCAACTGCCAGAAGGCAGCGGATGTGAACCGTTCGCTTGCGGCAAAAAAATGAGAGCGAAGCCCTTGGGCCGGACAGAAAATGCAACGGTTGACCGGTTTGCCAGGGGCTCTCCCTTTGGGAGAGGGTAAGCTCGTTTAGGAGAATGATTATGTTACAGATCCCGGAACTTCTGTCCCCTGCGGGCGATTTGGAGCGCCTGCGCTACGCCATCAACTACGGTGCAGATGCCGTCTATTGCAGCCTGCCCGAATTTGGGATGCGCTCAGCCCCGGCCAACTTCACGCCGGAACAGCTGACCGAGGGCGTCATCTACGCCCATGCCCGCGGCCGCAAGGTCTATTTGACCATGAACACCCTGCCCACCAACGAAGAGGCCGACCGTCTGCCGGACGCCATCCGGAGCGCGGCCGCAGCGGGCGTGGATGCTTTCATCGTGGCAGACCTGGGTGTGCTGGAAGCCTGCAAGCAGTTCGCGCCGGATATTGATGTCCACATGTCCACCCAGACCGGCATCACCAACTGGGCCGCTGCCCGTGCGGCCTACAACCTGGGCGCCAAGCGGGTGGTGCTGGCCCGTGAGCTGACCTTGCAGGACATTGCCACCATCCGGGATAAGACCCCGCCGGAACTGGAGATCGAGGCCTTTGTCCACGGTGCCATGTGCATGAGCGTGTCGGGCCGGTGCCTGCTGTCCAACTATCTGACGGGCCGCGACTCCAACCGGGGCCAGTGCGCCCAGCCCTGCCGCTGGAAATACTACCTGAGCGAGGAGACCCGCCCCGGCCAGCTGTATGAGATCGGCGAGAACGAGGACGGGAGCTATATCCTGAACGCCAACGACATGTGCACGGCACCGTTCCTGGACCTCATCTGCAAGGCGGGCGTGGACAGCCTGAAGATCGAGGGCCGCGCCAAGACGTTCTACTACGTCGCCAGCGTGACGGCCGCCTACCGCCGCGCATTGGACCAGTATCTGGCCGACCCGATGAACGACAACTTTGAGCTGCCGGACGAGGTGCTGGCTGAGCTGACCCGCACCAGCCACCGCCACTATTCGCCGGGCTTCTACTTTGGCCGCGAGCAGGCCAAGCAGGCCACCGACAGCGCCACCTACATCCGCGAGTGGGAGTTCGTGGGCACTGTGGACAGCTGGGAGAACGGCATCGCCAGCTGCCAGCAGCGGGGCAAGTGGAGCCTGGGCGACACGCTGGAAGTGCTCTGCCCGGACGGCCGCAGCATCCCGCTGCACCCGGAGTGGATCCGGAACGAGGCAGGGGAGAAGGTGGAGTCCACCCCCCATGCGATGGAAAAATACACCATCCCCACCCCGGAACTGCCCCCCATGAGCCTGCTGCGGCGCAAGGTCTGAGATCTCCGTTCCATACAGCAAAAAAATCCCGCCATTTGGCGGGATTTTTTTCGTCAGAGCGTATCCAGAACGCTGCGCGCCTTCCGGATGGTATCTTCGCTCGTCTGCCACAGCTCGAACTCGGAGAAGCCGGGCAGGCCCATAGGAACGCCTTCCCGGCGGAAGGTCATCCGGCTGTCCAGCACCTGCTTGCCGGAAAGGTGGAAGCTGTGCGCACCGGTCTGTTTGGCCAGTGCAGGGAGGTTGGCCGGGGAGACGCCTGCGCCCACCAAAATCTCGATGCGCCCGGCGGCGCAGTCCACAAGCTGCCGGAGCAGGGGGGCCCCGGCGGGGGCGCTGGCGGCCTGGCCGCTGGTCAGGATGGTGGAAAGCCCCAGAGCACAGGCCGTGTCCAGCGCCGCGAAGGGGTCGCGGCAGACGTCAAAGGCGCGGTGGATGGTGAGTGCAACGGGGCGGCCCGCTTTGGCGGCGGCTTCACGGGCGGCCTCGTAGATGGGGCGCAGGGCCTCTGCATCCAGCGCACCGTCCGGGGTCAGCACACCGGTGACGATGCCGTCTGCCCCGGCGGCGACGAGGGCGGCGGCAGATTCTTTCATCTGGGTCAGCTCCCAGCGGTCGTAGCAGAAATCACCGAAGCGGGGGCGGAGCAGGGCGCGGACGGGCAGGCCGGTGGTCTCCTTGACCTGCCGCACCAGCGCAAGGCTGGGGGTGGTGCCGCCCACGATGAGGTCGGCGCAAAGTTCTAAGCGGTCTGCGCCGCCGTTCTTTGCCGCCAGTGCACTGGCGGTGCTGTCAACACAAACTTCTAATGTATAGGGCATGAAAAACCTCCTTTGATACAGCGGCCGGAACGGTCCATCAACAAGACCCGTCAACAGAAACTGCTGACGGGTCTTGTTCAGGAACAACAGGTCACTTTACGGATTCGAGGAAGCGTACGAAGCCTGCACGGCCTGCTTCGTCCAGCTTGTAGACACCGGCATCGGTCAGGACCTCAGCGAAGACATGGCCGACCTCGTCCTGCAGGATGAGGTGGACCGTATCAGCATTCAGCTCCGGGTGCCGGGCGAGGATCTCCTCGGCCCAGGCAGCGTGTTTTTGCAGGGCTTCGGGGTAGTCGGCCGTGGGCACATGCGCGGTCAGCAGGTCGGCCAGGTCGAACAGCTCCTGCTTCAGGCGGCTGGGCAGCACGGCCAGACCCATGACCTCGATGAGGCCGATGTTCTCCTTTTTGATGTGGTGGAGCTTGGCGTGGGGGTGGTAGACGCCCAGCGGGTGTTCCGGCGTGGTGATGTTGTTGCGGAGCACGAGGTCCAGCTGGAATCTGCCGTCCCGCATCCGGGCGATGGGGGTAATGGTGTTGTGCGGCTCACCGTCGGTCTCAGCGTAGACGAAGCAGGCTTCGTCGGTGTAGCCGCGCCATGCGGTCAGGATCTTGTCGGCCAGGTCCACCAGACGGGCGTCGTCCTCGCAGGTCAGGCGGATGCAGCTCATGGGCCAGTGGACGATGCCGGCTTCGACATCCTCGTAGCCGGGGAAGGTCCAGCTCTTCTCGATGGGAGCCTTGGCCATGGCGAACTCGTAGTGGCCACCCTGGAAGTGGTCGTGGCTCAGGATGGAGCCGCCCACGATGGGCAGGTCGGCGTTGCTGCCCACGAAGTAGTGCGGGAACAGCGCCACGAAATCCAGCAGCTTGCGGAAGGTGGCCCGCTCGATCTTCATGGGGGTGTGCTGGCTGTTGAACACGATGCAGTGCTCGTTGTAGTAGACGTAGGGGCTGTATTGCAGATTCCACGCGCTGTCGTTGATGGTCAGCGGGATGATGCGGTGATTCTCGCGGGCGGGGTGGTTCATCCGGCCCGCATAGCCCTCATTCTCCACGCAGAGCTGGCACTTGGGGTAGGCGCTCTGGGGGGCCAGCTTGGCGGCGGCGATGGCCTTGGGGTCTTTTTCGGGCTTGGAGAGGTTGATGGTGATGTCCAGATCGCCGTAAGGCGTTTTGGTGACCCACTTCAGGTCCCGCTTGATGCGGTAGCGGCGGATATAGTCGGTGTCCTGGCTGAACTTGTAGAACCAGTCGGTGGCAGCCTGGGGGCCTTCCTCCTCGTACCGCTCCTCAAAGTTGGCGCGGACGATGGAGGGGCGCGGGGTCAGGACGCCCATGAGTTTGGTGTCAAAGAGGTCGCGGGCGGTGGAGTTGTCCGCGCACACACCGCGCGATACAGCATCGTCCACCAGCGTTTTCAGGATGGATTCGAGGTCTTTGTAGCAGACTTCGCCCTCCGGCTCGGTGAAGCTGTCCAGCTGCATGGTCATGAGCAGCTGGTTGCGGATGTAGATTGCATCGTCCGGCAGGATGAGGCCGGTGTCCAGACCATAGTTGACGAGCTGCTGAATGGCAGTGGAGATCACAGGACAGCGCCTCCTTCCGGGCGGATGGAGAGGATGTGGCAGCGGCCCTTGCCAAGGATGGCCTCCATCTCAGCCTTGAAGGAATCGAGCCGGGTCAGCGGCACAAAGGCCTGCACGGTGCCTGCGAAGCCGCCGCCGTGGACGCGGACTGCGCCCTCGCCATGCAGGAAGTGCTTAGCGGCAGCGATGGTCACGGCCACCTCCTGATGCTCCTTATACCCGGCGGGGATGACGTTCTGCAGGTACTCCCAGCTGCTCAGACCGGACTCAGTGACCAGCGCAAGGAAGGTCTCGAAGTCGTCCGCGCGGAGGGCGTCCACCTGCTTTGCGACCCGGTCGTTGTCGGCGTAGACGTGGAAAGCGCGCAGGACGGCGCGGTCGCCGCACTGTCTGCGGCACTCCGGCAGGTTGGCAAGGAAGGTCTCGAACGGCACATCACGCAAAACTTCGCCGCCGCAGACCGCTGCCACGGCGCGGCAGTCGGCCGGGATGGCGGCATACTCGTCGGTCAGGTCGGCGTGGTCTGCACCGGAATCCAGGATGCAGAGCGCGAGGCCGGCCTTGGAGAAATCGACCTGTACAGGCTCGACCACGGGGTGGGCCGGGTCGGCAAAGTCGATGGTGATGATGTTGCCGACGCTGGAAGCCATCTGGTCCATCAGGCCGCAGGGCTTGCCGAAGTAGACGTTCTCTGCCCACTGGCCGATCTGGGCAATGGCGATGGGGGAGACCTTTTCGGTCATGAAGCAGTCGTTCAGGATGACGCCGATTAGCACCTCGAAGGCAGCAGAGGACGAGACGCCGCTGCCCTTGGGCACGTTGGAGGAGATGTAAACATCCAGACCGGAGAGGCTGGCCCCGCGCTCCTGGAAGGCCTTGCACTCGCCGCGCAGGATGGCGGCGCTGGTGTTTTCCTCCTCCTTGCGGGCCGTCAGGTCGGCCAGGTCGATGACGCACAGGTCATAGCCCTCGCTCTGGACGCGCAGCTGGTTCAGGCGGTTGGGGGCGGCGGCTGCGATCATATCAATGTTGACGCTGCCGGCCAGCACACGGCCGTGCTGGTGGTCGGTGTGGTTGCCGCCGATCTCGGTGCGGCCGGGGGCACTGTACAGCCCGGCCTCGGTGTGGGCACCAAACGTTTTTTCCAGCCCGTCCAGCACAGCAGCATAGCGGGCTGCCTGTGCGGGGGTCTGTTCGGGGGCGCAGCAGTACAGCGAGGCCAGACGCTCGGTGTGGGCGCCGCCTGCCAGCTCCTGCTTCCAGACAGAAACGGATTTCATCATGGCGAGTTCCTCCTCTGAACAAATCGTGCAAACTTCGTCACAGCCCATGCGGCGGGCCGTGGGATTCTTTCGATACTTCTATAATAAAGAATCTGTGCCCAAAAGACCATGCGTTATTGTTGCATCTGGATGCAAAGTTGCCAGAAAATCCGGCACGAAATTTGTGCAGAAATTCCTGCAACAGAGCTGAAAAAATCCTCCAAACCGGAAAAGCATTGGCCACAACCCACAAAGAACGGTCGGCTGCGGGTCAATCAGGGCCAGAGTTCCGATATGGAGGATTGGATTTTGCCAGCGGGTCAGTGAAAGTCCGGGCCGGTGAGGCCGTCGAGATTCAGCATCCCTTCCAGTGCAGCCACATCGGCGGAGACGTCCAGCGCGTCGGACTGGAACAGCTTGTCCAGCTGGTTTTCGAAGGCCGTGATGAGCAGGTCCATCGAGCGCTCGATGCTCTGTCTGGCGTCGGTGATGTTCTCGCCCTGCACATCCTGCGCCGAGAGCTGGGCGTAGGTGTTCAGCAGTTTGAGGGCCGTGGGCAGGTAGTAATCCATGAACTTTTGCAGCTGGGCCTTTTTATCCGGGTCTTTCTTGGCCAGAGCAAAGATGCGGGCGCTGAGCTCTTCCAGCCGGGAGATCTTGGCCGTCATCACCGGGTCGGGGATGGCATCGTTGGCGCGGCGCAGCTGCTGCTGAAGGGAGGCGTACAGGTCTTCCGGTTCCGCTTCCGGCTCCGGCTGCGGGGCCTTGGGCGGCTGGGGTGCGGCCCCGCGCACGACAAGGGTGTCGGTGCGGTAGTCGATGTAGGCATCGGCCCCGAAATAGCCGTGGTCGATGGCGTGTTCCACCGCAGCGCGGCCACGAACTGCGTCGATGCCGACCGCCGCGAACAACTCGCCCAGCGCGATGTTGTCCCGGTCGCCGACGATCTTGTCGAGCTTGCGTTCCAGCTTGCGGGCGCGGTCCATCCGCAGGCCGGTGAAGAGGGCTGCGCCGCCGCCGATGGTCTGGGCCAGCGCCGTCAGCAGCTCACCCCAGTCGATCTCATGGTCCCAGAAGAGCTCCTCCATGACATCGGCCAGGTCGCCGATGCCCACCAGCAGGAAGATGGCACCGAAGATGGTGCACAGGGTGATGAGGGTCTTGTGCCACTGCTTGGCGCTCTTCTGCTCCGCAGTGGGGACATCCTGGTCGGAGACCGTCTCGCTGCGCTGGCCGGAGGCGGCGCTCTGTGCGGTGCGGGCGTCCTCTGCGTGGCTGTCGCGGGCGGGGTCGGCGTTGGTCTGCTCCTTTTTCTCGGCATCCCGGTCGATGGCGCGCAGGATGAAGAACAGGATGCCCAGCCACGGCGACATGGCGAACAGCACCAGCAGAAGGATGGTGGGGAGATGGGCAAGGAAATGGTTGCTGCGTTTTGGCTCCATGGGGCAAATTCCTCCTAAAATGAAAAGAACCGTGTTCCACCTTATTATAGCGGAACACGGCTCTTTTGTTAAGGGATAATTTATCTGGGAGTAAACGCCTTATTTCATCAGGCTGCAAACAGCTTCGGCATACGCGGCGGGGTCATCCACAGGCAGGCCCTCGATGAGCTGTGCCTGTGCATAGAGCAGGTCGCTGTATTTCTTGAGCTTCTCGGTGTCGCCGGCCTCCTGTGCGGCCTTGAGCACGGCGAAGACGGGGTGATGGATGTTCAGCTCCAGCACCTTGTCGCTCTTGACGCCCTCGCTGCCGGGCTGCTTGGAGAGGACCTTCTCCATCTCGATGGAGAGCGGGCCGTCTGCGGAGAGGCAGACCGGGTGATCCTTCAGGCGGGTGGAGACCTTGACCTCCTTGACCTTGCCGTCCAGCGCATCCTTCATGGCATCGAACAGGGGCTTGTTCTCGGCGGTGGCATCCTCGGCGGCCTTCTTCTCGTCCTCGGTCTCAAGGCCCAGGTCGCCGCTGTTGACGTTCTTGAACTCAACGGTGCCGTCCTTGCCCTCGGCATCCTTGCGGGGATAGGTGCGCAGGATCTGCAGGCAGAATTCATCCACATCCTCGGTCAGCAGCAGCACGTCGTAGCCCTTATCCAGCACCAGCTCAGCGGCAGGGAGCTTGGCCAGACGGTCGGTGGAGTCACCGGCTGCAAAGTAGATGAACTTCTGCTCAGCGGGCATCTTGTCCACATACTCCTGCAAAGTGACCATCTTCTGCTCCTTGGCAGACCAGAACAGCAGCAGGTCGCGCAGCAGCTCGCCGTGCATTCCGTAATCGGAGTAGGCACCGAACTTGATCTGGCGGCCGAACTCCTTCCAGAAAGCCTCATACTTCTCGCGGTCGTTGGTCAGCATGGCGTGGAGCTCGTTCTTGATCTTCTTTTCCAGTGCGTTGTGGATCAGCTTGAGCTGGTTGTCCTTTTGCAGCATCTCACGGCTGATGTTCAGGCTCAGGTCCTGGCTGTCCACGATGCCCTTGACGAAGCTGAAGTAATCGGGCAGCAGGTCGCCGCACTTTTCCATGATGAGCACACCGGAAGCGTAGAGTGCCAGACCCTTTTCGTAGTCCTTGGTGTAGAAGTCGTAGGGGCGGTGGCTGGGCACAAAGAGCAGGGCGTTGTAGTTCGCAGTGCCCTCGGTGCGGCTGACGATGACGCGGGCGGGGTCGGTGTAGTCGTTGAACTTATCCTTGTAGAAGGCGGCGTACTCTTCGTCGGAGACTTCGCTCTTCTGCTTCTTCCAGATGGGCACCATGCTGTTCAGGGTCTCCAGCTCGGTGTAGGTCTCCCACTCCGGCTTGTAGTCATCGGGCTTGGGGTCCGGTTCGGGCTTCTGGCGGCTCTTCTCGCGCTCCATCTGGATAGGGTAGCGCACATAGTCGCTGTACTTCTTGACGATGGCCGCGATGCCATATTCATCGAGGAAATTCTCGTAGTTGTCGGTATCGGTGCTGGGCTTGATGTGCAGGATGATGTCGGTGCCCACGGTGTCCTTTTCGGCCGGGTTCATCTCGTAGCCGTCCGCACCGCTGGATTCCCACTGCCAGGCCTGGTCTGCGCCGTAAGCTTTGGAGATGACAGTGACCTTGTCGGCCACCATGAAGGCCGAGTAGAAACCGACGCCGAACTGGCCGATGATGTCGATGTTCTCGTCCTTGTTCTCTTTCTTGAAGTCGAGCGAGCCGGAGTGGGCGATGGTGCCGAGGTTGGACTCCAGCTCTTCCCTGGTCATGCCGATGCCGTTATCGGAGACGGTCAGGGTACGGCTGTCCTTGTCGCGGGTGAGCAGGATGCGGAAATCGCCTTTGTTCATGCCGACGGAGGTGTCGGTCAGGCTCTTATAATACAGCTTGTCGATGGCGTCCGAAGCGTTGGAGATCAGCTCGCGCAGGAAGATCTCCTTGTTGGTGTAGATGGAGTTGATCATCATGTCCATCAGCTTTTTGCTTTCCGCCTGAAATTCTTTCTTCGCCATAATACAAAACCTCTTTTGTTCAGATTCGGTGCCAGAGAGCCGGAGTTTGGGATGACGGCTTAGCACTCATAACTTTCGAGTGCTAATATACACCGCTTCGCATCAAAAATCAAGGGGTTTCATAAAAAGTTCAGAAATGTTTGCGGTTCTCTTTGCATTCCGGCTCCAAACCCATTATAATAGTCCCGACAAAGTCGGAAAGGAATGACTTCGATGCAGTTTGAAATGTGTGCGCTTCCCGGTGGAGGGAAGCTGGAACTTTATCTGCGCAGCCCGGCTCCGGCCATGCCGAACGCGCTGCGCCGTCCGCTGGTGCTGGTGGTGCCCGGCGGCGGGTACGAACACGTCAGTGCCCGCGAGGCCGACCCGGTGGCGCTGCAGTTTGCAGCGGCAGGGTATCACACTGCTGTGCTGACCTACAGTGTGGGCGAGGGGGCACGGAATCACCAGCCGCTGCGCCAGCTCCGCGCGGCCATCGGGCTGCTGCGACAGAACGCAGAACGCTGGGGCATCCTGCCGGACCGGATCGCCGTTTGCGGCTTTTCGGCGGGCGGGCACCTGGCGCTGTCCGGTGCGGTGCTCGACTGCCCCGGCGAGGCGGCAGACCGCAGCCGGAAGCCGGATGCCGTGCTGCTGGCCTATCCGGTCATCACGGCGGGGGAGTATGCCCACCGGGGCAGTTTTGTGCAGCTTTCGGGCAGCGAAGACCGGGCGGAGCACCAGAGATTCGGGCTGGAAGAGAAGATCACGCCGGATACACCGCCGGTCTTCGTCTGGCACACGATGGAGGACGCCACCGTCCCGGTGGAAAACACCCTGCTCCTCCTTGCAGCGCTGCGGAAGAACCATGTCCCCTGTGAGGCGCATCTGTTCGAGAAGGGGGTCCACGGCACCAGCATCTCCACCGCAGAGGTGGATGCCGCCAGCGCCCACCGCGCCCATTGGGTGCAGCTGGCGGTGGAATGGCTGAACGACACCTTCGACTTCCATCTGGAATAAACTGGATTTGTATAGTTCTACAAAAAATTCATGAAAAAATAGTTGACCTGCAACAAATTTTAGCGTATACTGGTCAGCGAAAACAAACGCCGGGCACACCGCCCGGAAGGAAGAGGGAACATTTATGGCAATGCGGCCGGAAATTTCTGTCAAGAACCTGATGATGCAGGCATTCCTGACGGGCTGGGAGCTCTCCGACAAGAGCATCTCGCAGGATGAATATCTTCAGAGCGCCATTCAGGTGATCGAGGTGCTCCAGGTGGAGCCGGAGAGCCTTTATGCCGAGGAGGGCCTCGGCCTGCCGGACGGCGAAGAGGTGGACCATCTGGACGACCTGCTCCGGGCAGACGGCCAGTGGATCTATTACGGCGTCGAGGCAGAGAACTTCTTCCTCATCCAGTGGTATCCGGATGTGGAGTCCGCCAAGGCCAAGCTCGCGGAGCTGGACGCCATGGGCGACGGCAGCCGGCAGTATCTGGTGGACATGAGCCTGAAGCGCGAGAACCCCAGCAGCGCCGAGAACTTCGGCAATTCCAACCCCGTCCAGCTCCGCTCCTGATGTTGTTTTTTAAGAGGAAAGGGACCCCAAGCAATGCAGCTTTCTCAGACTGAACGTGAGCAGCTTTACGCCATTCTGGAACAGTACGACCACCATCCCAAAGTGCAGGAGATGCGGGAGTTCATCCAGCATGGCGACGTGACCACCTATCAGCACTGCAAAAATGTGGTGCTGGTCAGCTTCTGGCTCAACCGCCGCTTCCATCTGGGTGCCGACGAGACCGCGCTGGCGGTGGGCGGCTTTCTGCACGATTTCTACCTGTACGACTGGCACAAGACGAGCAGCTTCCATGGTATCCGCCGCCTGTTTGAGATGCACGGCTTTTCGCACCCCGGCTCGGCCTGCGTGAATGCGGAGCATTACTTTCACATCACGAAGAAGGAGCAGGACATCATCCAAAGCCACATGTGGCCGCTGACCTTCCGGCATGTACCCACCTGCCGCGAAGCCATCATCGTCTGCCTGGCCGATAAGTACTGCGCTGTGGTGGAGAGCATGTTCCGCCGCGCCAAAGTCGCCACCACTGTGGGTGCGGATGGGGCCGGCGACACCGAGTGGTAATCACAAAACAACAAAAAAATCCTTCCGGCAATTGCCGGAAGGATTTTTTTGTTGTTTTGTGACTTATTCCGACCGCAGGGCCTTGACGGGGTCGGAACGGGAAGCGCCCTTGGCGGGGATGAAGCCGCCGAGGATGGTCAGCACGGTGGCCAGAACGATCAGCACAAGGGCTGCGTTCAGCGGCAGGCGGGCGACCACATTGGTGCCGTTGGAGATCTTCTGGATGAGCATATTGCCAGGGATGAGCAGGATCTCGCTCAGCACGACGCCCATCACGCCGGAGCACAGGCCGATGATGAAGGTCTCGGCGTTGAACACCTCGGAGATGTTCCGCTTGGACGCGCCGATGGCACGCAGGATGCCGATCTCCTTGCGGCGTTCAAGCACGCTGATATAGGTGATGACGCCGATCATGATGGACGAGACCACCAGCGAGATGGAGACGAAGGCGACCAGCATGTTGGAGATCATGTTGATGATCTCGGTCACGGAGGTCATCAGGGTGCCGACGACGTCGGTGTACTGGATGACCTTGTCGTCCGCGCCCTGGGACCGCATGTTGTCGTTGTAGGCGTCGAGCTTGGCCACGACGGACGCCTTGTGGTCAAAGTCCTGCGGATAGATCTTGATCTGGCTGGGGGCGTCGAGGTCGGCATAGCCCAGCGTCTGCAGGTTGCTGTCGTAGGTGGCGGTGGAGGAGAGCATGGCCGACTTCATCAGGTCGGTCAGGTCGTCCTCGCTCATGTTGAACTGGATGGCCTTCTGGAAGGCTGTGGCGTCGATCTTCAGCGCGCTCTCCATCTGGCTGCCCAGCTGGGAGAAGCTCTGCTGCATCTGGCTCTGGATGTTCTGGCTCATCTGGGTCATCAGCTTGGTCATGGCCGTCTGCATCGCGCTGCCCAGCTGAGCCTGCAGCGTCTCGGAGATCTGGGACGAGTAGCTTTCCATGAGGGTGGACATCGCCGTCTGCATGGCCTCCGAGAACTGGGCCTGCAGGGCGTCCTGGTCGAACAGTTCGCCCATGGCGTCGTTCATCAGGGTCTTGAAGGCATCGCTCTTGAGGTACTGAGAGAAGCTGATCTTGTTCAGGTTCAGGATGCCGTTCCCGATGACATAGTCCTTGTAGCCGACCAGAACCTTCTGGGCCAGCTCCTGCATCTTGTCTTCGGAGACGGAAAGGTCCATGTTGGCAAAGAGGTCGGTCAGGGTGCTCATGTCCAGGTCAGGCGTTTCGGTCAGATCCAGATCCAGCTGGAAATCGTCGGGGTCGAGCAGCGAGCCGAGATCGACCGAACCGTTGTCCAAATCGAATGCGCCGCTGAGGTCGAAATTCAGCTTGCTGGTGTCGAATTGGAAGGCGCTCTTGAGCATGTCGGTGTCGATGCGGAACAGGCTGCTCATATCAAAGGCGGAAGCGTCTTCGGTGCCGAAGGGTTCGCCGTTCATCACATTGATGGCAGGGGAGGCCAGCTGGTCTTTGACCATCTGAGAGTCGGCTGCGGCGGCGATGACGTGCTGGGTGAGGGCGGCCGGGTAGGCGATGCCGGAGGACAGCATGGAAGCAGAGGCATCCTCTTTGGGCTGCACGACGCCCACCACGGTCAGGGTCTCGCTGGATGCGACAAGGTTCTTCATGAAGTCCTTGTCGTCGGACTTGTCCACCCAGGCGTTGTGGTCGTCGTCGCGCAGATAGCGGTCGGCCGCGTTGACCAGTTTGAACTGGATGCCGATGAAATCGCTGTACCGGTAGGTCTTGAAGTCGGTGGGGACATCGACGTTCTGGTTCTGGGCGAACTGCTGGATCATCTTGTCCAGCTCGGCGCTGTCCCGCAGGCCGAGGGCGTACAGCGCATAGTCGGTGATGGTGCCGTCGGCACCCAGCACGGCAACGCATTCATTGTACTTCTCCGGCCAGCGGCCCGCCTTAACTTCATACTGGGAGTTGTAGAGCTCATCGCTTTCGGGCAGCTGATAGAACACGCTGGTGTTCATCATGGAGGACATCATGCTGTTGGTGGAGCTTGTGGAGCTGATGCCCAGGCTGGAGAGGGAAGAATCCGGGTTCACCTGACGGATGGAGCCATCGGCGTCTTCCCGGTAGATCTGGGGCTGCACATTATAAGAATACTCGATGGAGGTGGCGTCCTCGGCAATGGTGCAGTCGTCACTTTCGAGATAGGTCTTGAGGGACTTCAGGTCGTTGGAGGTGATGCCTGCTACCATCTGGGTGATGAGCTGCCGCACCGGGACCATCCCTTCCTCGGCGGTCGTGCTGGAAGCGGACGCCGGCGAGCCGGAGGTGAGCATCGAGGTCAGGTCCATGCCGCTGCTGAGAATTTGCAGCGGATATTCGGACAGGGTGGAGCGTTCGGTATCGTCGATATACTGGTTGACGCCTGCCGACAGGGAGATGATGAGCGCGATGCCGATGATGCCGATGGAACCGGCAAAGGCCGTGAGCAGGGTGCGGGCCTTTTTGGTCAGCAGATTGTTGAAGCTCAGGCTCAGCGAGGTGAGGGGAGACATGGACGAGCGGCCCATGCTCTTGTGTACTGGCGGGGCAAGCTGGGCGGCGTCCGGCTCGAAGGGGTCGGTGTCGGAGCGGATGACGCCGTCCTTCAGCTGGACGATGCGGGTGGCGTACTGGTGGGCCAGCTCCGGGTTGTGGGTGACCATGACGACGAGGCGGTCTTTGGCCACTTCCTTCAGCAGCTCCATGACCTGGATGCTGGTCTCGCTGTCCAGTGCGCCGGTGGGCTCGTCGGCCAGCAGGATGTCCGGGTCGTTGACGAGGGCGCGGGCGATGGCCACCCGCTGCATCTGGCCGCCGGACATCTCGGTGGGGTGCTTGTGCAGCTGGTTGCCCAGACCCACTTTCTGCAGTGCCTCGGTGGCCCGGCGGCGGCGCTCGGCACCCGATACGCCGGAGATGGTCAGTGCCAGCTCCACGTTGGCCAGCACGGTCTGGTGGGGGATGAGGTTGTAGCTCTGGAACACGAAGCCGATGGTGTGGTTGCGGTAGGAGTCCCAGTCGCGGTCGGTGTACTTTTTGGTGGAGATGCCGTTGATGATGAGGTCGCCGCTGTCATACCGGTCCAGACCGCCGATGATGTTCAGCAGGGTGGTCTTGCCGGAGCCGCTGGGGCCAAGGATGGCGACGAACTCGCAGTCGCGGAGGCTCAGGCTGACCTTGTCAAGGGCTGTCTGGACCAGGTCGCCGGTCTTGTACTGCTTGTGGATCTTTTTGAGTTGAAGCATGGATTCTGCCTTTCTGCAAACACGGCTGAGGGGAGTGCCAAAGCCGCCGGAACAAAAATATCACTTTATTTTATCAGAAAAATGTGAACAAATCGTGGCATCCCGACGGCTCCCGACAGGGGAAGTTCTGGAAGATAAGAGACAATTACTGTCCCTTGCTTTTGGGCGGAAAAGGTGGTATCCTTGACAAAGAAAAGCAGTTTCCATCGGCTTTTCTCTGGCGAAAAACGCGAGGCGAACCGGGCAGAGCAAACACCAAAACGACACATTTTGACGCTTTTTAGGGGATTGCATCTCTCTGTGCTGCTCTATAAAATAGGAATGAAAAGCCATAGACCGGAAGATTATGGCAACCACAGCAGCAAGGAGGAGTCTTTTATGGAACGAACGTATGCCCCGCTGATCCGGCAGTTCTCGTCGATCAAGGGCTATCAGGCCGCGTATACGCTGGTCTACGCGCTGGATGCGTCAGAAGGCGGCTGCCACCTGACGCTGGACCGGAAGGGCGAGCGGGAACAGCAGGTCAGCGAGTTTGTTCCGCTGCATCCGGAGGCAGGCTACCGGCTGCTGCAATATCTGTGTGAAAATGCCGTGCAGCCAGAGATCTGGGGCGATGTGATCGCAGACTGGCTCCCGGTGCTGGAAGCAGAGCAGAACGGAGGTGCCGCAGGTGCCCGGTGAGCGGGATGCGGAGAACCTGCGCGTCGCTCTGATGAGCTACGACGACCGGGAACTCCGCATCCGGAAGTTTTATCTGGAAGAGCAGAGCACCATCATCCGATGCACCTGCTTCCAGAGCGGGGAGCCTGTCCTGCAGGCGCTGCGGCAGGAGCGGTGCTTTGATGTGCTGGTGCTGAGCAGCCAGCTGGAGGATATGGACAGCCTGACCTTCCTCGAAAAGCTCAACCGCCTGCCCAGCCACCCGCCGCTCCTGTTGCAGGGCGACGGCTGGGCCGACGACATCACCGCCGCCCACCTGCAGCCGGGCAGCCGTTTTTACGGCGTCGGGCACGACCATCTGCGGGATCTTCTGCGGGGGCTGCTGGGCGTCCCCGGCCGGAACTCGATGCAGATCGAACGGTTCTGCACCCACCTGTACGAGCTGTGGAAGCTCCCGCAGCCGGACACCAATTGCGAATACCTCACGCTGGCGGTACAGATCGCCTGTTCAGCCGATGGAAAACTGGCGCTTTGCAAAGAAATTTTGCAGGGCGTCGCGGAACAATATCACATCACGGTGGCCGCTGTGGACAGCGGCCTGCGCCGTCTGGTCGAAGGGCTGGAGACACGGCACCCGGTGGAATGGGAGCACTTCAAGGCGGAAAACGGCCTGACCGGGCTCAAAGTCACCACCGGCAGGCTGGTCTACTCGCTGCAGCAGACCGTGCTGCGGCGCGGCATCATCGTGCGGGAACAGCGGTAAGGAGGAACGGTGGATATGTGCAGGCAGGACGAAGCGGGATTTCCGCAAAAACAGTTGGAAACAGCGTTTCTGCACTCACTGCGCCTGCTGGAACAGAACCGGGAATATTTACAGATGCACTTACAGCCGCTGAAGGATGCCCGCGCGACCCAGGCGCTGGAGGACATGGAGCAGGAAGCAGCCCGGCTGGAACGGACGTTCCGGGAGTTGATGGAGCTTTCGGCTCCGGAGGAACCGGTGCAGAAGCGGCCGGTGGACCTGTGCCGCCTGCTGGCGCAGCTGGAAGGGCTGCGCGGCGAGATCGACGCCCAGAGCAGCACGAAGCTCACCGTAGACTGCGGCGGGCTGGAGCAGTGCCTTGTCTGGGGCGACCGAGAAATGGCCGAACAGATCTGCTTTCACCTGCTTTCGAACGCCCTGCGTGCTGCCGCACCCGGCGGGAACATCCAGGTGTGCCTGCGGCAGACCGGGCAGGACATCCGCCTGACCATCGAGGACGATGGCTGCGGCCTGCCGGAAGGGGAGAGCTGGCTCGAAAACCGCCGCCGCTTTCTGGGCGGTGCGCAGGCGGGGCTGCTGCTCTGCCGCCGGTATTGCCGCCAGCTGGGCTGGGGGCTTGCCCTGCTGCCCCGCACACCGCAGGGCGTCCGGGCAGAGCTGACACTGCCGCTGCCCACCCGGCCGTTCCCCATCGAAACGACGGTCGAGTTCCGCTCGCAGCCGTCCCACCCGGACGAACACAGCACCACCGCGCTGCAGCATCAGCTCCGCCGCGAGCTGTATCTGCTCACCCGCAGGCACGCAGGGAATTGACCGCAGATTCCAAAGCCGTCCTAGGGCGGCTGCTGGACAAGGCGGTAGAAGAATATCTTGCAATGTGATCACGAACGCGCTGCGCATCGGGCGGGATGAATTGCCCACCGATGCGCAGCGCGTTTTGTCTGCTGAAATCCACTCTCAGTAAAGAATCTTAGCTGTTTTATGGAAAAATACGGCCGAAAGTTCCGTGAAATTAACAAAATGTTTAACTTTCTGAGCGGAAAATACTATTTTTTGCGTGTAAAATGGAAAACACCAATTGATTGTTTTCGCGGTTTTGAGTATAATACAACTGTATGCGAGTCCTGCAGATGATTCGCTAACGAACTACTTTTCGGGCAGAGGACGGCAGAGCGGCCCTGCCCGAAAACTGGCAGGAAGTTCCTTCAGGAGGAAAGAAAAACGTGAGAGTAGGTCTTGACATCGGCAGTACCACCATCAAGTGCGTGGTGCTGGATGAACATGATTCGATTGTATATTCGACATATGAACGTCATTACAGCCATATCCTGGAAAAGGCGCAGGAGCTGCTGCGCCGGATCGACGCCGAGCAGCTGCACGGTCAGAAGGCGCTGCTGAGCATTTCCGGCTCGGCGGGCATGGGCCTGGCAGACAGCTGCGGTGTGCCCTTCGTGCAGGAGGTGTTCTCCACCCGTGTGGCGGTCAAGCGGTTCGTTCCCGCAACGGACTGCGTCATCGAGCTGGGCGGTGAGGACGCGAAGATCCTGTTCCTGACCAACGGCACCGAAGTCCGCATGAACGGCAGCTGCGCCGGCGGCACCGGTGCGTTCATCGACCAGATGGCCACCCTGCTGAAGATGAGCGCTGACGAGATGAACAAAGCCGCCGAAAAGGCTGAGCGCACCTACACCATCGCTTCCCGCTGCGGCGTGTTCGCCAAGAGCGATGTGCAGCCCCTCATCAATCAGGGTGCCCGCACCGAGGACATCGCCGCCAGCATCTACAAGGCGGTCGTCAACCAGACCATTGCTGGTCTGGCACAGGGCCGCCCCATCCAGGGCAACATCCTCTACCTCGGCGGCCCGCTGACCTTCAGCACCGTGCTGCGCAAGAGCTTCGACGAGGCGCTGGGCGTTACCGGCACCTGCCCGGAGAACAGCCTGCTGTATGTGGCACTGGGTGCGGCGCTCTATGCAGACAAAGAGTTCAACCTTTCCGCGGTGGCCGGGGCGCTGGATGAGTACGCCGCTACGGCGACCTACGCCAGCGAGCCTCCGCTCTTCGCCAACAAGGAGGAGTATGAGGCCTTCCATGCCCGCCACATGTCTCACAGTGTGCCGCATGTGCCCTTCAGCGCACAGTGCGGCCCCGTGCACATCGGCATCGACTCCGGCTCCACCACCGTCAAGCTGGTGGTCGTGGACGAAAAGAGCCAGATCTTGTACACCAACTATCAGCCGAACCTCGGCAACCCGCTGCCCCTCATCAAAGAGCAGCTCATTAAGATCTATCAGGAGCACCCCGGCCTGCACGTGGCCAGCGTGACCACCACCGGCTACGGCGAAGAGCTGGTCAAGAATGCCTTCCGCTGCGATTACGGTCTGGTGGAGACGGTGGCGCACTTCACCGCCGCCAAATATTTTATGCCCGATGTGGACTTCATCATCGACATCGGCGGACAGGATATGAAGTGCTTCAAGATCGAGGATGGCGCCATCAGCAACATCTTCCTGAACGAAGCCTGTTCCTCCGGCTGCGGCAGCTTTTTGCAGACCTTCGCGCAGGCGCTGGGTTATGATGTCAAGGAGTTCGCCGCGCTGGGCCTGTTTGCCGACCGCCCGGTGGACCTGGGCAGCCGCTGCACCGTCTTCATGAACAGCTCGGTGAAGCAGGCCCAGAAGGACGGCGCATCCATCCAGAACATCTCGGCAGGTTTGTCCATCAGCGTCGTCAAGAATGCGCTGTACAAGGTCATCCGCGCATCCAGCCCCGAAGAGCTGGGCCGCAAGATCGTCGTGCAGGGCGGTACCTTCTACAACGAGGCCGTGCTCCGCGCCTTCGAGAAGGAGATGGGCGTCGAGGTCATCCGCCCCGACATCGCGGGTCTGATGGGCGCTTACGGTGCGGCGCTGTTCGGCCTGCGCCAGAGCGCCAGGAACCACAGAGAGACTTCCTCTATGATGACGCTGGAGGAGCTGCAGAGCTTCGACCAGAAGGTCGTCAGCGTCAAGTGCGGCGGCTGCGGCAACCACTGCCAGCTCACCGTGAATACCTTCGCCGATGGCCGCAAGTTCATCTCCGGCAACCGCTGCGATAAACCCGTGACCGGCAAGAGCGAGGACAACAGCCTGAACCTCTATGCCTACAAGCAGCAGCTTCTGGCAGGCTACAAGCCGGTGCCCGGTAAGCGCGGCTCCATCGGCATCCCGCTCTGCCTGAACATGTACGAGATGCTGCCGTTCTGGCACACCTTCTGGACCAGGCTCGGCTTTGCCGTTCACACCAGCCCGGTGTCCAGCCGCGGGCTGTATCTGGCCGGTCAGGCCACCATCCCCAGCGATACGGCCTGCTTCCCGGCCAAGCTCAGCCACGGCCACATCAAGGCTCTGAGCCAGATGCAGCTGGACGCCATCTTCTACCCCTGCCTGACCTACAACTTCGACGAGGGGCTGGGCGATAACCACTACAACTGCCCGGTGGTCGCGTACTATCCGGAAGTTCTGGCCGGCAACTGCCCGGAGCTGGAAGGCAAGAAGTTCATCTACGATTACGTGGGCATCCATCGCCCGAAGGACTTCGTCCGCAAGATGGCCAAAGAGGTCCTCCCGCGCTACTTCGGCGGCATCTCCGAGAAGGAAGTGCAGGCCGCAGCAGACGCCGCTTATGCCGAGCACGAGGCCCACATGGCCCAGATCCGGGTCAAGGGCAGCGAGATCATCGACGAGGCCCGCCGACAGGGCAGGCGCATCATCGTGCTGGCCGGCCGCCCCTACCATGTGGACCCGGAGGTCAACCACGGCATCGACCACCTCATCACCCGCCACGGCGCTGCCGTCATCACCGAGGACAGCATTTCGGACCGGGTGGAAAAGTTCCCCACCAGGGTCCTGAACCAGTGGACCTATCACAGCCGCCTGTATGCAGCGGCCAAGTACTGCACCACCCAGAAAGATATGGATCTGGTGCAGCTCGTCTCCTTCGGCTGCGGCGTCGATGCCATCACCACCGACGAGACCCGCGAGATCCTGCAGGAGGGCGGCAAGCTCTACACCCAGCTGAAGATCGACGAGATCACCAACCTGGGCGCAGTGAACATCCGCCTGCGCAGCCTGTTCGCGGCGCTGGATGAGCGGGACGAGGACCGGAAATAAAACCCTGACCTCTCAGGCGCGGCATAGATACAGGACAGCGCCGAGTTCCCTAAGGCAACGTTACAATGATACATAGGAGGAACCTATGGAATACAACTATCCCAAATTCACCCCGGAGATGAAGAAGACCCACACCATCCTCATCCCCAACATGGCCATCACCCAGTTCCGGCTGCTGGAATACGCGCTGCGGTTCGATGGTTACAAGTGCGAGATCCTCGGCAACTGCGGCAGCGCCGTAGCTCAGCTGGGTCTGAAATACGTCCACAACGACACCTGCTATCCGGCGCTGCTGGTCATCGGCCAGTTTCTGGACGCCCTGAACAGCGGCAAGTATGATCTGGAACACACCGCCCTGCTCATCACCCAGACCGGCGGCGGCTGCCGTGCGTCCAATTACATCCACCTGCTCCGCAAGGCGCTGGTCAAGGCGGGCTACCCGCAGATCCCGGTTGCCAGCCTGAACTTCTCCGGTCTGGAGAAGGACAGCGGCTTCCAGATGACCCTGCCGCTGGCGCGCCGGGCCATCGCCTGCATCTTCTACGGCGACCTGCTCTGCGCCCTGCGCAATCAGGTGGCCCCCTACGAGAATGTGAAGGGGAGCGCCGACAGGATGGTGGACCTCTGGGTCGAGCGGCTGGGCCGCGTCCTGCTGGCGGGCAAGGGCTATACCTCCAAAGAGATGAAGCATACCTTCCCGCTCATCGCAAAAGAGTTTGCCGCCATCCCCGTTACCCGTGTGCCGAAGGTCAAGGTCGGCGTCGTCGGTGAGATCTACGTCAAATACAGCCCGCTGGGCAACAACGACCTGCAAAAGTTCCTGGAAAGCCAGGATTGCGAGGTCAACTTCCCCGGCCTGATGGGCTTTGTGCAGTACTGCATTTTCAACATGGGCGAGGACCATGTCCTCTACGGCGGCAAGCTGGCCGTCAAGGTCGGCACCGACCAGCTGCTCAACTGGCTGGACAGCGTCGAGCGCGCCATGCTCAAGGCGACCGCCGATGCCGGGTTCTATGCGCCCGGCCCCTTCAAGGAACTGGTGGAAAAGCCCCACGGCATCATTTCGCTGGGTGCCAAGATGGGCGAGGGCTGGCTGCTGACCGCCGAGATGATCGAGCTGGTGCAGGGCGGCTACGGCAACATCGTCTGTGCCCAGCCGTTCGGCTGCCTGCCCAACCACATCGTGGGCAAGGGCATGGTGAACAAGATCCGTGCGCTGTATCCCGCTGCCAACATCACCCCCATCGACTACGACCCCAGCGCCACCAGGGTCAATCAGGAAAACCGCATCAAGCTGATGCTGGCCGTTGCCAAGGAGCACCTGAACGCCCCCGCCGCCCCGGCCCGGCCCCTGACCGCCGAGGAGATCGCGGGCGGTGCGCCGCGCGTCGAGACCACGGTGTGACCCGGCAAACGAACAGACAAAAAGGCCCCGTGCAGACCAATGTGTCCGCACGGGGCCTTGCTTATGCGCCGGGAAACAGAAGAGAAATCACTTCTTCAGGTAGATGTGGTGGGGCAGACCTGCAATGTACAGCGGGGTCAGCTCGGCCTGGATGAGGGGACGGGCATAATCCAGGAACTCCTCGGTCATCTGGGTGTGGTTGGCGTTCATCCAGCTCAGCGGCACCTTCTTTTCGAGGTTTGCGACCTCACTGATGGGGTGCAGCTCGGTGGTGCACTGATAGGGGTTGTTGGAGATGCGCTTCAGGGCAACCATCTGGCCGGTGACGCCCTCAAAGGCAGCCTTGGCGGCAGCACCGCCGACCTGATAGGCCTCGGTGATGTCGGTGCGGCTGGTCAGGTGGCCGGCGCAGCGCTGCAGGGTGGAAAGCTCGATGCTGCGGGTCTTGGTGTCCAGATTCCGGGCCACGACATTTGCCAGATAGCGGGCGGTGCCGGTCAGGGCCTTGTGGCCGAAGGCATCGACTGCATGCACATCGTCGGCCAGCTCGCAGACATAGCGGCCATCCTCCAGCTTGACGCCTTCGGAGACGGCGATGACGATGCTGGGCTTCTTCTCCTGCATGGTACGGACCTTCTCCACGAAGTGGTCCACATGGAAGGGCACTTCGGGCAGGCAGATCATGTCCACGCCCTCGCAGTCGTCGCTCTTGGCCAGAGCAGCGGCGGCGGTCAGCCAGCCGGCGTTGCGGCCCATGATCTCGACGACGGTGACGTACTTGGTGCCGTAGACGGTGGCATCCCGGATGATCTCCTTCATCACGACGCCGATGTACTTGGCAGCGGAGCCGTAGCCGGGGGTGTGGTCGGTGACCATCAGATCGTTGTCGATGGTCTTGGGCACACCCATGAAGCGGATGCTGCTCTGCACACGGTTGCCGTAGTCGGCCAGCTTGCCGATGGTGTCCATGGAGTCGTTGCCGCCAATGTAGAAGAAGTAGCCGATGTCCAGCTTCTCCAGAATGGCGAACAGCTTCTTGTAGACCGCCTCGTCGTCGTGCCAGTCGGGCAGTTTGTAACGGCAGCTGCCCAGGAAGCTGGACGGCGTGCGCTTGAGCAGCTCGATGTCGAGGTCGTCGGTCAGGTACTGAGACAGGTCTACAACGTTTTCCTCCAGCAGACCGGCGACACCGTTGCACATGCCGTAAACGACCTGTGCGCCGCGGTTCTTGCAGCTCTCAAAAACACCTGCCAGACTTGCATTGATGACAGAGGTGGGGCCGCCAGACTGGCCAACGATTGCATTTTTACCCATGATGATTTCTCCTTTTCTTCTGTTTCGGCTTTATATTATCGTGCAGGAGCACGAAAACAGACTGCGGGAAAGAGGATGCGGGGGGAAAAACTTACAGGCGGATGTGACGCGGGGTGCCGTTGACGTAAACAGGCGTCACCTCGTCCAGGATCAGCGGGCGGGCATATTCTTCAAATGCCGCCGTGACCTGCATCCCGTCCGGGGTGATCCAATCCAGCGGGACCTTCTTCTCAAGGTTCGCCACCTTCTGGACATCCACGGCCTCGGTGATGCACTGATAGGGATAGTTGGAGATGCGCTTGAGCGAGATCATCTTGCCGGTCTCGCCCGCAAAAGCAGCCGCAGCGGCCGCACCGCCCACGGCGTAGGCCTCGTTCACATCGGTGCGGCTGGCCAGATGGCTGGCACAGCGCTGCAGAGTCGAGAACTCGATGGCGCGGCTCTTGCAGTTCAGCCGGTCGTGGATGAGGTCGGACAGATAGCGGCTGGTGCCGCTGAGAATGGCCTTGTGGCCAAAGGCATCCAGCTGCCCGGCGGTGGAGACCAGATCGCACAGATAGGTGCCGTCGGCGGTCTTCACGCCCTCGCTGGCTGCGATGATGACATTGGGCTTGCTCTTTTGCAGCTCGTCCACCCTGGCCAGGAAGCGGTCCGCATCAAAGGGAACTTCCGGCAGCAGGATGAGGTCCGGGCCTTCGCAGTCATCACCGCCGGCCAGGCAGGCCGCACCGGCCAGCCAGCCTGCGTGGCGGCCCATGATCTCGGCCACGGTCACGCTGCGGATGTTGTAGACGGAAGAGTCCCGGATGACTTCCTTCAGGATGGTGGCAATGTACTTGGCTGCCGAGCCGTAGCCGGGGGTGTGGTCGGTCAGGCACAGGTCGTTGTCGATGGTCTTGGGCACACCGATGAACCGCACCGGGCTGCCCACCCGCGCGCCATAGCGGCTGAGCTTGGCGATGGTATCCATCGAGTCGTTGCCACCAATGTAGAACAGCGCACAGATGTCGTACTTGTCAAACAGGGTGAAGAGTTTAACGAACGGGGCGGCGTCCACATCCGGGTCAGGCAGCTTGTAGCGGCAGCTGCCCAGATAGCTGGACGGGGTGCGCTTGAGCAGCTCGATGCTCATGCGGTCGTTCAGCAGAACGTTCAGCTCCAGCATCTCTTCCTTGAGCAGGCCTTCGATGCCGTACTGCATCCCGTAGACCTTCTCAGCTCCCAGACTGATCGCGGCTTTGTAGACGCCTGCCAGACTGGAATTGATGACGGCTGTGGGGCCGCCGCTCTGGCCAATGATGACGTTTTTCGCCATGAGAACCTCCTTCTTATCCAAAAAACTGTTACGTCCCGCAAAACGGACGGCTGCGTTCGGAAACTGTTCCGGGTGCCCTGCACTGCTCCCGGAACAAGCGCAGCCATTCGCCGCAAGTCGTACAAAAAGAATGCAGGATGTGCAAGCACTTCAATGAAAACGGCACAATTCCTGCTACTCTTCTATTGTAAACCATTTGCCTGTTGTATGCAAGACCTGATTGGTTGCACAGGCAAAAAAATTATGATACAATAATGGTCATATGGCACAAAAAACGGTGCGATCCCGGAATGTGATGCAATTTTTGAGGGATACTACCCGTAAATATAAAAAAGGCAAGGGGAACGACGATGGGAATTTCACACGAATATCATTCGGCGCATGGCCGCGCCAGGCGCAGCCGTGCAGGGACCGGGCTGCGGCTGGCAGGGGTCATTGCAGCCATTCTGCTGCTCTCGCTGGCGGTGACGGCCATTCTGGAAAACGGTTCGAAGGAGAGCGAGCAGCCGCAGACCGCGACTTCCAGCGGCATGGCCGAGAACATTCTGGCTCCGCTGCCCATGCAGGGCGCAGCGGCCGACAGCACAGCGGGGGAGAGCGGGGAGACCGCAGCGGACTCCGGCAGTGCGGGCAGCACGGCGGATACCGGAGCCGCTGCCGTGACGTTGGAGACCTTCGGCCCGGCCCGGCAGACGGCGGGCGGCTACACGGTCAAGGCGCAGGACAGCAGCACCATCCGCCAGCCCAGCTGCGGGCAGGTGGACCTGAGCTATTTTGCGGATGCAGCCTTCCTCGGTGACAGCCTGACCGTGGGCTTTTCCGATTACAACATCAACCTGGGCGGTGCGCTCATCTGCGGCTACACGGGCGTCGGCCCGGACGCCATCGTGAACCGCAGCGCCGTCAAGAGCTCCACCCGCGGCGAGGAGGTCGCGCTGGATGTGCTGGCTGCTGCCCACCCGAAAAAGCTCTATCTTCTGCTGGGCACCAACACCCTGACCACGCTGGGCGCGGCAGACCGTTTCCTGGCCTACTATGGCCAGATGCTGGACCTGCTGCGGCAGACGCTGGGCAATGACTGCGTCATCTACGTCCAGTCCATCCCGCCGGTGCGCCCGGCCGCTGCGGCGGAAAAGCCCGGCCTTGCGTCGGACGTCATCCGCTCGGTCAATGAGCAGCTGGCCCTGCTGGCAGCGGACAAGGGCTGCGTTTACCTCGACCTGTGGGAGACCTTCGCCGACGGCGAGGGCAACCTGAAAGAGGTGCTGGCCGCTCCGGACGGCATCCATTTCTCGGCGGGCAACGGCTACGGTGCCTGGGTCACCTATCTGCGCAACCACGCGAAGTATTCGGCTGCCAATGCCTGGACGCCGGGCAGCGCCTACGCGGCAAATTAAGCACAAAAAGGAACGGCACACCGTCTGGTATGCCGTTCCTTTTTTGCGCCTGCTTATTCGGCCCAGAACACCCGGCCGTCCCGGCGGGGTGCGGGCTGCGGGGCTTCGCCGTCGATATAACCGACGACGCAGTGGCCGATGCCTTCCCACTCGCCCTCGACGCCGAGGTCTTTGAGCAGCTGCTTGTACTCCGGGCGTTCGAACTCCTCCTTGGCGCGGTGGATCCAGATACTGCCCAGACCCAGTGCGTGTGCGGCCAGCATCAGGTTGCCCATGACGAGGCTGCCGTCGTAGATGCCGGTGGGGCAGCTCTTGTCTGCCAGCACGATGAGGACCGCCGGGGCACCGTAGAAGGGGTCTTTGCCTTCCGGGAAGCCGCCGATCTCGCGGTTCAGGGCGGAGAGCCTGTCGCGCAGCTCCCTGTTGGTCACGGCCAGAATGATCGCGCCCTGTCGGCCTCTGCCGTTGGCGGCGTAAAGACCGGCCTCGATGATCTGCTGAAGCTCCTCTTTGCGGGGCATGGCGGGCTTGAACTGCCGGATGCTCCGGCGGGTCTCCATGGCCTGAATGATGTCGTTCATAACAAAACCTCCTTGTTTGTGTCTTTCACGCGGCACAGCGCCGCAGTGAGATGGAGTTTTCTTTATTATACAGAGAATGGAGCCGGTTTGCAAATAGAAAGGCAGACAAACACAAAAAACGGCACCGCAGGCCGTGGGGCTTGCGGTGCCGTTGAGCTGTTTTCGAAAAAGGGGAGCGCTTACTTCAGCTTGCTCTTGGCCTTCATGCGCTGGTCGTGGTTCAAGATCTGCTTGCGGATACGCAGGTTCTCCGGGGTGACTTCCAGCAGCTCGTCGGGTGCCAGGAACTCCAGGCAGCCCTCCAGGCTCAGCTTGCTGATGGGCACCAGACGCAGAGCGTCATCGGAGCCGGAAGCACGGGTGTTGGTCAGATGCTTGGTCTTGCAGACGTTGACATCGACGTCCTCGCCGGAAGCGGTGTAGCCGATGACCATGCCCTCGTAGACCTTCTCGCCAGCGCCGACCAGAAGGGTGCCGCGCTGCTGTGCGTTGAACAGACCGTAGGTGACAGCCTCGCCGGTCTCAAAGCTGACCAGAGAGCCGGTGGAGCGGTTGGCGATCATGCCGGCCCAGACGTCGTAGCCGTCGAAGATCTGGTTCAGGATGCCCTCGCCGTGGGTATCGGTCAGGAACTGGTTGCGGTAGCCGAACAGGCCGCGGCTGGGCATCCGGAACTCCAGACGGACACGGTCGGTGCCCAGAGACTCCATCTGCTGAAGGACGGCCTTGCGGGTGCCCAGACCGGTCATGACAGCGCCCTGATACTGGGTGGGCACGTCGATGACGACATGCTCCATAGGCTCGTAGGTCTTGCCGTCGATGATCTTGGTCAGAACGTGCGGGGGAGAGACCTGCAGCTCATAACCTTCGCGGCGCATGGTCTCGATCAGGATGGACAGGTGCATCTCACCACGGCCCATGACGCGGAAGGAATCGGTGGTAGCGGAGTCCTCCACCTTCAGAGCGACGTCCTTCAGCAGTTCTTTCTGCAGGCGGTCACGGATCTGGCGGCTGGTGACGAACTTGCCCTCGCGGCCGGCCAGCGGGCTGTCGTTGACGGAGAAGGTCATCTCGACGGTGGGGTCGTTGATCTTCACGAAGGGCAGCGGCTCGACCTGAGAGGGAGAGCACAGGGTGTTGCCGATGGTGACATCGGGCAGGCCGGAGAAGGCGACGATATCACCGGCGGTGATGTTGTCGCACGGCTGGCGGCCGTTGGCCTGGAAGTCGTACAGCTTGGTCAGACGGCCGCGCATCTTCAGGTCGGGATTGTGCCAGTCGCACACCAGGACCTCTTCGCCCACGCGGGCAACACCGTTCTGGATGCGGCCGATGCCGATGCGGCCCACGAACTCGTTGTAGTCGACCGAGGAGACCAGCATCTGGAACGGAGCCTCCGGGTCGCCTTCCGGCGGCTGGATGGTGCTCAGCAGGGTGTCGAACAGGGGGATCAGGTCGGTGCCCGGCACATCCGGGTCCAGGCTTGCGGTGCCCTGACGGCCGCAGCAGAACAGGATGGGGCAGTCCAGCTGCTCATCGGTAGCACCCAGATCCATCAGCAGGTACAGGACCTCGTCGATGACTTCCTTGATGCGGGCATCGGGGCGGTCGATCTTGTTGATGGCGACCACCAGGCTCAGGTTCTGCTGCAGAGCCTTCTGCAGCACGAAACGGGTCTGGGGCATGCAGCCTTCCGCTGCATCGACCAGCAGCAGAACACCGTTGACCATCTTCAGAACGCGCTCGACCTCGCCGCCAAAATCGGCGTGGCCCGGCGTATCGACGATGTTGATCTTGACACCCTTGTAGGTGCAGGAGCAGTTCTTGGCCAGAATGGTGATGCCGCGCTCACGCTCGATATCACCGCTGTCCATGACGCGCTCGGCCACGACCTGATTGTCGCGGAAAGCGCCGCTCTGACGCAGCATGGCGTCCACCAGCGTGGTCTTGCCGTGGTCAACGTGAGCGATAATGGCGACGTTGCGCAAATCGTTACGAACCATAAAATACAACCTCTCTATTTTGAATCTCTGTGTAGAAGTTACGTCATACGAATTAAGTTTATATCAGCAGGGGGTGGTTTGTCAAGATTGTATAAAAAATTTTTCGAAAATTCGGCGTTCTGCTTGATATTCCCGGCGCGATTTGGACGCATTGGAAAAAGAAAATATGTTATAATACAAGTGCAAAACCTCTCGGTCTCGCTTCGCTTGCTGCGGACGCGGTGCGAATGGCAGAGAGCATCGATCAGGAGGTGCTTTTGGATGAAACTGACATTTTTGGGCGCGAACCATGAGGTGACGGGCAGCTGTACCCTGCTGGAAGCCGCCGGGCAGCGCTATCTCATCGACTGCGGCATGGAGCAGGGCAGGGATACCTATGAGAATCAGCCCCTCCCCGTGGCCCCCGGCGAGATCGACGGTGTGCTGGCGACCCATGCCCACATCGACCACACCGGCCTGCTGCCGCTGCTGGCCCGCAACGGGTTCCGGGGCAGGATCTATGCCACCAACCCCACCGTGGAGCTGTGCGGCATCATGCTGCGGGACTCTGCCCACATCCAGGAGTTTGAGGCGGAGTGGAAGAACCGCAAGGGCAAGCGCTCCGGTGCCGAGCCGGTGGAGCCGATGTATACCGTCCAGGATGCCGAAGCGGCCATCAAGTTGTTCCGGGGCGTGGATTACAACACGAAACTGGAACTGGCCCCCGGCCTTGTGATCGAGTTCGTGGATGTGGGCCATCTGCTGGGGTCGGCCAGCATTGCGATCTGGGTGACGGAGAACGGCACCACCACCAAGCTCGTCTTCTCCGGCGACATCGGCAACCAGAACCAGCCCCTCATCAAGGACCCGACCTATCTGACCGATGCCGATTATGTGGTGATGGAATCCACCTACGGCGACCGGCTCCACGGCCCCCGCCCGGATTACATCGGCGAACTGGCCAGAATATTGCAGCGCACCTTTGACCGGGGCGGCAATGTGGTCATCCCCAGTTTCGCGGTGGGCCGCACACAGGAGCTGCTCTATTTCATCCGGGAGATCAAGGAAAAAGGTCTGGTCAAGGGCCACGGCAATTTCCCGGTGTACATCGACAGCCCGCTTGCCATCGAGGCGACCCGCATCTTCAGGGATACCGACCCTGACTGTTTTGACGAGGCGGCCCGCGCCCTGCTGGCCCAGGGCATCGACCCCATCCAGTGCCCCGGCCTGCGGGTCAGCGTGACCAGCGATGAATCCCGGATGATCAACGCTGACCGGGAGCCGAAGGTCATCCTCTCGGCCAGCGGCATGTGCGAGGCCGGCCGCATCCGCCACCATCTCAAGCACAACCTCTGGCGGCCGGAGTGTACCATCCTCTTTGTGGGCTATCAGGCCGTCGGCACACTGGGCCGCACCCTCATTGAAGGTGCTACCGATGTCAAACTGTTCGGTGAGGCCATCGAGGTGCGGGCGGAGATCTGCCAGCTGACCGGTCTGTCCGGCCACGCGGACAAAAACGGCCTGCTGGCGTGGATCAACGCCTTTTCGCCCAAGCCCAAGCGGGTCTTCATCGTCCACGGCGACGACGAGGTGGAGAACATCTTCGCCCAGACCCTCACCGACGAAGGCTTCACGGCCTGTGCGCCCTACAATGGGGCGCAGTGGGTCATCGGGGCTGAGGGGGCCGTCTGTGTGCAGGAGGGCACCAGAGTGCGGGTCGAGCATCGGCCCAGTGAGGGTGCCAGCCGCGCCGCCACGGTTTTCCAGCGCCTGGTCAGCGCAGGCAAGCGCCTGCTGCGGGTCATCGAACACAACGAGGGAGGGGCCAACAAGGACCTTGCCAGGTTTGCCGACCAGATCAACGCCCTCTGCGACAAGTGGGACCGATAAGAAAAACAGCAAAAGCCACGCGAAAGCGTGGCTTTTGTCTTACGTGGAAGGACGGTAGCTGTCCTTTTCCACAACATCATAAATGCTGCGCCCGGCAAGCTGCTCAAAATGAGCTTTCAGGGCAAGGTTCATGTCCCATTTGTTCTGGGGGTAATCGCCGTAGCGGCGCTTGACATCAGCCATCCGCTCCTCGATATCCACGACGCCGGTCGCATCCGCCAGCGAGTCGCAGAGCTGAATGAGCCGGTCGTAGTCGTCGTAGACCATGGTGGCGAGCTCCCGCTCAATAAGGGCCGTTTCTTTGGGTGTGGTGTCCCTGTGGCCGACATAGCTGGCAAGGGATTGGTCGTTGAACGAGTGGCTCATGCAGACGCGGGCCACTTCGTCATAGCCCAGCTCCATCATATAAGTGTAGCCGTCCGACACATGGCCGAGGTGCCGCTTGCCGTAGCGGCGGCCAATGTCGTGCAGCAGGCCCAGCACGAACGCCTTGTCCGGGTCCAGCCCGACGGCTGCGGCGATCTTCTCCGCGCAGTGAGCGGCGGTGCGGCTGTGGTCGCCCCAGGGACCGGGGTTGTGCGGCTCGGCCTCCGCCAGCAGGGCAATGGCTTCTTCACGGGTGGGGTACATACGCAGCCTCCTTTTTCACGGCTCCAGCGCGTCGATGGACGCCTGAAGCGTCTGGTAGAATCTGCCGAGGTGGACGCCGTCGAGGAAGCGGTGATTCACCTCTACCGACATCCCCAGCGTCTCGCGGCCTGCGCCGTCCGGGACGTATTTTCCCCAAGCAATGCGGGGGATGTTGTCGTCGCGGTCAAAATCGCGCTCGTTGGTCAGGGCCGTGAGGTCGAACCAGGGGGTGCAGGAAAAATAGATGAGGGCATCCAGCTCTTTGTCGTCCTGGTCGAGGAAGAGAGCCTGTGCCTCGCTGCGGGCCTTGGCGGCGGCGCAGAACTGCTCCAGCATTTCTTCCTGCGGCAGGGTGACGATGTGAAAATCCTCGCTGCCGGGTTTCAGGTCGGTAAAACTGGGGATGCGCTCGTCCAGTAGATAAACTTCGCCATCCCGGATGGTATAGCGGAAGTTCTCCACGGCATTGACGGCGTTCGTCGCGAGATACACGAGCGCATAGTAAAACGAGAGCCCGCGCTGCTTGGTGTAGGCGTGGAGGTTCGTCACATCCACCCGGAAAGTGACACTGTAAAACGGTTGGGACACCGCCGAGAAAAAGCCGAACTTTTCCGCGCGGGGCCAGGTGGAACGGTCGATCTTCTGCATGGCAATGCTCGCTTTCTCTTAAAAGGCGTACCGCTCCATCGTCTCCGGGCTGCGGAACTCGTGCTTTTCGTAGTAGCCGATGAGGGTGCCGTCGGCGTCCCGCAGGGCGACCATGTAGACGTCCTTGTTCTGCTTTTCGTTGTGATAGGTGTAGATGATGTTGTGCTCCGGGCTGGCCGCGAACCAGTCCACGACTTCCTGAATGCGGCTGTTCGAGCTGGCATTGTGGCAGTGGAGCAGGCTGCGGCCGATGAGCGCCGCGCCGCCGTGCTTGGCGTAATTGCGGACGGCGGCAGGGTTCATGTAGACGATGGTATGGTTCAGGTCACACAGGACGACCGATGCGGTGTCCTGGTCGATGACACTTTTGAAATAGGCGTTCAGGTTTTCCATGGAGAGTCTCCTTTTATTCTTTGCTCTGGTCCAGCGCGTCGAACTGCTTCAAGATCTGCGGGTCTTTCAGCTTGATGACCTTGCCGGAGAGGTAGTGCAGGGTGTTCTCCTCCGGGATATCGAGGAAGCGGACGCGGACGGCGCAGAGGGCCTGCGTTTTGGTGCCGGTGCGCTCGTTCATCTTGCGGTTGCCGTATTTGATATCGCCCAGCACCGGCTTGCCGAGGTAGGCGAGGTGAGCGCGGATCTGGTGCGTCCGCCCGGTGATGAGGCCGATCCTGCACAGCGCGAACGGCCCGGCGGTGCGCAGAACGTCCACGTCGGTGATGATCTGCTTCCGGCGCTCATCCTGAGACTGGTGCGCGTGGATGCTGACCTTGTTGTTCTTCTCGTCGTGCTCCCACCAGGCCGTGAAGCGGCCGCTCTGGGGGATGCCCACGGTGATGGTGTAGTATTCCTTTTTGAGCAGATCGGTGCGGATGATCTCGTTCATGTCCCGCAGAGCGGCGTAGCTCTTGGCTGCGATGACCAGACCCTCGGTGCCGCGGTCCAGCCGGTTGCAGATGCCGGGCTTGAAGCGGTTCTCGCCATGGGGGTCGTACTCGCCCTTCTGCGCGAGGTACTGGGTGAAGGCGTCCACCAGATTCGCGTCGCCGGTGCGGTCGCTGTGGCAGAGCAGGTGGGTGGGCTTGTAGAGCACGGCGATGTTCTCGTCCTCGTAGATGATTGTCACCTTGGGCTGATTGGGCTGCTTTTTGGGGGCTTTCGGTGCGGACTTCGCCCCTTCCGGCGGGAAGAACTCGTCGTTGATGTAAAGTTCGATGAGGTCGCCGGCCTGGATGCGGTCTTCGGGGGCGCCTTTTTTGCCGTTGACCTTGATGCGCTTATTGCGGAAGCTCTTGTACAGCAGACTTGTGGGAAGATCGCGGGTCACGCTCTGTACAAAGCGGGAGAGCCGCACACCGTCGTCGTTGGCGGTCGCAGTGTATTGTTTCATTCTTGTTCTGTTCCTCATGTTGAAGCGCGGATGGGCCGCGCATGGATGTGATAACCTTATAATAAACTACTCGTTTTCTGAAGTCAACGCGAAAATTTAGGCCGGGCCCTTGTGTTTTGCAGAAAATCGGGTACTATTAAGAGGAGAAAGCGCGCGAAAGGAGCCGACTTATGGCGGAAGATTCAAAGATCCATACCGGGCACCGCAGGCGGATGCGCAGCCGGGTGGCAGAGAACGGCTTTGCCAGCCTGGAACCGCATGAGGCGCTGGAATGCCTGCTGTACATCACCAACGCGCGGAAGAACACGAACCGGATGGCTCACGAGCTCATCGACCGCTTCGGTGATTTTGCCGGGGTGCTGGATGCCTCGGAGGAAGACCTGATGACGGTGGAGGGCGTTGGCCCGGCCACGGCCCGGATGCTGCATCTGATGCCCGATGTCTGCCGATACTATACCCAGTGCCGCACCGGCAGAAACGGCTGCCTGAAGACGACGGAACAGCTGGCGGAACACCTGATGGGCCTGTTTGCCGGGGCCGTGCAGGAGCGCGCCCTTCTGCTGGCGCTGGACAGCCGCAGCCGGGTCCGGGCGACGCTCTGGCTCAAGGACGGCACCAGCGACCGGGTGAGCCTTGCCATCAAAGACGTGGTGGCGGCAGCCTTGAAGGGCGGCACCGACCGGGTCGTGCTCTGCCACAACCACCCAAACGGCGTGGCGCTGCCCTCGCGGGAGGACATCCAGGCCACCGAGAACATCGTCCGGGCGCTGGGGCTCGTCCATGTTCTTCTGCGGGACCACATCATCCTGACCGAGACGGAGTATTTTTCCATGCGGGAGGAGAACCGCCTGCCGTTCTACGACCTTGCGACCGGGGAGATGTTAAGGCCGTACTGAGATGCAGGAAAGGCCGCATCTCCGGGAGCTTTTCCCGGCGGGTCAAAGGGCATTCCATGCCCTCCCCAACGCTTCGCGTCGGGTCCCCACCTCGGATACCCGCCGGGAAAACTCCCCTCGTGCGGCAGAGTCAGCTGGCAGGATGTCGGGTGGTCTCCCAAGCAAGTGTCCGACGGGTGGGACCCTGTTGCCGCAGGCAATAGGGCGGGGTATGGAATCCCCGTCTCACTTGCGGGGAGACTGCCCGATGTCCTGCTCTGTCCAAAAAACTTCTTGTTTACTTTATAAAATAGTTGTGCTATACTGAACACAAAAAGCACAACTATTTGTGGTTCCATGACAATCGAAAGGAGAGAGCGGCATGGCAGATGAAACCTTCCATCTGGTCTCGGACTATGCCCCGATGGGCGACCAGCCGCAGGCCATCCAGCAGCTTGTGGAGGGTGTGGAGCGCGGCGACCGCTGCCAGACCCTGCTGGGTGTGACCGGCAGCGGCAAGACCTTCACCATGGCGAACGTGATCGCCCAGTGCAACCGCCCCACGCTGGTGCTGGCCCACAATAAAACGCTGGCGGCGCAGCTCTGCACCGAGTTCCGGTCGTTTTTCCCGGACAATGCGGTGGAGTATTTCGTGTCCTACTACGATTACTACCAGCCCGAAGCCTATATCCCCAGCACGGATACCTATATTGAAAAGGACAGCGCCATCAACGATGAGATCGACCGCCTGCGCCACTCGGCCACGGCGGCGCTGTCGGAGCGGCGGGATGTTATCATCGTGGCGTCGGTGTCCTGCATCTACTCGCTGGGCGACCCCATCGACTACCGCAGCATGGTCATCAGCCTGCGCCCCGGCATGGAGATGGAGCGCGATGTGCTGTGCAAGCGGCTGGTGGACCTGCAATATGAGCGCAACGACATCAATTTTATCCGCAACAAGTTCCGTGTCCACGGCGACACGGTGGACATCTACCTGGCCTATATGAGCGATCTGGCCATCCGGGTGGAGTTTTTTGGGGACGAGATCGACCGCATCGTCGAGTTCAACCCTGTCACCGGGGCCAAGCAGAACGTGGTCAAGCATGTGGCAATCTTCCCGGCCAGCCACTATATCGTCAGCGCCGAAAAAAAGGCGAAGGCACTGGAAAAGATCCGCGCCGAGTGCGACGCGCAGGTCAAACAGTTCACTTCCGAGGGCAAGCTCATCGAGGCCCAGCGCATCCAGCAGCGGACGAATTACGACATCGAGATGCTGACCGAGGTCGGCATGTGCAAGGGCATCGAGAACTATTCGGCGGTGCTGTCGGGCCGTGCGCCGGGCAGTATGCCGACCACCCTGCTGGATTATTTCCCGGAGGATTTTCTGCTCTTCGTGGACGAGAGCCATGTCACCCTGCCCCAGGTCCGCGCCATGTACGGCGGCGATTTTGCCCGCAAGAAAACGCTGGTGGAGTATGGCTTCCGCCTGCCCTCGGCGTTTGACAACCGCCCGCTCAAATTCGAAGAGGTGGAGTCGAAGCTGAACCAGATCGTGTTCGTGTCGGCTACGCCCGGCGAGTATGAGCGGAAGAACAGCACGCAGATCGCGCAGCAGGTCATCCGGCCCACCGGCCTGCTGGACCCGCTCATCTCGGTGCGCCCGGTCGAGGGCCAGGTGACCGACCTGCTGGGCGAGATCAACGCCCGCACGGCGAAAAATGAACGGGTCCTCGTCACGACCCTGACCAAGAAAATGGCTGAAGACCTGACCGACTTTTTGACCGAACAGGGCGTCAAGGTCAAGTATATGCACCACGAGGTGGACACCTTCGAGCGGATGGAGATCATCAAGGACCTCCGCCTCGGCTCCATTGATGTGGTGGTGGGCATCAACCTGCTGCGCGAGGGTCTGGACCTGCCGGAAGTCAGCCTCGTTGCCATCCTGGATGCCGACAAGGAAGGCTTCCTCCGCAGTGAGACGAGCCTGATCCAGACCATTGGCCGCGCCGCCCGCAACGCGGAGGGTCTGGTCATCATGTATGCGGACGAGGTGACGGACAGCATGGAGCGCGCCATCACCGAGACCGAACGCCGCCGCGCCATCCAGATGGCATACAACGAGTCCCACGGCATCGTGCCCCGGACCATCGTCAAGGCCATCCCGGATTCCATCGAGATCAGCGACAAGGCCGAGAACGCGAAGATGAACACCCGGCGGATGGGCAAGCTGGAGCGGGAAGCCGCCATCGACCGGCTGACCCGCGAGATGAAGGAAGCCGCCAAGCTGCTGGAATTTGAGCATGCGGCCTTCCTGCGCGACCAGATCGACCGCCTGCGCCGGGGTGAGAACCCTACCGTGGACTCGGCTGCCGAGACCGAGCGCAAACAGAACCATGCACAGACACAGAGAAGAGGGAGAAAGTACCTTGGCAAACGATAAGATCGTCATCAAAGGCGCACGGGAGCACAACCTGAAAAATGTCAATTTGACCCTCCCGCGCGAAAAACTCATCGTCATGACCGGTTTGTCCGGTTCGGGCAAGTCGAGCCTTGCCTTTGATACCATTTATGCCGACGGCCAGCGCCGCTACGTCGAGAGCCTGTCCAGCTACGCCCGGATGTTCCTGGGCCGGATGGACAAGCCCGATGTGGACGAGATCACTGGCCTGTCGCCGGCCATTTCCATCGACCAGAAGACCACGAGCCACAACCCGCGTTCCACCGTGGGCACTGTGACCGAGATCTACGATTATCTGCGCCTTTTATATGCCCGCGTGGGTGTGCCTCACTGCCCGGTCTGCGGCCGGGTCATCAGCCAGCAGACTGTGGATGAAATGGTGGATGCTGTCCTGAAACTGGACGAAGGCACGAAGTTTCAGGTGCTGGCTCCGGTCGTCCGCCAGCGCAAGGGCACCCAGCAGAAGGAGCTGGACGCAGCTCGCCGGGGCGGCTACTCCCGTGTCCGCATCGACGGGGATCTCTATGACCTCGACGAGGAGATCACGCTGGAAAAGAACATCAAGCACACGGTGGAGATCGTCGTGGACCGCCTCGCCATGCGCAAGGGCATCCGGGGCCGCCTGGCTGACTCGCTGGAAACGGCTCTGGCTCTGACCGGCGGCATCGCAGAGGTGGATGTCATCGGCGGCGAGTGCATGACCTTCAGCCAGAACTTTGCCTGCCCGGAACACGGCATCTCCATCAGCGACCTGTCGCCCCGGCTGTTCTCCTTCAACAACCCGCTGGGTGCCTGCGAAAAGTGCACCGGCCTGGGCACGTTCATGCGGGTGGACGAGGAGCGCATCCTGCCCAACCGGAGCCTGTCCATCCGGCAGGGAGCCATCAAGGCCAGCGGCTGGTATTACGCCGAAGGCTCCGTCAGCGAGATGTACTATCTTGGTCTGGGAAAAAAGTACGGTTTCACGCTGGATACGCCCATCAATGAGATGAGCACGGAGGCCGTCAACGCCCTTTTGTACGGCACCAACGGCGAAAAGATCGAGATGCACCGCACCAACGAGTTCGGCAGCGGCGTCTACTACAACACCTTTGAGGGCATCGTCGAAAATCTGGAGCGCCGCTTCCGCGAGACGAACAGCGAGTGGATGAAGGAGGAGATCGGCAGCTTCATGTCCGGCGTCGAGTGCCCGGACTGCCATGGCCGCCGCCTGAAGCCGGTAGTGCTGGCCGTGACCATCGGGGACAAGAACATCAGCGAATTCTGCGAGATGTCCATCCGGGATGAACTGCGCTTCATCGCGGAAAATGAGCCGAATCTGACCGAAAAGCAGAAACAGATCGGCGGGCAGATCATGAAGGAGATCAAGAACCGCCTGCAATTTTTGCAGAGTGTGGGTCTGGATTACCTGACGCTGGCCCGCTCAGCAGGCACACTGTCCGGCGGCGAGAGCCAGCGCATCCGCTTGACCACCCAGATCGGCAGTGCGCTGTCCGGTGTGCTGTATGTTCTGGACGAGCCCAGCATCGGCCTGCACCAGCGCGACAACGACAAGCTCATTGCGACCCTGAAGGATCTGCGCGACCTGGGCAATACGGTCATCGTGGTCGAACACGACGAGGATACCATGCGCAGCGCCGATTATATCGTGGATGTCGGCCCCGGTGCTGGCGTCCACGGCGGCGAGATCGTGGCAGCCGGCACGGTGAAGGACATCTGCAAGGCCAAGCGAAGCATTACCGGCGACTATCTGTCCGGCCGCAAGCGCATCCCGGTGCCGGAGATCCGCCGCGCAGGGAATGGCAGCTGCCTGACCGTGAAGGGGGCCCGCGAGAACAACCTGCGCAACATCGACGTCCGTTTCCCGCTGGGCGAGTTCATCTGCGTCACAGGCATTTCCGGTTCGGGCAAGTCGAGCCTCATCAACGAGATCCTGTACAAGACGCTGGCCAGCGAGCTGAACGGTGCCCGCGCCCGCGCAGGCAAGTGCGATGGGGTAGAGGGGCTGGAATTTGTCGATAAGGTCATCGGCATCGACCAGCAGCCCATTGGCCGCACCCCGCGCTCCAACCCGGCCACTTATACCGGCGTGTTCAACGACATCCGCGCCGTTTTCGCCGAGACGCAGGACGCCAAGATGCGCGGCTACGGCCCCGGACGGTTCAGCTTCAACGTCAAGGGCGGCCGCTGTGAGGCCTGCGAGGGCAACGGCATCCTGCAGATCGAGATGCACTTTTTGCCGGACGTCTACGTCCCCTGCGAGGTGTGCAAGGGCGCCCGCTACAACCGCGAGACGCTGGAGGTGAAGTACAAGGAAAAGACCATCTCCGACGTGCTGAACATGACGGTGGAAGAGGCAGTGGTCTTCTTTGCCAACCAGCCCAAGATCGCCCGCAAGCTGCAGACGCTGCTGGATGTGGGCCTGGGGTACGTGACCCTGGGGCAGAGCGCCACGACTCTTTCGGGCGGCGAGGCGCAGCGGGTGAAGCTGGCCAATGAGCTGGCCCGCCGCGGCACCGGCAAGACGGTGTATATCCTCGACGAGCCGACCACCGGTCTGCACATTGCCGATGTCCACCGCCTCATTGAGGTGCTGCAGAAACTGGTGGATGCGGGCAACACCGTCATCGTCATCGAGCACAACCTCGACCTCATCAAATGCGCAGACCACATCATCGACCTCGGCCCCGAAGGCGGCAGCGCAGGCGGCCTGGTCATCGCAGAGGGCACCCCGGAGCAGGTGGCCGAAACAGAGGGCAGCTTCACGGGCCAATATCTCAAGCCGCTGCTGGAAAAGGACAAGCTGCTGCGCCAGCAGGAGGCCGAGGCAGCACAGAACGCGCCCGCCGCAAAGAAATCAAAAAAGAAAGAACGTACTCTAGAGGATTTTACAAAAATCTGAAAAAATTTCAAAAATCTGTTGACAAACACCCGTGATTCGCGTATAATATTTCCTGTCGCCACGCTTCGGTAGGGAAGCGGCGGTCGATATCCGGGTGTAGCGCAGTTTTGGTAGCGCGCTTGAATGGGGTTCAAGAGGCCGTGAGTTCGATTCTCGCCACTCGGACCATAAATCCAACGATTTCACGTTAGAAATCGTTGGATTTTTTTGTTTGTAGGCTGACCTCATTTGGTTTTGACCACAATTTTGACCACAATGCCAACGATTTTATCTGGTCTAATTAGTGCCGTTCCGTCCAATTTTCAGGCCGAAAACGCCTCACTGAACAACTGGATCGCACTCTGCCGAATGGATTCCTGAACATGGAGATAATGCTCAGTCATCTCGGTATCGGCGTGGCCTACGATACTCTGGATGGTCTGGATATCCACGCCCAATGCCTGCATCTGCGACACATAGGTGTGGCGGCAGCTGTGCGGCGTGAGCAAGCGGACATCGCCCGCTTCTTCCAGAGATTTGCGGAATACATCCCGGAAATGGGTGGGATTGCAGGGCAAGCCGGTTTTGGGACTTTCCCAGATGAACTGGTCGGTGGTATCCCGCAGCTTGATGGCACATGAGCGGACATTCAGCGGCACCGGAATATCCCGGATACTGTCTTTGGATTTCGGACTGCCAATGCTGACTGTACCTTTTACGACCTTTACTGCCTGCCGGATGTGAATGACAGAGCCATCTTCTTCAATAAACTGCGGCTCCAAAGCCAGAAGTTCCTGCATTCTCATTCCAGTGCCGAGTAAAAGCCGAATGCTCAATCCCATGCGGTCATCAGGCAGCACCTTCATCAGGTGTGCGACTTCCGCTGTGGTAAAGGCTTCCTTGCGTTTTGCGGTACCGGATGCCCGCATCTTTTCAGCAAGCCGGACCGGGTTGCGGCGCACAAGGTCATTGGCTTCTGCCTTTTGAAAGATCTGGTAGAGCATCCCTCGTGCCTTGCTGATGTAAGAATCCGAGCGGCCATCGCGCCGCATCCCTTTCAGGAAGATTTCGATGTCGATGGGGCGTATGACGGTCAAGGGGCGATGATAAAATCCCTCTTTGAGCATTTTCAGGCAGTATTTGTAGCTTTCCTGTGTCGTGGGAGCGATATTATCCCTGTGACCCTCGAACCATGTATCAGCCCAATCCTCAAAGTACAGGATCGTGTCCAGCTGGACACCGCTGATAAGCGCATCCTGATACTCTTTCAGTTTGAGCTTGACCTCCTTCTGGGTCTTGCCATAGAAGGTCTTGAAGCGCGGCGAACCATCTTTCTGGTAGCCGTCCATCATACGTAATTCCCAGCGACCATCGCTGCGGTGGCGAAGCGTACCCTCGCCGTGTGAACGTTTGCTTGGCATATTGCCTCCTTCCTGATCGAGATGCAGGATTCGGGCTGGATAGCCAGCGCGCTATCAAAATGACTTGCTGCCAGCAGCCAGCCGGTGATGGCAGTACCCAGACCGCCGCCCAGCTTCACACCGAGAGAAGTGCAGGAGTACATCGTGCCATCCACGCGCTTATGCTTCGTCAGCCAAGTGTACTCGGAGCAAGCAGCAATCGCAGCGTTCATATCGCCCTGCCAAGGACCCTGACCAAGAGCTGCGATTGCAGTAAAGAGCAGCATCAAGGTCACATTGCCGCTGCCCATGTAACCAGCTACAGCAACCAGTGCACGAGAAATCGTTGCCAGAGTATAGCTCATGACGTTCAGCTTATACATTCCATTCCACTTTGCAACCAAGGTCGGGGTGAACACCAGTGCGATGATCAGAGGAATGTTGATTGCCCAAGAGAATACACCGAACAGATTCTGGTTGCCAAGGATGTAGGTTGCATAGTAGGTGCCCATGCTGATCATGGCACCGTAGATCTGCTGCAAAATGTAGGTGACGCAAATCATCATATAATATTTGTTACCAGCAAGCAGCTTTGCAGCCTGAACCAGATTGTACTTTTCGTCATATGCACAAAATCAAAGAGTTTGTAATTTTTTGATAGAACATTTCCAAAATCACTGTAAAGTCTCTGAAGATGAGGAGGACGCAGGGATGTATTTCAACTCAGGATATTTGAACAACTCCCGTTTGGATTTCAAAGACTACTCAAAGCCGCTGGTCGTAGGCAGCTGCGGCACTTATCGCTTGAAAAAACGCCCTAAGCTACCTACTTTTTGGGCAAAGGGTCGCAGAGACTATCAAATCCTCTATGTGGCATCTGGTAAAGCGCACTTCTGGTTCGATGGTGTTGAGGAAGTGGTGACTTCTGGACACATGGTGCTTTATCAGCCGAAAGAAATCCAGAAGTATGTCTACTATGTAGAAGACCACCCAGAGGTGTTCTGGATTCACTTTACAGGATACGATGTCAAAAACATCCTGAACTATTACGGAATCCCCTTGGACAAGCACGTTTTTTACAGCGGCACACTGCCGGATTACAAAATGCTGTTCCGAAAGATCATCCGGGAACTGCAACAATGTGAATATGGCTATGAAGACTATATTGCTTCTCTCTTCAACATCATTCTGCTTTTAGTAAGCAGGCAACAGCAGGAAAGCGAGAAAACAACTACGAGCATCCCGGAAGAAATCGAAGCTGCCGTTGCATACTTTAACGAGAATTATAACACAAAGGTCAGTGTGGACGATTACGCAGAATCGCTGCATATCAGTACGAACTGGTTTATCCGTAATTTTAAGCAGTACATGAAAATAAGCCCTGCACAATACATCCTGTCCCTTCGGATGGTAAATGCACAAAGCTTATTGGAGAACACCGAATACAATATTGGAGAAATTGCAGAGATCGTAGGGTATGATAACCCACTCTATTTTAGCCGGGTATTCAAGAAAGAGTATGGTGTCAGTCCGGCACAGTACCGAAAGAATCTGGAAGAATCTACTGAAAAATGAGAAAGATTCCTTTACCAAAAGGACGCTGCCGCCTCTGGGTAAGAGGTTGCAGCGTCTTTTTGGTATCAGAGGGCGAATGATCTGTCAGACCGAACGGCTCTCAGCGAATTGGATACTTTTAGCTTGCATTTTCCTGTTCGTCAAGAATGCGCCAGCCGTCCATCAGGTCTGAATTTTCCATAATAAAGGTGTGGGCAGTATCCTGTCCCCACGAGTTGTCGTATTTCAGCATCAGATAATCGCTCAACTCGGTTCGATTTTTGAACTTCAACAAGCGATACGGCTCCTGAAAAGCGACCTTTTCAACGAAATATACTGCATCCGATGTGGGAAGCATAACGCCGACATGACCGATCATAAGAGAATTGTCCGTTTCAGAGAACTGATCGTGCAGGACAACGGAGACAAGACGAATCTTATCATCTTCTACGAAGGAGAGACCGCGTTTCTTCCATTCCTGCTGGATCGTTTTCAAATGGGTAGGAATATCGGTCGTATTAGTGGTTTTGACCGGGGCGAACAGCGCATCAAATTTTTGCCGTTCATCGCCGCAAAGGGATTCCGGGTCAGAATCCAGTGTTTCATAGTCCATAAACAGAGTGTCCTCGGCTGAGTCAAGGTCTGCCTTGCCTGTGACAGTGATAAAATCACCGAACAGCCCACAGGCGGTAATCCGACAGTTCCAGCCGGGGAAGGTATCGTATTTTTCTGCCCATGCGTCCTGCATGGAGTAAGGATCGTATTTCAGATCCAAAGGCTTGGCATTTTCAAAACCTGTGGTGAGCCATGCCGGGTCCACGGCATTGTTGAACTTCTGCACATGATCAAAGAAGGTCCGTATCCGCAGGTCAGATACGCCGGCATTCTGCAAAAGTTTGGAAAGAAGAGCCTGTGTATTAGAATCTGCCAAATTGGAGTATTCAATTTGCTGAAGGACGGGCTGAGAAGCTTTTTGAGTGCAGCCCCCTGCCAGAAATGCACCGCAAAAAAGTGCAGCGGAGCAGACAAGAAAAGTTCGACGTTTCAAAAATGGTCACCTCGTTGTGTTTTTCGGAAAGTTTCTTTGAGTGCCGGAGTCTCAACCATAGGCGAAGAGAGCAACGCCGTTGGTCTCGTAACGAATGGTATCACAGATAAACAAAGAAAATCAATGACTTCTGTCGTATTTGACCATATATAATGTTGCAGTATCCATATCCCATACGGCTAACGTCCATGTGGGGAAAGACAATGCGGCAGTTTTCTGAACGATTTTCTTCATGTCGGACACAACAGGAGTATACCCAAGTTAAAATAAGAATTTTCCGTTTTTTCCGAATGGAAGGTTCAAATCGCTTTCCAGTTTGAAAACGGTGTAAAGTCAGACGTTGGGGGTTGTATCGAAACCGCCTGCAAAAGCCTGAAAACGGTGCAGGCGAAGCAATGCAGCCCCCAAAAATCGGCTTCAACAAAAAGAAAAGCACCATACTTCCTACGAAGTACAGTGCTTTTTTGGTGGAGAATAGCGGGATCGAACCGCTGACCTCTTGCATGCCATGCAAGCGCTCTCCCAGCTGAGCTAATCCCCCACATGTTTGGTTTCGTGTCTTGCGACGTGAATTATTATACCAGCAGGAAGGGGCGCTGTCAACACTTTTTTCGAATTTCCTGCGAAGTTTTTGCGGAGAAAGGCGCCCCGGCGGGCGGTAGACCTGCCGGGGCGCGATGGTGCGTGAAAAATCAGGCTTTGGTGTACTGGCGGTCGAAGATCTGCGGGGCCACCTTGATGAGCAGCACAGCGGCCACCACGGTGAGCAGGGTCTCCGGCAGCATGTAGCTGGCATTGTAGACCAGGCTGTAGGTCCAGGCGCTCAGGCCCTCGTTCAGGTTGCCCCAGACGAGTACGCCGGAGAGGAAGCTGCACAGGAAGCGCAGCACACCGGCCATAAAGGTGCCGAAAGCCACGCCGACCATCCGATTCTTGAAGGGGCGGGCAAACAGCTCAGCCGTGCCCAGCGCCATAAAGGCGATGAGGTAGTCCAGCAGGACTTCGCCCAGGAAGTACAGGAAGGTGGGCGTCGGGGGCGCCCAGAAGCCCAGCAGCATTTGCAGGCAGCCGTTGACCAGGCCGGTGAACAGGCCCCACTTGACGCCATGGCGGAAGGACACCAGCACAAAGGGCAGCATGCTCAGCAGGGTGACGCTGCCGCCGTTGGGCATGGTGAAGATCTTGATGTTCGACAGCACGGTGCCGATGGCGATCATCAGGGCGCACTCCACCAGAATGCGGGTCTTGGAATAGGAATTCGACATTTTGGATTCGCTCCTCTAAAAATATAGTACACAAAAACAAAATACGCCTGCGATCAGCAGGCGTAGAGGCTTCGTTTGTGAAAGATGGGAACATTCCGCAAACTTACCTACGCCGGCATTACCCGGATCAGGTTCAAGGGTACTCCGCAGTGTGCGGATCTCAGCCTTTCGGCGCCCCTGTTTTCATGTCCGTCTCCCAGTATAGTCGTCCGACGCCAAAAGTCAAGCCCCGGCGAGCATATTGCGCCCCTCCGCCTCATATTTTTTACCAAGGAGTCTTGCGGAGGAGGGGACAGGGCATGAAAGTGGAACCGGAACAGCGGGCCGCACTGCTGGGGGAGTACATCGCAAAAAACAGCGCAACGGTGCGGGCCGCAGCGCGGGCGTTCGGGTGCAGCAAATCCACCGTGCACAAGGATGTTTCGTCCCGGCTGCGGCGGGTGGACCCCGACTTGTTCCAGCGGGTGCAGGCAGTGCTGGCCCGGAACAAGGCCGAGCGGCATCTGCGGGGCGGGGCGGCCACCCGCCGGAAATACGGCAAGAAATAAGAGCGGCGGCGCATCCTTATAGATAGGTTATATAAGGGTGTGCCGCTTTTGCTGCTATTTGCTGCGGAATTGTTCCAGCGCGGCCTTTTCGAGCCGGCTGACCTGCGCCTGGCTGATGCCGATCTCCCGCGCCACCTCCATCTGCGTTTCGCCCTTGAGGTAGCGCAGCTCCATGATCCGCTTTTCGCGCGGGGTCAGGGACGCGACGGTCTCCCGGAACTGCAGGCCGCTGATCCAGCTGTCCTCGCCGTCGGGGTCACGCACCTGGTCGATGACATACATGGCGTCGCCGCCGTCGGTATAGAGCGGCTCCTCAAGGCTGAGCGGTTCCACCACCGACTCCAGCGCCGCCGTCACCTCCCGGCGGGACAGGCCCGCCTGCTGCGCGATCTCGTTCACCGTAGGCTCCCGGCCCAGCTGCTTTTCCAGCCTCTCCCGCGCCTGCATGGCTTTATAGGCCGTATCCCGCAGCGACCGGCTGACCCGCAGGGCGTTGTTGTCCCGCAGAAAGCGGCGGATCTCGCCGATGATCATCGGGACGCCGTAGGTGGAGAACCGCACGTTCTGGGCCGGATCAAAGTTGTCAATGGCCTTGATCAGCCCGATGCAGCCTACCTGAAACAGGTCGTCGAGATTCTCGCCTCGCTGGGCGAACCGCTGCACCACGCTGAGCACCAGCCGCAGGTTGCCCTCGATCATCTGCTGGCGGGCGGCGGCGTCGCCCGCATGGACCCGCGTCAGCAGCTCCCGCTTCTGTGCTTCGGTCAGGACAGGCAGCTGTGCCGTATCCATCCCGCAGAGCTCGACTTTGTTGTACATCCGCGCCCCTCCGGTTTCGTTTTGACGTTACCGGAAGTATGGGGCGGGGGCAGGGGAATCATGCGTGGGAATTTTTGCCCGCTCAGTCCTCCAGCTTCTTTTTCAATTCCCGGATGATGCGTTTTTCGAGGCGGGAGATGTAGCTCTGGCTGATGCCGAGGGCGTCGGCGGCCTCTTTCTGGGTGCGCTCGACGCCGTCCAGCAGCCCGAAGCGCAGTTCCATGATCTGGCGCTCCCGCGGGGAGAGCAGGGCCACCGACTGCCGGAGGGTGGCCCGCTCGGCACTCTGTTCGAGCCGCTGGCTGACCAGATCCTCGTCGCTGCCGAGGATGTCGGAGAGAAGCAGCTCGTTGCCGTCGCCGTCCACGTTCAAAGGCTCGTCGATGCTGGCCTCCTGGCGGCGGTTGGAGCTTTTGCGCAGATACATCAGGATCTCGTTGCCGATGCAGCGGCTTGCGTAGGTGGCAAGTTTGATGTTCCGTTCCGGCGTGAAGGTATTGACCGCTTTGATCAGCCCGATGGTGCCGATGGAGATCATGTCCTCGGCAGGGACGCCGGTGTTCTCGTACTTTTTGGCAAGGTAGACCACCAGCCGCAGGTTGTGGGTGATGAGGTCATCCCGCGCGGCGCGGTCGCCTGCCATCATCCGGGCGAGCAGGGCTTTTTCCTGCTCCGGTGTCAGGGGCGGCGGCAGACTGGGCACCCCAGCAACATAGTGGGCGGCACCGGGGCAGACGAACAGGACGTACAGCCGACGGAAAAACGATAACAGGTGATTCAACGAAAAGCCTCCTTTTTGTGGGCGGGATTCCTGGGTGCTGCCAATGAGTGAGGGACTGAGAGGTTCAAAGGCTCATCGGAACGCAGCATCGGGTACAACGGCAGGCGAGATCAGCAGCTCCCAGCCGCCCGGCGGGGGCGGAAGGTCACAGAAGGCTGCATAGAGCGGCTGAGCCGGAGCCGAAGCCAGTATGGCCGGGACGGCGGGCAGGATGCAGTGCCCGGACACCGTGGTGCAGGGGACGAACCGCAGGCCGAGTTCGGGCGGCGGCAGGGTGGAAGGGGCCGCGAAGTAAGCGGATAAGTAGGTGTGCAGCGGGCCGGGCAGGGCGTTCTGCACGGCGGCAAAGCGCACGAGTACGACTTCCCGGCCTGAAAGCGGCTCCTGCACCGAGAAACCGGTGTCGCAGAAGGCCCGGAGTGGGAGGGATGCGCTGCCAATTTGCAGAGTGACGGGAAACGTCTGCCCGCCGTTCCGGCCCAGAAACCGCAGGATGCCCTGCACAGCCAGATACACGCCTCCGGCACAGGCCAGCAGCAGCCCCGGCGAGAGGGGAAGGTAGATGCTGAAATTGTTGGCCTGTGCGCCGGGCAGGAGCACGGCTCCTGTCAGCGCAAAATGAAGGGCTGCGAACCATGCCAGAAGCCGCAGAAAACACCGCCCGCCCGGAAACCCATAGCCAAGCAGGACGATGCCGACCCCGGAGGCCAGCTGATACCCGACTGACACCGGCCACGGCAGGGCAGGGGCCAGCAGGATGAGGGAGGCTGCCGCCCCGGCCAGCGCCCCGCCTACGACCCGCCCGCCCGACGTGCTCACGCCGCACAACAGGCCCGCCGCCAGCAGAAACAGCGCGGTCGTGAGAAAATTGACCAGCAGAAGAACATCGAGATAGATCACGGCCCGGATAAGCCCCGCCCCCTTTTGGGAGATTATAGCAGGAGGAGGACGAAAAATTTGCAGGAAACGGGGGAGCTGTCTGCGAAGCAGACTGAGAGGTTCATTCCCAATGCCTCTCCCTTTGGGAGAGCTGGCGCGTACCGCCTGAAAGCTTTTTTCATAAATTTTCGAAAAAGACTTGCAAAATATAGGCAAAAGAGGTATAATCCTACTCGCAGCAGCTTTTACCGCTGTAAAGCTCTGGATATATGCCTCTTTAGCTCAGTCGGTTAGAGCACCTGACTGTTAATCAGGGTGTCGCCTGTTCGAGTCAGGCAAGAGGCGCCAACAAATCGGCGGCGGGGATCACACCTGCCGCCTTTTTCATGGATGCAGGCTGTAACTATTTTGTGACATTTTTCACATTTTCTTCAAAATTAACGGTTTCTTAAAAAATGTCCTCTTGAAGAAGCTGTCAGATTGTGGTATACTGCATCTAAGCTTTAGGAAGTTTCCTGAAGCGTTTGGTAGATCAAAGGGTAGGCGCTCCCTTCTTTTTGATAGCAGCTTGGCCTCTGCTTTGCCCTGGTTCTCCGCAGGGCAGGGCAAAGCAGAGGGCTATGTGCTGCTTTTGATGGAGCGTGACAGAACCTTTTCTCCTGCGTCAAAATCTGCATCCTGTCTGCTGTCTGCGTGATGCGTACAAAGTCTTACTTGTACATTTCCGCACAATGTGCTAGAATATGGAAGGCAGTTTTGAATATTAGAACACAGAGAAGAGATCGTTTCCGAAGGTTGTCGGTCTCTTGTAAAGGAAACATCTATGCGTTATACCTATGTGCGGCAGCACGACACGACCGACTGTGCAGCTGCCAGTCTCGCAATGGTGTGCCTCCATTACAAAAAGGAAATCACCATCACCCGCTTACGCGATATGATGGGAACCGACATGAAGGGCACGAACCTCGTGGGCCTGCAGAAAGCCGCCAATGAGCTTGGCTTCAACACGGCCGCCGTCCGAGTGGACCGCGAGAATTTTCTGAGTGATTTCACACTTCCCTGCATTGCGCAGGTCATCACCGACCAGGGTCTGACCCACTTTGTGGTCATCTTCAAGAAGACCACGATCAAGGACGATGATGCCCGCCGCAAGCATGTGTTGAAGGAAGAAGAAAAAAAGGCTGACACTTCCAAGAAGTACAAGTGCAAGGATTACGTCGTCATCGGCGACCCTGCCAAGGACCTCGAAAAGATCAGCCTGGACGACTTCTATAAAAACTTCACCGGCGTTCTGCTGCTGATGAACCCCACATCGGAGTTCAAGGGCGGCAAGGCAAAGAAAGCTGGCACCAGCATCAACGGCACCAGCACCGATGCAAACGCCAAGGGGGATAAGAACACCGGCAAATACCACATGCTCAAGCGGTATGTCGACCTGCTCTGGCCCCAGAAAAAACTTTTTCTTTATGCAATCCTCTGTTCGGTGATCCTTACGGTCATCGGCATCGTCTCCACAGTGTTCAACAAAGCACTGATGGATGAAGTGCTTCCGTATGGGTTGAAGAACTTACTCGTCACCCTGATCCTCGTGTTCAGCGTGGTCAACCTCACGAGCAACCTGCTCAGCACGGTTCGCCAGTGGATCTTGATCTTCCTGTCCATCCGGATCGACATTCCGCTGATGCTGGGCTACTTCGAGCATGTGTACAAACTGCCGATGAAGTTCTTCGCAACGCGGAAGACCGGTGAAATCACCACCCGTTACTCCGATGCAAGCACCATCAAATCGGTCCTGACCAACATCGCGATGACCATCGTGATGGACGTGGTGATGGCCGTAGGCGTTGGCATCGTGCTGTTCCGGATGAACTCCTCGCTGTTCTCGCTCACCCTGTTCAGCACCGCGCTGAGCCTGCTCCTCGTCATCATCTTCAAGCAGCCGTACAAGCGGATCAATGAAGAGACGATGCAGCAGTCCGCAATGTTGAACAGCCGGATGATCGAGAGCCTGCGCGGCATTGAGACCATCAAGTGCAATGCCTGCGAAGACCGCGAGCTGGAAGCTCTGGAACGCGAGTACATCAAGAGCCTGAAGATCAGCCTCCGATCCAGCAAGATCAGCACCGGCCAGTCTCTGGTGTCGATGGTGATCTCTACCCTGCTGAATATGGTGACCACTTACGTGGGCATCATGCAGGTGTTGAATGGTGAGCTGACACTGGGCGGCTATATGGCATTCACCACGCTGTCTGGTTACTTTACTTCTCCGGTGAGCGACCTGATCTCGATGCAGATGTCGATTCAGGAAGCCGATATCTCCATGAAGCGCCTGACCGAGATCATGGATTATGAATCCGAGCAGGCCGAAGATGAAGAGCACACCGAGATGGAACAGATCGAAGGCGACATCGAATTCAAAGATGTCACGTTCCGATATGGCAACCGCAGCCCCGCGCTGAATCACATCTCCTTCACCATCCCGCAGGGACAGAAGGTGGCGCTGGTCGGCAGCAGCGGCAGCGGCAAATCGACCATCACCAAACTCCTGCTCAAGTATTATGAGCCGGAGAGCGGCGAGATTGATGTGAACGGTATCAACCTCGATGAGTATACCAACGCATCGGTACGTCGTGCGATCTCTTACGTCCCGCAGAATGTCGAGCTGTTCAGCAAGACTCTGTTTGAGAATATCCGGATCTCGCGTCCGGAAGCCACCCTTGAACAGGTCAAGGACGCCGCCAAGAAGGCAGATGCACATGAGTTCATCCGCAAGCTGCCGCTGCAGTACAACACCTATCTGGAGGAAGCCGGCAACGGCTTGTCCGGTGGTGAGAAGCAGCGCATTGCCCTGGCTCGTGCCTTCCTGAAGGACTCGAACCTCTACATTCTGGACGAATCGACCAGCAGCCTGGACTTTGGCACAGAGAATACCATTTTTGATATGATCTACAACCAGCTGGCTGATAAGTCGATGCTCATCGTGGCACACCGCCTGTCCACTGTTCGTGACTGCGACCAGATCCTGGTCATGGATCACGGTGAGATCGTGGAGCGCGGCACACACGATGAACTGCTGGCAAAACAGGGCAAGTATTACGAGCTTTGGAACTTGCAGCAGGGCATCTTCCGCCGCAAGAAGGAAGAGCCGAAACCCGTTGCTCACGCTGCAGTGGTCGAGGAAGACGACGATGGCGGCGAGGCGATCACTTATTAAGTTGCAATCGAGTGCGCACTCGATTACATAAAAATGGCTTTGGATGGTTGCGCAGCCTGAAGAAGTCTTAAATTCGATTCAATCATTTGAAGGGAGTAATTCATTATGATGATGCCTGCAAACTACTCTGTTATCGCAGAGAACGAGATGACCTATGTTGTTGGTGGTGGCGTGATCGAGGCTATCGGCGCTGTTACCGCTCCGATCTGGACTGCTGCTAACGTCAAGACCTTCAACACCAACATTGTTACCCTGGTGGGCAACGCTTTTGTTGACAACTTCGTCCACGGCACCGTTGGCTATGTCTTCTCTGAGGGCGCTTCTTGGAAGGGCCTGGGCGAGAGCCTGAAGGGCACCTTCGTTGCTAAGAATGGCCAGGCTGGTGAGACCTTCGCTAAGGTTCTGGGCAACGTTGCTGCTATCTACAACCTGGGCAACGCTACCGTTGCTAACAAGGCTGGCGACGTTAAGCTGTTCAAGTCCACTCCTTCCGCTAAGTACACCTTTAAGGATGCGGATGGCAATGTCGTTGGCTCTATTTGGTAATTAACCAAGCCTGAATAGGTAGAGTATTTCATTTGCACCGCCCTACATTGTAGGCGGGGCTGATGATAATGCCTCGTAATGGTGTGCCAGGAGGCGTAAGCCTTCTGGCACACCTTATTTTTATAAGGTCACTTATTATATCCCCTTGAAAAGCGTGGATGCAGACGGTCTGTCTGCGGCACCGGAGGAGTGTAATAGGTGATCGTGTGTGGAAAAAATTTGGGCCTCGTAGGAAAAGGGAGAGCGAACCCTCTCAGTCAAAGCCTGCGGCTTTGCCAGCTCTCCCAAAGGGAGAGCTTTTGGACGGAGTGAGAAACCTCACGGCACCGAAAAAACCTCTCCCCTTGGGAGAGGTGGCATTGCGAAGCAATGACGGAGAGGGCAAGGACGCTTGCGGGAGGCGAGCCCTCTCAGTCAAAGCCTAGCGGCTTTGCCAGCTCTCCCAAAGGGAGAGCTTTAAGACGGAGCGAAAAACCTCACGGCACCGAAAAACCTCTCCCCTTGGGAGAGGTGGCATTGCGAAGCAATGACGGAGAGGGTGAGGACGCTGGCGGGAGGCGAGCCCTCTCAGTCAAAGCCTAGCGGCTTTGCCAGCTCTCCCAAAGGGAGAGCTTTAAGACGGAGTGAGAAACCTCACGGCACCGAAAAAAACTCTCCCCTTGGGAGAGGTGGCATTGCGAAGCAATGACGGAGAGGGTGAGGACGCTGGCGGGAGGCGAACCCTCTCAGTCAAAGCCTGCGGCTTTGCCAGCTCTCCCAAAGGGAGAGCTTTTGGACGGAGTGAGAAACCTCACGGCACCGAAAAACCTCTCCCCTTGGGAGAGGTGGCATTGCGAAGCGATGACGGAGAGGGCAAGGCCGTCAGCAAGAAGAAAGGCGTTTTCCATGAAGGAGACGACGGTTGTTAAGAACTACAAAATGCTGCCCACGGCCCGAAGGCTGCGCCGCGAAATGACACCGCAGGAAAAGACCCTTTGGTATCAATTTTTGCGTACCTATCCTATAAAAATCTACAAACAGCGGATCATAGAGTCCTTTGTGGTAGATTTTTACTGCGCCCAAGCGCGATTGGTGATTGAATTGGACGGCGCACAGCATTATACTGAACAGGGGAAGGCTTATGACCAGGAGCGAAGCCAGATCCTGCGGGAGTATGGGCTGTATGTGCTGCGCTTTTCAAACCGGGAGATCGAAACGCAATTCCCAGAAGTGTGCCAGAAGATCCGCCAGACCATAGAAGCCAGACGCTGATATTTTCCATAGACGATGACCTATTGCAAAATCTAAAGAAACAGGTGGACGATACCATGAGAGAAATTCAAGTTGCAGAACACAAGACCCTGAAGCTGACCAATGTGCTGTCGCGCAAGGTGGAAGTTGAGGATATGGGCAATCTGGCCATTGTGCTGACCCAGATGCAGAACTTTATCCGCAGCCATGACGCCATGCCGGTTGGCCCCATCGTGCAGTGCGTGAAGATGCGCAAGGGCCCCAACCCCACGGCGGAGATCTACTTCATGCAGCAGGTCAACCAGCTGATCCCCCGGCTGGACCCCGGCTACCAGATGGACGCTCTGCTGCGGGTGCGCAACTGCCTGTATGCCCACTACACCGGCCCCATGAGCTACAGCAACCTCGCCAGCCAGAAACTGGATATCTATGCGTTCGAGCATGAGATCGAGACGACCGGCGATTCGTACACCGTCTATGTCAATCAGGACGACGACAACGGTGTGCTCGACGTCTTTATGGAGACCAAGTGATTATGACGACCATTCAGAACCTTTCCGACCTGCAGGATCGCCGCATCATGATGGAAAAGCGTGTGCCGCCCTTTGGCTACGCGATGATCCTTCTGGTGGCGGGCCTGCTGGTCTTCCTGACCATCTGGAGCACCCAGAACTACCGCACCTACGTCAGCCAATCGGCCGGCACGGTGCAGGCAAGCAACAAGACCTATATCATGTCCAGCTATTCCGGCTCCATCACCGAGCTCAACATCTCGGAGGGCAGCTATGTCAACGAGGGCGACCTCATCGCCCATGTCAAGAGCACCGACATCGACATGCAGCAGGACAGCTACAAGAGCCAGCTGGAGATCTATCAGAAGCAGAAGGCGCAGTACGAAAAGCTGCTGAAGTCCATTCAGGACGACACGAACTATTTCAGCGAGACCGACCTGGACGACCAGCCCTACTATTACCAGTACGAGAGCTACAAGAGCCAGGTGCAGCAGAAGGCTTTTGACGCTTCGCCCTATCAGGCGGCGGGCTACTCCGACGAGCAGATCAAGGCCCTGATGGAGCAGAACCAGAGCGAGATCGAGGCGCTGTACTACTCTACGCTGCAGTCCATCACCAGCAATCTGACCAGTGTGCAGACCAACATCGACAACATTCAGGCCCAGCTGGATACGCTGGCAAGCGGCGCGAACGATTACTACATCTATGCGCCCACGTCCGGCGTCATCCACATGGACACCCCCTATAAGGTGGGTATGGTGCTGAGCGCCGGTTCGGCACTGGCCACCGTGGCCAGCGAGAACAGCGATCAGGAGATCGTGGCGGCCCTGACCGTCAGCGACCGACCGCTCATCAACGTGGGCGACCCCTGCAAGATCGCCATCACCGGCCTGTCGGAGTATTCCTACGGCAACCTGACCGGCACGGTGACTTCCATTGACAGCGACGTGACCTCCACTGAGGCCGGCTCGTACTACAAGATGACCATCAAGCCCAACAGCACCTACGTGGTGAGCAACAGCGGCGACAAGGTCGATCTGGCCAACGGCATGAGCGTGACCGCCCGTGTCGAGTACGACAAGCTGACTTACTTTGAATATGTCATGGAGGCCCTGGGCGTTTTGTTCCGTTAAACAGCGTCCGCAAACTCAACGCCCAAAGAGGTACGATAGAATGAAACTGAACCTGAAACAGCTGGCCGTAAGCGCCGCCCTGCTGGGCCTGCTGGCCGCAGGCGCAGCGCTGCCCGCAGCCGCAGCCAGCCCCATTTCTGCCCCGGCTGCCATCACCTTCCCGTGGAGCCCTGTGGCGGCCGAGAGCGTGGAAACAGGGGACTATGCCCCCACCATGACCGTTGGCACGGCCCAGCAGCTTTCGCCGGTGGTCCAGCCGCAGAAAGCCGCCAGCCGCAACGGCGTGAGCTACGTTTCCGATAACCCGAACATCGTTTCGGTCGGGGAGGACGGCGTGGCGCAGGCGGTGGGTCTGGGCACGGCGAACATCACGGCCACCTGTGGCGATGTCAGCTGCACCTACACCATCACCACCCAGCCCGACAGCTCGATGATCGCGACCGAGATGGACATCACGCTGGCGTCCAGCACCATTGCCGTGGGCGACACCACGTCGCTCTCGCTGGCGGTGCTGCCCACCACGGCAGCAAATTATATCAGTGTCTCGCTGAGCTCCTCCGACCCCGGTGTGGCCACTGTGAACAACTTCGGCAAAGTGACCGGTGTGGCCCCCGGCAAGGCGACCATCACGGCCACCGCTGGGGATGTGACCTGCTCGGCAACCGTGACCGTCGTGGCGGCCTCCTCCAGCTCGGCGTCCACCGGCCCGGTGGAGTCCATCTCCCTGAATACGAACTACATGGTGCTCAAGCCGGGCGCTTCCGGCACCATCACCGGCTCGGTGGCCCCCTCTTCGGCCTCCCAGAAGCTGACCTTTACCAGCAAGGATAAGAAGATCGCCACCGTGAACGGAAGCGGTGTCGTGACCGGTGTTGCCACCGGCGCGACCTCCATCATCGTTTCCAACGGCAAGGTCTCTTCGTCGGTGACGGTCATCGTCAACCGCACGGCGTCTGCGTCCAGCAGCGGCACGGACAGCACCGGGGAGGGGACGGCTCCGGCGGAGACCGACCCCATCGTGGCCTCCATTGAGAATGCGGCCTCCGATACCATCTCCTACCCGCAGAGTCAGGTCCCGGTGTTGACCACCGCGATGCTGAACGCCCTGCGCACCACGGGCCGCACCCTCGTGCTGGAAGCGGAGGACTACACCCTGACCGTGGACGGCTCCACCATCCGCAACACCACCAGCGAGGTGAACACCGCGCTGACCTTTGCGCCCGACGAGTACGGCCTGCGCTTCACCCTGAACGAGGGCGAGGCCATGCCCTGCGGCGTGACCATCACCATGACCGGCGAAAATGCCGGGTACAGCCGCCTGTACCTGCACAACACCGTGAGCGGGAAGTGGCAGTTCCTCAACAGCTACAAGGACGGCGTGGCACATGCCGACGTGGCGGGCGAGTATCTGCTGACCAACCAGAATCTGCGCTTCACCAGCATCAACTGGACCTTCTTCATCGGTGCAGGCATCCTTGTGGTGGCCTGCCTCATCGCGTACGTCGCGGTCAAGAAGCGGTACTGGTTCTGGTAATTCCGCAGGGAATCAAAACAGAAAACGCAAAAAGCGATGGCCGTTTCGGGCCATCGCTTTTTTGCGTTGGAGAGTTTTGCTTTATAGTTTGAAATACCCCGCCGGTTCATCGTCCTGGCTGCGGTGCTCCATCAAAAAGGTATCGAGCCAGCGGCCATGGCAGTCCCGCGCAATGCGCTCGCGGCGGCCCACCAGGCGGAACCCGCATTTCAGGTGCAGACCTTTGGACGCTGCGTTGTCCTGCAAGACGGTGGATTGCAGCGTCCAGTAACCGGCCGCTTCGGCCTGCTGGCAAAGGGTGGTGAGCAGGTGATACCCCAGCCCCCGGCCCCGGAACCGTTCGCCGATGTAGATGCTGACCTCGGCCACGCCACGGTAGCACCAGCGGGGGTCGACCCGGTGCAGGGCCGTCCAGCCTGCCAGGACGCCATCGTCCTCCACCACAAGGCGGCATTCTTTGATGTGGGAGGCATCCCACGCGGGATAGGGCGGGCAGTCGGTCTGGAAGGTGGCGTGCTCGGTGGCGATGCCTTCCAGATAGATCTTGGATACTGCCGGCCAATCTTCCGGCGTCATGGGCCGGACTGTGATCTCATTCATACGTTCCTCTGAACGGAGCCGCAATGCTCCGCGATTCCTCAAAAATTCTTCCGATTCTTTCAGTATAGCAGACTTTCCGGCAAAGTACAATGTTTTTAGCCGGAAACTGCACACCTGCCCGGCAGTTGGCCGCCGGGTGCGGTGGCTTTGGGCAGGAGGTGGTCTTTTTTTATCCGAGATACCTTTTCGAAAACGGTCGGTTGTGCTACAATAGAAGAAAATTCTGGCTGCTTTCGCTCGTGCAGAGCGTGATGACAGCCCGGTTGGAGGAGACGTGCGCTCCGGGCCGGGGCAGCGTAAAGGAGAGTGCCGATGAAAAACATCCTGAGACGGCTGGCCGTGCTGTTCTGCCTGATGCTGGCACTGGCCCTGCCCGCCTTTGCCGAAGGGGAAAAGGGCGAAGCCAACATCACCTCGCAGACCACGATGAAGGAACTGCGCGAAAACCCCAGCATCAAGGGGTCGGGCATTTACACCTATGTATATGTCTGGGAGCGGGATTGTGGACTGCTGAAAAGCAGCAAAGACAACGATACGATGCTGGATGTGATCGGAAAAGAATCCATCAACAGCTGTGTGGCTGGGATGAACTTTCTGATCGACACGTATAATACAGGAACACAAATTACGTACAAACTCTATATGCCGGAAGAAATTGCAGAGGACAAGACGCGCGACCATGCGGAACTCTATTATTTCCCGGCAGATAAGCCCAATGCAAAATATGCGGTCGTGCTTTCGGGCAACGCTCTGTTTTACAGCGGCGAGATGCGGGGCGGTGTTTCCACTGCATGGGAACTGCATCAAAAAGGATATGCGGTATTTGCACTTCGGTATCGGATCGGAAGTGAAGCAAAGGACAACGCACCGATTCAGGACCTTGGCCGTGCGATTCAACTGATTACAGCCAACGCAGAAAAATTCGGGGTCCAGACGGAAGATTATGCGCTGCTGGGATATTCTTCCGGTGGTCAGATTGCGGGCGTATTCTGCGGGCAAGAAGTGGGATATCCTCGTTACAATGTGCCTCGGCCCGGCGTACTGCTGTTGGCGTATCCGATCAATAATTTCTATGAAGCAAAACCGATTTACCGTTGGCTGATCGATACGTATTCGGAAGATCTGCGTTACTACGATTATAATATTTCCGGCTGTGTGACACCGGATTTTCCGCCAACATATTTCTGGTATGGGTTGAATGACATTTTGTTGATGGCCTTCAATTATTATGAGCAGGGCCCGGCACTTCAAAAAGCACTGGCGAGAAATGGTGTTCCGTACCACGAAAGTGTGTACAAACGTGCGTTCCACGGTATTGGCATAGCAGAGGGAACGGATGCAGAAGGCTGGCTCAACGATGTCGCCGCCTTCTGGGAAGAGCAGACCGCGCAGGCGCAGCAGCCTGCCGCATAAGGATCAAGAAAGGAAGCGTTGTAGGATGAAGAACTGGAACGAGACGTTCCGCAGCCTGAATGTGGGCCTGCCGGACGATGTGGAGCGGCTGAAAGCCGCCGGGTATTATCAGGAGGCCATCGAGCGGATCGACGCCTATCTGGCCGAGGACTGGACGGTGACTCAGAACAGCCCCCGCAGCCAGGGCGCGGAACCGGTGGGAGAGGAGCTGCCCCAGAACCCCACGCCCCACGGTGTGGAGGCCCTGCGGGACGCGATGCTGGCCCAGCGGGAGATGATGCGCCGCATCCCGGCAGAATACTGCTACACCGAGGACGAAGCCGTGGCCCGGATGCAGGGAATGGTGCGGGACTTCACGCGTGAGGAGTTCCGGCTTCTCGTGAAGGAGGGCCGGGTGGACTGGCGGTTCGTGGAAGGGGAGAAGCACTACCTCGACCGCTTTGCCGAAACGCTGCTGGCGACCCGTGCCGACCTCGCCGCCCGCCAGATCGACCCGCCTGCCCCCGGCACTTCGGCGCGGGAGTTCCGCAACCGCCAGCATGAGCAGATGGAGCGGGACGGCCAGGCAAGCGCCCGTATCACCCTGAAGACCAGCGTTGGCATGTCGGACGAAGCCTTTGCCGCTGCACTGGCCGAGGCGAAGGCGGAGGGGCGGAACAGTGTGCATGTCCGCGCCTGGCTGCCCATCCCGGCCGCCTGCCTTTCCCAGAGCGAGATCGAGCTGCTGGACTGCACCGAGCCGCCTGCCCGCATCGCGGACGAGAACGCGCCCCAGCGGACGGTCTTCTGGGAGACAGACCTCACCGAGAACCGCCGCTTCGGGGTGGAGTACCGCTACCGGACCACGGCCGTCTACACAAATCCGATGGACATCCGGCCGGATGCACAGCAGCCGACCTTTGACACCGGCGAGGAAGCGCCGCACATCGTCTTCACGCCCTATCTGCGGGCGCTGGCCCACCAGCTGACCGACGGCATCACCGACCCGGCGGAAAAGGCAAAACGCATCTACGATTACGTCACCTTGAACGTGCGCTACCACTATCAGCCCGCCTACTTTGTGCAGGAGTGCCTGCCCGACCAGTGCGCCCGGAACCGCCGGGGCGACTGCGGCATCATGGCGCTGACCTTCATCACCCTCTGCCGTCTGGTGGGCATCCCGGCCCAGTGGCAGAGCGGCCTGTCCGTCTCGCTCACAGGTGTGGGCTGCCACGACTGGGCGATGTTCTACATCGCGCCCAAGGGCTGGATGTATGCGGACTGCTCGTTCGGCGCGTCGATGGCGCGGCAGGGCGATGAGAGGATGCGCCGCCACTACTTTGGCAGTCTGGACACCGGGCGGATGGTGGCGAACCGCGCCTTTGAGGCCCCCTTCGACCCACCCATGACCGGCTTCCGCTCCGACCCCTACGACAACCAGTCCGGCGAATGCGAGGTGGACGGCGTGGGCCTGTATGGCGATGCCCTTGACACCCGCAAGGAACTTGTGAACTACGAATTACTGTAAAAAACACCGGGCCCTGCCTTCTGCGGGACCCGGATTTTGATGATAGGAGAAAACCATCCATGGAATATCTGGCAGGACTTTACACCCTTCTGCTGGTCGCCATCTGCCTGGAACTGGCCGTGGTGCTCTGGCGCACCGGCAAAAAGCAGGGCAGCGTACCGGATCACGACGAGCTCAAGCGCTGGATGCAGCAGCAGCTGGATGCGCAGGCTAAGGAGTTTGCGGCCAGGCAGTCGGCCCTCGCCGAGCAGAATCACACCGCCCTGCGCAGCGTCAGTGAGACGCTGCAGACTGCGGTGCAGAACATGAGCACGACGCTGGCACAGGGGCAGGACAGCCAGCAGCAGCTTCTGGAACGCCGTCTGCGTTCGCTGGAAGCATCCAACACCCAGAAGCTGGAAGAGCTGCGCCGGAGCATAGCCGAGAGCATGACCGCCCTGCAGGCCGAGAACAACCGCAAACTGGATGAGATCCGCCACACCGTCGATGAACAGTTGCAGGATACCCTGCAAAAGCGGGTGAGCGAGAGCTTCAAGGCCGTCAACGAGCAGCTGGAACAGGTGTATAAGGGGCTGGGCGAGATGCAGAATCTTGCCGCCGACGTCGGCGGGCTGAAGCAGGTGCTCTCCGGCGTCAAGACTCGCGGCATCCTCGGCGAGATCCAGCTGGGGGCCATTCTGGAAGAGATCCTTGCCCCGGAACAGTACGAGACCAACGTGGCCACCATCCCCGGCAGCAGCCAGCGGGTGGAATATGCCGTCAAGATGCCGGGCGTGGACGGCAGCACGGTCTGGCTGCCCATCGACTCGAAATTCCCCGGCGACACCTACGCCCATTTGCAGGATGCACAGGCTTCCGGCGATGCGCAGGCGGTGGAGAATGCCCGCCACGCGCTGGAGCTTGTGCTGCGCAGCGAGGCAAAGGACATCCGCGAAAAGTACGTGGAACCGCCCTATACGACGACGTTCGGCATCCTGTTCCTGCCGTTTGAGGGCCTGTATGCCGAGGTGGTCAATGCTGGATTGCTGGAAGTGCTGCAGCGGGACTATCAGGTGAATGTGGCCGGCCCAAGCACTATGGCGGCCCTGCTGAACAGTTTGCAGATGGGCTTCAAGACGCTGGCGATCCAGAAGCGGTCGGGTGAGGTCTGGCAGCTGCTCGGTGCCGTGAAGACCGAGTTCGACAAGTTCGGGCAGGGGCTCTCCAAAATGCAGCAGCGCCTCCGCCAGACCGACGAAGAGCTTGACAACCTCATCGGGGTGCGCAGCCGCGCCATCAGCCGGAAACTGCGCAGCGTCCAGAGCCTCGATGAGGCCGCAGCGGCCACCCTGCTGGAGCTGGACGCTCCGCTCCGTCCGCTTTCCGGCGGGCAGCTCCCCCAGAGCGGGAGCCAGTGGCAGGACGGCGAACTCTGAGCTGGGCGAAAAAGCAGAAGGTGACGGAGAGGGGAAAGCCTGAATTTAAGCGGTGAAAAATGAAACCATCCGATGGATTATAGCAGTTTGCGTTTTTAATGCACAAGCAACATCCGCAAACTGCATATCGCAAAGATGCCGTTTTGATTGGCACTATTTTTGAAAATTGCGATAATGCGAAAGGCGGTGTAATGACCGCCTTGATGGGCGGCGATGGACGGATGCGATAAGCCGCAGCCAAAAACAAAAGGCCGCTGTGCCGGAGAAGTGCTCTGCGGTACAGCGGCCTTTTGCAATTTACTCGCACCCGTATAGACGAAAATATTGCTTGCTGGGTCGCTTTTCGTCCGGGGCGGAGTCCGGGGCGCTGCCGCTGCCGGAGTTCAGGATCGCCACGAACTGCTGCAGCTGCTTGAGGGAGCTGACACCCAGTTTGTCGTAGATGTTCTTGTTGTGGAAGCGCAGGGTGCTGTCCTTGATGTCCAGCTGCTCCACGATCTCCCTGGAGCGCAGCCCGGCGGCGTAGCCGTCAAAGATGCGGCGTTCGGTCTTGGTCAGGGTGGGGATGCCCGCCACGAAGGTCTGGAAGGCATCGGGCACCGACTCGTTGCGGCACACGTCTGCCAGCCGGGAAAGCTCGGTCTGCATCTGCTGGCGCTCTATCTGCAGCTCGTCCATCCGCCGCCGGGACTCCCGCCGGTCTTCCTCAAGCTGCCGGAACGCAGGCGAAAGGATGTGCCGGTGGAAGTAGATGCAGCAGAATACTACAAAAGACGAGCATTTCGACAACGCCCGCATGGAGCATATTTACCCCAACGCCAAAAAAGTGACCAAGGCAGAATAAATCCCATATTTACCCTTGCGCTTTTGCTGGAAAACAGGTATAATATTCTCTGGATAAAAGGGAGTAAGGGGCGTACTTTAGTTGAAAAACGGGTGCGCTGTGCTGCAGCGACACCCCCGGCAGAAATGCCCGATGCAGTACCGGATGCTTGAGACTTTTATCACATTTTCCCGTTTTGGGCTGGATGTGATAAAGGTCTTTTTTTGTGCCTCTGCCGCTATTATTAAAAAGGAGAGATATTATGCTGATCCCTGTTCTGTTATTTATCGTGGGTCTGCTGTGCCTGATCAAGGGCGGCGACTGGTTTGTGGACGGTGCCACCGGCATCGCCCGCCGCTTCCATGTGCCGGAGCTGCTCATCGGTGCCACGGTGGTGTCCATCGGTACCACCCTGCCGGAGGTCATGGTGTCCACCACCTCTGCCCTCACCGGTCACGGCGAGATCGCCTACGGCAACGCCATCGGCTCGGTCATCTGCAACGCTGCACTGATCGCCGCCATCACCATTGCGGTGCGCCCGGGCAAGGTTGACCCCAAGAGCCTGCGCACCCCGGTGGCCTTCTTCTTTGTGGCTGCCGCTTTCTATGCCGGTGTGGCCTACACCACCGGATCCTTCACTCGCCCGGTGGGCCTGATCCTGCTGGCCATGTTCGTGGCTTACATCGTGTGCAACGTGCTGGCTATGAAAAATGCCCCCGCCCCGGAAGAGGAAGAGCAGGCTGAGGAAGGCTCCTTTGCCAAGGAGTTGGGGCTGCTGGCCATCGGCGCAGTGCTCATTGCTGTGGGCGCTGACCTGCTGGTGGACAACGGCACCCTCATCGCACAGGCGCTGGGCGTGCCGGAGTCGGTCATTGCGCTGACCTTTGTGGCACTGGGCACCTCGCTACCGGAGCTGGTCACCGCCATCACCTCGCTGGCCAAGGGTCACGGCGCGCTGTCGCTGGGCAACGTCATCGGTGCAAACGTGTTCAATCTAGTGCTGGTCAGCGGCGTGTCTGTCACGCTGGCACCCTTCAGCATCCCGCAGAACTCCACCATCGCAGGCATGAACGCCTCGCTGGTGATGGATATCCCGGTCATGTTTGCCGTGATGCTGCTGCTCACCCTGCCCGCTCTGATCAAGGGCAAGCTGAGCCGCCCGCAGGGCATTGCACTGCTGTGCATCTATGCCGCCTTCTGCGCCGTGCAGTTCAGCATCTGATCTGTTGTAAACGTAAAATATTTAAGGCTGCTGCACAGGGCTTTGTGCAGCAGCCTTTTTATGTGGGATGATTTTGAATGCGCTCCGCGACATCTTCCCCCGGAGCGGGTGGAAGTCTTTCCTCAAAGGGAGAGCCAAGAGCACTGCCGATTGGGAGAGCGGACACGGGAGCGCCTGAGAGGGCGAGGCAAAACCCTGACGGCTTTGCCTGAGAGGGTAAAAAAGTGGGTCAGAAGCGCCCACAGGCGTTTCTGACCCACAAATAGAACGATATTTTTGTTTTACAGCTGGCAGGCGGTATCGTAGCCGGTGCGGATGGCGTTGGAGATATCCGCAGCCTTGCCGGCGGCATCGCCAATGGAATACACCGGGATGCTGGCAGCTTCCAGCGCAGCAGCGTCAAATTCGTTGGAGCGTGCGCCCATAGCCAGCACGATGTAATCGCAGGGGATGGTCACCTCTGCGCCGTCCTTGTTCTCGCAGACGACGGCGTCCATGCGGAACTCCTTGACCTTGTGGCTGGGGTACTGCTCCACGCCGTAGGTCTTATAGTTTTCCAGCAGGGTGGGCAGAATGGTAGTGCTCTCGCCTGCGGCGATCTTGTCCATCATCTCGATAACGGACACCTTGCAGCCGCGGGCAGCCAGATACTCTGCGGTCTCGCAGCCCACCATGCCGCCGCCGATGACGGCAACCGTGCCGTACACCTGCTGCTCACCGGCCAGAACCTTCCATGCATCGGCCACGTTCACGCTGTCGATGCCGGGGATGCGGGGTGCGGCGCTGTGTGCGCCCACAGCGTTGATGACGGCCTCGAAACCGGCATCCTTCAGCTGCTCTGCGGTGCGGGTCTGACCCATGCACAGGTGCACACCGGCGTTGCAGACCGCGTGGATCAGGTCCTGTGCGGCGCGGCGCATCTCCTCCTTGCGGGGAGGTACGCAGGCAATGTTCAGCTGGCCGCCCAGAGTGGTGGTCTTTTCAAACAGGGTCACGTCATGGCCGCGCAGTGCTGCCACACGGGCGGCTTCCAGACCGGCAGGGCCGCCGCCGAGGACGGCGATCTTCTTTTTCTGCGCTGCGGGCTGGATGCTGCGGGTGTTCTCGTAGCCGTTCTCCGCGTTCAGCACGCAGGAGAGGAACTGACGGTTCTGGATGGCATCGGTGCAGCCCTTGTTGCAGCTGATGCAGCGGCGGATATCGCAGGCCTTCCCGGCAGCGATCTTGGTGCCCCAGTCGGGGTCTGCCAGCAGCGGGCGACCCATGGCAACTATGTCGGCCATGCCGCTCTCGATGACACGCGCAGCCATTTCGGCATCCACGATACGACCCACGGCGCTGACCGGCACATGGACGGCCTTTTTGATGTCCCCGGCGATTTTGACGAAGAAGCCGTAGGGCTGTACGCCCATGGGAGGAATGGTGTCGGCCATGTTGCCGGTGTGGTTGGCCTGCGCAACGTGGAACATATCCACGCCGTCCTCTACCAGCCACTGGGCAAACTGCACGGCGTCGGCTTCGTCAATGCCGCCCTTGCCGCGCTGCGGGGTGACGATGGACAGCTTGTAGTCGATGACCATATCCGGCACAGCCTTGCGGATGGCGCGGGTCAGCATGCGGGCAAAGCGGACGCGGTTCTCCAGACTGCCGCCGAACTTATCGGTGCGGTGGTTCATGCGGGTGGAGCACAGGCAGCCGTTCAGGCGGTCGCCGTGGATCTGGATGACGTCCACACCGGCCTTCTGTGCACGCACTGCGCAGGCGCACATCTTATCGATGATGGCCATCAGCATCTCCTCGCTGACCTCATCGGTGAAGAACATCATGTCGTGATGCAGGCGCTGACGCATCTCATCAAACTTTTTCTGCATAAACAGACTGTTGATGGCGTCTACGTCGTACTCCGGGTGGAAGAGCTGGACGCCCAGCTTGGTGCCGTAGGCGTGTACGCTGTCGGCCAGTGCCTTGAAGGCAGGGATCTGGCTGTCGTCAAACAGCTTGGGGGTGGGAGAAAAGCTGTTGATGGGTGCCACATCGCCCAGAACGATGTAACCCACACCGCCCTTTGCCAGACGGGTGTAGAAGCCCATGTCCTGCTCGCTGATCATGCCGTTTTTCTCGTAGCCGGTGGTCAGCGGGGGGAACATGATGCGGTTCTTAAAGGTCTGTCCGCCCACCTCGATGGGCTGCAGAATCACGTTTTGCATACGAAAACCTCCTTGCAGATACGCTTTGCTTTACAGATTTGCTTTGATGAATGCTGCGGTCTTTTCCTCCACGGCGGCACGGGCTGCCAGCGTGGCAAAGTTGTGGCCGCCGCCTGCAATGGTGTCCACATCGGGTGCGGTGTACACCTGTGCGTAACGGTTGCAGGTGCCCTCGTCCACCAGACGGTCATCGTCGGCGCGCAGCAGCAGCACCGGGCCGTTGTAGCCCTTGGCCTCGGTAAAGGGGTCGGGGTGCTTTGCCATCTCGTAGTTAAAGGCCATCTTGTAGCACAGACCCTCCATGTCGGCGTAGTCCTTGCCGGTCTGCATAATGCCGTCGGCGCGCTGGGCGCAGCCGAACCACATCCCGGCGCCCGGGCACAGCAAAATCAGGCCGTGGGGCTGGATGACCGGTGCGCAGGAGGCGGCAATGTAGCCGCCCATGCTCTGGCCGGAGAGGAACAGCTTTTCGCTGTCCACATAGGGCTGTTCAGCGGCCCATGCAAAGATATCCTGTGCATCGGTGTGCAAGCCGTCAAAGCTCATATCCTCGAACTCGCCGTCGCTCTCGCCGTTGCCGTAGAAATCGAACCGGGCGCTGCCGATGCCCTGCGCTGCCAGAGCGCGGGACAGATGGGTGTACATGGACTTGTAGCCGCTGCAGCTGCCGGCAAAGCCGTGCAGATGCACCACAAAGGGTACCTTGCCCTCGGTGTCGGGCAGGGTCACGATGCCGCGCAGGGTGTGGCCATTGCGGTTTTTAAACTGAACCTGTAAGATCTTCATGGTTTACTTGCTCTCCTTTGCGGCGCGGCGAGCCTTCAGCTCGGTCAGCATCTCAGCAGTCTTCTGCTTGGTCAGGGGGTAGACGAAGAACAGGATGGCAACTGCAATGCCGTAGCCCAGGAAGTAGACGCCGGTGTAGCTCTTCCAGATGGCGTTCACAACGCCTGCGGTCTGCACAGCGCCTGCGGTAACGTTGTAGCCGATGGCACCCAGCACAAAGCTGGACAGGCTGCCGGAAATGGCGCTTGCAAGCTTGCGGAAGAAGGAGTAGGTGGAGTAAACGATGCCCTCGTTGCGCTCGCCGGTCTGCAGCTCGTGGTAGTCGATGGCGTCGTTGACCATAGCCCAGATCAGCACCTGCATGCCGGAAGCGCCCAGATAGCAGATACCGTTGATGACGATGAAGATCACAGGGTTGTGGACGGGGAAGAAGAACAGGATGCCGAACACGATGGCGGCAAAGCCAGCGCCCATGCAGCACCACTCCTTCTTGCCGAGCTTGTTGGCCAGAGGCTGGGTGATGGCAAAGGACAGCACAGCGTACAGCACGCTCAGCATACCGGAGACAGCCTGAATTTTAACGTTGCCGAAGAAGTCCTTATACAGGTAGGTGTTCAGACCGTTGACCACGGAAGCACCGATCATGCCGGTCAGGCTGAAGAACATAACGCCCAGCAGAGCCTTATTGTGAGAGATCTCCTTGAGCACATGCAGGTAGTTCAGCTTTTCTCCCTGCGGACGCTCAGGCACTTCCACGCGCTCCTTGCACCATACGCAGGTGATCTGCAGGCACAGCAGACCCAGCATAGCGCAGATGCAGGCCAGCATCAGGAAGCGGCCAGCCACGGGCTGGTTGTTCACATACAGGAACAGGGGGCCGACCATGACCATAACGGTCATGAAGATGGTGCCGCCAAGGCTGCGGTAGCGGGACAGTGCGGTGCGCTGGCTGACATCATCGGTCATCACGCTGGACAGAGTACCGAAGGGCACGTTGACGCAGGTGTACAGCGCCTCGTACAGAACGTAGGTGACGAACATGTAGGCCAGACGCAGGCCGTAGTTGATATTGCCTACATTGACAAAGCCAAGGATGCACAGCACTGCCATGGGGAAGGAGAAGGCGCGGATCCACGGGATGAACTTGCCGCCCTTGGTGGCCTTGCGGGAGTCCACGATGGCACCGATGATGGGGTCATTCACGGCGTCCCAGATCTTGGTGATCAGCAGCAGGATACCCACGTGGAAGGGGTTGACCTGCAGGATCAGGGTGTAGAAGATCGACAGATACATGGCGCGGTACTGCTCGGTGAAGCAGCAGCCCAGATCGCCCAGCGTATAGCCGATCTTGTCCTTCATGGAGAAGGGTCGGATGGTCTTTTTCTGGTCCATTGTGTTTTATCCTCCTTAAAAACAGTGAAACCACGAGACATTTCGCACAAGTCTCTTTTCTACGTTTGCATTATACGTTAATTTTTCATCAATACATATCCAAAAAATGATTGAAAACTATCGCATATTGATGTATTATGCAATTATAACAGTTGTACTTTTCTGTTGTGTACAACAATCTGTTACACATGACGGTTTCATGGAGGACTTTTTGGTGAATTATACAGCCAAGCGTTATCTTTTTGAGCAGAGCGCCGTCCGGGAATTTTATTCCGGCGCGTATTATGATTTGTTTCTGGTCATGCGGGGCAGCGGTGTGTTCCGGTGCAGCGAGGTGGTGCTGCCCGCACAGCAGCAGAATCTCATCATCTTCAAGCCCGGTCAGGGCGGCAGACTGGAATACGCCGGTGCTTACGGCCCGCTGGAACTTATTCGGGTGCAGCTGTCCCCCCAGACGCTGGCGCAGCTTTCGGACGCAGATACCGACCTTGAAAAAAGCTTCAACGTGGTGCCCTTCCGGCAGGTGGCTGTGCGCCCGGATAGCCAGATCTATATGCTGCTGAAAAACCTTGCCCGGAAGCTGCTGATGCTCCCGCAGGAGCGCACCCAGTTCGGTGCAGCGGTGTTCGAGCACGGTATTTTGCAAATGTTTGTGGTGCTGGCGCTGCGTGCCTGCATCCATGCGGAGTTCCACACCGCATCGGTCAGCCGCCACCACCTGATGTTGGACGAGGTGTTTTTGTTTATTCAGGCGCACCTGACCGAGGAACTGACGCTGGAGCGGCTGGAAAAGGAGTTTTTCGTCTCCCGGGAACATATTGCCAGGGAATTCAAACGCCAGACCGGGCAGACGGTGCACCGCTATATCGTAAAGGCGCGGTTAGACCGCTGCTGCACCCTCATCGAGCAGGGGCTGCCCATCACCGAGGTGTACAAGACCAGCGGCTTTGGCGGTTACAACCACTTTTTCCGCGCCTTTAAAAAGGAGTACGGCATGACCCCCAAGGAGTACTTCCACACCACCCGGCAGGACGCCCGGGGATGAATCCGGCAAAAGCAGCGCCGTCTGCGCCTGTGAAAAAAGCCGCCCGGGAAGATCCGCAGATCCTCCCGGACGGCTTGCTTATCCTATTTTTTCTTTTACTTGCGGTGGGTGAGGCAGTTCAGCGCCATCCCAACGACCTTTCTCGGTCGCAAGTATGGTCTCCAAGCCGCTGATTTTCAAGATGAAGCTGTTTGGGGCGTAATATGGTTGGCGGACAAGTGAGCTACAGGCCCTTGAGATAGTACTCACATGGGGCTCAGATGTATCGCATCCCGATTCAAAATAAAATACGATATAACGTAAAAGCGCAACTTCCACTCTTGATGAATGAAAGCTGCGTTTTTTATGTTTGACAGCAAGTTATAGATTGACAAGAGGACGCATACACGATAAACTTTATATAGTATCATGTGGATTAAAAGGAGACTCAACCATGAGTGTCAAGTATACTACCCCTGCCCAGCACAAGAGCAACCTCCGCAATGTGTATGGAACCTTTGCCATTGAGGGAATGACCATCAGCAAAGATACACGCAGCAACCTTGATCGCATTGGCAGCGGTCAAGCCAGCTATCAGCAGGTCGTGAACGAACTGCGCGCAAAGTACGCGAAGAAGGGCTGATTATGTTCTCAAAGACTGAACATCATTCATCCCTTCCGCGAGGGAAATGGCCGCAGCACCCGTGAATTGATTCGCTGCATGGCGTTGGAATATGGTCTGCATATTAACTGGGGCAACACTGACCGAGAAACTTTGATCAACGCTGCAATCGCCGCCGTAGATGATGATATGGCGTTCTGTGATGTTCTAAGACAGTGCGTTGAAACGAAAAACTAGCAAAAAATGTCCTGCCGGGATACGGCAGGACATTTTGGTTTTATGGACCTAGAGGGATTCGAACCCTTGACCTCTCGGATGCGAACCGAACGCTCTCCCAGCAATATCGTTTTTGTGCACACCTCGCACACCGCGAGAAAGGAAAAATCAACGTATGTTCGTCTATATAAAACATCCTGCCATCCAAACGACCTTTCTCGCTCGCAAGTATGGTCTCCAAGCCGCTGATTTTCAAGATGATGCAGTTTGGGGCGTAATATGGTTGGCGGACAAGTGAGCTACAGGCCCTTGAGATGTAACTCATATGGGGTTCAGATGTATCGCATCCCGATTCAAAAGAAAACACGATGTACCGTAAAAGCGCAACTTCTACTCTTGATGAATGGGAGATGCGTTTTTTACATTTGACAACAAGTTGTAGATTGACAATAGGACTCATACACGATAAACTTTATATAGTATTATGTAGATCAGAAGGAGGCCAAACCATGAGCGTCAAGTACACTACCCCTGCCCAGCACAAGAGCAATCTCCGCAATGTGTACGGCACCTTTGCCATTGAGGGAATGACCATCAGCAAGGACACGCGCAGCAATCTTGACCGCATTGGCAGCGGTCAAGCCAGCTATCAGCAGGTCGTGAATGAACTGCGCGCAAAGTACGCGAAGAAGGGCTGATTATGTTCACGAAGTATGATGTCTACACCACAGTGCAGTCCATGTACTGCTACCCGGATACGGATGTTCTGATCAACAAGTTGAACATTCATGATAAAGCCGAACTCAAACAGGCCGAAGAAGAATTTACTGCAGTCAAGCAAATGGCTCTGTTGCAGGAGCCAATCAAGGGACGTTTTACCAAAACTCACCTATTTCGGATTCACCGCTTCCTTTTTGAAGATGTGTACCCCTTTGCAGGGCACATCCGCAAAGAACAAATCAGCAAGGGCGACACGATGTTCTACCTGCCAGACCTGATCGACCGAGAATTGGAGCGTGTGTTCAAAAACATTCACTCCAAGAAGCTGCTTGCCGAACAAGATAAAGAAAAGCAGATTCAAAATCTGTCGCAGACAATGGCGGAACTGAATATCATTCACCCTTTCCGTGAGGGAAATGGCCGCAGCACCCGTGAACTGATTCGCTGCATGGCATTGGAATATGGCTTGCACATCAACTGGGGCAACACCGACCGGGAAACCTTGATCAACGCCGCAATCGCTGCCGTAGACGATGATATGGCATTCTGTGATGTTCTACGGCAGTGCATCGAAAAGAAAGATACATAATAATAGTCTACGAACCAGAATGCATAATCTGTATAAAAAGCCGCTTCTTTTCATTTTGAATCGAAGCGGCTTTTTATATTAACAATTCAAGAGCACCTGTAAAACAACGAGTACAACTTTCATGAATCTTATAGTTGATAATATACGGTTGTTGTCAACTATCCTGAATTTCAACACGCTGATGAATTTTTGTAGCCACATCGGTATAGAGGTCTACATCAAAACCTTCTGCGACTTCAAAACTAACGAACAAACAATAAGGTATTGCTGTTTTTACTTTTTTACAAGCATCAGCTTTGCAGTTCACTTTGATGATAAGATCCTCATCGTTCCAGACAATTGCTTTTTCACCAACAAAAATCTCGTGCTGCAACGAGCCCTTCCGAACGGCTTGCCATTCAGTATTTAGTCGGTCAGGTACGAGACCTTTTCCATTATCATCAACGTCAAACCACAACTGTATGCCGCGATAAGCCTGTTTATTAGGAACAACAGGAGAAAGATAGGCCAATGTAACGGTTAGCTTTCTTTTCATCAATCGAGACGAAAAATCTACTGGCAGAGGTAGTCTAAAAACTTCGCCCTCATCGATTTTAACTTCTCCTAATCCGATGAGAGTTATACGTTCTTTCGTACACTCAACAACACGGTCTATATTGGGTATTCCATTCCCAAGCCATTTACTCAATTGTTTCGGTGAACTTCCCATTGCAAGGGAAAGTTTTTCAGCAATAGGTTCCCATGAAGCACCATGGGTAAGCATAGCTTTCAACAGAATAGCTGTGGATTCGGGAAGTATACCTACTCCCGTTTCTTCGAGAAACAACTGATTTAGAACATTATAACATTTCGCAGCTTCATGTGTTATTTGAGCTGCTGCATCGCTTGTTCCTGAATAGAAAGCGCAACCATCCTTACTACCAGCTTCATACGGTGCAGCGGATAAACATCCCGGTTCGCGTGTAGACGTAATCCATGTGCTTGTTCCGTCATGATTTTTTCTGATGAATTTTCTACCACCGTAATAAAACAGATCTGGAGCAATAGTTGATCGATACCCTTTTCCAATTGCAGACATTGGAGATGGCATTCCTTTATCGACCGCCCAAATGCAACGAGAATTTTCAGCGGGGCTTGTGAAATCATCGTACAATGCGCCAATTGTCAATCCGTTCAAGCTTTCAGAGGGGGAAAGTATTTTTAGATTCCATTGGTTATTATTAATGGCATCGCCAAAAACTTTGTTTCGCTGACTCATATTAAGAGCTTTTAATTCATCGAACGGCTTGTTCACAAAATCTATGATTTCAGGATGATTTCCAGCACTTATTATGAACAGAATTTTATATTTATAAGCAAGAAAATCGAGCAAACGCGCAATTGGACTCATTATCCCTGTTAGTTGACGCACAGGATCACCAATAGACAAATTGATTACTTTAGTATTTGGTGCGGTAGCTGGTGATTCTCCATCTCCTTCCATCATTCGCTTTATTGCTCGGTGAAGAGTATCAATGAGCATATGATCATCAGGGATGCCTTCTTCCATTCCCTCAAAGCAAGGCTTCGGGCGTAAAATCGGACGCACATATACAGGACTGCTAATAGGCGTATCATTTCTATTAAGATCCCCGTAAATAGCAAGCGATACCATAGAAGTACCATGAATGCGATATTTACTCTCATAGTCTGTGGCATAATCATCTGGATCATCAATAATAACACGGTTCCGAAGCAATCGATGATTTTGCATAGGCATTCCATCGAAAACAGCGACAACAGCGTCGCCCACTGGCAGCGGCGATTCCTTTGTTAGTGTACATACTTCCGAATCGTTTTCGGAGATAAATGCAGACTGGCAAACAGGCCGAAAAAACATAATGTCGTCAACCTTTGACAACTCAATTTCTTCATAGTTATTAACCAATTCTTCAATAGCTATCCTAGGAAGTTCAACCAACATACCATGATAAAATATATCACTTATTACACACTCCTGAATTATACGTCCCCCTAAAGATTGTATTTCACGAGAAATTGTATCCACTGCTATATGCCTTTTTTGAAAATCAGATCTAAAGAATAATTCGATTTCAAAAGGGACTGGAGAATTTCCGTCAAATTCCAATGATTCACGCCAATAATCTATAGCATGCGTTTCTGCAATCCTGTCCTGCGCATTCCACCTTCTTATATTTTTTATATGGGTAAAGACATCACGAAGTCCTGCAAAACCACGTTTAAATACATCGGTTTCACCATCCTGATACCTTTGCCACAGTGACAACAGCTGAGACATCGCCTGTTGGTTAGACATTATGCAATATAGTTTGCCATTTAAAAGACCTTCATCTCTTTGGCCATTTCTCGAAATCGAGTAAAAATCATCATCTGGTAAAAAAGAGTCTGTTTCAATATCAAACATCCATTCGAGACCATCTGTGTTTTTTACTGCAGTATAAAAATTATCGACTGTTCCAATTATTTCAAAAACAAGAGCAAATTCGGGATTTATCCCTGTTGGTGATTGCTGGATTTTTAGATTTTTCTGTTCAAAAGCAGCTTGGAGAACATTAAAAGACGGTTGCAATCGAGCAAATTGTCTACTGAAAGAAGGCTTCATAATTCTTGGAAATGACGGGGCTTTGCGTTCGCGATCTGCGCGTTCCGGAGACGGAAACAATATTAAAGGTCTGTCTGGCATGTTTCTACTCCTTCCTGATTTTTGTGTGCAGTAATTACTTGTGACTGCCAACTACGAATGGATTTCTCCGTGATTTCTTTTGCATTCCCATTTGGCAAACTTAAAATATATTGTCTGTAAATTGATAGTGCAAATTCTTCGGCTTCTGCATAACTTACTCCTAGTGTTTTTTTTGCTAGTGTGCTTGATTGCAAACCAAATCGAAAATCTTTCTCCTTTTCAAAGAAACGATAATATTCATCCAAATTACTTCGAGTTGGCTTCGGAATTTCTAAACGAATCTGAAATCTTCGCCAAGCCGCTTTATCAAGTAGAGTATCATGGTTTGTAGCAGCAACCACGACAACATAGCTTGGAAGCGCATCGATTTGCATTAGTAAAGAGCTTACAACACGCTTAATTTCACCTGTTTCATGGACATCGCCACGTTCTTTTCCAAGTGTTTCAAATTCATCAAAGAACAGAACGCATTCTCTTGTTTTAGCATATTCAAATAATTTAGAAAGCCTTGATGCGGTTTCTCCGAGGTAAGAACCAATAATTCCTTCATATCTAACTGTAAGCAATGGAACCATTAGAGATTCAGCTATTGCCTCGGCTAGTGAAGTCTTTCCATTTCCGGGAGGGCCAATTAGTAATAACTTGTTTCGCGGCTCAATACCATAGGATTGCAATAAATCAGAACGATTTTGCTCGTTAATTAAATCTCGGCAAGCCGTTTTAACATATTCTGGCAGAATCAGATGCTCCATTCTTTTTCGCGGGATTTTTTCAGAAAAAAGCAGTTGTTCATTTATATTTCCGCGAACAATAGAGGGTGCGCTTGTACTTTCCCTTGCAATTGGTCTGCGAGAGTTTTTTAATAGCTCATCAATCTTTGTTGCAAGAACTGTATGCTGTTTCGCACGTTCCTCAGCGCATAAAGCTTCTGCTGCTTTTCTAAAACTCGTGGGATCATTAATTAATCCATATTTCACCAATTCACATAGCAAATCTGCTCTTGCCATAATTGAATACCTCCTAAAATTTCCAATAATTCATAATTGGCAAGCGGCATTACAGCAGGCCATTAGGAATATCAATGAAATTATTCTCACAAAAATCAAGAAAACTTTTGGTTGCCAGATTACTTGGTATAACGTGACCATTTTCCCAACGGTTAATTGTCGAGTAGCTTACGTTAATCGCGGCAGCTAATTGTTTTTGACTCAAGTTGAGATTCTTACGTACAGAAATAACAAATTCAGAAAATGTCACAATCGGTCCTCCAGATATAGCATGTGCTATATTATATCTACTGTTATAGTATAGCATGTGCTATACTTCTTTACAATAGAGATAATATAAACTTTTAGGGCCTATTGATGATTTATAAAAAAGGAGGATGCCAATGGATAAAGACTTTATGCTGAACTATTTTAACAAAGCCGTACAGCCTGAATGGGAGGAACTGCTGAAAACACCGCGCTACCAACCGGCAGCAAGTAAGCGTGACGCAATCGAACGGGAGTTCTTTCGGATGCTGAACGATGAACAGAAACGCAAGTACCTTGATTTGGAATCCGCAGTCATACTGGCAGAATGTGACATCGCAGAAGCTATGTATATGAAAGGTGCCGCAGATCGTGAGCTGATGATCCGTTAATGCCATGAGTTACGACTACTTCTACGGGCAGTCGGGCGAACTGTTTTCCTACTTCCGTATTCCGAAAGCACTCTTTCAGGACTGCCGCTTCCGGCAGCTCTCCACCGATGCCCGGACACTGTACGGCATTCTGCTGGACCGCATGAGCCTGTCGGTCAAGAACGGCTGGCTGGACGAGCAGGGGCGGGTGTATATCATCTACACCGTCCGGGAAGTGCAGGAATCTCTCTGCTGCGCCGAACACAAAGCGGTCAAGCTGTTCCGGGAACTGGAGGGCATCGACCTCATCGAGCGCAAACGCCGTGGTCTGGGCAGACCCAGCCTGATCTACGTCAAGGACTTTTCGTCTGGACTGCAAAAAGCGCAAGTACAGAATTGCCCAAACAGCAATTCTGGTGCTGTCGAAAGCGCAATTCTGGAGCAGTCAAAACCGCAAGCAAATAAGACTGATAAGAATAAGACAGAGTGGAACGATCCTGACCCTATCTATTCCGGGGGCATCCGGGAGCAGCTTGAGGATTATTTTTATCAGGCGTTGGAGGTAGACCTTCTGCTCCGGCTTTGCCCGGACGAGGAGGACACCATCTACCAGATCGTCGATTTGCTTGTGGACACCTGTTCCACCAAACGCAAGATGTTGCGGATCGCCGGAGATGATAAGCCCACCGAGGTAGTACGCAGCCGGCTGAAAAAGCTGAATGCCGACCACATCCGCTTCGTGCTGGATTCTCTGGCAGAAAACACCGCCCCGGTGCGGAACATGAAGCAGTATCTGCTGGCAATGCTCTACAATGCGCCCACCACCATGAACCTCTACTATCAGAACAAGACGAACCACGACTTTGCGCGCGGTTCTCCGGGGAGGTGATGTTATCGCAAAGAAAGCTACGATTATTGCAGTCACCAATCAAAAAGGCGGTGTTGGGAAAAGCACCACCTGTGAAAATCTTGGCATCGGGCTGGCGATGGAGGGCAAGAAAGTTCTGCTGGTGGACACTGACCCACAGGGCAGCCTGACCATCAGCATGGGCTGGCAGCAGCCCGATGAACTGCCCACCACCCTTTCCACCCTGATGGCAAAAGCCATGAACGACCAGCCCATTCCGCCCGGCGAGGGCATTTTACACCATGCAGAGGGTGTTGATTTGATTCCGGCGAACATCGAACTGGCAGGGCTGGAAGTGGCTCTGGTGAACAGCATGAACCGGGAAAAGATGCTGAAACAGGTGCTGGACAGTGCCAAACGGGAGTACGATTTTATTCTGCTGGACTGTATGCCCTCGCTGGGGATGCTCACCATCAACGCACTGGCGGCGGCAGATACTGCCCTGATTCCCGTGCAGGCGCAGTATCTTTCGGCTAAAGGTCTGGAACAGCTTTTGCAGACCGTCCAAAAAGTCAGAAGGCAGATCAACCCCAAGCTGAAAATTGAGGGCATCCTGCTGACCATGACCGACAGCCGTACCAACTACGGAAAACAGATCAGCAATCTGATCCGGCAGGCATACGGAAAACACCTAAAGGTGTTTGAGCAGACCATCCCCCGGTCAGTCCGTGCGGCGGAAACCAGCGCCGCAGGCAAGAGCATCTTTGCCTATGACCCAAAGGGCAAGGTGGCAGAAGCCTACAAATCTCTTGCAAAGGAGGTGCTGGCGGATGCCAATCGACAGCGGAAACTTAGCTCTGAAAGGGCTAGATGATCTGTTCTCCACCGAGGAAAACAGACAGGAAGAACAGCGGGAACAGGTACAGCAGATTCCCATTGATGCGCTGCACCCCTTCACCAACCACCCTTTCAAGGTGCTGGACGATGAAGCCATGACCCGGACGGTGGAGAGCATCGCACAGTACGGTGTGCTGGCTCCGCTGATCGCCCGACCTCGCCCGGACGGTGACGGCTACGAGATCATCTCCGGGCATCGCCGTCAGTATGCGGCGAAACTTGCCGGGCTGGACACCCTGCCGGTTATCGTGCGGCAGATGTCGGACGATGCTGCCGTGATATTGATGGTGGATTCCAATTTACAGCGTGAACACATCCTGCCCAGCGAACGAGCTTTTGCCTACAAAATGAAGCTGGAAGCTCTAAAAAATCAAGGTGCTAGGTCAGATTTAACTTCGTGCCAAGTTGGCACGAAGTTCCGGGCAGATGAATCGCTTGCAGAAGATTCCGGCGAAAGTGCCCGTAATGTCCAGCGCTTTATCCGTCTGACCAACCTTATCCCGGAGTTGCTGGACATGGTAGACGAGAAGAAGATCTCCTTCAATCCCGCTGTGGAGCTATCCTATCTGGACGAAAGCCAACAGCGGGATTTTTTAGAAGCCATGCAGGACACCCAGAATGCGCCGTCCTTATCGCAGGCGCAGCAACTGAAAAAGATGGCACAGCAGGGAGCGTTCAGCTACGAAAAAGCCTTTGATGTGATGGGACAGGAGAAAAAGAGCGAGAAAGACACCGTGACCATCAAAAACGAGACCCTGCGGAAGTATTTCCCCCGCAGCTACACGCCCAAACAGATGGAGGAGAAGATCATCCAGCTTTTGGATGCGTGGCAGAAAAAACAGCAGCGCCGCAACGAGCGCTGACCCGTAACGCAAGACCCCATGGGGTCTTTTTTGTTTGCAAAAATTTGGAGGTAACGCCTATGAACAACACGATTCCTTTTCACTCCGCACCCCATGCTCCGCAGATCACGGTGGATGTGAGCATTCTGACCATGCTGAAGCAGGCGGCATCCTGTTTGACCGAGGCAGCAGGCAGGGATGTGTACCTTGCCGCTATCGGCCCGGACATGGAGCTGACCATTATCATGGAGGAGGATGCCCCTTCCGTTCTGCCTTGTTTTGACGAGGATGATGCTCTGATCACCGTGAAGGGCGCGCCGCTGTTTATCAGCTACAATCCGGCGCAGGTCCTCAAGCTGGCAGGCAAGCGGTACCTGACCGGTCCGGTCATCTTCTACCGCACCGATGGGCACAGCACCATCGTATCCCTGACGGTGGAGGATATTTACCGCTTTCAGACTTATCTGGAAAGCCACAGCACCACCCTGATGGCAGATGGGCAGAAGCTGACCTGCATCTGCATCGACTGAGGTGTGAATGGAACAGAATGAAAACACCCTGTCGGTGCTGAAAATTGCGCCGGGACAGCGTCCGCAGCAGGTCGAGATTGATAACGACCTGAAAGCCTTGCAGCAGGCAGTGGGCGGCTCGGTTGATGCTGTTTACCCCTTTGCAGACCCGGTGGCTATCATCTGCAATGACGAGGGCAAACTCATGGGTCTGCCGTTGAACCGTGCCCTGCGGGACGAGGACGGGCAGATGTATGACGCCGTTGCCGGAACCTTTCTGGTGGTGGGGCTGGGCGAGGAGGATTTTGCATCCCTGACCCCGGAACTGGCGCAGAAGTACGAGCAGCTTTTTCATCAGCCGGAAGCCTTTCTGAAACTGGGCAACCGTCTGCTGGTGCTGCCGGTGCCCGATGAACCGCCCACAGAAAAGCCCCGCACCAAGCCCCCGGCAGAGCATGACCGCTAAAATCACCCTGCTGCACGGGAGGTGATGGCAGTGCAGGAAGAAATCGAACAAAAGTCATTCAACATTATGATCTCCACCACGAAGCTGTCTGCCCGGACCGTTCTCCGGGCGGTAAAGGTGGCGTTTCAGCTGTACCATTCCAAAGTATCCCAAGGCAAGCAGAGCGTCCGCACTCTTCTGCGGCAAAACCGGGGTGTGTCCAGCGTGGAGATCAGCAAAACGGGCATCCGTGGTCTGGAACGCTACGCCAAAAAGTACGGCATCGACTACGCCATCCGCAAGGACACCTCCGAGGTGCCGCCCCGGTATCTGGTCTTTTTCAAAGCCCCGGATGCAGAAGCCTTTCACTCGGCGTTCAAGGAATATTCGGCATCCCTGCTGAACAAGGACAAAAGACCCTCGGTGCTGGCACGATTGCAGGAGCTGGTGCAGGCAGCGGCAGAACTCCCCGGCAAAGTCCGGCACAAGGAACAGGAGCGGGGGCTGTGACCACGAAAAAGCTGACAAAGCTGCTGGCGCTGTATCTGCCCTATCTTTTGCTGGGGCTGGTGGCAACGAACTTTGGTGAAGCATGGCGGCTTGCTGAGGGCAAGGAACTGGGCGATAAGATCATGTCCATGATGGGCACCATCCCGGTGGCATTTGCAAACCCGCTGCCAAGCCTGCATCCGCTGGATTTGCTGGTGGGCTTGTGTTGCGGCACAGGGTTGCGCCTTGCCGTCTATTTGCGTGGAAAAAACGCCAAAAAGTACCGCCATGGCATGGAGTACGGCTCTGCCCGGTGTGGTGCATAATCTTAACTGTAAGGAAAACTATGTGGACGCAGGAGGTATGCACATGAACGAATATAATAAAATTACAGCCCTTTACTCCCGCCTTTCCGTCGGGGACGAGGACAGAGATGGCGGCGAGAGCAACAGCATTGTAAACCAAAAGGCATTTCTGGAACGGTACGCCCAACAGCAGAGATTAACCAATATCCGGCACTACATTGACGATGACGAAAGCGGCAGGTTCTTTGACCGCTCTGCCTATTCCCGCATGATGGAGGATGTGGAAAACGGAAAAATAGGCGTCTGCATTATGAAAGACCTGACGCGCTGGGGGCGTGATTATCTCCAAGTCGGCAATGCAATGGAGGTATTCAGACGGAACAATGTCCGCTTTATCGCGGTCAATAACGGCATAGACAGCGACAATCCCGATACATTGGAGTTTGCGCCCTTTATCAATATCATGTCGGAGTGGTACGCAAAGGACATCAGCAAGAAAGTAAAAACGGGTATCAGGACCAAGGGTGCAAGCGGCAAACCCATCGCCACCGAAGCCCCATACGGATATATGAAAGACCCGAACAACAAGGATTTTTGGATAATCGACGAGGAAGCCGCCGAAGTGGTACGCTTGATTTTCCGTCTGTTTATCGGCGGGAAGAACAGAAACCAAATTGCCGTATATCTCAAAAACGAGCAAATCCTCACGCCTACGTTCTACCTCAAACAGCACGACAGAGGGACAGCGAAAAGCAGACCGCTGAACGAGGAAAATCGCTATAAATGGAACAAAGCAACCTTAACCAAGATACTCACAAGGCAGGAGTATTGTGGTGATGTTGTCAATTTCAAGACCACAAAGCATTTTCGGGACAAGCGCAACCACTATGTAGATAAAAGCGAATGGCAGATAACCGAGAATGTGCATGAGCCGATTATCGACCGCGCCGACTTTGAAACCGTACAGCGGATTTTGGAAAACGCGCCTGTCAGACGCCCTAACGGGGACGGAGAAATCCACCCTTTGTCGGGCTTGATGTTCTGTAAAGACTGCGGCGCAAAAATGCACATTCGCATAGATTACAGGAACGGCGGCAAGCGTCATGTTGCCTTTTGCAGCGAGTACCACAAGGGCAAAGCCAAAAATCCCAAATGCAATTCCCCGCACATCATAGACGCTGATTTAGTCATGCAGACTATCGCGGATGTTCTGAAAAAAGTTGCAGAATACTCCATAAGCAACCGGGAGGAATTTGAAGCATTAGTCCGAAAAAACCTTGATATGCAGCAGACGGACAAGAGCAAAAAACAGCAGAAGCGTATTCCGCAAATTACAACACGCCTTGAACAGATTGACAAGGTGCTGAATAAACTCTACGAGGATAACGCCCTCGGTGCTATCCCACAAGACCGATACGAGCAAATGTCACAGAAATATTCGGAGGAATACTATACGCTGAAAGCGGAACTTGCAGAACTCAAAGAACAGTTATCCGCGTTTGAGGACGCAGGAGGATGGGCGCATAAGTTTTTGAAGCTGATAGAACGCTACGCCGCCTTTACCGACCTTACCCCCGCCATTCTCAATGAATTTATCAGCAGAATTGAAGTGCATGAGCGCGATAAGAAAAGGGCAAAACAAGCTGTTCAGCATATCGGGATATATTTCAGCTATATCGGCAAGTTTGAAAACGAACTGACACAGCTTGCAGAGCCGACAGAGGAAGAAATCCGGCAAATGCGGGAGAAAATCGAAGAAGCCCAAAAGGAAAAGAGCCGCGCTTATCATCGGAACTACTCAAAGGAATACCGGGCGAAAAACCTTGAAAAACGCCGGGAGTATGAACGCATCAAGGCGCGGGAATATCGGGCAAAGCGAAAGGCGCAAGCCGCTGCGCTGCCCGTATCGTAAAACAGAATAACCGACAGCAGAAAGGGATTTTCCAACTATGGGAAATCCTTTTTTTGCACCCAAAGGAAGGAGTGACCCAATGACAGAAAAGAAAACCACAACCACCGCGCAGAAGCAGCCGGATGGTATCATCACAACACAGCGGAACGGACAGACCATCGTTGCGGAGTTGTTTTTCAATCACAGAAGCGCAGAAACATTCCGCGACAAGCTGCTGAAAGCGATACTTGCCGACTATTCGCATTTTTCTGCGTCTGACGGTCAAGAGCCGTAAAAACGGAATATTTGACGATTGGAGCACTCTGGACGAGGAATGTATCGCCAGAGCATTTTCTATTGAAAAAACGCCGTTTTTCCCAAGTCAAGAGCCGAAGAAAACACCCGAAAAATGCCCCTACTGCGTAACAGGGGCGCAGAAAGGAGAGTTTATGAAAACAGGACTGAAAAAGCAGGAAAAGACCACCGATATTTGGTTTGACGAGAAAGACCCCCTTATCCATATCCGCACCCACAACACCGACTTGAAGAACAGGCTGACCGCGTACAGCCGCCGCTTCCCCTCTGTCTGTAAGCTGACCGACAGCGACCCGGAAACGGGCTGTATGGAGTTTGAGATTGCAAAGGGACGCTTCTCTTTCCGTCTGACCGCACCATACAGCGAGGAACGCAGACAGGCGGCAAGCGACTATGCAAAGAAGCATGGTATTTCAGCCGGGAAAAGCAAGCCATGACACAAAGATACAGTAAAATTATTAGGTAAGGACGGTTGATGTCTATGTAAAACGAACAGGAGGATAAAAATTGACTGGAAGCATTTACGGCTATGTGCGTGTCAGCACAAGAGAACAAAACGAGGACAGGCAGCTTATCGCCTTACGCGAGGTAGGCGTTTCAGATAAGAATATCTTTATGGATAAGCAATCCGGCAAAGATTTTGAGCGTCCACAGTACAAAAAGCTGCTTAGAAAAATGAAAAAAGACGACCTGCTCTATATCAAGAGCATAGATCGTCTGGGACGCAACTATGAAGAAATCTTACAGCAATGGCGTATCATCACAAAGGACAAGGGCGTTGACATTGTGGTTTTGGATATGCCCCTGCTTGATACGCGCCGGGGAAAAGACCTTATGGGAACATTTCTCTCGGATATTGTGCTTCAAGTGCTGTCCTTTGTGGCAGAAAACGAGCGCACCAATATCAGACAGCGGCAAACAGAGGGTATCGCGGCAGCAAAGGCGCGGGGTGTGCGCTTTGGGCGACCACCACGCCCCTTGCCGGATAACTTTCATGCTGTTTATCAGAGGTGGCGTGCCGGGAAAATTACCGGCACAGCAGCCGCAAAAGAGTGTGGTATGCCCCTTGCGACCTTTCGCTACCGGGCAGAAATCTACGAAAAAGCCAAATTATTGTAAATAGGCGGTTTTACAGAAAGGTGTACTTTCCTGTAAACCGCCTATTGCTTATAGGTATTTAATATTATACTTCTTCAGACGGCGTTTTTCAAGTCTTGAAATGTAAATATTCGTTTATATCCCGGCTAATTTGTCGATAAAATGCGTTTACAGGAAAGTACACGTTACTAAAGGGAATGGAGATAAATTATTAGATATACTACTGACAGCTTCCAAGAAGCTAAAGAGGTCCCTAGCGCCTACGGGGAATTTGTATCGATAAGGGGTACAAATTCCCACTAAGCGCTCGGGACCCCTTGTAGGAAAATGTCCTAAGTGTGGCAACAATATTGTATTAAAAAAATCGTTTTATGGTTGTTCAAATTATCCTGAATGTAAGTTTGCTTTAGCTGAACATTTTAGAAAGAAAAAACTAACCAAAACGAATGTAAAAGAATTACTGGAGGGAAAAGAAACCCTGGTAAAAGGAATCAAAAACAAAGAGAAAAAGCCCTACAATGCCGTTGTAAAAATTGGGGAAAAGGGATATATTGATTTTATATCTTTCTCAAAATAAACATAAAAGCCCTTTAAAGAGGGCTTTTATATATTAATCACAAATCACTTATCACAAATCACTTATCACAAATCACAAGTGATTTGTGATTGTTGATGATAAAATAAGAATAAGAAGAAATAGAAAGAAGTGAGTGATTGTGGGAAATTTAGGCGCACAAAAAGAAAAACGAAATGATACACCAATCAGTGCAAAAAAAGATATAATGGGAGATAAGACGGTTCGTGTTCGTGCTGACTTGCACCATATCATAAAAATCGAAACAGCAAAGAATGGCGGAAACGTAAAAGAAGTTATGGAAATAAGACTTAGAAGCAAACTTAAGAGTGTGTTGATAGTGCATTATCTTAAAATTTTGTATAATAGGAATTGAAGTTAAATTAGATGCTAAAAATTTGTAATTAAGAAGGAGGGATTCGTCATGTTGGTATTCCAAATGCGTAATGTAGATAAAACATCTACTGTTTTGAAACAGACTAAAAACAGTGATTACGCAGATAAATAAATACGTTAGATTAATTCCTACCAGTGACTAATCTTATGACTTTTTAAACAGATAACTAAAATTACAAACAAATCGTTTAACTTCTGTATTTGTTTATAGATGTAATCACTTCAGGAGAGATTATATGAACAAAAATATAAAATATTCTCAAAACTTTTTAACGAGTGAAAAAGTACTCAACCAAATAATAAAACAATTGAATTTAAAAGAAACCGATACCGTTTACGAAATTGGAACAGGTAAAGGGCATTTAACGACGAAACTGGCTAAAATAAGTAAACAGGTAACGTCTATTGAATTAGACAGTCATCTATTCAACTTATCGTCAGAAAAATTAAAACTGAATACTCGTGTCACTTTAATTCACCAAGATATTCTACAGTTTCAATTCCCTAACAAACAGAGGTATAAAATTGTTGGGAATATTCCTTACCATTTAAGCACACAAATTATTAAAAAAGTGGTTTTTGAAAGCCGTGCGTCTGACATCTATCTGATTGTTGAAGAAGGATTCTACAAGCGTACCTTGGATATTCACCGAACACTAGGGTTGCTCTTGCACACTCAAGTCTCGATTCAGCAATTGCTTAAGCTGCCAGCGGAATGCTTTCATCCTAAACCAAAAGTAAACAGTGTCTTAATAAAACTTACCCGCCATACCACAGATGTTCCAGATAAATATTGGAAGCTATATACGTACTTTGTTTCAAAATGGGTCAATCGAGAATATCGTCAACTGTTTACTAAAAATCAGTTTCATCAAGCAATGAAACACGCCAAAGTAAACAATTTAAGTACCATTACTTATGAGCAAGTATTGTCTATTTTTAATAGTTATCTATTATTTAACGGGAGGAAATAATTCTATGAGTCGCTTTTTTAAATTTGGAAAGTTACACTTTTTAATAACGGAGGGAATGGAATGAAAAAACTTGTAACCTTGCTTCTTTCGCTTGCTTTAGTGCTATCTCTTGCAGCTTGTGGCGGAGAAGCGACACCTGACGCATCTGACGATGCCCCCGCTTCTTCTCAAAATGAAGAAAGCACCGAAAACGACAACACCGAAAATCAAATCGTATTTGAGGAAGTTGTTGCCATTGACAACGCAGAGTGTGCGGTAAAAATTACCGAAATCGACCCCGATAATATGTGGGGCTACACTCTGAAAGCACAGCTTGAAAACAAGTCCACAGAGAAAACCTATATGTTCTCTGTCGAGAGTGCTTCCATCAATGGTGTTCAGTGCGATCCAATGTTTGCAAGCGAGGTAGCTGCTGGCAAAAAGGCTAACGAAGAAATCAACTTTAGCACCGATACTCTTGAGGAAAATGGTATTGTTGAATACACAGATATTGAATTGACTTTCAAGGTGTATGATAGCAATGATTGGTCTGCTGACCCTGTTGGAAAGGAAACAATCCATGTCTATCCATACGGAGAAGAAAACGCTGTTGCATTTGTGAGAGAAGCACAGGCTACTGATAATGTGATTATCGATAATGATTATGTTACTGTTATCGTAACAGGCTATGAAGATGATGAGATATGGGGCTATACTGCCAATCTGTTCTTGCTGAACAAGACAGACAAAACGGTAATGTTCAGCGTTGATGACGCATCTGTAAACGGCTTTATGGCAGACCCATTCTATGCAACTTCTGTTTCTGCCGGAAAATGTGCATTTAGTTCTATGGCATGGTCTGATACAACTTTAGAGGAAAACGGAATTACCGAAGTGGAAGAAATCGAAGTCCTGTTTAGAGCATACGATGCTGATGATTTTATGGGCGAAGATTTTGCAAATGAGGTAATTACATTAAATCCGTAACGAGATGAGGTGTGCAACATGAAAACGGCAAAATTAGTAATCGGAATTATCAGCATGGTTTTATTTGTTTTAGTAGCTTTTCAATCTTGCGCTGCCGGATTAGGAAATGCTTTAGCAGATAACGGCGAAGTAAGCGGAACATCAGGAATGTTGCTTGCTTTCTGTATGCTGATTGCAGGCATCGTTGGAGTAGCAACCCGAAAGAGCAAAGGCGGCGGAATTGTTGCCGGAGTATTCTATCTGTTGGGCGGACTGCTGGGAATTGTAAATTACGGTAGCTTCTCTGACCTTGCTATCTGGTCTGTCCTTTGTTTCATTTTCGGAGCTGTCTTTATTTTGGGCTCCTTGAAAATGAAGAAAGCAGATAAAAGTAACACAGACGCGGCAGAATAATATTATTCAAATAACAATAACATAATTCCCCAACAGGGCGACTATTTCCAAACCGAAGTAGCCGCCCTTTTCTTTTACTAAAAATCAAAAAGGAGGGCTACCATGTCGAAGAAAAAACCACCGACCACCATCGAGGAATGTAACGCCGAAATGGAACTGACACAGAAGAAAATCCGGCAGTATGAGAACAGGAACAAAATGCTTGACCGCAAACTTGCCATTGAGAAGCGCAAGGAGCGCAACCACCGTCTTTGTTCGCGGGGCGGCTACCTTGAAAGCCTTGTCCCGGCACTCATTGATATGTCAGAACAGGAAGCCCGCGACTTCCTCTACACCGCGGTTTTCAGCGACAAAGCGCAGGAGTTTTTGAGAAAACGAGCCGGAGAAGCGACACCGAAGAATTACCCTTGCACACAAGGGCGCACTTATACACCCTAACGGGCGTGTGCGCTCTGCCGAGGGCTTTATCTCCGCACCGGGCATTATTGCCTTGTGCAGAGATTGGCGGCTTGCGCCGCGACAGGGAAACCTACACTTTCCCTGCGACAGCTTGCGCTGTCTACCCTTTTGTGTACCCCACGAAAGCGAACACCTTGCTTTGCAAGCTATTCACTTTCATGGGGTTTTGTTGACCGTATCGGGAGGTGATACTATCGCAATCTACCATTGCAGCATTAAGATTGTCAGCCGGGGAAAGGGCAAATCTGCCGTAGCCGCAGCAGCCTACCGCGCCGGAGAGAAGCTGACAAACGAGTGGGACGGACTGACCCACGACTATACAAGAAAAGGCGGCGTTGTTCATTCTGAAATCATGCTGCCGCCCCATGCCCCACCCTCTTTCTCTGACCGTTCTATTCTATGGAACAGCGTGGAGCAAATCGAAAAATCGAATAACTCACAGCTTGCGAGGGAAATCGAAATCGCCCTACCTGTTGAACTTTCAAGAGAGGAACAGACCCGCCTTGTCCGGGAATACTGTTCCTCTCAATTTGTTTCCAAAGGAATGTGCGCCGACTTCAATATCCACGACACAGGCAACGGCAACCCACACGCTCATATCCTTTTGACTATGCGCCCCCTTGATGAAAAAGGCACATGGGCGGCGAAGTCAAAAAAGGAATATGTCCTTGACGAAAATGGGGAGCGCGTAAAGCTGCCAAGCGGCAGATACAAGACGCGCAAGGTTGACCTTATGGACTGGAACAGGCAGGAGAACGCCGACCTATGGCGCAAGGCGTGGGCTGACCTTGCCAACGACTATTTAGAGCGAAGCGGCAGCGCGGAGCGTATCGACCACCGCAGCCATGCAGAGCGTGGTATTGAGGAACTCCCCACCGTCCACATGGGTGTTGCAGCTTCCCAAATGGAGAAGAAAGGCATAGCCACCGACAAGGGAGAAATCAACCGCATGATACAAAAGACCAACCGACTTATGCGGGAAATCCGGGGCTATATCGACAGCTTGAAAGAATGGCTTGCGGAGGTTTTCGCCGCTAAGAAGCAACTGCAAGCTGCCCCGCACTCTCCCGATATTGCCACGCTGCTTACAAGGTATTTGAGCATTGAACGAGAGAAAAGCCGGAAGTATTCACAGGGCTGGCAGCAACAGCATACTGCCGGGGAATTGCAAAAAATCAGCAAGGCGATTGTCTATCTGCAAAGCAAGGGCATTGCTACCCTTGAAGATTTGGACGCTGCCCTTTCCTCTGTTGATGAAGAAGCAAAGCGGCTGAATACAAGCGTTGTTGCCAAGCAGAAGCGCATGAGGACATTGGAAAAGTTTATCGAGCATGGCAGCAACTACAACCGCTTGAAGCCCATTCACGATGAACTGAAAACGCTGAAAAACGGATGGGGCAAAAAGAGAGAAAAATTTGAGCAAGCCCACGAAAGCGACCTCATTATCTGGAACGCCGCCAACCGTTTCCTGCACGCAAATCTGCCGGAGGGTACAAAGTCTTTCAAGGTGTCCGAGTGGCAGAAAGAATTTGACGAACTGAAAGCCCAATCCACAGGCGAATATGAAGAACTGAAAACAAAGCGCAGCGAGGTTAAGGAGTTACAGCAAATCCGAAAGTGCATTGATATTGTAGAGCAAGCCGAGCAGCGCACACAGGAACAGACACACCAAACACCAAGACGCAAAAAGGAGGATATTTCCCTATGACCTACACCAAAGAACAGATTGACCGGGCAAATCAGACCGACCTTGTATCATTCCTGCAAGCCCAGGGCGAACAGCTTGAACGCGCCGGACAGGAGTACCGTTGGAAACGGCACGACAGCTTGACGGTCAGAGAAAACAGATGGTATCGGCACAGCCAGAGCAAAGGCGGCGGTCCGATTGATTTTGTCATGGAGTTTTACGGCAAAAGTTTTCTTGAAGCCGTTGAAATGCTGATAGGCGAACGGGGCGAAGCACCCCCACCCGTCTATCTGCAATTCAGACTACCACCCAAAAGCCCCGACAACCAAACAGCGAGGAACTACCTTACAGCCGCCCGGCGCATTGATGAAGATGTGTCGGGCTTTTTCTTTTCCTGCGGCGATCTCTACGAGGAAGCCGCCCACCATAACGCCGTATTTGTCGGCAGAGATGAAAGCGGCATACCGAGATATGCCCACCAACGGGGAACGGTGGGCAGCTTCCGGCTTGATGTGAAAGGCAGCGACAAGACTTTTAACTTCTGCTACCGGGGCGAGGGCGAAAGGCTTTTTGTCTTTGAAGCCCCCATTGACCTGTTATCTTTCCTCTGCCTGTTCAAAAAGGAATGGCAGAAACAAAGCTATCTGTCATTGGGCGGCGTGAGTGAAAAAGCCCTGCTGCGTTTTCTCTCTGACCGTCCGAATATCAAGACCGTCTATCTCTGCCTTGACAGCGACAAAGCCGGGACAGACGCTTGCAGCCGCCTTAACAGCATTATCCCCCAAGGCTACACCGTCAATCGCCTTGTACCGTTGTTCAAAGACTGGAACGAGGTTTTACAGCGTAAAGAGGAAATTACAGACGGAAAATATCTGCGCGAAGCTGTCTATGGCTTGCGTGAGCCGCAACAGGAAGAAACCGTTGAAATTATCCGCATGAGCGAGGTTGACACACAGACCGTTGAATGGCTATGGGAGCCGTATATCCCTTTTGGAAAGGTAACAATCGTACAGGGCAACCCCGGCGAGGGAAAAACCACCCTTGCCCTGCGCCTTTGCGCCGCCTGTACCAACCGCAAGCCCTTTCCGGCTATGGCAGAGCATGAGCCTTTTAATGTTATCTATCAGACCGCAGAGGACGGTTTGGGCGATACCGTCAAGCCGCGCCTTATGGAAGCGGACGCAGACCTTGACCGGGTACTTGTCATTGACGAGGGCAAACAGGAATTGTCCTTATCCGATGAACGCATAGAAAGGGCAATCCGGCAGACCGGGGCGCGTCTTATAATCCTTGACCCCATACAGGCGTATGTAGGCGAAAAAACGGATATGAACAAGGCAAACGAAATACGCCCTATCTTTCGCCGCCTTGCCGAAGTTGCAGAGCGTACCGGGTGTGCCGTTGTGCTTATCGGGCACTTGAACAAAGCTGCCGGAGGTCAGAGCGCATACCGGGGATTAGGCTCTATCGACTTCCGAGCCGCCGCTCGTAGTGTGCTGCTCATAGGGCGCGTGAAACGAGAGCCGAATGTGCGCGTTATCATTCACGACAAATCTTCCCTTGCACCGGAGGGTAAGCCTATGGCGTTTTCGTTGGGCGCGGAAAGCGGCTTTTCATGGATAGGCGAATATGACATTACCGCTGATGAACTGCTGTCCGGCACAGGCGGCAACACCGAAACCAAGACCGAGCAAGCGGAAAGGTTGATACTCGATTTACTTGCAGACGGTAAGGAAATGGCAAGCGAGGATATTGTCAAGGCGGCAGCCGAAGCCGGAATATCCGAAAGAACGGTACAAAATGCCAAGCGCAGCATGGGCGGCATATTGGGCGCAAGGCGCGTTGGAAGTCAATGGTACAACTTCATCAAGAAGAAGCAGCCGCCCGAAACTGCAAAATGAAAGTGCAAAACGCAGAGCCTTTGCACCTTGCACTTTCGCACTTTCACTTTATCAACTCGCCCCATGTTGACCGCATGGGGCTTTTCTCTTGAAAAAATCCTGTTTTGCGTCAATAAATTGCGAAAAGCACTTGACAAAACGCTTCATGGGGCAATGCCAAGGACATTGAGCCGTTCATGGCTTCTAAGTTTGCCGACAACATCATCCTGACTAAAACAGAACGGTTGATGATGTCCAACCGCCCGCCTGACCCCAAGAACGCCCGAAACAAAAACGTGCTGGTAGTGGGCGGTTCCGGCAGCGGTAAGACGCGGTTTTGGCTGAAACCGAATCTGCTTCAGTGCCACAGCTCCTATGTCGTCACCGATCCGAAAGGAACTATCGTTCTTGAATGTGGCAACGCAATGTTGAAGAACGGTTACAAGCTGAAAATCCTGAATACCATTAACTTCAAAAAGTCGATGCACTACAATCCCTTCGCCTATGTCCACAGCGAAAAGGACATTCTGAAGCTGGTTACGACCCTGATGACCAACACCAAGGGCGAAGGGTCCGGCGGGGACCCCTTCTGGGAGAAAAGTGAACGTCTTTTGCTGACCGCCCTGATCGCCTATCTGCATTATGAAGCCCCGGTGGAGGAGCAAAACTTCGCTACTCTGCTGGAAATGCTCAACACCATGCAGGTGTTGGAGGATGACGAGGAGTATCAGAACCCGGTGGATCTGCTGTTTGAAGAACTGGCAAAAAAGAAGCCCAACAGCTTTGCCGGGCGGCAGTATAAACTTTACAAGCTGGCTGCCGGCAAGACCGCAAAATCCATCCTGATCTCCTGCGGCGCACGGCTTGCGCCCTTCGATATTCAGGAACTGCGTGACCTCACCATGTACGATGAGCTGCAACTGGACACGTTGGGCGATAAGAAAACAGCGCTGTTCCTCATCATGAGTGATACGGACAGCACCTTCAACTTCCTCATCAGCATGGTCTACACCCAGCTTTTCAATCTGCTGTGCGACAAGGCAGATGATGTGTGCGGCGGCAAGCTGCCTGTCCATGTGCGGTGTCTCATCGACGAGTGCGCCAACATCGGGCAGATTCCAAATCTGGAAAAGCTGGTGGCGACTATCCGCAGCCGTGAGATCTCCGCCTGCCTTGTTTTACAGGCGAGAAGCCAGTTGAAAGCTATCTACAAGGACAACGCAGATACCATCGTAGGCAACATGGATTCTCAAATTTTCCTCGGCGGCTCCGAACCTACCACCCTGAAAGACCTGTCTGAAATGCTGGGCAAGGAAACGATTGATGCGTTCAACACCTCAGACACCCGTGGCAACAGCCCCAGCTATGGTACTACGTTCCAGAAGATGGGGCACGAATTATTGAGCCGGGATGAGCTGGCGGTGCTGGACGGCGGCAAGTGCATTTTGCAGTTGCGTGGTGTCAGACCGTTTCTTTCTGACAAGTACGACCTGACCCAGCATCCCAACTACAAGCTGACCTCCGACTACGACCCAAAAAACACCTTCGATATTGAAAAATATCTGAACCGCAAAGAAAAGATCCACCCCGGTGATGAGTTCATCGTGGTGGACGCTGATTCGCTCCCGTCTGCCTGACCCGGTAGGCGGTTTTATTTTTGACCGGAGAGGTACACCAGCAAGCTCACTTTGCCGCAGTTTGCGGCTTAACAACAACGGCTTCAGGTGTGTACGGACGGTCTACAACTTTCATTTATAAAGGAGAAACGACTATGGAATTCTTTAACTCTGCTATCGAAGTTCTTCAGACTCTGGTTGTCGCTCTGGGTGCCGGTCTCGGCGTGTGGGGTGCCATCAACCTGCTGGAAGGTTATGGTAACGACAACCCCGGCTCCAATGCTCATGTACGGTAGAGAAGCACAAAGCAAAACAAGGATAGCCAGCCCTGCCACTATTCCGAAGTCAGGGGAACGCAATAGAAAAATTTATAGCTGTATGCTATACTTAATTAGCATTTGAACATATCAAGCTGACACAGCAATCTCTTTACTTGCCGTTAATGCGCGTCTACCAATAGTCCGCACAAAGCAAGAGTAGCGTAAAGGTATAAAAATTTCAAACTTCTTTGTAACGAAATTCCGATTTCTCCGTCTAACCTATGAAGCTGAAGGAGGTGATGACAAGTATGGACTATGAAAAGCTCTATAAAGCCTACTATTTACAGGTATACTCGTATACTATTTCTCTTGCCAAAAATCGTGAGATAGCAGAGGAAATCACGCAGAACACATTCTATAAGGCTGTTTCTACAACATCACAATTCAAAGGTAAGTCAGATGAATTGACATGGCTCTGCTCCATAGCAAAAAACCTTTACCATGATGAAATGCGAAGCCGTCAGCGAGTAGCTGATGTGAGTGAAATCAATGACTTGCCATCAAATGAAAATGTTGAGAACTCAGTTGCAGATTCTGACATGGCGTTCCGCATACACCTCGTTCTTCACCGTTTCGAAGAACCATACAAAGAAGTCTTTCAGCTTCGCGTATTCGGGGAACTATCTTTTTCACAAATCGCTGCAATTTTTGGAAAAACAGAATCATGGGCGAGAGTTACTTATCATCGTGCAAAGCTAAAAATTCAAGAAAGGATGGATGAAAAGCATGAGTAAACAATGCGATATTGTTCGAGATATTCTTCCGCTGTATGTTGACGGTGCTTGCAGCGAAGCAAGCGCAGAGATGGTAAAAGAGCATTTGAACGCCTGTGCTGACTGTAACGCAATTTATCAGAAATTGCTTTCTCACACGAGCGAAGATGTTCTTCACGAAGAAAGCGAAAGCGTTATTATGCGCCATGAGGCAAAAGAAAAGCAGAGAGGCAGAAAAAAGATAACGATTGCTGTTCTCGTTTCCATCGCTCTTTGTATCATTGCAATTTTTACAGCTCTCTTTCTGTTACCTATAAACATTGCTTATGAGCCTGTCAAAATCGACTTCCCATTTGAGGTTGAAGATGTCGAAAACGTTGAAATGTACCACTATGACGGAGTGCCTGCATCAGCAGAAAAGAAAGTAGTTGTTGCTGAAAATGATATAAAGACCCTGTATGATAAGTTCAAGGGCTTATCCCTAAAAGACAAAACGACTGAGGAAACTGCCGGAGCAGATGTGACCAGCTTTAGATTTAACCTCTCAGATGGAACAAGCTACGATTTGATTTACGCCTGCTATGGGGTTAAAAACGGCGAATTGAAGTCAGCAGCAGGCGGTTTTAAGTATTTCACAAGTGCGGATATCGGCTCTTATTGGAACAATTTGAATACGGAACTTGAGGCAATTCCTATCAATGAGAGTGAATTGCCGTGAGCAGATAGCAAACCCAGCCGAGCCTGTCAACGGTCAAGATGAACGGCGCAAATGCGCCGCCGTTGACAGCCCCGCCCGTCTTTGCTGTTCGGTAATCAAGAGGGCGACAGCACAAGATGCTGCCGCCCTCTGCCATTATTCAGAAAGGGGGATTTTCCATGACCGAACACGAAAAGTATCAAGAACATATCCGGCATACACACGATGCCTTTTGCAAGACTGTTATTCGCCACGCTGCCATAGACGCAGCCCGGAGCATACGGAGCCGCCGCAAGCGGGAAATCTCGCTTGAATATCTGATAGAAGAAAAACACTATCCATTCAGTACCACAGATAAATACTTTGCGGAGCAATCCGGCATGACCAGCTATCCGCTTTTCGTCTGTGGTCAGATGGTGCTTTTGGAAAGTCCAGAGCTTGCCGCAGCCCTGTCCGCACTATCACAGATGGAACAGGAAATCATTTTCTTGTACTACTTCCAACGATTGACGCATAGGGAGATTGGACGGAGATATGGACGGGCTGGCAACACAACCGGGCGGCGTATTCAGATGATTTTACGGCGGCTACGGGCAGAGTTGGAGGGTTTGTCCTATGAGCCAGATACTTCCCTATGAGACAATCGTTAAGGCAAGCGAGGGCGACCCGGAAGCTGTTGCCGCCGTCCTATCCCATTATGCGGGATATGTCCGCTCTTGTGCGAAAATGGACGGACAGATTAACACGGATGTGCAGGAGCATATCGTCAGGCAACTGATAGAAAGCCTGTTGAAGTTCCGCTTTGACCGCTAAACAGAAAAGTTGTATAATTAGAGCCTGACAAATTAAACTTCAATGAGGGTAGAGCAAATGGAACAGATTATCAATTATAGAGACATACCCACAGATAAAAGGATTGACATATTAAATGCTCTTGAGCGAATAGGTTTTTTTCCGGCATACGGCGGCGTGAGAACAATGCAGCAAATTATGGAAAAGTCAGTTCCAGGTTCAGGCCCACAATTCTATTTCGTTTTCCGTGAAAATGAGTTGATAGGGTACAATTTTCTCATTGGGGACACTAAGAAATATAAAGCGTTCCCATGGCTTGCTATTAGCAATATGGATGAGCAGAAGTTGACTGTTTGTGAAGAACTGATGAAAATACAAATTGCCTTTTTTGAAGATCTCGGAATGCAAAAGATAGCAGATCATTGCGTTAGGATTATGGAAGATTACAGAAAAGGAATTGGAAAGCGGAAAGAAAGCGATTGCAGATAAATTCCATTTGAAAAACGGCTGACAATTTAATACCGCCGCCCATCACAGCGGCAGATAAGCAGTAAATCTTGAAAAGGTTTACTGCTTTTTTTGCGCCCATTTTCAAAAATCTTTGGCAAACCACACCACCGGATTGTTGTAGGGAGCAGATAGGGAAAACAAAAAAATTTCCGTGCGTTTGCCAAAACGCCCCCTTTTCACCGTTGTAGTGGTGAACAGCGGGCAGAACACGCCGCCGCAATCGCTATATTGGTGGAGCAAGCCAGTATATCCGCAAACCAGAGCCGCCGAGGAAAGCGGTAGTTTTTTAGAGCAAGATTCTACCACAGTGCCAAAATCCGCATATCTGCGGTTTTGCCCCCTTTGGTAAATCTTGTTGGGGAGTGCCTTCCCCAAACCCTGCTCATGCGCCCTGTCGGGCGAGAAAGGAGGTCAACGCTTGAAGAAAAAATACAACACGCCCCACCGCTGCCATGTGGTCAAAACCCGCATGACCGAGGAAGAATACGCCGACTTTACCGAGCGGCTGAAACACTATGACATGAGCCAAGCCGAATTTATCCGGCAAGCCATTACACGGGCGACCATTCGCCCCATCGTTACCGTTTCCCCGGCCAATGATGAACTGTTGTCCGCCGTTGGCAGGCTGACCGCCGAATATGGAAAAATCGGTGGCAACCTCAATCAGATTGCCCGCGCCCTCAACGAGTACGGCACACCATACAACGCCCTGTCCGTTGAAGTCCGCGCCGCCATTTCTGACCTTGCTGCCTTGAAGTTTGAAGTCCTGCGAAAGGTAGGTGACGCTGTTGGCAACATTCAAACATATCAGCTCTAAAAATGCGGACTATGGCGCAGCCGAGCAGTACCTCACCTTTGAACATGACGAGTTTACCATGAAGCCCACCCTTGATGAAAACGGGCGGCTCATGCTCAGGGAGGACTATCGAATAGCCACGCTGAACTGCGGCGACGAGGATTTTGCCGTTGCCTGTATGCGCTCCAATCTCCGCTATGGGAAGAACCAGAAGCGGGAAGATGTAAAAAGCCACCACTACATTATCAGCTTTGACCCACGGGACGCGGTGGACAACGGTTTGACCGTAGACCGGGCGCAGGCGTTGGGCGAGGAATTTTGCCGGAAGCAGTTTCCCGGACACCAAGCCATTGTCTGCACCCACCCGGACGGACACAACCACAGCGGCAATATCCATGTGCATATCGTTATCAATTCTCTGCGGATAGCCGAAGTTCCATTCTTGCCCTATATGGACAGACCGGCAGACACCCGCGCCGGGTGCAAACACCGCTGCACAGACGCGGCGATGGAATACTTCAAAGCCGAAGTCATGGAGCTGTGCCACCGGGAAAATCTCTATCAAATCGACCTTTTGCATGGCAGCAAAAGCCGCATTACCGAGCGTGAGTATTGGGCGCAGCGGAAAGGGCAGGTAAAGCTGGACAAGGAAGCTGCCGCCTTGCCAGCCGAGGAGCAGCCAGCCAAGCCCACGAAGTTTGAAACAGACAAGGAAAAATTGCGGCAGGCCATACGCACCGCGCTGTCCTCTGCCGCAAGCTATGGCGAGTTCGCCGCCGTTCTCTTGCAACAGGGCGTGACTGTCAAGGAGAGCCGAGGGCGGCTATCCTACCTCACGCCGGACAGGACAAAGCCCATTACCGCCCGCAAGCTGGGAGATGATTTTGACCGCGCTGCCGTTCTTGCCCTTTTGGAACAGAACGCCCACAGAGCCGCCGAGCAGACCGCAACCGTACCCGAATACCCCCGCAACATAAGGGAGCGTTTGCAGGGCAAAAAAGCTGTCCAAACCACCCCGGAAAAGGACGGTATTCAGCGCATGGTTGACCGGGCAGCGAAGCGAGCGGAGGGAAAGGGCGCGGGCTATGACCGCTGGGCGGCAGTCCACAATCTGAAACAAATGGCGGCTACCGTTGCCGCCTACGGGCAGTACGCCTATTCGCCGGAGGAGCTGGACGCAGCCCTTGTATCCGCCAATGCGGATTTACAGGACAGCACCGACAAGCTGAAAGCCCTGGACGCTGCTATCCGGGAGAAAAAGGAACTTCAGACACAGGTGCTTGCCTATGCCAAGACCAAGCCTGCCCGTGACGGTCTGAAAGCGCAGAAAACGGAAAAAGCCCGCAGCGCCTACCGGGAACGGCACGAAAGCGATTTTATCATAGCGGACGCAGCCACCCGTTATTTTCGGGCGCATGGCGTTTCCAAGCTGCCAAGCCATAAAGCCCTGCAAGCGGAAATCGAGCAGCTTACCGCCGAAAAGAACGCCCATTACAACGAATACCGGGAGAAAAAAGCCCGTGTCAAGGAGCTGCATACCGTGAAAAGCAATCTTTCTCAAATCCTGCAAGGCGAGAAAGACAGAGAGAAAAAGCACGAACATGAGCGTTAAAAACCGCCCCGAAACGATACCAAAACGGGGATATGCCCTGCACCCTATCCGCAATACTGCCCACCTTTGAAACGGGGCGCACAGCGCAGGAAATCCCCGAAAATGACACCGAGAAACTACATTTTTACCGACCTATCCGCTTATACCAGCGGAAACGGCAGAAAGGAGCGAGAAATGCCACGCATGAGCAAAAAGCGGCGGTTGGAATGGAGCTTTTTCCTCAACCACCGAAACCGTATTACCTACAATGACCTTTGCCGGGGCTGCACACACGGCTGCAAGCAGAGCTTCCGGGCGATTATCGTCCTCTGCCCCCGGTATTTCTCTAAGAGATGGAAACACAGGGAGGACACCGCCAATGGCAGATAACCGCAAATATTACTACCTCAAACTGAAAGAAAACTTCTTCGACAGCGATTCCATTGTGCTGTTGGAGGACATGAAAGACGGGATTTTGTATTCCAATATCCTCTTGAAGCTGTACTTAAAATCGCTGAAAAATGGCGGCAGATTGCAGCTTGACGAGCATATCCCCTATACCGCCCAGATGATAGCCACGCTGACCCGTCACCAAATCGGGACGGTGGAACGGGCATTAGCCATCTTCCAGCAGTTAGGGCTTGTGGAGCAGCTTGACTGCGGGCTGCTTTATATGACCGACATCGAGCTGATGATCGGTCAATCCTCTACCGAAGCGGAACGGAAACGCGCCGCAAGGCTTGAAAATAAGGCACTTTTGCCGCCGCGGACAAATGGCGGACATTTGTCCGACATTCGTCCACCAGAGATAGAGATAAAGAAAGAGATAGATATAGAGTTAGAAAAAGAGGGAGAGTTAAAGGGACAAGCCCTCGCCCGCAGCTATGGCAGATATGAGAATGTATTTCTGACTGATACGGAGCTTTCCGAACTGCAAGCGGAGCTGCCCGAAAAATGGGCGTACTACATTGAGCGGCTTTCCGGCTATATCGCGTCCACGGGCAAGAAATATAAAAACCACGCCGCCACTATCCGCAGATGGGCGGCAGACGATACCGCAAAGGCTGCCCCGAAAAAGGGCATACCCGAATACACCTGCAAGGAGGGCGAGAGCTTATGAGTAATCTGTTTACAGAACGAGTTTTGAATATGGCGGCTGTTACCCCACAGCCGGAGGACTACACGGGCGAGGACGGACTGCTTTACTGCGGCAAGTGTCACACTCCGAAAGAAGCCTACTTCCCGGAAAAGCAAGCCGCCCTGTTTGGGCGTGACCGCCACCCGGCAGAATGTGACTGCCAGAAAGCCCAGCGTTTGGAGCGTGAAGCCGCCGAACAGCGCAGAAAGCACCTTGACACCGTGGAGGACTTGAAACGCCGGGGATTTACCAATCCTACCATGCAGGAATGGACTTTCGCCAACGACAACGGGAAATGCCCGCAAATGGAGATTGCACACTTCTATGTGGAGCATTGGGAAATCATGCGCGAGGAAAATATCGGCTATCTGCTATGGGGCAAGGTCGGCACAGGAAAAAGCTATTTTGCCGGGTGTATCGCTAATGCCCTCATGGAGCAGGAAGTCGCTGTCCGCATGACGAACTTCTCTGCGATTTTGAATGACCTGACCGCCAGCTTTGAGGGGCGCAACGAGTATATCGAGCGTCTTTGCCGTTTTCCTCTGCTTATCATTGATGATTTTGGAATGGAGCGCGGCACAGAGTACGGTTTAGAACAGGTCTACAATGTGATTGACAGCCGCTACCGCAGCCGCAAGCCCTTAATCGTTACCACCAATCTGACATTGGACAGCCTGCAAAATCCGCTGGACACCGCCCATGCCCGGATTTATGACCGCCTTTTGGAAATGTGCGCCCCTATCCTCTTTACGGGAGAAAACTTCCGCCGTGAAACGGCGCAAGCCAAGCTGAACAGACTAAAAGAATTGATGAAATGAAAGGAGTTGCCTATGGCAGAGAACAAGCAGAATACCACCCCGGAACGCCGCCCGGACTGTGTGACAGAGATCCGCATGGGCAACACCGTCCTTGTCGTTTCCGGCTTTTTCAAAAAAGATACCACCGACACCGCAGCCGATAAGATGATGAAAGTGCTGGAGGCGGAAGCAGCCGCAGGACACAAAGCCCAGCTTTCGCCCTAACGCTACAAGCCGCACAGAAAAATCGTCATTTTACCGGGCGGTAAAGAAGCAGAAGCCGCTATACAGACAGCCGCCCCATGTGGTATAATCGAAATACGGAATAGTGGGGCTGGCTGTCGGAAACGGAGGATTTTATGTTAAGACAGACCACCCAGAAAATCACTGCCCTTTATCCAAGACTATCCCATGAGGACGAGCTGCAAGGCGAAAGCAATTCCATTTCCTACCAGAAGCGTATTCTTGAAACCTACGCAAAGCAGAACGGTTTTTCCAATCTGCGCTGGTACACGGACGATGGCTATTCTGGTGCGAACTTCCAAAGACCGGGTTTTCAATCCATGCTTGCGGACATTGAAGCCGGGAAAGTGGCTACCGTTATCGTAAAGGATATGTCACGGTTAGGGCGAAACTACCTGCAGGTGGGAATGTATACCGAGATGATTTTCCCACAAAAAGGCGTCCGTTTTATCGCCATCAACGATGGAGTAGACAGCGCACAGGGCGACAATGATTTTGCCCCTCTGCGGAACATTTTCAACGAATGGCTGGTGAGAGATACGAGTAAGAAAATCAAAGCTGTAAAACGGTCAAAAGGCATGAGCGGCAAGCCTGTTACGAGCAAACCCGTGTACGGCTACCTCATGGACGAGGACGAAAACTTCATCATTGACGAGGAAGCCGCACCCGTGGTCAAGCAGATATACCGTCTGTGCCTTGCCGGGAACGGTCCGACCAAGATAGCCCGTATGCTGACCGAGCAGGAAATCCCAACGCCGGGAACGCTGGAATACCGCAGGATGGGCAGCACACGCCGCTATCACCCCGGCTATGAGTGCAAATGGGCGACAAATACCGTGGTGCATATCCTTGAAAACCGGGAGTACATGGGCTGTTTGGTGAACTTCAAGACGGAGAAACCGTCCTACAAGACCAAGCACAGCATAGAAAATCCCATTGAGAAACAGGCAATTTTCGAGAACCACCATGAGCCTATCATCGACACCCAGACATGGGAGCGTGTGCAGGAATTACGCAAACAGCGCAAGCGTCCGAACCGCTATGATGAAGTGGGCTTGTTCTCTGGTATGCTCTTTTGCGCGGACTGCGGCAGCGTCATGTATCAGCAGCGTTACCAGACCGATAAGCGGAAACAGGACTGCTATATCTGCGGGAACTACAAGAAGCGCACCCATGACTGCACCGCACATTTTATCCGCACCGACCTTTTGACTGCAGGCGTTCTCTCCAATCTACGGAAAGTGACGAGCTATGCGGCAAAGCATGAAGCCCGGTTTATGAAGCTGCTGATCGAGCAGAACGAGGACGGCGGCAAACGCCGGAACGCCGCCAAGAAAAAGGAACTGGAAGCTGCCGAAAAGCGTATCGGTGAACTTTCCGCTATTTTCAAGCGGCTGTATGAGGACAGCGTAAGCGGTCGCATTTCTGACGAGCGTTTCACGGAGCTTTCGGCAGACTATGAAGCCGAACAGCAGGAATTGAAAGAGCGTGTTGCCAGAATACAGGCGGAGCTTTCCAAAGCACAGGAAGCTACCGTAAACGCAGAAAAGTTTATGAACATTGTCCGCAAGCATATGAACTTTGAAGAACTGACCCACACCCTCTTGCGTGAGTTTGTAGAGAAAATCGTTGTGCATGAGTGCAGCTACGATGAAAACGGCACACGCAGACAGGATATTGAGATTTACTATTCTTTCGTCGGCAAGGTGGACTTGCCCGAATGACCGCCTGCCCTATCCGATACCAAAGACAAGTATCGGATAGGAAAGGCAAAATTTTTTACACTTCTATTACTTCTTTATCACAAATAAGCAAAGTCTCAGGGCATGAAGCAGCTCATGGCTGGCGGCGGTGTCGCTCTGGTGGGCATCACCCTGATTCCTCTGCTGTCTGGTCTGTTCGGCTAAGAGCCGCAGGCGGGTTTATCCCGCCTGTACATACGCAATCGCTCTATCTCTGCTGTGGATAACAGCCCTTTATCATAAGGAGCGCATTGTGATACGAATCTCCACCCATCCATGAAAGGCGGTGCTATTATGCAGTTTTTGACCCACATTATTTTTCTCCTGAACCTTCTTAAGACCCTCATCAACCACTTCAGCTAAGGACGGTGACTGCTGAATGGAAACCGTTCTCAAAGCCATTGCCGACTGGATCAAAGGCATCCTGACGGCAGGCATCATGTCAAACCTGTCCGGCCTGTTCGATGATGTGAACACGCAGGTCGGCAATATCGCCCAGCAGGTGGGCACCAAGCCCTCTAGCTTTGAGCCGAGAGTGTTCGCCATGATTGAAGCCCTCTCCCGGAACGTGGTGCTGCCCATTGCAGGCATCATCCTGACCTTCATCGCCTGTTATGAGTTGATCGAAATGATCACCCAGCACAACAACATGGCGCAGTTTGAGCCTGCCCTCATCATGCGCTGGATCTTCAAAACGGCGGTGTCGGTGTGGTTTATTTCCAACACCTTCGATATTGTGATGGCGGTCTTTGACCTGACACAGAAGGTGGTGTCTGATTCCAGCGGCATCATTGCTGGAAACACCCGTGTCAACGACATTGGCTTGTCGATGCTGCAATCCAGCCTGATGCAGATGGATGTAGGCCCCCTGTTCGGGCTTTTCCTGCAAAGTTTCTTCATCGGCATCACCATGCGGATCTTGAGCATCATCATTTTTGTCATCGTGTACGGAAGAATGATTGAGATCTATTGCATGGTGAGCCTTGCACCCATCCCCATGGCGACTTTCGGCAACCACGAGCAGAGCCACATGGGGCAGAACTATTTGAAATGCCTGTTTGCGCTGGGTTTTCAGGGCTTTCTCATCCTCATCTGCGTAGCAATTTATGCGGTGCTGATCCAGAGCGTAGCGATTTCCGGGGATGCCATCAACTCCATTTGGAGCATTGTGGGCTACACTGTTCTGCTCTGTTTCAGCCTGTTCAAGACCAGTTCCGTGACAAAATCCGTTCTCGGAGCGCATTAAAGGAGGTGCTTTATTGGCTGCGTATATTTCCGTCCCCCGTGACCTGACGAAGGTGAAATCGAAGGTCGCATTCAATCTGACCAAACGGCAGCTCGTCTGCTTTGGCACAGCGGCTCTCATTGGAGTGCCGCTATTTTTTGTTCTCCGGGACTCCGGCGGCAACACTGCCGCCACCCTCGGCATGATGGCGGTGATGCTGCCAGCGTTTTTCCTTGGGATGTACGAAAAAAACGGTCAGCCCATGGAAAAGCTGCTGTCGTACTATGTGCAGTCCCGGTTTGTCCGCCCGAAGATTCGCCCCTACAAGACCAACAACTACTATGCGATTTTGATGAAGGGAGGCGCAACCTATGATTCCGTTTTGGAAAAAGACCGGTAAGGACGGCAAGAAAAAACCGCAGAAACCCGCCGTGCCCCGGACCGCCCAGCAGTCCATCCCCATGCAGCGGATGTTTGAGGACGGCACCTGCCGTGTCCGTCCCGGCTACTACACCCGCACCATCCAGTATCAGGACATCAATTACCAGCTCGCCCAGCAGGAGGATAAGACGGCGATTTTCGAGGAATGGTGCAGTTTTCTGAACTTCTTCGATTCCAGCATCAAGTTTGAACTGTCCTTTGTGAACATGGCAACCGACAGCACCGAGTTTGAGAAAAGCATCCGTATCCCGTACCAGCGAGATGGTTTCGATGATGTTCGTGCGGAGTATTCCCAGATGCTGCGCCAGCAGCTTGCCAAGGGCAATAATGGTCTGACCAAGACCAAATTCATCACCTTTGGCGTAGAGGGCGAGAGCATGGCGCAGGTCAAGCCCCGGCTCGACCACATCCAGAACGATTTGCTCAACAACTTCCACCGGCTGGGGGTGCAGGCAAAGCCCCTGAACGGTGTCCAGCGGCTGAAACTCATGCACGATATGTTCAACATGGACGGCGCATCCAAGTTTCATTTCGACTGGAAAGACCTCGTAAAAAGTGGGCTTTCGGTGAAGGATGCCATTGCGCCCACCGCCTTTGCCTTCAAAAATTCCCGGACGTTCCAGATGGGCGGCATCTTCTGCGCCGCCAGCTTTTTGAGCATTACGGCATCGGACATCAGCGACCAGCTTTTGAAGGATTTTCTGGATATGGATTCCAGCCAGATCGTCACCATGCACATCCAGTCCGTTGACCAGAACCGTGCCATCAAAACCGTCAAGCGCACCATCACCGAACTGGATCGTAGTACCATTGAGGAACAGAAAAAAGCCATCCGTTCCGGTTATGATATCGACATTCTTCCGTCGGATCTGAAAACCTACGGCAGAGATGCCAAAGCCCTGCTGAAAGAATTGCAGAGCCAGAACGAGAGAATGTTTTTGGTGACATTCCTCGTTTTGAACACCGGGCGCACGGAGCAGGAACTGGAAAACAACGTCTTTCAGGCAAGCTCCATCGCTCAGAAGCACAACTGCAACCTGTGCCGTCTGGATTTCCAGCAGGAGCAGGGGCTGATGAGCAGTCTGCCGCTGGCAGATTGCCAGATTGAGATTCAGCGCGGTCTTACCACTAGCAGCACCGCCATCTTCATTCCGTTTACCACGCAGGAACTGTACCAGTCCGGCAAAGAAAGTCTGTACTACGGACTGAACGCCCTGTCCAACAACCTCATCATGGTGGACCGGAAGAAGCTGAAGAACCCCAACGGCCTGATCCTCGGCACTCCGGGAAGCGGCAAAAGTTTCTCGGCAAAGCGTGAAATCGCAAACGCTTTTTTGGTGACGGACGATGATATTATTGTGAACGATCCAGAGGGAGAGTATTCTCCTCTGGTGAATCGGCTGAAAGGTCAGGTTATCAAAATCAGCCCCAACAGCACCCAGTTCATCAATCCCATGGACATTAACGCCAACTATTCGGAGGAAGATAATCCGCTTTCCCTGAAAGCTGACTTTATTCTTTCTTTGTGTGAACTGGTGGTGGGTGGCAAGGAAGGGCTTCTGCCGGTGGAGAAAACCGTCATTGACCGCTGTGTGCATCTGATCTACCGCAAATATTTTGCCGACCCCTGCCCGGAGAATATGCCCATCCTTGAGGACTTGTACAATGCCCTGCTCCAACAGGACGAGAAAGAAGCCCACCATGTTGCCACCGCACTGGAAATCTACGTCAAGGGCAGTCTGAACCTGTTCAACCACCGCACCAATGTGAACGTCAACAACCGCATCGTCTGCTATGACATCAAGGAACTGGGCAAACAGATGAAGAAGCTCGGTATGCTCATTGTGCAGGATCAGGTGTGGGGGCGTGTCACGGCAAACCGTAGCAGCGGAAAGTCCACACGGTATTATATGGACGAGATGCACCTGCTTCTGAAAGAGGAGCAGACTGCGGCGTATTCCGTGGAGATCTGGAAGCGTTTCCGCAAGTGGGGCGGTATTCCCACAGGGCTGACTCAGAACGTGAAAGACCTTCTTTCTTCCCGTGAGGTCGAGAATATTTTTGAAAATTCGGACATGATCATCATGCTGAATCAGGCGGCAGGCGACCGGCAAATTCTCGCAAAGCAGCTCAACATCTCGCCCCATCAGCTTTCCTATGTGACCCACTCCGGCGAGGGCGAGGGGCTGCTGTTTTTCGGCAATGTCATTCTGCCGTTTGTGGACCGTTTCCCCACCGATTTGGAACTCTACCGCATTATGACCACCAAGTTGGGTGAGGTTTCGGAGGGCACACAGAAATGAGCAATCCGAAGCTGAATCACAAAGAGGAAACGTCAACCAAAAAGACCCGTTCTCCCCCGAAAAGAGCCAAGGTGGAGCAGTCGGTGCCCAAAAAGAAAAAGCTGAAAACCGATGCGGAAAAGGCAGCAGAAAAAGCCCAACACTTGAGGTTCGGCAAGGCGGAGCTGACCCCTGACGAGTTGAGCCGGTTGAGCAAGGCGCAGAAGCGGGAGATGTACGCTGCCCATGCCGCCCGCTCTGCGGTGCATCACGAAGTTGACCAGTACGAGGATGAAAACGTCGGTGTGCAGGCGTTGAGCGAGGGCGAAAAAGCGGCAGGAAATGTCCGTGATATTTCCAAAAGCCGCTATGCCCGGAAGCTCAAGAAGAAAGCCAAGATGCAGGGCAAGAAGGGCACCAAAACCGCAAAATCTTCTGCACGAGAGCCGACTGCAACACAAGATGCAGGCGCATCCAGCACCGGCGAGGGCGGCTCCAACTGGCTTTCCCGGTGGCGGCAGAAACAGGACATCCGGCAGAGCTACTATGCCGCCGCCCGGTCAGGCACGGCGGCGCAGACCGCAGGTGGCAAAGCAGCATCCAACGGCGCATCTGCTGCTCGGTCCAGCATTGAACAGGCGGTAGAAAAGGGCAAAACTGCCGTCAGCACTGCCGTGAAAGGGCTGGTGAATGCCGCCAAGGGCAACGCACACGTTCTGGTGATCGTGGGCGTTTTTCTTTTGCTCATTCTCATGGTGATGTCCGGCTTTTCCTCCTGCGGCATCCTCTTTTCCGGCGGCACACAGGTGTCCGGGCAGACCATGTACTCCGCCGAGGATCGGGATATTCGCGGTGCAGAGCAGGACTATAAGAAGCTGGAAAAGGAACTGGACAAAAAGATCAAGCGAACTCCCGCCGATCACCCCGGCTACAACGAGTACCAGTACCATCTTGACCCCATCGAGCATGACCCGTGGCAGTTGACTTCTTTTCTCACGACCCTGTATGACGATTACACCCGGTCGGAGGTGCAGGGCAAGCTGAAGGAAACCTTCAAAAAGCAGTACAAGCTGACCACATGGGTAGAGGTGCAGACCCGGTATATGACCGTCTGGGTCATCAGCCCGGCAGGAATCCCGGTTCCCACGCAGGTGCCCTACGAGTACAAAATCTTCCACACCAAATTGGTGAACCGAGGCTTGGAGGTGGTCATCCGGGAAGAACTGGACAACGACCAGTGGAAACGCTACGAGATTTTCCAAGACACCTTGGGCGGCAGACCCTACCTGTTCAACGGCGGTCTGCCGCCCGGTGGCTCTGATGGCTCCGGCACACCGGGCATTGATTATCAGATTCCGGCAGAAGCCCTGACCGACAGCGAATTTGCCGCCATCTACAAGGAAGCCCAAAAGTATGTGGGCACACCTTACGTCTGGGGCGGCTCTACCCCGGAAACCGGGTTCGATTGCAGCGGTTATGTCTGCTGGGTCTACAACCAGAACGGCTACGATGCGGGGCGCACCACCGCCAACGGTCTGTGGAACAAGAGCCAGCACATTTCCGAAGCCGAAGCAAAGCCTGGCGACCTTGTTTTCTTCGAGGGAACGTATGATACGCCGGGGAAAAGTCACGTTGGAATCTACCTCGGCAACGGCATGATGGTCAGTGCCGGAGACCCAATCAAGTACGCAAACATTCACTCGTCCTACTGGGAGAAGCATCTCGCCGGATTCGGACGGCTTTCAAAATGATTGGAGGAGTTACTATGAGCGAAAAATCGGATAAGCTGCGGGCAATGCTGGCAAAAGAGAAGGAGCGCCGCATCAAGCTGAACAACCGCATCGAGATCCTGGAGCGGCGCATTCAGGAGGAGGATTCCGCCGAGGTCAACGAGATGGTACGGACTGCAAAGGTCACGCCGGAACAGCTCGCCGCCCTGCTGCGGCAGTCGGCCACCACCACCCCGAACCCGGCTGCGCTGTCTGCGGTCGGCGCAACTTTCGAGAAGGAGAATGCAGATGAAGATTAAGAAACTGGGCGCACTGCTGGTATCGGCGGTGCTATGCGCTGGCATGGCGGCTCCCGCTTTTGCCTTTGAGGGCGAAGCTACCCCGGTGGAACAGCCTGTTTTGCCGGAGGTGATGGAAGATGTTGTTACCATCACGGATGAAACCTCCGGCGCACTGACCCCGGAGGGCAATCTGACACTGGTGGACGATTACCACACCAATTATTCGGATGGTTCCGGGCAGCAGTTCATCACGCTGGTATCGAAATCGGGTGCGACATTTTATCTGGTAATCGACCGGAACAGTAAAGGCGCACAAACCGTACACTTTATGAACCTTGTGGACGAAGCCGACCTGCTGGCACTGATGGAGGAAGAAGATGCGGATGCTTATACCGCCGAAAAGGAAGCGGCGGCGCAGGCGGAACAGGACAGGCTGAAAGCCGAGGAAGAAGCCAAGAAAGCCGCAGAAGAAGCGGCGGCATCCGGTACGGAACAGACTGGTGGCAACAAAGTTACGAAGTATGCCGCCACATTCTTAGGCGTTCTGGCTCTGGTCGGTCTGGCTGCTGGCGGCGGCATTTACACCTTTATGAAGCAGAAGCAGAAAAAGCAGGCTGAAAAAGAAGCTCTTGACCCCGATGCAAACTACACCGAGGACAAGGGCGATTTTGAGATTCCGACCGATGTGCCGGACGAGGACGAAACCCCGGACGAGCAGGACACTGAACCCATCTGATTTCAAGGCGGCGTTTTGCCGCCCTACATATTGCAATCCGAAACAGAATGGAGGGATTCTTATCGCAAAATTGATCGTGGCGGAAAAACCGTCCGTTGCCATGTCCTACGCCAAAGTCCTCGGTGCCACCAGCCGTCAGGATGGCTACCTTGAGGGCAACGGCTATCTGGTAAGCTGGTGCGTGGGGCATCTGGTTGAGCTTGCGCCGCCCAATGTCTACGATGCCAAATACGTCAAGTGGAACATTGCAGATCTGCCCATCCTGCCGCAAAAGTGGGAGTATCTGGTGTCTGCCAGTACCAAAAAACAGTTCGGCATCCTGCAAAAGCTGATGCACTGCCCGGATGTTGACAGCGTGATCTGTGCTACGGATGCAGGGTAGTGCGGTTAGGTGACTCAAGAGAAAGAAAAAAGAGACCTCATCTCGTCAAAAATCAAATTTCAAAATCATTAAAGGAGCTATTCAAATGAAACGAAATCAGAATTTCGACCATAATCACTCTCAAAAACTGCTTTCCTTCCGCTACAACATAGACACCAACCGAGTGGAAGCCCGGTTCACGGATGGCTCTGCCGTCGCCAACAGGATGCCCAACTGCCTCAGAACATCCTCAACCCGCTACTTTACAGTGGGGTTGACACGGAGGATTGAGTGTCATCGTTTTTTCATGGCTACCGCCGAAAATCATTGTAACGTATTTTGTGTTACAAATTGGTCAAGCGAATGATTATGATTAAAATTCTCTTACTCGCACAATAAGTCATTTGATAAACTGGTTAAAATGCCAAATAATTTCAAATCATAGTCCAACACACAACAAATGTGGTATAATAACAATATATTTAATGCTTTAACTGTGTTTGCAAAAAGGAAAAGAAGATAAGTATGGAGATTACATGGTTGAAAAATGAAGATAATGCCATTCAATACGTCTATGCCTCTGCTGTTCCCCAAAAAATACCATTAGACATTTTTAAAGAAATTGTTCAGAGCAGTAAAGAAAACTGTCTACCTGAATTTTATGTGATATCTGAACAGGGAAAGTATATCGGATATATTTTATTATTGGCCGATAAAAAAGAAGACATCCCTAAACCTTTTACATTTCTTGCATGTCATAATGGCGATACTCTGCCAAAAGAAACTCACAAAAAAATATTGGAATTTATCGGCAAACGGTGTCGTGTAAACAACTGGAATAAACTCGCTTGGTTGGCCGAACAAGAAATCCAGCAATTGTGATATCATCGTTTTTTAAGCTATCTCTCTATAAAAACTCCTTAAAGACATAAAGGCAAACTTGAATAAATAAATTTATCTAAAAGCCCCACCTACAATAGATATTCCAAATCGAAGAATCTACTGCAGGTGGGGCTTGTTCTATGTGATAAGCTATTTTGTAAAAATCAAATACGTAGATTATATGGCAGAATCATTTGGTGACACTGAAAGCTAATGTTGCGCCATCAACGACACTATACATATCGCCGTTAGCCGCAGTAGCAATTCCAGTAAACTCAACCTCCCATTTTCCTTTAGAGAGTCCATATTTTACATCTTCCGTACCGATTGTGCCGTATGCAGAAATGGCATGATCAAAGGTTCCAAAGGGTGTACCAAGTTTATTGAAATGCAGGTTACCTTCAAAGGAAACAATTACTGCACCCGGAACGGTAATCGTCCATTGGATATACCCTTCAGACAGATAATCAAGTGTACATGAACCAGCATCGCCCCAGAAGGTTTCGCGAGAAATTGGGACAAGTTTGAATGTTGCAGAGTTTACAGTTGTTCCTTTATCAATTTCGATACTAGATTTTTTGGAAGAAAGTGCTACAACGCCTGGTTCAACTGCAACAGCAGCAGGCATCAAAACTGTGTTGAAAACAACCAACGCAGCACTCGTTCCAGCCATTTTAAGGAATTCATTTCGGGTCATCTTTTTCATGTCGATTTGCTCCTTATATTTTATTGACTGTTACAAGTCACCCAGCTACAATTTGGATTCTTTTTCGCTTAATTCTGCACTGGAATCACCTCTTACAAAATTTTAGTATATTGGCATCATCGTGATCAAAAGCAATATCACTAACAGCCACCTCATCACACTATAAAGCCGCAAATTTTCAACTCAGGTGTATGCTCATCGGCAAATAAATGTGAACCATACGAATGCCGCTGTTAAACAACCTGCCAAAACCACTAAAATACAACTTGCCAACTTTGGCTCAATAGCAACTTTTTGATTTTCGCACAGCGCAAATTTCTGAAGTTCCTGAAATGTTGTTTGATTGACATTGCCGTGTATTGCTTTCCATGCAACGAAATGATTTGTAATCAGAAGATAATCTGAAACGATTCCTACAAAAACAATGGCAAAAAATGCTGCGGAAAAGAACCACATTCCATCGCATTGATTCACCGTCAGGATATCCTGAAGGCTTGCTGGCTTCAATGCCCATAAAGCCACAACATATAGCAATACTTCGCAGAAATCTCTTTGGAGTGGCCCTTTTTGCTTAAAGAATCCCATTACATGTTCTCCCTGTTCTTTGAAGTCACTATCAGCCACCAATGGCCTGATAATAATCCGTTTTAGACCGAATCAAAGAGCCATTTGACTTATATTCCTTGACAGTTTGATGATAGCAATGTGTATAGTAGCTATTGTCATAGGAAAATAGGACTTCATACGTAATAGAAGATATTGTCACTTTATAGCAGTCCGAGGACATACTCTGAAGCATCTGATCGAAAATAAACGATGCTGTAGAAGAAATAACTGCTGCTGGTGTGCTTCCCCATGCAGTTGCTAAAATACTGGCTACATCAGATGCTTTTTTGCATTTACGCAAATCACTAGCATAAACCGTATCGGTTGCACTTGTGCCAACATAGCGGTGCTTGAACTGCGACCCTGTCACCTCGCTTCCAGTGAGTGCAGGAATTTGTGCCAGCTGTCCGTTTTTGTAATTTTGCTGATCTTGATAAATTTCATAGAACAAGCTATAGTCACTTCTTGCAGTTGATGTTGTTGATTCACCAGATGCACCTACAACAACAATGTCCATCACATCATTAGGATGCACCGTACGCGTAATTCGTGTGATACCTCCATCACGAATTGTAAGCTGTTCAACAACATCTTTTCCATTCATCGAGTACGAAACAGAATAATTTGATCCTGTCAAAAGAGATTCGCTATTGCCATGATTTGTTGAATCTGCAAAGGCAATGGGCATAATGGAAGCAACACAAAGCAGCACCGCTAACACGCAGGAAATATAACGCAAATATGTTTTTGTTTTCATTTTGTTTTTTCCTTTCATGCATTCCTATAGAACAACGGACTCTCATCTGTGCATCGGAAACACCTCCGAAGTACATTGATTATCGATGCTCTCACTTTTTCAAGAGATATTTTCCAAATGCAAGGACGCCTAGAATATAGAAAAGCTGACGAACAATCAACATAATGAATGAAAGCAGCTCCAACATAATCGAACAGTTCCTTTTAGAAAATTATCAAGAAATATATCCCGTAAGAGTATCGCTATCTTACCTTTCATATGAATTTCAGTCATGCTCAAGCGATTCCGGGACATCCGGCTGATATGCCGTAAAGCCACAGGTGCTGTTCACGCTCAAGACTGCGAGAGCCATTGCCATAATGCAAGTGACCTTGCTCAAGAGCAACATAATCTTTTTCATTTCTGTTACCTCCGTTTGATATTTTTTAGAGCATTCATCTTCTGAAAACACATGAACGCCCTCGTACCTTAGGATATCTTCGCTTGTTTCTGAAAAAACGGAATGATTGCAAAAATCACTAAAACCCATTTTGAAATGTAGTATACCGTTATACTGCGGGTGTCCGGAAGCACATTGAAAATGGCAAACAGGAAATCTATTGACGAAAGAACAGATGCGACCATCTTATAGCTTAACCGCTTCTTTTTGCCTAAAGGCTTATTCGTTGCTTCTATCGGAGAGAAAAAGATAGCGATGCCCATAAGAGCTGCTGTTGTCAGGATACGAAAAAGGTGATTGGCTGCAATTACTTTACTCAGCAAAATGCAGATAAGTGCCAGTCCGGTAAATGCCAGATAGCATCTGGTGTGCGACGTTGCATGATATCCACCAATGTAGATTCTCTGCGGGATAAACCCAATCAAAAATGAAAGTGAGTATCGAACATCACCACACACGGCAGAGACGAGGATGACAAGCAAAACACTTACAACAGACGATATGAGCAACTCGTACCCATAGACATACGCATCCGCTTTTGATTCGTCTACCACTTTTTGTTCGCAGAAAAGACGGACTAATTTCTGAGACAGCGTGCGTTCCCACATTGCAGTTGCGCCACCTTATCTTCTGATTTTTGCTTCACTGTATCATAAATTTCAACAAAATCAAGAGGTTTGGCAAAACCGGTCGTTCTGGTGACAAAAGTGGTAAGTCAGGCTACTTGTAAGGAGCCTTTGCACAGTCTATAATAGTATCAGAACATTATTTTGTGGAGGTTGTCGAAATGCTGAAGTACCACGTTGCAGTCTGCGATGATGAGAAGTCAGACCTTGATGGTATTGTTCAAAGCGTCCAGCGATACGATGTGCAAGGTTGCTTTGACATTGAAACTTACATGGACGGAAACGAACTTCTGAGCGAATTGCAAATGCAGAAGAAATCCTTCGATTTGCTGCTGCTCGACATTGAGATGCCATCCAACGGTTTTCAGCTGGCACAATCCCTGATTCAAATGGAGAAGCATCCCTTGGTGGTATTTGTCACGAAGCGGCACGAGTATGCTGTGCAGGGATATGGCATTGCATTCCGCTACCTTGTCAAACCTTTGGATCAGACGCTGTTCGCTGCGGCGATGGACGCTGTCCTTCAGGAACTGAACTCCAAACATTTCACAATCGAATACGATGGTGTCACCATGTCCTTGGAAACATCAGATATTTACTTTCTGGAAAGCCACGGACATAAAGTTCTGATCCACTGCAAGGAGCAAGACCTTACATTGAGAATGAGCATTCCTGAAGCCTTGGAGCAGCTTCCCAAACGATGCTTCGTGTCGCCACACAAAAGTTATCTTGTCAATATGGAACACATTGTTTACGCTACTGGAACCGCTGTTTTTCTTTCCAGCGGACATCAGCTACCGATCAGCAGGAGGAAGCGTCAGGAGTTCAATCAGAACTTTAACGCTTATTTGGGAAGATGATACTTTATTATTTCGTTGAGTTTGCAGGGAGCTTTGCCAACATCGCTCTGTTGCTGCTTTTTATCGGTCGGCTATTTCCTAAAAAGGAGCCCGTTTCAAAATGGTTCTATGTGTATGTTGTGCTTATGATCGCTGGCCAGTGTGCACTAAGCTTATTCCCGGACTGGGTAACGCAGCGCACGATCTATCTTTTAGTTGGCGGATTTTTCCTCGCACTGCTGTTTTACGAAGTGCGACCATGGCAGGCGGTTTTTGCAAGCGGAGCTTTCTTTACGCTGATTGCTTTGGTGGAAGTGCTTGCAATGCTCCTGATCGGGCTGCGCATCCCTGATACCGATATTCTGATGCAGGCTGGGGCAGCACGGTTGGTTTATGTTGTTTTTTCAAACCTGATTCAAGTTCCACTTGTAGTCCTGATCTCACATTTTTTCAGTCGAAAGGGAAATGCTCTGCGCATCCTATGGCTGTTGCCAATTATTGCGATTCAAATCGCAAGCATCGCTGTCTGTTATGTGGCACAGTATCATGCTGCGGATGAGTATTTCCCGGATTATATGGTCGGCCTTATGGCTGTGCTTCTCCTTATAAACATCCTGATCGTGTTCTATGTGGAAGCTCTCCGGGAAAATGAACTGGAAAAATTCAAAGCCAAGTTCAATGAGCAGCAGTACAATCTTCAAATGGAATACTACCAGCAGCTCAAAGAACGTCAGGAAGAAGTCCGTTCTCTACGGCATGATGTGAAGAAATACATTCTGGCGATGCAGGCAGTTGCAGAACACGGCGATACCGAAGAACTTCACAAGATTGCACAAGCTGCCACGGATATTTTTGAGCGTTCCACAAATGTTTCTGCTGTCGGAAACCCTGTTGTTGATGCTCTTTTGAATTATTACCTACGCATCGCAGAGAAGAATAACATCAAGGTCAAACTGGATGTGACGATTCCTGAAGTTCTGACGATCTCATCGCTGTCTTTGAGCATCATCCTCGGAAATACATTTGACAATGCCATTGAAGCCTGTTGCAGTCTGCCAGCGGAACAGCGAACCATCCATTTACAGCTGCGCAAACAATATCGGAGCCTTTTCTATCGGCTGGAAAACCCATACAGTGATACTTCTCGCGGAATCCGCATCGGAGAACATCATGGTTACGGGCTAAAAAATATAAACCGTATCGTTCAGGAAAACCATGGTGACTTCTACACGAAAAAGAAAGACGGTGTATTTACGGTTCAAGTTCGCTTGAACTGCGAAAATTAAATATGTTTCCACAGCCAAATGATCAGCCTTTATACTGATTGTTTGGCTCTTTATTTTGTAAAGGAGCGTGATGCTATGACCCAGCCCAAATCCGACCTTGCCTATCTCCGCAGCGAAAAAGCCAAAGCGGAGCAGCAGCTACGCTACTACAAGCACCGTGAGAAAATTCTGGAACATCAGATACCGGAGCTGACCCGCAAAGCCCGTGTGCATCGTCTGTGTACCCGTGCCGGAATGCTGGAAAGTTTTCTGATTGCGCCGGAAGAACTCACCAACGATCAGGTGATGGAGCTGCTGAAAATTGCGTTCCGTCAACCAGAAGTTGCGCTGGCACTTGCAAAGATGATTCACGACTTGCAGGAACGCCGCAGCGTTTCAAACCCTTTAGAATAAAGGGCGCAATTATACACCGTTCCGGTGAAATTGCGGTCTTGCAGACGGCTCGATGAAATCGAAGCTGGCGTTTGTTCGCCAGCCCGATTCCATCCCAAGGAAAACTGCATTTTCCTTGCGCTGCCTTGCAGCTATCCTTTTGCGGATCCCGCCTTGCCCCGAAGTGCGCAGCACTCCGCATCAAGGCGGCGAGCAAAACCGAATACGATTTCCGACCGTTCAACAAGAACTATCTTGCTGGGCGGTCTTTTTGTTTGGGGGTGATGCCTATTTCGTGTCCGCATTTCAAAATCACCATCGTAAAACGCAGCCAAGGGCAGTCCGCTGTTGCTGGCGCAGCCTACCAGAGCGGCGAACGGCTGTTCAGCGAATACGACCAGAAAACGAAATTCTACAACAAGAAGAAAGAACTCGTCCACTCCGAGATCATGCTGCCGCCCCATGCGCCGCCCGGATATGCAGACCGGGCAACGCTCTGGAACGCAGTAGAATCCGTTGAAAATCAATGGAACTCGCAGCTTGCCCGCCGCATCGTGCTGGCACTTCCGAGAGAAGTTCCGAAAGACCAGTATCTTCCCATGCTCAAAGAATTTTGCAAAGAGCAGTTCGTTTCCAAGGGCATGATTGCTGACTTCGCCATCCATGACAAAGGCGATGGGAACCCACACGCCCACATTCTGCTGACCATCCGGGCAATGGACGAACACGGCAAGTGGTTGCCGAAAGCCCGCAAGGTTTACGACCTTGACGAAAACAGCGAGCGCATCCAGCTCCCATCCGGCAACTGGAAATGCCACAAGGAGAACACGGTGGACTGGAACGACCAGAAGTATGCCGAGGTCTGGCGGCACAGTTGGGAAGTTGTTACAAACCACTATCTTGAAGCCGCTGGCAGACCGGAACGTGTTGACCTCCGCTCATTCGAGCGTCAGGGAGTGCAGCAGATTCCGACCGTCCATCTCGGCCCCGCTGCTCACCAGATGGAAAAGCGAGGAATCGAAACCTTTCTCGGAAATCTCAACCGGGATATTCGCGCGGCCAACAGCCTGATGCAGTCCATTCGCAGCACTATCCGAGGTCTGCAACGCTGGATCGCAGACCTGACCGAAAAGAAGCAGATTCTTCTGGACGCACTGGAACAGGCCAAGGAGCCAACGCTGTCCGATCTTCTGGTGGACTATTTCAATCTCCGCAATGAGCAGCGCAGCGATTGGTCGAGCAAGGCGCAACTGAAATGTTCTGCCCGTGACCTCAACGAAGTCATGCAGGCTGTTGATTATCTGAAAGCCCACTCGCTGAACACGGTCGAGGACTTGAACGCTGCAATCAAAGACCTGAGCCAGACCGCCGCCCCGTTGCGTAAGCAGTTGAAGCAGAACGAGAACCGGATGCGGGCAATCGCCCAGATCAAGGACGCTGCTGCCATCCATGCCAAGCTGAAGCCCATCCACGATACCTTTCTAAAGAAGAACTTCAAGCTGACAAAGGATGCCTATGCAGCCCAGCACAAAGAAGAACTGGACGCTTTCAATAAAGCTGTCCGCACTCTGATGAAGCTGAACGGCGGCACGACCGTGGATTTTTCGGCATTGGATGCCGAATTTTCTGCGCTGCAATCGGGCAGCGCAGAGCTGCGCAGCCAGCTGGAAACTTTGCAGCCTGACCTGACCGCACTGAAAAATGTGCGCAAGTATATCGACCTTGTGCTGAATAAGCAGCAGCTTTCCGCACCGGGCGGCAAGACCCCAGAGAAAGAATCTGTGCTGAAGCAGTTGGAGCAGCTTCAGCAAGAAAAATCAAAACACAAAGCGATTACCGCCATGAACCGCGAAGAATCGCTCTAAATCATATTTCTGCCACTGATGTGTCATTGCAGTCTGTGGCAGGAATACATAGATTTTTTTACATTGTAAAACAATCCAAATGTGACTTTTTTGTTAATTCTCAAAATTATGGGTGTCTAAAGGTCTTTCTCGATGCCTACCAAGTGAGAGAAGAATTTCAAGGTGAGCATTTCTAAATGCAACAATTTGATTACAATCCTGCTTCGGATGCTACGAAACCGCTGTTCTCGTCGGCTACCTATTGAGCGATCTTTTTTTATTTCCGGCGTATGCAACGTCCCGGTTTCAGAAAACTCACGGCTAAGACTACTTATGAACTTTTTGTGAATTCTTAAAAGCGAGGGTGTCTTTTAGCTCCTCTCGATGGCTCGTATATAGAAGCTGATTTTTTGGAAACCCAACTTCCGCAGATTTTCCATACGTTCTTTGACAACAGAATAGTTCAATCGTCCGGTACGTCACAAAAGGTACTTCTGTAACTCGCAGCCCGGTCATGACGAAGACGGGGTGGCTGAAATGCCAATGATGCGGTAAAAATCCGCTGCCGGACGATTCCCCACTCCTAGGGAGCCGAGGGCGAATATGGGAGACCTATATCATATTAACGCAGACGAGTTTGTTCAAGCCCGCCTGCGATGGGGAGCTGGAGGAGATGCCGGCTCTCGTTACATCCGCTTCCTCAACGGAACCTTCCGCCCAATCAGCGGGGGTAAAACAAGAGGAGAAAGACGATTGGAGTCCATTCCTTTCCGCACTTGCAGCACATGAACAGGAGGTTTGCCCTTGAACAAAGAAAAATCCGAGAAGAAGTCTGCTGAACGCAGCCGTGCGCCGAGAAGTCCGAAGTCCGTGCGTCTGATCGTAGAACGCCACTATATTGGCAATGTGCCGATGAACACGCTTTTTCAACGGCTTGCAGAGGAAGAAATTCGGAAAACTGCCGAATCGTATCTTGCAGCTGGCTAATTGGACGTTTTACTGCGGAAAAGAGCTTGCATCATCGCACAGGTTTCGATACAATGTGATTGATGAGGTCTCTTTTCCATTATGGAGGTACACATGGAAAAGGACAAAAAAGTAACCGCTTTATACTGCCGCCTGTCAAAAGATGACGGGTCAGCCCATGAAAGCCTGAGCATCCGCACACAAAAGGCGATGCTTATGGAGTATGCCACACGCAACGGTTTCGGAAATTGCCAGTACTATGTCGATGATGGTTACAGTGGAACGAACTCTGACCGTCCTGCCTTTCAAGAACTGCTGGATGATATCCGGGATGGAAAGGTAGCGACCGTCATTACCAAAGACCAATCCAGACTTGGACGCAACCACATCGAAACCGGAACGTATATGGAAATCTTTTTTCCGGAACACGGTGTCCGCTATATTGCAATCAACGATGGTTACGATTCCAACGAGCAATCCCAGATGGATATTGCTCCGTTCAGAAACATCATCAATGAAATGTATGCCAAGGATACTTCCCGTAAAATCAAGAGTGCTCTTCGGACACGCAAGAAAAGTGGGAAGTATATCTCCAGCGGCGCACCGTTTGGCTATCAGAAAGACCCTGCCGACCACAACCACCTTGTGATCGACCCGAATACCGCCCCTGTTGTTGAGTATCTCTATTCATTGGCGGAGGAAGGACTTGGGCTTCACCGTATCGCCAAACGGCTTCACGATGAGAAAATCCTGAAGCCGTGCTACTACAAAAAAGAGATGTTTGGTCGCTTTGTCGATGATGAAAAGATGTATGATTGGGATTCTGCCTATGTCAGTCAAATTCTGCACAGCCCGGTCTACGCCGGACACATCATCTATGAAGCAAAACCTACTGTGTCCATGAAATCCAAGAAGCGACGTTATATCCCTTTTGAAGAACGTGCTATTGTTCCGAACACGCATGAAGCAATCATCCCACAAGACCGTTGGGAGAATGTGCAGCGAATCCTTTATAGCCGTTCCGGTAGTTTTATGTGCGATAAGACCGAATACGACAACATCTTCAAAGGAATCGTTCGCTGCGCAGATTGTGGCAGAACAATGTTGGTCAAAGTTGAAGCCCGCCGCAAACGCAATAACATTTTGGATCAGACATTTTATTGTTGCAGCACTTATCGGAAGTATGGTGCGAAAGCCTGCGCCTCTCACAACTTGGAAGCCCGTGTTTTGCATGAAGCTGTCCTTGCTGACATTCAGGCACACGCAAAGGCCGCTGTGGGCAACCGAGACGCCCTTGTGCGAAAAATTGCAGACCAGATGCACCTTCGGGTATCTTCTGACCGGGCGCAGCACAAGCGGGAATTGAAACAGTGTAAAGCAAGAATCGCAGAAATCGAAGATTTGTACGCAAAACTTTATGAGGATGTGTCAAAGGGGCTTCTCCCGGAGAAACGTTTTCAAATGCTTGCAGATCGCTATGACAAGGAACAGGCTGAACTGACCGAAAAAATCGAGCAGTACGAACAGGAAGGTCGTGCTGAACACGATCAGATGGATAAGATTCAGGATTTTATTGATGAAGTCAGCAAGTATGCTGGCATCACCGAACTGAACTATAAGATTCTGCACCAGCTGATCGACAAGATTCTGGTATCCAAAGCGGAAAAGGTCGATGGCGAATACGTCCAGAAAATCCAGATTTTCTACCGCTTTATCGGCCCATTGGATGCCATTGAGTAACAACGTCAGAAAAGTCACCTCCGAGAACTATCCAACAGATGCAGGACGCGAGGGAGAACTGATCTTCCGTTTGGTGTACCAGCAAGCAGGTTGCAAAAAGCCCTTTTCTCGCCTGTGGCTGTCCAGCATGGAGGAAAACGCTATCCGGGAGGGCTTCGCCAACCTGAAACCATCAACTGAATACGATGCGCTGTACAATGCAGCACTCTGCCGGGAACGTGCCGACTGGATGGTCGGCATCAATGCGTCCCGGCTTTTTTCGTGTCTGTACAACCAGCCCTTGGCGGTGGGACGTGTTATGACTCCGGTGCTTGCCATGACGGTGGTGCGGGAAGCCGCCATCGCTGCCTTTGTGCCGGAGAAATTCTACACGGTGAATCTGGAACTGACCAGCGGCTGCACGGCATCCAGCCGCCGTATTCCCGAAAAATCCGTTGCCGAAAACCTGCTGGAAGCCTGCCGAAAGGAGATGGTAGCAACGATCCAGCGCATCACCCGCAAGGAAAAATCCGAAAATCCGCCGCCGCTGTACGATCTGACCACCCTTCAGCGAGATGCCAACCGCCTGTTGGGATACAGCGCACAGCAGACGCTGGACTATGTGCAGAGCCTGTATGAGAAGAAACTTACCACTTATCCCAGAACTGATAGCTGCTATATCACCGACGATGACGAGGAAATGCTGGAGGAACTGACCGAGGAGTTGGAAAGTTTTCTCGACATTGCCCCGGAAGATGTGGACGAGGCGGTGCCCCGGACACGGCGCACCGTCAACAGGGAAAAAGTCACCGACCACCACGCCATTCTGCCCACTCGCAGTATGCTGCAAGCCGATCTGGGCTCACTGCCCAAGGGGGAGCAGAACGTCCTGAAGCTCATCATCGCCCGGACGCTGATGGCAGTCAGCAAGCCCTTCCGTTATCTGGAAACCCTGCTGACCACCGAATGTGCCGGGGAGAAATTTACCGCCAAGGGCAAGGAGATTCTGGAGGAAGGCTGGAAAGCAGTGGAGCGCAAGGTGCTGGCAGACATCCTGAACCGGAAACAGGAACTCACCGCCCTGCCCAACGCAGCGGAAAACGAGTGCGGCATCCTCAACGCCGAACTGAAAGAGGGGCAGACCTCGCCGCCGAAGCATTTTACCGAGGACCTTCTACTTCATGCGATGGAAACTGCCAGTGCGGATAGTATGCCGGAGGGTGTGGAGCGTCAGGGTATCGGCACTCCAGCAACCCGTGCCGCCACTATCGAAAAGCTGGTGCAGAAGGGCTTTCTGGAACGGAAAGGCACCAAGAAAACCAAGGTGCTGCTGCCCACGGATAAGGGAAAAGCCCTCATCACTGTGATGCCCGAAGAAATCCAATCCCCGGAAATGACCGCTGATTGGGAAACAAAACTGCTGCAAATCGAGCGCAGCGAAATGGAGCCAGAAACTTTTATGACTGAAATCAAAGAGATGATCTCCTCGCTGGTAACGACCACCGAGGCTGCGAAAGGAGCGAATGCGCTTATGAAAAACAAAATCATCGGTGTCTGCCCCAACTGTGGTGCAAATGTTGTGGAGCGTGAAAAGGGCTGGTTCTGCGAGAACCGGGAGTGCCGCTTTGTGCTGTGGAAGGACAATGCGTTCTTTAAGCGGCTAGGCAAGCGGCTGGACGCTCATGTGGCGGACAAGCTGCTGCGGGATGGTCGGGTCCGCCTGAAGGACTGCAAGAGTGCCAAGGGCAAGACCTACAACGCCACCGTGCTGCTGTCCTGTGAAGCGGATGGCCGCAGCAAGTTCAGTCTGGAATTTGAGAATGGGGGCTGCTGATGAAGGATGATGCCGTGATAAAGGACAACGAGGCGGTCTACCTCCTCAACGAGCAGACGTATCTGCATCTGCGGGAAAATCTCCAAGGTGTCGGGTACGAGGTTTTTGACAAGAATAGCCCGCTCCCGGTGGAGGAAGGGCAGATTCCGCGGGAAGCTCTGGGCAACACCCAGCGGCGCATCGAGACTGCCCGTGCGTACTATCTGGCAGAGCATCAGGATGAGCCTGTGGGGAGGATTCAGAATGTTGCGGTTACGACCTTAGAGAAGTTTCGCTCCGGGGTTCGCAGGCGCAGGAATCTAGCCCCGCGCTCTCTGCCGGAGAACGATGTGCGGTTCATTGACCCGCAGTACAATGAGCTGTTCCGGGTGCCGGACGGCAGCGTGGTGCAGATGACCTACCCGGATGGGCACCAGCGTTCCGAGAAGGTCGAATATCTCGATGACTATCACATGAAGATTGGTTCCTCTGTGCAGCACATCTGCGAATTTGCAGAGCGCATGGCACGCAGTCATGCCATCGTAGAGCCGGAACCTTTAACGCAGCAGGAGCAGCGGGCGTGGAATCTGGAATACGACTATTATCTCACTGTGCAGGCGGCAGATAATGGCTCGTGGGAGTATGCGCTCTATCAGGGCGACTGCTGCCTGTTGGAGCGTGGGAAAATTGACGCGCCCGAACTGATGATCGAAGAAGTGCGGGACGAAATTATGTACACTCACAACCTACGGAACAAGGACTGCATCACGCTCACGCAAGAGGAGTTTGCCCAGAAGCTCGCAGACCGAAACGAGATCCAGTCATACCGGATGAAGCAATTCCAGCAAAGCGGCCACGACTGCTATCTGGTCATGCAGCTGCATCAGGATGCAGACCCTGCGCTGCGCTTTGCCGCCATGCGCTATCTGAACAAGCAGAACATCGCTCCGTCCATTGAAAATTACGAGATCCTTTACCGGGGCAATCTCCCGGAAGGAAAGCGCAGCGTTCCGCAGGCAGAGCTGTTGGAACAGTTGTACCAGAAATTCAACTGTGCCCGCCCTCTGAATTACCATGGGCACAGCCTGTCGGTCAGTGATGTGATCATGCTGAATCAGGATGGGAAAATTTCAGCGCATTATGTGGACAGCATCGGCTTCAAGGAACTGCCGCGGTTTCTGGATAAAAAGCAGGAGCGCACCTCGGTGCTGATGAATCTCAGGGAAAAGTGCGATGCCCCGGAGTGCAATCCCACGGTATGCCGGAAAGTGAGGGATGCCCATGAACTTTAACCACGAAGAACTGATGCTGATGATGCTCTACAATACCGGCACCCGGCAGGGGCTAGTGCGGGAGCTGCGGCTGATGCAGTGCTACCTGATGCCGGATGAAACTGCTTTGCGGGAACTGTCAGAGCAGGTCATTGAAAAGCTGAAACGGCTGACGGATGCCGAGTTTGCAGGACTGGAATTTCCAATGAACTGATTTTTGCCGCCTGCGGGCGGCGTACATAAGAGCTTTCGCATCCTGCAAAGGTATGATATACTGAAGCTGACAGCTTTCAGGTCGCAGATAAAAGATAAGAGGTGCTTTTTATGGCAGGTTTGAAGGGAAAGACCGGTATCGTGACCGGCGGCAGCAGCGGGATCGGTTTCCAGATCGCAAATGTGCTGGCTCAGGCCGGCGCGACAGTTTATGTCATCAGCCGCACCGGCAAGCCCAAAGAGGGTGTAGGCGAAAGTGCACCGGGCGTTGTCCATCTGCAGGGGGACATCGGCAATGCAGAAGCTATGAAAACACTGGTGGCGGAGCTGGCCGCAAAGCATAACGACTGCCTGAATTTTCTGGTAAACAACGCAGGCGTCAGCTATAAATGCCGGGCCGAGGACTTTCCCATGGAGCAGTTTGATAATATCATGAATGTGAATGTCAAATATCTGTTCCAGATGAGTGTGATTTGCTACCCCTATCTGAAGAAAAGTGCGGACAAGGGCCGCATCATCAACATCACCAGCATGAGCGCCCATCTGGGCTTCAGCGAGGTGGTGCCGTACTGTGCCAGCAAGGGCGCTGTGCTGGCGATGACCCGCGCTCTGGCCGTGGAGTGGGCGCAGGACAACATCACCGTCAACAGCATCGCGCCGGGGTGGTTCCGCAGCAAAATGAACGAGCAGGTAGTGGACGCAGCCCGGGAGCAGAAAATTCTGAACCGGATGCCGCTGCACGCCTACGGTGACACCCGCGACTTGGGTAAGATGGCCGAGTTCCTGGTGGGCGATGGTGCCGCTTACATCACCGGACAGGATTTTGCCGTGGATGGCGGCGCACTGGCTTTCGGTTATTGAGAGGAGCTTCTCTGCAATTTTTCGGCAGCTTCGCTCGTATTCCAGATAAAGGAACCGAATTTCGTTGGCATAACGGAGGAACCATTATGGCAATCTTTGAAAAGACCATCCGAAACAAGAATTTTGACAAACTGCTTCGGAAGCTGGAACAGGAAATTCCGGACAGCAGTTGGTCGGCAGATTTAGAGGCAGGCAGTGATTTCAAAGAGGGCGATGCTCGGTGCAGTGTCCGTGTATTTGAGCGGTACAGCATGATGGGCGGCAACCGCCTGAGCCTGACGTTGACCATGTTCCAGAATGGGGACGGCCCCATCCGGCTGTCTGCGATTACGGCGGGCGGCAGTCAGGCAGTGTTTTTCAAAGTGAATACCATCGGAGAAGAATCCTTTCTGGAGGACGTAAAGAACCTGCTGGAAGAAATTTTGGAGGAATAAGATGTTTTACGCTGGAATTGATATGCTGTTCAGCATTCTGTTTCCCATCCTGTTCCTTGTGGTTTTGGGTATGATCCTATACACCATCATCGGAAATATCAGCACATGGAATAAAAACAACCATTCGCCGCGGCTGACCGTTCCGGCAACGGTGGTGGCAAAGCGAACGGAAGTTTCTCGCCACCATACAGACAATACGATGGCGCACACGTTCACGACCTATTATGTGACCTTTCAGGTAGAGAGCGGCGACCGCATGGAGCTTACCGTAAGTGGTTCGGACTACGGAATGCTTGTGGAGGGCGACATTGGAAAGCTGAGTTTTCAGGGCACCCGCTATCTTGGGTTTGAGCGGAGCTAAGTGTTTCTTACATTATATAGTATGGAGTGCTGTATGAACGATTTGTTTATCCAAGGGCTGACCATCGACTGGAACAGAGTTCGCCCATACAATTATGTTCGTCAGATTCCTGCCATCAGTGGAATCGACACTTTTACATTCCATAAGCCCATTACGTTCTTTGTTGGCGAAAATGGAAGTGGAAAATCTACGCTTCTGGAAGCAATCGCTGTTGCTTACGGCTTCAACGCAGAGGGTGGAACGAAGAACTATTCATTTTCCACATACAACTCCCATTCGGAACTATGTGAGGCTATGACGATTTCCAAGGGGTATCGCAGACCAAAGTTCGGGTATTTTCTCCGAGCAGAGAGTTTCTATAATGTAGCCACCAAGGAAATCGACTATTCCGATGACGATCATCCATCCAAAGGCTATCACCAAAAATCACACGGTGAAAGTTTCCTCGCCATTGCGCAGGACTACATGGGTGCAGATGGAGTCTATATTTTTGACGAGCCGGAAGCCGCTTTATCCCCGCAGCGGCAGCTCACGTTACTGATCAACATTTATCGGTGTGCCCAAGAAGGGGCGCAATTCATTATCGTATCACATTCACCCATTCTCCTCGGAATGCCTGATGCTGAGATTTTTAGCTTCGACAATGGCACGATTCATCCTTGTCAGTATGAAGATACGGACAGCTACGTTATCACCAAAACATTTGTAAATAATCGGCAGCATTTTTTGAACCAGCTTCTGAACGAAGAAACATAATGCCGGGAAAGGACATTCCATATGAGTGATTCTACGTTGAAAGAGCTTTGGCAGCAGGTCGCTGAAAAGAAAAGCTGCGAAGCAAAACAGAAAGAACTGACCGCCCAGAGAGATACGCTTGCTGACCGCCTGAAAAAGCTGGAAAAATCCAAGCTGGCAGAGCAGGCTGATGTGGACCGTCTGGAGGAACACAGCCTTGCCGCATTTTTCTATCAGGTCATCGGAAAGATGGATGAAAAGCTGGACAAAGAACGGCAGGAAGCCTATGCAGCCCGTGTCAAGTACGATGCGGCTCTCCATGACCTTTCTTCCGTTGATGCTGATTTAGCACAAATTCAAAATAGGTTGGCACGGCTGTCCGATTGCGAAAGGCAGTATCAAGCTGCTCTTTCCGAAAAAATCAAAAGCATCAAAGCATCTGCCCACCCTGCCGCACAGCAGGTTGCGGAAAGCGAAAGCCGTATTGCCGCGCTGAAAGTCCAAAAACGGGAGCTGCTGGAAGCTATCAACGCCGGAAAGACCGCCCTGCATACGGTCAATGAAGTTCTGGAAACCCTCGACAATGCCGAGGGCTGGAGTACATGGGACGTAATGGGCGGCGGTTTGATGGCCGATCTTGCCAAGTATGAGGAACTGGACGATGCACAGGAACAAATCGAACAGCTCCAAGTGGAACTGCGGCGGTTCAAAACTGAACTTTCCGATGTTGAAATCACCGCAGACCTTCAGGTTACGGTGGACAGCTTTTTGAAATTTGCGGATTTCTTCTTTGACGGCCTCTTTGCAGACTGGGCAGTTCTGGATCACATCAATCAGGCACAGAGCAGGGTGGAAAACACCAAGGGTCAAATCAAGCGAGTCCTCGCACTTCTGAAAAAGATGCGCGAAGATATTGACGTCCAAATCGCTGACGAAAAAGAAAAGCAGGAGCAGCTTGCGGTGGAAACTGAGCTGTAAGTTTGAAGAGTCCGCTTATGTGATATGATTCGATAAAACCGAATTTGCAGGAGGTGTTTCGATGAAAACAAGAAGGTTTGCTTTATGTCTGGCAACGGTTTTTCTGGTGGCGATTTATATCAATATTCAGAGAAGCCATACTTTCACCCTTTCAAACGATGAAGGCACCATAAAGACAGAACAAATACAGCCACTTTGGGGAACTGTAAAAGTGAGCGGTGATTGTGATACTGAGGTGGTCTTTACCGATGTAGAGACTGGAGAAAAATATAGAATCGGATATATTACACAGGGCGTAACGGAAAGAATCAAACTCGAAAGAGGCAAATGGTATAAGGTGGCGAGCGGAGGCAACCTTACACTGAATCCGGTAAACATTCGAGTCGAATAAATGTGAGTTCCTTGCGGGCAGCTATGAAAGCTGAAGCTGAGAAGAGAGTTTTGAATATTCACATATAAAGGAGTACAGTTCTATGAGTTACGGTTGGGCAACTGTTTTCACTTTAGCGGCATGGTTTGCAGGACTTGTGATTGATGCAAATGTGCGGGTCGGCGACCTCGGTTTACGAACAGTGCTTCCTGTCATCGTGATGGGGTGCTGCGTTATGAAGTACATAAAGGACAATAGCAAATAATCTTATCTCAATACACTTTCCAGCGGGCAGCCCCAAAACGGTTGCCCGCTATTTTTATACTCTAAAATCTGGAAAAGGAGGCTAAAATGCCAAGCAAAACCGAAGAATATCTCGCCCTTGCCCAGCGCACGGCGAACGGCTTGACCCGGTACTGGGAAAGCTGGACGGACTACCTGACCACTGCATCCCGACTGTACAAGTATCCCTTTGCAGCCCAACTGATGATCTATGCCCAGCGCCCGGATGCCACCGCCTGCGCCGACTTTGACATCTGGAACAATCGGATGAACCGTTATGTGCGCCGGGGTGCCAAGGGCATCGCCCTGCTGGACGAATCCAGCGGATTCCCCCGGCTGCACTACGTCTTTGACGTAAGCGACACCGGGGTGCGCCGCAATTCCCGTGACCCGGAAGTGTGGCAACTCGGTCCCGATTTGGTGCAGCCGGTTTCGGAAATGTTGAGCAAGACCTACGGCATCAGCGGAGAGCGTGTCATCCAGCAGCTTGCGGATGTTGCGGGGAAACTGGTGGCGGATTACTGGGACAACAACGGCGGGGACATTCGTGCCATCGTTGACGGTTCGCTCTTGATGGATTATGATGATGTCGGGGTGGAGATGCAGTTCAAGTCCGCCGCCGCCATCAGCGTCACCTACACGCTGCTGGAACGCTGCGGCTTTGAGCCTGCCGGGTGGTTCGACAAGGACGACTTCCGAGCCATCCACGAGTTTTCCACCCCAGACAGTGTTTACGCCCTCGGCGCAGCCGTCAGCGACATGAGCCGGGAGGTGCTGCGGAACATCGAGCGCACCGTCAAAACAACCATTCGCCGCCGCAATGCAGAAAGGAGCCAATATGAATACGAACAGCAGGAACGTGACCTACTCGACCGTCGGGGACTACCAGCTCCCGAACCTGATTCTGAACCAGTCCCGGAAGCCGCTGGGCAAGTACGGCAGGCTGCGCCGGACGTACCTGAAGGAGCATCGCCCGGTGCTGTACAACACGATGCTCCTGAACGGGAGCCTGTACCCACACCTGATGGAGGTGGAGCAGACAGCAGAGAACCGGATGCAACAGACCATGGCGCAGCTTCTGAAACAGACCCCAGCCCCGGACAAGGAGCAGAATCAGATGGCATGGGTGCAGCACATGAACAGCCTGAAAGCGCAAGCCGAGGAACTGGTGCTGACGGAGCTGATCTACAGCTAAGTTTTCTGGATGCCGTCCTCCCCACCGAAGCCCAGCAAATCGAAAAAATCGACCGAGCGGAGAGCGAAAAAACGCCCTCCGCTTTTGTCTTGTCGCAGGCTGAAATTAAAAACGAACTGCGTAAGCACGGTTCGGGATTTACGGGCGGCAAGCAGCGCATTATGGCGCTGTACCAGACCCAGCCTGACCGCAAACTCCGTGCCAAAGCACTGGCAAAGGAGTACGGCATTGGTGGGCACTCCCACGATTTTCTGGACGGGAGCCGGGGTTTTGTGAACCACGACTGGAAGGGACTGGAATTTGACCATTACCCTGACCACCAGAAAATCACCCTGAAATGGGCGCAGGTGGAAAAGTATATCGACCTGATGATCCAGTCCGACCGCTACCTGACCGACAAGGAAAAGGAACACTACGCACCGCTTGCGCTGGTCAGCGCAAAGCCGGACGCCACCCTGACCCGTGCAAAGAACCTGCTCCGGGAGTTTTGTCAGGAGGAGTACGACTCCGAGCCGGACTTTTCCGACCTGTCCAAGATCGGTATTGCCTACACCCACGCCACCGATGAGGATATTCCCATTCAAGTTAATGTGGATTTGGTGGGATACCGGGTGGAACGGTATCTGGGTGAAGTGCTGATCGACGAGCGGCAGTACGAAAGTCTGGAAGATCTGACCGAGACCGAGTTGGAGGCTCTGGACTTTTCGGAATTGATCAGCGTCACGGACGAGGAACTGGAGCACTACCACAGCAAGGCGAAGGAATACCCGGCACTGCTGCCGCTGGGCACTACCATCCACATGGAGGGACGAGCCTTCCGAGTGGATAGCGTCAATTTCGATAAGGACAGTGTGTCCCTGCAGGATGTGGCATTGGCAGAAATGCGGATGCCTGTTTTCCGGCAGGAACCGCTGGCGGTGGTGCGAAGCCTGTACGAACAGGAACAGACCGAACCGGAACTTTCCGACGAGGAACTAGGCGAACTGCCCATCTCTACGGTGATTGACGGCGAGGTGCAGACCTTCCCGGATGCCGCTGCCTTAGATGAAGCCCTGAACGCTGTGCCTGCCGGGAACTTCCGCATCACGGACGACCGTTTAGGCGAAGGCGGCGCAAAGCAGAAATATGCCCGGAACATTGAAGCCATCCGCACCTTGTTCAAGCTGGAACAGGAGCATCGTGGTGCCACCGCCGAGGAGCAGCAGGTGCTTTCGCAATATGTGGGCTGGGGCGGTCTGGCGGATGCCTTTGACCCCAGCAAAGATAGTTGGGCAAAAGAGTACGCCGAATTGAAAGGGCTGCTTTCCGAGGATGAGTACGCTGCTGCCCGTTCCAGCACCCTGAATGCCCACTACACCAGCCCCACCGTCATCCGTGGCATCTACGATGCCGTGGAGCGCATGGGTTTCCGCAGTGGTAACATTCTGGAACCGTCCATGGGTGTAGGCAACTTCTTTGGAATGCTGCCGGATAGCATGGCGGACAGTCGCCTATATGGTGTGGAACTGGACAGCATCACCGGGCGCATTGCGAAAAAACTGTACCCGCAGGCTGACATTACCGTAGCCGGTTTTGAGACCACCGACAGGCGTGACTTTTATGATCTAGCCGTGGGCAACGTACCTTTTGGTCAGTATAAAGTCAACGACAAGGCGTACAACAAGCTGGGATTTTCTATCCACAACTACTTTTTCGCCAAAGCCATCGACCAAGTGCGTCCGGGCGGCGTGGTGGCGTTTGTTACCAGTCGTTACACGCTGGACAGTAAAGATTCTTCTGCCCGCAAGCACATGGCAGAACGAGCCGATTTGCTGGGGGCCATTCGTCTGCCCAACAACGCTTTCCGCGCCAACGCTGGCACGGATGTTGTCAGCGATATTATCTTTTTGCAGAAGCGTGACCGCCCTGCGGACATCGAACTTGCATGGGTGCAGTTGGGCAAGACCGAGGACGGCTTTGCCATCAACCAGTATTTTGTGGACCACCCGGAGATGGTTCTGGGCGTACTCTCCACCGAAAGCACCCAGTATGGACGAGAGGAACTGACGGTTGCGCCCCTTGAGGGCATCAGCCTTGCCGACCAGCTTGCAGAAGCGGTACAGCATATTGAGGGGCAATACACCGAAGTTGAGGTAGAAACACCAGATATTGCGGATGCCGAAAATGAGAAGCACATTCTCCCGGCTGACCCGGAGGTCAAAAACTTCTCCTATACCGTAGTGGACGGCGAAGTTTTCTACCGGGAAAATTCCGTGATGACGCAGGTAGAACTGTCCGACACCGCCAAGGGGCGCGTCACCGGCATGGTGGAGCTGCGGCAGATCGTCAACGAACTGATTCAGCAACAGTTGGAGGATTACCCCGATGCCGACATCAAGGCAACGCAGGAGCGTTTGAACACCGCCTATGATGCCTTTACCGCAAAGTACGGTCTGCTGAACGACCGCAAAAATGGGCGGCTGTTTGAGCAGGATTCCTCCTACTATCTGCTCTGTTCGCTGGAAAATCTGGACGAGCAGGGACAGCTCAAGAGCAAGGCTGCGATGTTCACCAAGCGCACCATTCGCCCGGAGCGTACCGTTACCAGTGTGGATACCCCCAGCGAAGCGTTGGCGGTATCTATTGGTGAGCATGGCAAAGTGGATTTGCCCTATATGGCAGAACTGCTGGGCACTCCCGGTGAGTACGGGCGCATTACCACCGAACTTTCCGGTGTGATCTTCAAAGACCCTGCCGCCGACCCCACCGACCCGGAAGCGGGCTGGCAGATGGCAGACGAGTACCTGTCTGGCGATGTCCGGGCAAAGCTGCGGATGGCGCAGTTTGCGGCAGAGATCAACCCGGAGTTTGCCGTCAATGTGGATGCGCTGACCAAAGCGCAGCCCAGAGAACTGGAAGCCTCCGAAATTGATGTGCGCTTGGGTGCAACGTGGCTGGACCCGGATATTATCCAGAAGTTTATGACCGAGACCTTCCAAATTCCCTACTATCTGCGCCACGCGGTCAAGGTGAGATATTCTCCGTATACCGCCGAGTGGCGTGTAGAGGGCAAGACCGCCACCGGGCGGAGTGACATTATTTCCTCCGAGACCTACGGCACCAGCCGTGCCAATGCCTATAAGATTCTGGAAGAGACCCTGAATCTGAAGGATGTCCGCATCTATGACACCATCGAGGATGCCGAGGGCAAGCCCAAGCGTGTGCTGAACAAGCGGGAGACCATGCTGGCGCAGCAGAAACAGCAGGTCATCAAAGATGCTTTTGCCAACTGGGTCTGGCAAGACCCCCAGCGGCGCATTGCGCTGGTGAAACAGTATAACGAGTTGTTCAACTCTACCCGCCCCCGTGAGTATGACGGAAGCCACATCAAATTCGTGGGCATGAACCCGGAGATCACCCTCCGGGAGCACCAGCGCAACGCCATCGCTCATGTGCTTTATGGCGGTAATACGTTGCTTGCGCACGAAGTGGGTGCAGGCAAGACCTACGAAATGGCGGCATCTGCTATGGAAGCAAAACGCCTTGGTTTGTGCCAGAAAAGCCTTTTTGTCGTGCCCAACCATTTGACAGAGCAGTGGGCTTCGGAGTTTCTGAACCTCTACCCCAATGCCAAGCTGTTGGTGGCACGGCGCAAGGACTTTGAGACCGCCAACCGCAAAAAATTCTGCGCCCGCATCGCCACCGGGGACTACGATGCCGTCATCATCGGGCACAGCCAGTTTGAGCGCATTCCGCTGTCCTTTGAGCGGCAAGAGCGTATCATTCAGGAGCAAATTTATGAAACGCTTGCCGCCATCAACGAGCTGAAAGTCCACGCAGGCGAGAATTTCTCCATCAAGCAGATGGAAAAGACCCGGAAAACGCTGGAAGCCAAGCTGGAAAAACTGCGCTCCGATGAACGCAAGGACGATGTGATTACCTTTGAACAACTGGGCGTTGACAGGCTCTTTGTGGACGAAAGTCATTTTTACAAGAACCTCTTTTTGACCACAAAAATGCGAAATGTCGCAGGATTATCCACCAGCGAAGCCCAGAAGTCCAGCGATATGTTCGGCAAGTGCCGCTATCTGGATGAGATCACCGGCGGGCGGGGCGTGGTGTTCGCCACGGGTACGCCCGTGAGCAATTCCATGACCGAGCTGTACACGGTCATGCGGTATTTGCAGTACAGCACCTTGCAGCAGAAAAAGCTGACCCACTTCGACTGTTGGGCATCCACCTTTGGTGAGACCACCACCGCCATTGAGCTTGCCCCGGAAGGTACAGGGTACCGTGCCCGCACCCGGTTCGCCAAGTTTTTCAATCTGCCGGAGCTGATGTCCATGTTCAAGGAGGTTGCGGACATTAAAACCAGTGACCAGCTTCACCTGCCTGTGCCGGAGGCAAAGTTTGAGACCGTGGTGGCAAAGCCGTCCGACCTCCAAAAGGAAATGGTGCAGGAGTTGAGCAAACGTGCTGCGGAAATTCACTCCGGCAATGTGGATGCGTCTGTGGACAATATGCTCTGCGTCACCAACGATGGGCGCAAGATTGGTCTGGACGTTCGCCTGATGAATCCCATGCTCCCGGACGACCCCAACAGCAAACTCAACGTCTGTGTGCAGAACGTGCTGAAGATCTGGGAGGAGGGCAAAGACCAGAAGCTGACCCAACTTTTGTTCTGCGACCTCTCCACCCCGAAAAACGATGGCAATTTCAACGTCTACGATGATATTCGCAAAAAGTTAGTCGCCGCCGGTGTGCCGGAAAATGAGATCGAGTTTATCCACAACGCCGACACCGAAGCAAAAAAGGCGGCACTGTTCTCGAAAGTGCGCTCCGGCGATGTGCGGGTTTTGCTCGGAAGTACGGCAAAAATGGGAGCAGGCACCAACGTGCAATCCCGGCTTGTGGCGGTGCATCACTTGGACGTTGGCTGGAAGCCCAGCGACATGACTCAGCGCAATGGTCGCATCATCCGGCAGGGCAATATGAATAAGGAAGTCAAGGTGTTCAATTACGTCACGGAAGGGACATTTGATGCCTATTTGTGGCAGACCCTTGAGAATAAACAGCGATTTATCAGTCAAATCATGACTTCCAAATCCCCGGTGCGCTCCTGCGAGGATGTGGACGAGCAGGCACTTTCTTATGCAGAGATCAAGGCACTGTGTGCCGGAAATCCGCTCATCAAGGAGAAGATGGACTTGGATGTGCAGGTGGCAAAGCTGAAGGTGCTGAAAGCCGACCACCAGAGCCAGAAATTCCGCTTGCAGGACAAATTGCTGACCAAGTTCCCGGCTGACATTCAGGAAACGAACGCCCACATTGCCGGGTTGAAAGCCGATGCACAGCTTGCCGCCGCCCATCCGCAGGGCAAGGAGGAGTTTTGCGGCATGGTCATCAAGGGCGTTGCCTACGACGAGAAAAAGACCGCCGGTGAACGTTTGGTGCTTGCCTGTTCCGAACTGCCCAACGCCGAGGAAAAAGTCATCGGCAGCTACCGGGGCTTTGAGCTTTCTCTGCGGTTCGATGCTTTCCGCACGGAGTATCAGGCACTTTTGAAGGGGCAGCGAAAGTACACTGTGCCTTTGGGCACCGACCCACTGGGCAACATTATCCGGCTGGATAATTCGTTGAACAGCTTCCCGGAGCGCATCACCGCCGCCGAGAACGAGCTGACCACCCTGCATCAGCAGCAGGCGGCAGCGCAGATCGAGGTGGAAAAGCCCTTCCCTCAAGAGGAAGAGCTGGCAGAAAAGTCCGCACGGCTTGCAGAACTGAACGCCCAGTTGGATGTGGACGAAAAGAGCCACGAGCCGGAACAGGAGGAAGAACAGGAGGATGCACCTCGCCGCCCCTCGGTGCTGGCGGCACTGGAGGAAAAATCGGATAAGCCGGAGCCGGTGAAGCCCTTCAAAAGCTATCTGGACAAGGATGGTGATGCCCGGTGAAAGAAAAGCGGGACGAGATCATCATCCTGAGAACCACAAAAACCGAGAAGAACCGCATTTATGAAAAGATGCTGGGCATGGGCATCCGCAGCCTGAGCGCCTATATCCGCAAGATGGCACTGGATGGCTACTGCCTGAACCTTGACCTGCCGCAACTGCGGCGCATGGCATATCTTTTGCAGATGTGTAGCAACAACCTGAACCAGTACGCCAAAGCCGCCAATGAAAATGGTCGGGTCTACGCCGCCGACATGGAGGACCTGCGGCAGCGGCTGGATGAACTGATCGACATTGGTCGGCAGATTCTTTCCCGGCTGGCTGAACTCTAAAATTTTCTCCGCAGTTGGAGGACTGCGGGGCTACATAAGGGGGCGACATCCTTGCAATGCAGTGGCTGCCACCTTTATAATAGGGGTGAAAGAAAGGCAGGTGCTGGATATGAGGTTCGTTTTTAAGATAATCGTTTTTCCGTTTTGGCTGATTACTGCTTTCCTTGCGCTGATGCTGAAATGGACGCTGAACCTGTCAGCGTTTGTGCTGGCTCTGCCCATGCTGTATATTTTCGGCTGCGGTCTTTATACGCTGTACTGCCGGGAGTGGCTGCAGTTTTTGATCTTGCTGGTGGCAGAGTTTGGATGCTTCCTGCTCATCACCGCCGGAACAGTCATTGTAGAAGCCGTGGAATGGTTCAGTGGCTGGGTTGCAGAATTATAAAATCTTTATGCCGCCATTGTGCGGCATTTTCTTTTTGCCGGGAGGTGGTAGAATTGGCTGCAACACGTTTGATTGCACTGCACAAAAACAAGGGCAAGTCGGTTGCGGCCTGCTTGAAAAGCCGCACGGACTATGCGCAGAATCCTGACAAAACGAACAAGGGAGAGTTGGTCAGCAGCTATGAGTGCAGCCCATTGACCGCAGACGAAGAATTTATGCTCTCCAAACGCCAGTATGAGTTGATGACTGGGCGCAGACAAAAAAATGATGTGATTGCTTATCAGATTCGACAGTCCTTCAAGCCCGGTGAGATCACCGCCGAGGAAGCTAATAAGGTGGGCTATGAACTGGCCATGCGGTTTACAAAAGGCAAGTATGCGTTTATTGTCGCAACGCATACTGACCGGGAACACATTCACAATCATATTATTTACAACTCCACTGCGCTAGACAGCACCCGGAAATTCCGTGATTTTCTATTGTCCGGGCTGGCTGTGCAACGGTTGAGCGATTTGATTTGTCTGGAACATCAACTGTCTGTCATTGAAATCAAGCCGTACCGAGAGCGACAGGAGCGCACCCTTTATCCACCCAGAGAAAGTAATCGAGATAAGTTGTGTGCCGTAATTGACAACATTCTGCTGAACGAGAAACCTGCAAGTTTCGAGGGCTTCCTTCAAAAGCTGGAACAGCAGGGCTACGAAATCAAACGGGGAAAGTACACTTCGGTCAAAGGAACACGGCAGAAACGCTTTATCCGTTTTCGGACACTGGGCGCAGGATACAGTGAAGATGAAATCAAGGCGGTCATTGCCGGAGAAGCCGAACACCGCCCGCATCAGAAGCAGCCACCGAAAGAGCAGCCGTTCCACCTGTTGGTGGACATTCAGGCAAAGCTCTCCGAGGGCAAAAGCGAAGGCTATGCACGGTGGGCGAAACGCTACAATTTGAAAGAGATGTCCAAGACCCTGATTTTTTTGCAGGAAAATAAAATCGGCAGCATCGAAGAAATGCAGGAGCGTGTGGATGCCGCTACTGCTCACTATCACGAACTGGGCGATTCCATTAAAGCCTCTGAGAAGCGGTTGGCAGAAATTGCAGTGCTGAAAGCACACATCATCAACTATGCCAAGACGCGACCAGTCTATGATGCCTACCTCAAGACCGGATACAGCAAGCTCTTTCTGGAAACGCACCGCACGGAGATCACGCTGCACAAGGCAGCGAAGGCAGCATTTGATGAATCCAATTTGAGAACGCTTCCCAAGGTCAAAGAGTTAGACGCGGAATATTCCAACCTGCTGACAGAAAAGAAAGCACGCTACCCGGACTATCGAAAAGCGAAAGAAGAAATGCAGGAGCTTCTTCGTGCAAAGAGAAATGTAGAACTGTTCTTTGCAGAGGAAAAGAGCAGCGCAGAAAAAACGAAGTCCCGATAAATGAAGATAGCCTAGGATTCTTCCCTCGTGGAAGAGCCCTAGGCTATCTTTTTTGTTATAAAAGTGTTTAGAACAAACGCGCAGCCTGCATCAGCACGATGCAGAACAAATGGGGTTTGGGCACAGCCCAACAAGCATTTTGCAACGCAAAATAGCATTTGTATAGACGAATGCCCTGCTTGCCTACAACAATGCGTCCTTTTTGTCCGCAGTTTGAAATTTTTAGATTGGAGAAAAACGCCATGCTAACCTTGGAATGGATCGGTAAAAATAAAGTCGTGAACCATCATCAGGAAGTTCCCTTCCGGGTGCTGGAGCGGCAATACAGTTTTGATGAGCAGGGGCAGCACACCGAGAACAACGACAGTGAAAACACGATCATCCACGGCGATAATCTTGAAGCACTGAAAGCCCTATTGCCGCAGTATGAGGGCAAGGTGAAGTGCATCTATATCGTTATCTTAACCCCCATTCTAATGAGTATCCTAAGTTCAGAGAATGCAGTAAGATTAAACTTTATAATTCATATTATGTTTCTTGCATTATTCGAGATGAGGAACTATAATGTACTTTGTGGAGGTGCGAAATGGACTATATGACATTGAAAGAGGCCGCCGAGAAGTGGGGCGTGACACCTCGTAGAGTAAATTACTATTGCGCTGCTGGGCGTATCCCCGGCGCTGTAAAGATGGCTGGTGTTTGGCTGATCCCAAAGAACGCAGAAAAGCCGATTGACGGAAGGACAAAACAAGGGAAGGGGTTGCACCATGAATAAAATCCTGATTATAGATGATGACAGAGAACTGTGCGCTTTGATTAAACGTAGCGTACAAGCAGAAAACATAGAAGCTGATTTTTGTAATACCGGAAAAGAGGGCTTACAAAAATTAAGAGAGCAGGAGTATCAGCTCGTGGTGCTGGATGTGATGATGCCTGGTATGGATGGCTTTGAAACGCTGGAAGAAATCCGCAAAGAGAACAGTCTGCCGATTTTGATGTTCACATCTAAAAATGACAGCATTTCTAAAGTACGGGGCTTACGGGCCGGAGCGGACGATTATCTTACAAAACCGTTTGATATGGATGAACTGATTGCCCGTATTGCGTCTCTTATTCGCCGCTACACTCGCTTTAATCAGCAAGCTGGAGCCATACAAAAGCTAAATTTTGACGGATTGCAGATTGACCTTGAAAATCGTTCTGTTACTACATCAAACGGTACTTTTGAACTGCCCCCAAAGGAATTTGATTTGCTCCTGTACTGTGCAAAACATCAAGGGAAAATTTTGACCAAACAGCAGATTTATGAGGAAGTATGGGGCGAAGAATATTTCTATGATGACAGTAACATTATGGCGATTATCAGCCGACTGCGTAAAAAATTAGAAGTCAATCCTTCAAGCCCAAAGTATATACAAACGGTCAAAGGGATTGGCTACCGGTTTAATAAGGAGGTGTAGTCAGCATGGAAATTATCGTATTCTTGTCCATTGTGATTGCTGTTGTGGCTGTATTGACTTCCATCGTTCTCGTTCGGCGTGTAAAAAAACAAATAGCAGAAATGACCGATGTGCTGGTTGATGTGAAAAACGGAAATGGCAACCGGCGTATTCTATCTGCAACAAATGAACTGACAGCACCTCTTGCCTATGAAATCAATGAGATCGTTGTGGCCTATGAAAGCAGACTTTCAACTGTACGGCAGACAGAAGAAACCAACCGCCAGCTTATGACGAGCCTTTCCCATGATGTGCGAACGCCCCTTACTACTCTGATTGGGTATCTTGACGCTGCACACAAAGGACTGGTCACAGGAAAAGACCGGGATGATTATATTGAAACCGCCCGCCGGAAAGCCCATGATCTGAAAGAATATATTGATGTACTCTTTGACTGGTTCAAGTTAAATTCTAACGAGTTTGCTTTGGAGATCCAGAGTGTTGAGGCCGCAGAGCTGACAAGAAATATCCTCATTGACTGGATACCGATTTTTGAGGATAAACAGGTTGAGTATGACATTGATATTCCCGAACATCCTGTCCGGGTAAGATTGGATATGGACAGCTATATGAGGATTGTCAATAATCTCATTCAAAATGTAATCGCTCACAGCCATGCAGACAAAATCAAAATTGCCCTGTCAAAGAAGGAAAATAACATGGAGCTGCTGCTGGCGGATAATGGAGTGGGAATTGAGAAGGAAGATTTGAAACACATTTTTGAACGGCTCTATAAGTGTGACAAAGGACGGTCTGAAAAAGGAAGCGGTCTTGGTCTTTCTATTGTCCATCAGCTTGTAGAAAAGATGGGTGGGAGTATAACAGTTGAAAGTTTGCCGGGAAAAGGAACTGAATTTATGTTGCTTTTTCCTTTGGAGAGTTAAGCGGGTTCCCGTCTTTATGGCGGGAGCCTTTGTCATTTTACTGGATTTCAAATTGCAAGGTTAATGCAAGGTTGCGGCAAGGTTAATGCAAGGTTGGCATGATAGAATACCTTACAGAACAGGAGGTTTTGAATATGGATACAAATTATATCATTGAAACAAAAAATCTGACGAAGCAATACGGCTCACAAAAGAGTGTGGCTGACTTAAATATCCATGTGAAGTTTGGGAGAATTTACGGTCTGCTGGGCAGAAACGGAGCCGGAAAAACCACTACCATGAAAATGCTGTTGGGCTTAACGAAGCCGACTTCCGGGGAGGTCAAAATCTGGGGAAAGTCTTTGCAAGGGAACGAAAAGAAACTGTTGCCCCGTATCGGAAGCCTGATTGAGTCCCCCGGTTTTTATCCCAATCTGACCGGCACAGAGAACCTGCGTATCTTTGCTACTCTGCGGGGCGTACCAAACAATCATGCTATCAAAGATGCTCTGGATCTGGTAGGACTGCCCTACAAAGATAAAAAGCTCTTTTCACAGTATTCTCTTGGTATGAAGCAGCGGCTTGCCATCGCCCTTGCCGTTATGCACGATCCGGAGCTTTTGATTTTGGATGAGCCGATCAACGGCCTCGATCCCATCGGTATTGCAGAAGTACGCTCCTTTATTCGGGAGCTTTGCGACGCAAGAGGAAAAACTATTTTGATTTCCAGTCACATTCTTTCGGAGATTTCTTTGCTGGCTGACGATATTGGAATTATCGACCACGGCGCGTTGCTGGAAGAAGAAAGCCTTGCTGAGCTGGAGCAAAAAAGCAGTAAGCATATCCGTTTTACGCTCTCTGATACTGCACAGGCAGCAAGAATTTTGGAACGCAATTTCCATGAAAACCATTTTTCCATACAGGACGACCACAATCTGCGTCTACACAATATGGAGCTACCCGTGGAGAAAATTGTAACTGCTTTTGTAGAAAACGGATTGGAGGTATCAGAAGCACATACCTGTGAAGAAAGTCTTGAAGATTACTTCAAGCGTGTGACAGGGGGCGAAGGAATTGCTTAAACTAATCAAATGCGAATTTTTGAAATTGAAACGGAAGAAATTTATTCCGCTGATTATTTTGGCTGCGTTCCTGTTTCCAATCCCGCTGACTTATCTGATGACAACGCCCTCTATGATGGAGCGATATACGGATCGGGCAGATGCTTTCGATGGACTATTTAACATGGTGTTGGGATATGGTATCCAGTTTTTACTGCCCTGCATTATCGGAGTGATTGCCGCTATTCTGTTTTTTATGGAACGCGACAACGATACATTCAAAAATCTGCGTACAATTCCCGTAACCAGCACGCAAATGGTACTTGCAAAGATTATTGTCCTGTTTATCTTTGGAATTGTTTTTTGCGTAGCTTCTACCATTGCAACAATTCTTTGCGGAATTGGAACATTAGAAGTTTATGGAATTGGTTATAAGCTGTTTTTGGCGGTTGAAACGGGGATCTTCATTACGGCAGGAACACTCCCGTTGATTGTCCTTGTTGTCTTTTTCAGTAAGACCTATGTTTTTTCCATTTTGTTGTGTGTCTTTTACAGCGTTCTGAACATGAGTGCTACGGCATTGTTTGACACACTGCCTAAAACTATGTTATGGCTTCTGCCCACGCCACTGACTACATTTTGGAGTGCGGGAGATATGGCGGCTCATGGAATAAAAATGGACTTGGAGCAAATGACAGGGCTAATTCCCTCAACATTTCAAGTTGTATTCATTCTTGGGATTATGGCATTCGTTTCGTTCTTACTGATTGACAGATTATATAAGCAGAGGGGGGAATAAACATGGTTCGCATTGTAAAAACAGAATTTTATAAATTGAAAAGGTATCATATCCTTTGGGCGGGCGTTGCACTCATGCTCCTATCCGTCCTGCTGACCTTGTTTACCTCTATGGCGAATGATGGTTCCGTTTGGGATTTTGCCTATCTTACAGAACAGGTCATCAAAAACAATATGTCCATGATTTTTCCGATGTGTATCAGCCTAATTGCTGGATATATGATTTCTCGTGAGCAGACGGATGACACATTGAAAAATATTCTGACTGTGCCGATTTCTTTTAAGAAACTGTTGACCGGAAAATTGATTGTGTGCGGCGTATTGTCTATTATTTTCGGGCTGATATGCAGTCTGTTTACAATCATAGCAGAAATGATTGTGGGATTTCCCGGCTTTGAGATTTCCTTAGCTCTAAAAGCAACCTTGCAGATTACTGCGGTTAATTTCTTTTTATATCTTGCGGTTCTGCCGATTATCGCTCTTACTTGTCGGAGGGCAGGCAGCTTTTTAGTCGGTGTAATCATTGCTTTTGTCTATGGATATGGAGGGATGTTTGCCGCAGGAAATATGACATTAGCAAACCTTTATCCGATTACCGCAAGTCTTGGAATGGTAGGCTACCGTAGCTATGATACCGCAGTCAACTGGAATATCGGAACCTGTTCTTGCAGTCTTGCGCTTGCTGTCGTTATTTCTGCCATCTTGATTTTGTGCATGAAAGAACGAGAAGCAACCCAAACAAAGAAAAAGGCCAAAAAGGTAGCTCCAAAGAAAGGCTGGTGATGATTTTATGAAGAAAATAGTTTTAGCATTGGCATTTGTCCTTTTGGGAAGTTTTATGCTTTCTGACTGTTCAAAAGATGAAATTCTCGATCATTATAATAATATCGTTCAGTCGGCTGGAGCCATAGAGCTTACAGGAAAGTCATCTTTGGAAGGAACAAAAGAAAAAGGAATCGATGATTATACGGGAACTTATACGGCTGATTATGAGGATTTTTCAGATACAGAGTATTTGTTCGGAGGAACTTCCATAAAAAGAGAAGCCGGTAAGGAACTGTCTATTGACTGCACTTTGGAGGTTACGGAAGGTACTGCAAAAGTATTTTGGATTTCTGGATCTGATAAAGCAGTCACTTTGATTGAAACAACCGGAACTTATAGTGACACAATTACACTTCCTGATGGTGGAAATTATATCGGAATTGAATGCGAGAGTTTCACAGGAAGCATTGAATTAAATATTGAATAACATTCTGCCGGACGACGGCAAAAGAAAAAAAGCCGTCGTATGGCGGAAAACAATATTCCCTACAAGGTGCGGGCGGCACTGCTTCTGGTGCCGCTGAATACACCAATGCCTACCGGAGCAGTGACTCGATCCTTGTGGTACATTGCAGTTCGTTCCGGGGACGTCCACCGGGTGCAGCACTATCTTCGCACAGAAAGGGATACCTAAGATGGAGCAGTTATCGGCACGTCTGCTGTTAACGGCTGGCATCCTGCAGCTGATCGCAGGAGTGATTTTTGCCATTCTCCAAGTATGGCTCTATACCGACCTTCTCTGGGCAGGCGCGTTTGGATGCCTGCTGGCGGCTCTGAACTTTTGGGATTCCAAAAACGACGGCGGCTAAAGCATACGGCATCGTAGTACACAGTCAATGCGGAAATACGAGCTACACCCGATTTTCCATATCGAGTGATATAGATTTGGCTTTGGGGGAGGATTGTCTATTGTATGCAAAGAATTGAAGTTGTTGTTCGCATCACGAAGGATCACTGCCCACCGCAAGAGCAGACGATTTTTGAATGGTTCGATTTGATGCGGAATCCCACAGACGTTCTGAGAAGTCCCGGTCTGGAGATCAACTTGGAACACCACCGTGTTTTCAAACACGGAACGGAGGTGTATATGAGCCGTTATGAATACGGTGTTTTGAGTTTGATGGCACAGCATCCGGGCAAACTGTTTACAAAGGAGCAGATTTTTGAAGCAGTTTGGCATAAGGATAGCGATAGCTATTTGAGAGCCGTCACCAGCACAATCGGTCGAATCCGCCAGAAAATAGAGGATGACAAAGATCACCCCCGTTATATTAAAACGGTTTCCAACATTGGATATCAATTTGTCCCATCATCGGAATTGGTGCAATCGAATCGCAATCTGTAATAAAAGCCATACCGTGAGATCCCAGCAGGATCTTTCGGTATGGCTTTTGCGTTTTCTACGCTGTACGAAATCGGCATCCTTGCATAGATGACCATGAATATTCTAAAATAGAGATGACTTAATTCAGGAGGTCAGACCATGCGAACATTTGAAGAAGTATTGACCCACTTCCATAGCTTTTTAGAGTCTGCGACCTATTTGGACGTTGTTCCATGCCGCTGGGGATATGTAAGGCTTTTTAATGAGGGCGACCCTATCAATTTCAATGCAATTCTTTGCCGTACACCACAAGAACTATATACGGCATTGGAAAATGATTTGGAAACAGAGATTCAGGTCAGCTTGGAAATCGACTGAATTGGTATAAAATTGGTTTGCTTTTGGGTTCGTTTTGGTATAGTGACTTTGAAAAATGTGCTATACTGTACCACAAGCAAAACATTTTCAGGGATTTTCAATCTTACTGTAAAACTCTGTCAGATGCTTTGCCAGTGTGCGGGTCGAGTCCATTAAGGTTTCCCGCACTGCTTCTGGACAGGAAAGATAGATTAGATTGAACTCTTTTAATTCTATTTCCGTCTTGTCCATCCCCGGAGTGATCAGCGCATCAAGCGAAATCGGCAGAACACGAGCAATCGCCAAAAGAATTTCGTAAGACGGATTCATGCTGCCTTTTTCAATGTTGGCGATATGCTTCGTTGAAACATGGCAGCGTTCAGCAAGCTGTTCTTGGGTTAAACCTGCCAGCTTGCGCTCCTTGCGAACCTTTTCTCCAAGTACTTTCAAGTCAGAATTCGGCATCATCGTTCACCTCAATAGTATTGTATCGTTCTGGTGAATGACGCGGTATAACCTTGTATTTCCTGTGAGCAGGAAGTATAATGCCGATTTTTGCGTTTCCCGGTCGAGTTATAAAAAAACGGTAACTCGTCCGGGCGATTCTACGCGCCATCCGATCACAGTTGCCGTTTGTGGAGGTAACTGTGATTTTTTATTGGGGTAACGCATCAAAAAAAGCCTGTCTGCTGCCGTAGACCAGAATGCCAACAAACCGGCACAATCGTTCTGCTCTACCATCCACAATCGTGCTGATATGCTATATTGCGCCAGCTTCCCGCTATGGGAGGCTGGCGTTTTTGCGCTTTTGGAGCCAAAGTGCCGCAGTCCGCCAGTTTTCCTTGTCCGAATGACCACTTTACAAGAAGATAACTGGAGGATTATTGATAATGAAATCGACCTATTTGCTTCCGTGGTTCAAGATGACCACATGGTACTTCCGAATGTCTCGATTGCTGGAAGTTTCCAGCGTCAAAAAGCGCACCAAAAATCATAGTGCTGATGCCGACCGTATTTTCATGTTGGTGAAAAATCATGTGCTGGCCGTATCCGGCATGGGAGATGAAGCTCCGCCCACTCCCGGCGGAAGAAACGGAGGGAGTGATGTATTATGATCCTGCTGCAACGGGTGAACGAATCCAAAACCTCCGCAAAGACCGTGAAGTGACACAGGAGCAGCTCGCCATTGATTTGAACATCAGTGACCGCTACATGAGAAATCTGGAAAAGGGTGAGAAAGTTCCGTCTGTTGACCTCTTTGTGGAACTGCGGGAACGCTTTGGCTCCTCGCTGGACTACATCGTTTTGGGTGTGTCGGCATCCCAGCGGGAGCAGGAGTTGCAAGATCAACTGCATATGCTCCGCAAAGAGCTGAAAGAGATGCAGCGGCGGATTCTGGTCATGCTGGAAATGCTGGGCGAATCTGCTTAGCGTCACTTTACTGCTCTGAACCGGAACGATTGGTTCCGGTCAAAATCGCAAAACCGGAACTACTGGTTCCTAACGAGAATTTCAGTTTTCAAGTACACTATGGTCACAGCAAGGGCAGCTCCCTGATAGGGGCCGACAAGCCCGAAACTGTACCGTGTACCTTGAAAATTGAAGAAGCAGCTTTTCGGCACTTCCAGACAATGATACTTCCGTAATTCGCGGCCCGGTCAGAAAGCAGACGGGGTGGCTGAGATGCCAATGGAGCGGTGCAAATCCGCCGCCGAAAAGTTCCCACCTCCGGGGTGTCGAGGACAAATAGGAGAAAAACAGTATTTTTCAAACCACCAGTTGAGGATTTCTCGGCTGGTGGTTTTACATTTTCCATCAAAATACCGATATGGAGGAAATCTATATGAGTCGATTTCATAACAAAAGCGTAGATGAAGCCAATCTGACCACCCTCTGCCCGATTTGTCTGGATTCCTTTCGGGGGGCAAAGGGCGTTCGTGTCCGGCGCGCAGACCCTAAGCAGAAGATCAAGGATGTCTGCACCTACTGCCAGATTCGCTATGGTTTCGATTATTATGTACAGCCCGACAAGAACGCTGGGCAGTATATGAAGCGAGGCCATTTCGATGATGAATCTGAATGCGCTTAAAATCGACCCGGAGTTTCAGGGCAAGATTCCACCCCTGAACTTTGAAGAAGAACAACAGCTTGAGCAGAACATTCTCCATGAGGGACGGCTGCTGAATCCCATTATCATCTGGAATGGCTTTATTTTGGACGGACACACTCGCTACCGCATTCTGCGGAAGCATCCGTTCATTGCTTTCCAGATACAGGAAATTGAGCTGGATAACCGCTACGCAGCTCTCTCATGGATCTGCCAGAACCAGCTTGGACGCAGAAATCTTGACCCGGAGCGGAAGAAGTTCCTGATGGGCAAGCTGTATGAATCCGAAAAGCTGGCACGGGGCGGCTCCAAAGAGCGGGCACACGATGAGAACGGACGGTTCACCTCAATGGTTCAAAATGATCCATTGAGGGCAAAGCAGCTCTCCACCTGTGAGCGCATTGCCGCACAAAACGGCGTTGGGGCGGCTACCGTAAAGCGAGCAGAAAAATATGCCAAAGGCGTGGACGCAGCGGAAGATGCAGTCCCCGGTGCAAGAGAGGAAATCCTGACCGGGCGCATCAAGGCAACGGACGCAGAAATCACCGCCTTGGCAAAAATGCCAAAAGCAGAAATTCCTGCTGCTCTTGCAGAATTGCGGAAGCCAAAGCAGGAACGTCAGCCCCGAAAAGCGGAAACAACTTCTTCAAAACAAACGCTTTCTGAAATCAGCAAAACCATCCAAAGGCATCAACGCCAGCTTACCGAAGAAGAAAAGACTTTTCTGCAAGCATCCATTGACAATCGTTATCAGGAACGAGCCGTTGCAAACGGCTCCCTGATGATGTGCGAGGTGCAGGGTGCCAAAGAGGACTTCATTCGCCGCTGGAATACGATTTTCAAAGAATACCCGGATGTTTTTGAAGATTCGGACTGCCGCAAGATCATTCACGACTTGACCGAAGATGCTGTGCAGTATCTTCTGAAAATAAAGGAGAAAACGCTATGATGCTTTCTAACCTGAACCTTTCCAGTCTGCCGGAGTGCAACTTCGAGGTGCGGTACGTTGACAGCGTTCTGCTGAACCCCTGCGCCGAATATCAGCGGCTGCTCCGCATGGGCAAGGTTGCACGAATCGCAGCAAACTTTTCGGAGTACATCGCCAATGAGCCGAAGGTCAGCTACCGGGATGGCCGCTACTTCGTCTTTGATGGTCAGAACACCATTGAGGCACGGAAAACGTGCAACGGTGGGCGTGACCTCCCGATTCGCTGCAAGGTATTCTACGGCCTTTCTAAAGAGCATGAAGCTCTGCTGTTTGCTGTGCAGACAGGCATTTCCAGCGAACTGACCGCTGGTGAACAGCTTCGTGCCAAACTGGTGGCACACGAAGAAAACGCCTGCGATTTTGTTTCGGTAACGGAGGACACAGGTGTCCGCTTTGCACTGGATGGGATTCGTGCCCCGTGGAAAATCTACTGCATCCGCTCGGCTTACTACATCTACAAGAGTTACGGCGCTGCCCTTTACCGGGAAATGCTGAGTATCCTTGTGGATGCGTGGGATGGAGATTCGGATTCGTTCCTGTCTGGCATCCTGCACGGCATGGCTCGTTTTCTGGCTCTGTATCAGGGCGAATACAGCCGGGAGCGGCTGGTTGGCCGGCTGCGCACGGTGCATCCCAAGACCATCACCCGGCTGGCACAGAACGGCACTGGCAACGTGGCGGACCGCCACATGAAAAAGATCCTGTCCATTTACAACGGTGCTGGTCGTGCCCACAGTCTGCCTTGCAAGCGGTGATGAGCATGATCCCAGTCAACCGAAAATTTTTGCGCGGTGATATTTACTACGCCAATCTGGAGCCGCACCTTGGCTCCGAGCAGGGCGGTATCCGCCCTGTTGTCGTGGTGCAGAACAACACCGCAAACTGCTATTCGCCCAACCTCATTGTTGCGCCTGTCACATCCAATACTGCAAAGAAGCCCGATCACCAAGCCCACGTTCTTGTGGACGGTAATCGGGCTTTTTTGCAGCCCTCTATGATCTTGGCAGAATCTGTCCAGACCATCAGCAAGGGACGGCTGATCCGCCCGATGGGGCGGTTGAGCATCCCGGAACTCATTCGGCTCAATTATGCGCTGCTGTATCAGCTCGATCTGAACGAATGGGTATGGAGAAAGGAGGCCTATGAACGCTATCTGCGATACCACCGCTAAATCTGAAACACTTTCCGTCAAAGGCTGCAAAGTCAAGATCACTTATGCGTCTGCGGATACGGACTGTCTGGATGCGATCCAGAAGCTGCTGCAAACCACCATCCTGCGCACGGCAGGGCACACCGCTGCCTGACATCCTTGTGTTCCTTGAATGCGTGAGATAAGATAAAATCGAACTGAACCTTGAAAACAAAATATGGACGAAACACGTTTGATTTTTCCTTTCTCACTCAAAGAAAGAGAGATTGAAATGAAAAAACGTGTCTATACCTTATACCGTGTTTCGACAAAGGGACAGGTCGAGAAAGACGACATCCCCATGCAGAAAGAAGCCTGCCGCAACTTTGCAGAAAGTCAGGGCTGGGAGATCGTCAAGGAATTTTCCGAAAAAGGCGTTTCCGGCTTCAAAAAATCTGCCAAAGAGCGTGACGAACTCCAGAAAATTCAACAGGCTGCGATGGAAGGCAAGTTTGACATCCTGCTGGTGTTCATGTTTGACCGTCTCGGTCGCCGTGACGATGAAACGCCCTTTATCGTGGAATGGTTCACGAAGCAGGGCATCGAAGTCTGGAGCGTGAACGAAGGACAGCAGCGATTTGACACCCATGTGGACAAGCTGATGAACTACATCCGCTACTGGCAGGCATCCGGCGAGAGCCTGAAAACCTCTGTCCGTACCCGGACAAGGCTGGAACAGCTCACCGGGGAAGGCCACTATACAGGCGGCACCGTGGCTTTTGGCTACAAGCGTGTCCGCCTTGGTCGGGTGAACAAGAAGAATCAGGAAGTCTGCGACCTTGTGGTTGACGAAGCAGAAGCTGAGATCGTCCGGCTGATTTTCCACAAGTACGTTTACGAGGGCTACGGCGCACAGAAGCTGAGCCACTATCTTTATGAACAGGGAGTCGTAGGACGGAACAACAAAAATATCCCCAACACCAGCATCTTCGGATGATCAAGAATAAAGGATACACGGGGTACCTCTTCTACGGTGCGGTGGAGACGGAGTGTCCGCAGCTCCGCATCATCGAACCAGAGCTGTTCGAGCAGGCGCAGGAACTGCGGCAGGCACGCACTTGTGAGCGTGGCGGTACTTCACTGGGCACCAGCTCCAAAGCCCTGTTGACCGGGCTGGTCTACTGTGCCCACTGTGGTAACCGCTTGAGCCTGACCAGCAGCGGACGGACACACACCTACGCCGATGGGCATACGGTGAAAGAAGTCCGGCCGCGGTATAGCTGCTTTTATAAGATTCGGCATCCGGGTGACTGCGATGGGCAGTCCGGCTATGGTGTTTCCAAGCTGGATTCCATCGTGGAAGAAGTTGTCCGGCAGATCTTCGCGCAGTTCCGGGAGGTTTCCCGGAAGAAGCTGCTGGAATCGGTCAAGACCAACGATGCCGCCCGCATCCAGAAGAAAATCAAGAAATTTCAGAAGGACTTGGAAGCCAAACAGAAAGAGCTGGACGACCTGAAAGCCGAAACCATCCTTGTCATCCGGGGCGTAAGTGCCTTGGACAAAGAACTGCTGGGCACACTGGTAGCCGAGGCAAGAGAGGCTTTGGAAACTCTGGAAAAGCAGCTCGTGCAGGCACAGGAAGAATACGAAGAAGCCACCAAAACAGCAAAGCGTAGCAACTACATCTGCAACGAGCTGTTTACATGGGCGGATGTTTACGACACCGCCAACCACGATGAACGCCGCGCCATTTTGCAGCAGTTCATTAAGGAGATTCACGTCCGAAAAGACTATGAGATCTCGATTACGCTGAACGCCAGCTTCAATCAAGTGGAGCAGCTCAAGGCTGTGTCAATCTACGATGGTGCGGAAATTTTTGAAGAAATATCCGAGAAGGGGGCATAAAAGCGATGCGCTTGCCCGCAGCACTCTGCAAAATGCAAAGAAAGAAGCGTGAAACCGATGGATTTTCAAAAAGTACATGGATGACCCCGCCCGGTTCGCATCCGACTTCAGGGTTCGGAGCCCGGCACGGTCTGCCAAAGTTTTTTAAACATAAAAAACGCCGCATCGTACAAAACGATGCGGCAAATTGGTGGACCTAGAGGGATTCGAACCCTTGACCTCTCGGATGCGAACCGAACGCTCTCCCAGCTGAGCTATAGGCCCATATTTAGGGGCGTGACTCGGTTGGGCGACCAACCGACATACTCCCCATTCTAAAGCCCATAACTCTGTGGGGCACAAAAGCGATACGCTTGCACTCCCAGCTGAGCTATAGGCCCATATTGACAAGATGATTTGCGACGCTGTTAGTTTACCTCTTTTTGGAGAGTTTGTCAAGGAGTTTTGTGAGGCGGCGAAGGGAAGCAGATGAAAATGGTTGTAATTTCCGGAAAAGTGCGGTAAGCTGGAAGCAATCCAATCAAAACTGCACGGCCCCGGCGGGCCGTCAAACCGGAAGTGAGGAGAACCAGGATGCTCAAACAAAGTCAGATCGACCTCTGCGGGCGGGTGGATTTTACCCGCGAAGTGCCGCTGCTGGGGCGGGACGAGGCGTTTTCGTTTGCCTGCGCGGGCTGCGGGGATTGCTGCCGGGGGCGGGAGGACATCGTGCTGTCCGGATTCGATCTATGGCGGATCGCGGCGCGGCTGCGGCTGCCGACGCGGACGGTGGCGCGGGCGTTCTGCAAGGCGTCCATCGGGCAGGTGAGCCGTCTGCCGGTGCTGCGGCTGGCCCCGGTGCGGGAGGAGGGGAACAACTGCCCCTTCCTGACCGAAGACCACTGCGCCATCCATGAGGCAGAACCGCTGGTCTGTGCGCTCTACCCGCTGGCGCAGGAGATCACCAGGGAAGGGGAGGTCGGCTACTTTTTGCAGCCCACCCGCTGCGGCGGGCAGGTGTTTGAGGCAAAGGTGGGGGACTATCTGGCCCGGTACGATGTCCAGGCGCGGGAGGCGACGGATGTGCGCTGGGCGCAGACCTGCCTTGCGTTGGAAGACCGGGTGGAGGCGCTGGAAGCGCTCTTTGAGCCGGTCTTCCTCCGGCGGATGCAGCAGAAATTGTGGCAGGCGCTCTATTATCAATATGAGATCACGCAGCCGTTCCTGCCGCAACTGGAGAAAAATCTCGTCTGGCTGGAGGCGGAACTCGAAAAGCTGTCCGCGCTGCAACGGCGAAGGAACGCGCGTTTTGACGAATCCATCGAAAAAATCGAACGATAAAATTACTTCCATCGATAACTTGGGCTGCGGACGGATTGTATTCGGGCAGGAAATGTGATATACTTCACGAGTGTAAAGCGGACGTGAAAAGCCGCTTGAGAAAACGCTTTCCTGCGGCATCCTGTGGCCGCAAAACGGAAATTGAGGGAGTAATCATTATGCGTAAAATCACTCGTCGTTCGTTCCTGTCTGCTGCCGCTGTCTGCGGCGCAGCGGCTGCTCTGACTGCCTGCGGCGCAGCCTCCTCCACGGCTTCGTCTGTGGCTTCCACGGCCGCTTCGGCCGCAGCTGACGGCAAGAGCTATACCATCGGCATCTGCCAGCTGGTCGAGCATGCCGCTCTGGACGCTGCAACGCAGGGCTTTGAAGACGCCCTGACCGAGCAGTTCGGCGACAACGTGAAGTTCGATTTCCAGAATGCACAGAACGACTCCGCGACCTGTGCCACCATCGCCAACGGCTTTGTCTCCGCAAGCGTGGACCTGATCATGGCAAATGCAACGCCCGCCCTGCAGGCTGCACAGGCCGCCACCAACAGCATTCCCATTCTGGGCACCTCCGTCACCGAATACGGCGTGGCACTGGGCCTGACCGACTTTGACGGCACCGTGGGCGGCAATGTCTCCGGTACTTCCGACCTGGCCCCGCTGGACCAGCAGGCGGAGATGATCACCGAGTGGCTGCCCGACGCCAAGAAGGTCGGCCTGCTCTACTGCTCCGCTGAGGCCAACAGCCAGTACCAGGTGGATGAGGTCCAGAAGTATCTGGAGGCTGCCGGTGTCACCGCTACCCAGTATTCCTTCTCCGACTCCAACGACCTGGCTTCCGTCTGCCAGAAGGCTGCGGACGAGAACGATGCCGTCTATGTCCCCACTGACAACACCTGCGCTGCCAACACCGGCATCATCGACGGCATCTGCCGCCCGGCCAAGAAGCCCGTGTTCGCCGGTGAAGAGGGCATCTGCTCCGGCTGCGGCGTGGCCACCCTGTCCATCAGCTACTACGATCTGGGCTACACCACCGGTGAGATGGCTGCCAAGATCCTGACCGGCGAGGCCGACATTTCGGAGATGCCCATCGAGTACACCGATGTGACCAAGAAATACAACAAGACCATCTGCGAGGACCTGGGCCTGACTGCTCCGGAAGGCTACGAGGCCATCGAGGGGTGATCCGCACAGCAGGCGGCAGAGCAAAGGCTCCGCTGCTGCGGAAAACAGGATAAAATACAGCGGAGGAGAGCGGAAAACGTGCTTCTCCGCTTTTCCCGTATGAACGCGGGAACAAAAAAGTGTATCGTTTGGAGGTTTTATTTTGGAACTGCTTGCTAGACTTGCCAACCTGCCCGGTGCGCTGCCCGGCGCCTGTGCGCAGGGCCTCATCTGGGGCATCATGGCCATTGGTGTGTACCTGACCTACCGCATCCTCGATGTCGCAGACCTGACCGTGGACGGCTCCTTCGGCACCGGCGGCGCGGTCTGCGTCATGTGCCTGCTCTCCGGCATGAACGTCTGGGCGGCGCTCTTCGTGGCGCTGCTGGCGGGCCTTGCCACTGGTCTGGTCACCGGCCTGCTCCATACCTTTATGGGCATCCCGGCCATCCTTGCCGGCATCCTGACCCAGCTGGCCCTCTATTCCATCAATCTGAAGATCATGGGCAAGGCCAACCAGTCCATCAATGTGGACAAGTACGACCTGCTCCTCTCGCTGCGCTGGGTCAAGGAATTTGCCCTGCACAACCCCATCGTGATGGTCATCCTCGTCACGGCGGCACTCATCGGGGTGCTGTACTGGTTCTTCGGTACCGAGCTGGGCTGCGGCATCCGTGCCACCGGCTCCAACCCCGCCATGTCCCGCGCACAGGGCATCAACACCAGCTTCAATGTGGTGCTGGGTCTGGCCGTCTCCAATGGTCTGGTCGCACTGTCCGGTGCGCTGCTGAGCCAGTATCAGGGCTTTGCAGATGTCAGCATGGGCCGCGGTGCCATCGTCATCGGTCTGGCTGCTGTCATCATCGGTGAGGCCGTGTTTGGCCGCATCTTCCAGAACTTTGCACTCAAGCTGGTGTCCGTTTCGCTGGGTGCGATCATCTATTACATCGTCATCCAGCTGGTGCTGACCCTCGGCTTTGACGCAAACCTGCTCAAGCTGCTCAGCGCCTCCGTGGTGGCCATCTTCCTGGCGGTGCCTTACTGGAAGAGCCGGTACTTCGCAAAGCCGACTGCAAAAAAGAAGGAGGGTGCGAAAAATGCTTGAAATCCAGAATGTCTCCAAGACCTTCAATGCAGGTACCGTCAATGAGAAAACGGCCCTGAACGGGCTGAACCTGAAGCTGAACGAGGGCGACTTCGTCACCGTCATCGGCGGCAACGGTGCGGGTAAATCCACCATGCTGAACGCGGTGGCTGGTGTCTGGCCCATAGACGAGGGCAAGATTTTGATCGACGGCATCGACGTCACCAAACTGGGCGAGCACCAGCGCGCCGCCTACATCGGCCGCGTCTTTCAGGACCCCATGACCGGCACGGCCGCCACCATGCAGATCGAAGAAAACCTCGCCCTGGCCGCCCGGCGCGGCAAGCGGCGCGGCCTGCGGATCGGCATCACCAAGGCCGAACGGGAGCGCTACCGCGAACTGCTCAAGAGCCTGGACCTGGGCCTGGAAGACCGCCTGACCGCCCGCGTGGGTCTGCTGTCCGGCGGTCAGCGCCAGGCGCTGACCCTGCTGATGGCGACCATGAACAAGCCCAAGCTCCTGCTGCTGGACGAGCACACCGCCGCCCTTGACCCGAAGACGGCGCTCAAGGTGCTGACCCTCTCGGCCAAGATCGTGGAGGAGAACCACCTGACCACCATGATGATCACCCACAATATGAAGGATGCCATTAAGTACGGCAACCGCCTCATCATGATGTACGAGGGCCACATCATCTACGATGTCTCCGGGGAGGAGAAGAAGAATCTGCAAGTCTCCGACCTGCTGGCCAAGTTCCAGATCGCCAGCGGCGGCGAGTTTGCAAACGACCGCATGATCCTGTCCTGATTTGATTCTGAGGAAGGGGCGTCCTGCCTGTGTATGAGTGGGACGCCCTTTTTCCTCGTGGAGCTGACGCTGCTGTTTTTTCACTATTACATCTGTGCAATGCTCCTGACGCCGGAAGAAAACGCAGCCCTCAAGCGGGTGAAAGTGGTGCGGGCCATTTGCTGTGTGGGCCTTGCACTGGTGATCGTATCGCAGTTCACCGGGCTGTACTATACGTTCGATGCGTCCAATGTCTACCACCGCACTGCAGGATATCCCATTTCCATGATCGTTCCGACGGTGGCCATGGCGCTGGACGGCAGCCTGCTGCTGCAATACCGGGCGCGCATCAGCCGGGGCATGTTTCTGGCGACGGGGTCCTATCTGGTGCTGCCGCTGCTCGCGATCTCGATCCAGGTCGTGCACTACGGTCTGGCGCTGGTCGATCTGGCCATCAGCGTTGCGATGGTCCTGATGTTCCTGGTCTCCATCAAGGAGCAGAACGAAGAGATGCTCCGGCTGGAAACGAGCCGGGCGCATCTGGCGGAAAAGCTGGACATCGCCACGGTGCTGAACCGCTGCGTCGAGAAGCTCTCCGGCGGCGGGCACGATCTGGACAAGGCGACCCATGACCTGCTGGGCGTCATCAATGACTATTTTTGTGCAGACCGCAGCTATGTTTATGAGCTGGACGCAGCCCACGGCATCGCTGTGAATACCCACGAGTTCGTCCGGGACGGTGTGAGCGCCGAAAAGGACAACTTGCAGAAAGTTCCGGTGGAGATCATTGCCTCCTGGCTGGAGGCCTTTGAACGGGACGGGATCTATTTCATGGAGGATGTCGGGCAGGTAAAAGGCACGGAGCTGTACGCGATGATGCAGCAGCAGAATGTGCAGCGCCTGCTGGCGGTGCCACTGCGGCGGGAAACGCGCATCATCGGTTTTCTGGGCGTCGATAACCCCAGAGAGCATTCGCATGACCCGACGCTGCTGTCCTCTATCCAGTTCTTCGTCACCAACAGTCTGGAACAGAAAAAGGTGCAGGAAAAGCTGTATCGCCTGAGCTATCGGGATACCCTGACCGGGCTGGACAACCGCAACCGGTATATGGAGCTGCTGGAGGCAGGGAAGGAGAACGCGCTGAAACCGGTGGGCGGCATTTACATGGATCTCAACGGCCTGAAGCGCTGCAACGACTGCTTCGGCCATGCAGCGGGCGACGCCCTGATCTGCCGTGCAGCGGATGCGCTGAACGATGTGTTCCCCCGTAAAGCCTGCCGCATTGGCGGGGACGAGTTCGTGGTCATCTGCTGCCCGGTCACGCAGGAAAAATTTGAACAGCAGGTGGAAGCTCTGCGGGCGGCACTGGTCCGCCATCAGGTGGATGCAGCCATCGGCTCGTTCTGGCAGTCGTTGGTCGAAGACCTGCCCGCCTTCCTCCGCGAAGCCGACGACCGGATGTACAGGGAAAAGGAACGTCAGAAGCGCGCAGCGCGGCCCTCGGTTCAGGCGGACGGTTCTGGATCCAATACCATACAATAAAGCAGCGCCCGCCGGGAGATCTCCCGGCGGGCGCTGCTGTGTTCAGAGGAACGTTATTTTTCTTGCCTTACTTTGCGGCATCCACCAGCACACCAACGTAGCCGGCAGTATCCGCCAGCGTGGCACCGGAAACGGCGTCCACAGCCTTTTCATCTTTGCTCAGAGCCTCGGCGTCGGCAATGCTCATGCCGTTCACGTGATTCTGGATGGCGTCGTAGTTGGCATCCAGCGAAACGGTGGAACCAGCCTTTTCGGCCATCATCTTGCTGTAGTAATCGGCGTTGACTCGCTTGGACATCAGCACCTTGCCCTCGGCGTAGCCTGCGCCGAAGTCGGAGTCGGAGTTGGGCACACCGACGACCCCGGCGTCCGAACCGGCAAACTGGAACTCGTCAATGTAGCTCAGTACGATGGTGTTCCCGGCGGTGGCGACAGCGCCGGAGGTGAAGCACTTGGTGCCGTGGGCAGCCCCATAGACCACGTTCAGCTTCAGGTCCTCGGAGCTGCCGTTGAACTCCACGGCCTGCGTGGTCTGGGCGTTTTTGGCGGCATCCACGATGGCAGAGAGATAACCGGCGGTATCCACCAGCGTTGCGCCGGAGACGGCGTCCACAGCCTCGGCACCCTTGGCGGCCACATCCTCCAGCTCGGAGATGGTCTTGCCGACAGCAAAGTTCTGGATGGCGTCGAAGTTTGCATCCAGAGCGACCGTGGAGCCGCCCTTTTCGGCCATCATCTTGCTGTAATAATCAGCGTTGGCCCGCTTGGACATCAGAACCTTGCCCTCGGCGTAGCCTGCGGCAAAGTCGGAGTCGGAGTTGGGCACGGCGGTCACGCCTGCATCGGTGCTGGCGAACTGGAAATCGTCCAGGTAGGCGGCGAGGATGACGTCATCCTTCACCACAGCCACCGCTTCGGTGAAGCACTTGGTGCCGTGGGCGGAAGCATAGGCCTGACCGATCTGGATGCCGCCTTCCACCGGGACGATGGCGGCGGGCTCAGCGGGGGCTGCGGCAGCAGAGTCGGCGGGGGCTTCTTCGGCCAGCTCCACACCCAGTGCGGCGGCAACGGCCTTCCGGACGGCCTTGGTGGTCACCGTGGCACCGGCAACGCCGTCGATGGCGGGGCCGTTGGCGGCCACGACCTGCTTGGACAGCTCTTCCAGTGCAGCGCCGCCGATGCTCTCGGTCTCCTGTGCACCTTCCAGCTTGCAGTCGGTAACGGTGCCGTTGGCATCCACGGTCAGGGTGGCGGTGACAGCACCGCCAAAGCCTTCGGCAGAGCCGGTCTTAGTCACACCGGCAGCGGTGGAGCTGCTGCTGCCGCCGCAGGCGGCCAGAGAGACGCCAACAACGAGGCTCATGGCCACGGCAGCGCTCAGTTTGCGGATGATCTCCTGTTTCATGGGTCTTTCCTCCAGAGAAAAATCGGCTTGTGTTCGGTCCCCAGAAAAGGTCATACCTTTTCAAGGATGTTTACAAAAGATAACATATTTTGTAAGGTTCTGTCAAGAGATTTTGGCACATCCTTCGTGAAGAATGATAAATTGGGGTCAATTCGTGACGCTGACGGTATAAAAAAAGCCGGAAACCAACGTACAGCGGTCGATTCCCGGCAGACGGAAGCGCTGAGGCGAAACTCAACGCTTGATGTCGTAGTTCATGTTCATCAGGTTGCGGATGGAGCTTACATCGTCGGTGATGTTGGCATCGCCGTGGATGGTGTGCTTGATGGCGCTGCTGGCCACGGCAAAGTTGATCATATCCATGGCCTTGTAGTCGTGCAGCATGGCGTAGATGAGGCCGCTGGCGAAGGCATCACCGCCGCCCACACGGTCGAGGATATTAAAGGTGAACAGCTTGCTCTCGAAGGTGTGGCCCTCGTACCACATAAAAGCCTTCAGGCTGTTCTCGCTGCCGCTGTGGGCATAGCGTACATGGCGGGCGATGCACTTCAGGTTGGGGTAGCGCTCAATGAAGTGCTGGAAGATCTCGTCCTGCTGCTCATAGCTGGGCTGCAGGGGCACACCGTCCTTCCAGTCGCCCTTGGAGTGGTCGGTCTCGTCCTTCCACAGGTGGTAAGGCTCGATGCCCAGCAGCACATCCACATAGGGCAGGCACTCGGTGCAGAAGTCGCGGGCTTCCTCCCAGCTCCACAGGGTGGAACGGAAGTTGCCGTCGAAGCTGACGGTCAGGCCCTTCTTCTTGGCGGTCTTGAGCATGTCGATGATGAGGCCGCGGCAGTTGGGGGCCAGAGCCGGGGTGATGCCGCTCAGGTGCAGCCAGTCGAAGCCATCCAGCAGAGCGTCCAGATCGACCTGCGAGAAGTCATACTCCGTGATGACGCTGTGCTTGCGGTCGTAGATGACCTTGGAAGCGCGGATGCCGTAGCCGGTCTCCAGATAGTAGGTGCCCAGCCGGTTCGAGGGGGTCTCGTCCGGCTCGGTCAGGATCATGGGGGTGCAGTGGACATCGTTGGAGCGCAGCCAGCGCACGGCGCTCTTGCCCAGACTGTTGTTGGGCACGACGCTGAAGAAGGTGCTGTCCACGCCCAGGTTTGCCAGCGCCAGTGCGATGTTGGCCTCGCTGCCGCCGTAGCTGGCCTCGAAGCTGGAAGCCATGCGGATCTTTTCGTAGTTCGGCGGGGTCAGGCGCAGCATGATCTCACCGCAGGTGATGAACTTCTGCCCGCTGGTCTCACTGCCAAGGATCGGATTGTAGTGTTCCATAACGCTCCTCCTAAAAAGTCGTTGCTTTATACCGTAACGATGTGAGAACACATTGTTGTATCCATTATACCGCACCCCGAAACAGATAGCAAGCAAATGCCGCGGATGAAAAGAGAAAATAAGCGGGGATTTTTGGCGGTTTTGACGAACCCTCTCCGTCACCTTCGGTGACAGCTCCCCCAAAGGGGGAGCCCTTGGCAGGCCGGGCAAGGTGTGCTGTTCGCTTGGGCCCAATTGGGCGCAAAGCGCCGGGCCCTGCCCGAATGGGCAGCAACAGCGGAACAATGCTCTGACAAAGGGCACTTGGCAAACAGCCGTGAATCTCAACAGCGGAGCCCGGTCGTTTCCGGACGCGAAAAACTTTGCTCGTCCAGCACGGCCACTACCAGCTCGCCAGTGGCTCCCCTACCAGGGGAGCTGGCGCGAAGCGCCTGAGAGGTTGTACCACATGCCGCGTTTCCGTTTCGCTTTACCGTTTTCCGGCAGGCTTATCCTTTGTACAACCTCTCCGTCACCTTCGGTGACACCTCTCCTGGTAGGAGAGGCTTTGGCATTGCGCAAACTTCATCTCTTCGCCAGTGGCTCTCCTACAAGGAGAGCTGGCGGGCGTAAGCCCGACTGAGAGGTTGTACGAAGGGAAACCTGCCCTCTGAGAACAGGCTGACTGCGAAGCGCCGACGGAGCGTGTTACACCCCCGTCAGATCAAAGCTGGGGGTATACTCTTCTTTGGCACTGCTCTTCTGCTGCATGTAGCCGTCCGAAAGGCCGAGGTCCATGGCGTAGTTGACCACCCGGCGGTATTCGTAGGTGGTGATGCGCCGCCCGATGCCGTGGTCGGCGGCTTTATAAAAAGGTGTGTACTGGCTCATGACGCTGGGCAGGAAACAGCCGGGGTCGGCGCGATTCCAGGCGGCCATCTGGTCCAGTACGGCGAAGCTGTCGTCCACGTGGCCGGGCAGGGCCAGATGCCGCAGGATGACGCCTTTTTGCAGGATGCCGTCTGCATCGAAGACCGGGTGCCCGGCCTGCGCCATCATGGCTTCGATGCCGGGTCTGGCCACCGCAAAGTAATCCGGCGCGGCCGAAAGCTCGGCGGACAGGGCAGGGGAGACGTACTTCAGGTCGGCCAGCCAGATGTCGATATACCCACGCCAGCGCTCAATGCTCTCCAGCGTCTCATAGCCGCCGGTGTTGCAGACAATGGGGAGGTGCAGCCCCTGCGCCCGCGCCAGGTCGAGCGCAGCGATGATCCACGGCTGCCACTGGCCGGGCGTGACCAGATTGATGTTGTGCGCGCCCTGCGCCTGCAGGTCCAGAAAGATCTCGGCCAGATGCCCGACGGAGATCTCCTTGCCGAGCCCCTCGGCGCTGATGGGGTAGTTCTGGCAGAAGCAGCACTTGAGGGTGCAGCCGGAAAAGAACACCGTGCCGCTGCCCCGTGTGCCGCTGATGCAGGGCTCTTCCCAGAAATGGAGGGCGGCGCGGGCGGCTTTCAGCGCACCGCCTGCCCCGCAGAAGCCGATCCGCCCGGCGGCGCGGTCCGCGCGGCACTGCCGGGGGCAAAGCGTGCAGGCTTCGGGTGCGAAGTGGGTGGTTTTGGGCATACTATCTAAGTCCTTTGCGAAAGTTTTGAACAAATTGCTCGCTTCTATTATACCATTTTTGGGCGCAGTTGTGGTATACTATGGTTGAATATTTCATGCGATGAAAGAATACTGCATAATTTGGGGAGGACGCTATGCGCACTGAAAATGAGGAGATCCGAGACCACCTGAAATATCTGGCTCTGCTGGCGCGGGATTACCCCTCGCAGGCGGCAGCAGCCAGCGAGATTATCAGCACACAGGCTTTGCTCAAGCTGCCCAAGGGTACGGAGCACTTTATGAGCGATCTGCACGGCGAGAACGAGGCCTTTGTCCACATCCTGAACTCGGCGTCCGGCGTCATCCGCGAAAAAGTCGATATCGTGCTGGGAGATACCATCCCGGAGGCGGCCCGCGCCGAGCTGGCCACCCTCATCTATTATCCCAACGAAAAGCTGCCCCAGCTCAAGGCCCGCTGCGCCGATGAGGACGGGCTGGACCAGTGGTATACCGAGACGCTCCTGCGCCTCATCGACATCTGCCGTCTGGTCTCCTCCAAACATACCCGTGAACACGTCCGCGAATGCCTGCCCGCAAGCTGCGGCTACATTCTGGATGAGCTGCTCCACGCCCACTTCGAAGACCACGATAAAGATCTGTACTACGGCCAGATCGTGGGCAGCATCATCGAGAACGGCCGGGCTGACAAGTTCATCGTTCGCCTGTGCGAACTCATCAAGCGGCTGGCTGTGGACAAGTTACATATCGTCGGCGACCTGTTCGACCGCGGCCCCCGCCCGGACATCATCCTGGACCTGCTCATGCGCCACCACAATGTCGATATCCAGTGGGGCAACCACGACGTGGTCTGGATGGGCGCGGCTGCGGGCAGTCCCATCTGCATCTGCACCGTGCTCAAGACCACGTTGGCCTACCACAACCACGGGATGCTCGAAGACTGCTATGGCATCAACCTGCGGCATTTGCAGCGGATGGCGGAGCAGTTCTATGGCGACGACGACCTGTCCCTCTGGATGCCCCACACCGATGCGGCCCGCGGCCCCTATACGCCCGGTATGCTCCACCGCTGCGCCGTCATGCACAAGGCCGTCACCATCCTCATGCTCAAGATGGAGTGCTGCGTCATCGACCGCAACCCCGATTTTAAGATGAAGGGCCGCGACTTCCTCCGCCATATCGACTGGGAGAAGGGGACCGTCACCGTAAACGGCAGTTCCTACCCCCTGCGGGATACGAGCTTCCCCACCGTAGACCCCACCGACCCCGCCCGGCTCAATCCGGACGAGCAGGTGGTGCTGGACAAGCTGGTCCAGTCCTTCCGCCAGAGCGAGAAATTGCAGCAGCACATCGAGTTCCTCTACGCCAAGGGCAGCGTCTACCACATCGAGAACGGCAACCTGCTCTATCACGGCGTCGTGCCCATGACCCGCAGCGGCAGCTTTGCCGTGGAGCGGTTCGAGGGGCACAGCTACTCCGGACGCGCCCTTATGGATTATTGCGACGAGCGCGCCCGCCGGGGCTACTTTGGACCGGAAGGCTCTCTTGTGCGCCAGAGCGGGCAGGACTTTTTGTGGTATCTGTGGTGCGGCAAGCTGTCGCCGCTGTTCGGCCGCAGCGCTATGACCACCTTTGAGCGGCTCTACATTGCCGACCCCGCCACCCACGAGGAGGTCAAGGACCCCTATTATACCTGGTACAACGAGGAGGCCGCCTGCCGCCGCATCCTGTCCGAGTTTGGCCTGCCCGGCGCGAGCCACATCGTCAACGGCCATGTGCCCGTCCGCGAAAAGAGCGGCGAGAGCCCGGTCAAGGGCGGGGGCCGTCTCGTCGTCATCGACGGCGGCTTCTGCCGCGCCTACCACGACAAGACCGGCATCGCGGGCTATACGCTGGTCTACTCCAGCCGCACCATGTCTCTGCGCACCCACCAGCCCTTCGAAAGCACCGAAAAAGCCGTAAATGAGAACATCGACATCCTCTCGCAGAAAAACATCCTGGAGACCGAGAACCACCGCATCCTCGTGGAGGAGACCGATGAGGGTGAGGTGCTGCGGGAGCGGGTGTATGACCTGAAACAGCTGGTCAAGGCCTATCAGTTGGGCTGGCTCAAGGAGACACATTGCGAAGACTGCATCTGGTAAAGGTGGCCTGCTTCGTGCAGCCTGACAAGATTTTTGTAAAATTTTTGAAAAAACAAACAAAATAACTGAATATCTGCGTTTTTTCTGGGCAAAACAGAAAATAATCCCTGCTGTGCAAATGGGTCTTTGCTTTTTGGCCGAAGTCGTGTATAATAAGATAGCATATCTTGAGAGCGTATGCCCAATGGAATGCATCGGATTTTAATGTGACGAGAAACAAAAGCCCTTTGGGGGCGCACACGCAAGCCCCACGACAAGGAGATCATAAAATTGGAAAAATTTGTTATTACGGGCGGTAAGCCCCTGCACGGTGCGGTCACCATTTCGGGTGCCAAAAATGCGGCTGTGGGCATCCTGCCTGCCACCATTCTGGCAGGGGACGTCTGTGTCATCGAGAACCTGCCCGACATCAGCGATGTGGCCGTCAGCCTGAAGATCCTGAGCGTCCTGGGGGCCCGGATCAAGATGCTGAACCGGAACACCTACGAGATCGACACCACCCACATCAGCTGCACCAATGTGCCGGACGATCTGTCCCGCCAAATGCGCGCCAGCTATTATTTCCTGGGTGCGCTGCTCTCCCGCTTCGGCAAGGCGCAGGTGGCCATGCCCGGCGGCTGCAACCTTGGCCCCCGCCCCATCGACCAGCACCTCAAGGCCTTCAGCGCTCTGGGGGCCGAGGACAGTGTGGACTACGGCATGATCACCGTCCGCGCCAAGGAGGGCCTGACCGGTGCCCACATCTTCTTTGATAAGGTCAGCGTCGGCGCGACCATGAACGGTATGCTGTCCGCTGTCATGGCCGAAGGCCAGACCATTCTGGAAAACTGCGCCAAGGAACCCCATGTGGTTGATCTGGCGAACTTCCTGAACATGTGCGGTGCCGATGTGCGCGGTGCGGGCACCGATGTCATCAAGGTGCGCGGCGTTCAGCAGATGCACGGCTGCACCTACAGCATCATCCCGGACCAGATCGAGGCGGGCAGCTATATGGTGGCTGCTGCAGCCACCGGCGGCGATGTCCTCATTGAGAACGTCACTCCGAAGCATCTGGAGCCGATCACAGCCAAGCTCCGCCGCGCGGGCGTGGAAGTGGAGGAGTTCGATGACTCTGTCCGTGTCCGCCGCACCGGCGACATCCTGCCCCTGAAGATCAACACCATGCCGCACCCTGGCTTCCCGACTGACATGCAGCCCCTGATGGGTGTGCTGCTCAGCGTGGCAAAGGGCACCTCTACCATCACGGAGAGCGTGTGGGACAACCGCTTCCGCTATGTGGACGAGCTGCGCAAGATGGGCGCAAACGTGCAGGTGGACGGCCAGGTCGCCGTATTCGAGGGCGTGGACAAGCTCAGCCCGGCCCCGCTGCGCGCTTCCGACCTGCGTGCAGGTGCTGCTATGGTCGTGGCGGCCCTGATGGCAGACGGCACCAGCGAGATCGAGGAGATCGGCCACATCGAGCGCGGCTACGAGAACATCGTGGAGAAACTGCGCGGTCTGGGTGCCGACATCAGCAAGGTGGACCGTGCGCCTGCTGCGCTGGAATCGGCCATGTAACGGAATAACCCTCTCCGTCATCGCTGATGGGATGCCGCTTCTCCTGATAGGGGAGCTGGCGGACGAAGCCAGACGGAGAGGTTGTACAGAGAATCACAGAATTTGAACCAGCCTGCTGCGTCTTTGCAGCGGGCTGCTTTTATGAGGAGACCAATGGCAGAATTTATCTCATTATACTCCGGCTCGTCCGGCAACAGCAGCGTGGTGCGCTGCGGCGAACGATATCTCATCGTGGATATGGGAAAAGGCGTCCGCACCACAGGCGCGGCCCTCAAAGCACTGGATCTGAACATCAGCGACTGTGCGGGCATCCTCGTCACCCACGAGCACAGCGACCATGTGAAGGGACTTTCCACCTTCCTGAAAAAGAACCCGCTGCCGGTCTACGGCGCAGCGGCTACGCTGGATTTTCTGGACGCCAACGGCATCGTGCCCGTTTCGTGCGAGATGCACAGCGTCTCCGGCGGGGAAGAGGACATCGGCGATTTCGGCGTCACGGCTTTTCCCACCAGCCACGATGTGCCCTGCGTGGGCTATCGCATCCATACCCCGGACGGCAAGACTATGACCATCGCCACCGACCTCGGCGTCCTGACGCCGCCGGTGCACGAGGCGCTTTCCGGCTGTGACCTTGTTGCGCTGGAAAGCAACTACGACCTGCACATGCTGCGCAGCGGGCCGTACCCTTATTACTTACGCTCCCGCATCGAGTCTACCCGCGGCCACCTCTCCAACGACGAGTGCGCAGCAAAGCTCCTGGAACTGGTGCAGGAGGGGTGCAAGAAGTTTGCCCTCTGCCATCTTTCGCAGGAAAATAATACCCCCATGCTCGCGCTGCAGACGGTCTTCAACACCTTTGGTGCGGCCGGTGTCATCCCCGAAAAGGACTGCGTCGTCCAGACCCAGCGGCGGAATGAGGTCAGCCCGGTACTGGAATTTTGAGAAATAACGTTAGAAAAACACCGAAAAATGGCCCAACTGATACACTTTGCCGCGATTGGATGGAAGATGAGACCCAAGAAAATGAAGGAAATTCAAATTTCCTTGAAAAAACTTGTAAAAAAGTGTTGACATCCACCCCAGTGTATGGTATTATATTTGAGCGCCAAGCGCTGAGACAAAAGAATGACTTCTGAAGTTCCAGCTGAGAAGCGAAAGAAAAGAACCAATAGACGCTGAAAGATTCCAGTCAGTTCTGAGGAATCGGAAGCGGACCAAGTTCAGAACGTTCGAAACGCTTCGAAAAAAGTGCTTGACAAAAAATCACTTCTGTGATAAAATAATCAAGTCGTCAGCCGGTCGGCTAAGGCGCACAGGACCTTGAAAATTGAACAATATCGAAAAACTTGTAACGGAACCTATTTTCGTGTTGGAAAAACACGGTAAACAATTCCAAACAAAGTAATTCACACAGGACGCAAGCGATTGCGTGCTGAGCGAAAAAGATTTAACACTTTTAAGTGATAAATATCATTTATAAAGAGTTTGATCCTGGCTCAGGACGAACGCTGGCGGCGCGCCTAACACATGCAAGTCGAACGAGCAAAGAGGAGCTTGCTTCTCTGAGCGAGTGGCGAACGGGTGAGTAACGCGTGAGGAACCTGCCTCAAAGAGGGGGACAACAGTTGGAAACGACTGCTAATACCGCATAAGCCCACAGGTCGGCATCGACCAGAGGGAAAAGGAGCAATCCGCTTTGAGATGGCCTCGCGTCCGATTAGCTAGTTGGTGAGGTAACGGCCCACCAAGGCGACGATCGGTAGCCGGACTGAGAGGTTGAACGGCCACATTGGGACTGAGACACGGCCCAGACTCCTACGGGAGGCAGCAGTGGGGAATATTGCACAATGGGGGAAACCCTGATGCAGCGACGCCGCGTGGAGGAAGAAGGTCTTCGGATTGTAAACTCCTGTTGTTGAGGAAGATAATGACGGTACTCAACAAGGAAGTGACGGCTAACTACGTGCCAGCAGCCGCGGTAAAACGTAGGTCACAAGCGTTGTCCGGAATTACTGGGTGTAAAGGGAGCGCAGGCGGGAAGACAAGTTGGAAGTGAAATCCATGGGCTCAACCCATGAACTGCTTTCAAAACTGTTTTTCTTGAGTAGTGCAGAGGTAGGCGGAATTCCCGGTGTAGCGGTGGAATGCGTAGATATCGGGAGGAACACCAGTGGCGAAGGCGGCCTACTGGGCACCAACTGACGCTGAGGCTCGAAAGTGTGGGTAGCAAACAGGATTAGATACCCTGGTAGTCCACACCGTAAACGATGATTACTAGGTGTTGGAGGATTGACCCCTTCAGTGCCGCAGTTAACACAATAAGTAATCCACCTGGGGAGTACGACCGCAAGGTTGAAACTCAAAGGAATTGACGGGGGCCCGCACAAGCAGTGGAGTATGTGGTTTAATTCGACGCAACGCGAAGAACCTTACCAAGTCTTGACATCCTGCGACGGACATAGAAATATGTCTTTCCTTCGGGACGCAGAGACAGGTGGTGCATGGTTGTCGTCAGCTCGTGTCGTGAGATGTTGGGTTAAGTCCCGCAACGAGCGCAACCCTTATGGTCAGTTACTACGCAAGAGGACTCTGGCCAGACTGCCGTTGACAAAACGGAGGAAGGTGGGGATGACGTCAAATCATCATGCCCTTTATGACTTGGGCTACACACGTACTACAATGGCGTTAAACAAAGAGAAGCAAGACCGCGAGGTGGAGCAAAACTCAGAAACAACGTCCCAGTTCGGACTGCAGGCTGCAACTCGCCTGCACGAAGTCGGAATTGCTAGTAATCGTGGATCAGCATGCCACGGTGAATACGTTCCCGGGCCTTGTACACACCGCCCGTCACACCATGAGAGCCGGGGGGACCCGAAGTCGGTAGTCTAACCGCAAGGAGGACGCCGCCGAAGGTAAAACTGGTGATTGGGGTGAAGTCGTAACAAGGTAGCCGTAGGAGAACCTGCGGCTGGATCACCTCCTTTCTAAGGAGTCAGGCAGGAAGGAAGCATCGAAGATGATTTCTTCCTGGAACAGGTGACAGAGACAAGTAGAGTAGATATTGTTCGATTTTGAGGGCCCTGAAGGGGAACTCAAAGACGTACCTTGAAAACTGAATAATAACTGCGAAACAAAGATTATAGTAAGTTCTTTTTAAGAAATATTACAATTTCAAAAGGAAGGGTAACATAATCTTCGTTGGCAAGAGAGAATCAAGAGGATACCAAATGTTCTTAAAGAACGTTTGAAAGGTCAAGCGAACAAGGGCGCAGGGCGAATGCCTTGGCACTGGGAGCCGATGAAAGACGTGATAAGCTGCGATAAGCTTCGGGGAGCTGCAAATAAGCATTGATCCGGAGATTTCTGAATGAGGAAACTCACCTGGGTTCATACTCAGGTACGATCTACTGAACTTCAAAATAGGTAGATCGAGGGAACCGCCTGAACTGAAACATCTAAGTAGGGCGAGGAAGAGACATCAAACGAGATTCCGTAAGTAGTGGCGAGCGAACGCGGAAGAGGGCAAACCGGGAGTCGAAAGACTTCCGGGGTACGGACTGCTTTTAGGACTCAATCTGTTAACCGAACGGCATGGGAAGGCCGGTCAGAGAGTGTGAGAACCACGTAGGTGAAAACGGAAAGAGCTGCGCAGAATCCAGAGTACGGCCAGACACGTGAAACCTGGTCGGAAGATGGGGGGACCACCCTCCAACCCTAAATACTACCCAGTGACCGATAGCGTATAGTACTGTGAAGGAAAGGTGAAAAGCACCCCGGGAGGGGAGTGAAAAAGAACCTGAAACCCTGTGCCTACAAGCACCTAGAGCACGTCAATGTGTGATAGGGTACTTTTTGTAGAACGGTCCGGCGAGCGATTGTATGCAGCAAGGTTAAGGTCTTCAGGACTGGAGCCGAAGCGAAAGCGAGTTTGAAAAGGGCGTTAAGTTGCATACAATGGGCCCGAAACCGGGTGACCTACCCATGGTCAGGTTGAAGTGGAAGTAAAATTCCATGGAGGACCGAACCGACCTCCGTTGAAAAGGCGGCGGATGAACTGTGGGTAGCGGAGAAATTCCAATCGAACCCGGAGATAGCTGGTTCTCCCCGAAATAGTTTTAGGACTAGCCTCAGGTTAGATATCTGGAGGTAAAGCACTGAATAGCCTAGCGGCCGAGAGGTTAGCGAAGCTTATCAAACTCAGAATGCCAGAATATTGATGCCTGGGAGTCAGACAGTGTCAGATAAATGTCATTGTCAAAAGGGAAACAGCCCAGATCTACAGCTAAGGTCCCAAAGTCAGGTTAAGTGGAAAACGATGTGAAGATACGCAGACAACCAGGATGTTGGCTCAGAAGCAGCCACTCATTCAAAGAGTGCGTAATAGCTCACTGGTCGAGCGTCTTTGCGCGGAGAATTTAACGGGGCTAAACCTGGCACCGAAGCTTAGGCAATCCAGCAATGGATTGGGTAGGGGAGCGTTGTATACGCGGCGAAACAGTAGCGCAAGCGGCTGTGGAGTGTATAGAAGTGAGAATGCCGGAATGAGTAGCGCGAATGCAGTGAGAATCTGCATGGCCGAAAGCCTCAGGTTTTTGGAGGAAGGTTCGTCCGCTCCAAGTTAGTCGGGAGCTAAGGTGAGGCCGAAAGGCGTAGCCGATGCACAGACGGTAGAGATTCCGTCACCACCAAAAGAGTTAAGCACAGGGACACATAAGAAGTCTCAGAGCCGGGTGTTGGTTCCGGTAGAGATCGAGGGAAAATAGTACCGAAGTCTGGGATGGAAGATGGCGAGAAAAGCTGTGTGGATTTCTGAGGTGCCCGTACCGCAAACCGACACAGGTAGGTAGGAAGAAGATTCTAAGGCCAACGGGAGAAGGGATGTTAAGGAACTCGGCAAATTGACCCCGTAACTTCGGGAGAAGGGGTGCTCCAGAGATGGAGCCGCAGAGAATCGGCCCAAGCAACTGTTTACCAAAAACACAGGTTTGTGCTAAATCGAAAGATGACGTATACGAGCTGACGCCTGCCCGGTGCTGGAAGGTTAAGAGGAGATGTGCAAGCATTGAATCGAAGCCCCAGTGAACGGCGGCCGTAACTATAACGGTCCTAAGGTAGCGAAATTCCTTGTCAGGTAAGTTCTGACCCGCATGAAAGGCGTAATGATTTGGGCACTGTCTCAACAGCCCGCCCGGCGAAATTGTAGTACCGGTGAAGATGCCGGTTACCCGCGACAAGACGGAAAGACCCCATGGAGCTTTACTGTAGCCTAATATTGGGTTTCGATGTTGCATGCACAGGATAGATGGGACTCTGGGAAGTGATCGCTTTGGCGGTCATGGAGAGGACGTTGGGATACCATCCTTGCGATATTGGAATTCTAACCTGCGGCTCTGAATCGAGTCGGGGGACATTGTTAGGTGGGCAGTTTGACTGGGGCGGTCGCCTCCTAAAGAGTAACGGAGGCGTTCAAAGGTTCGCTCAGCTTGAACGGAAATCAAGCAAAAGAGTGCAAACGCAGAAGCGAGCCTAACTGCGAGACTGACGGGTCGAGCAGTAACGAAAGTTGGAGTTAGTGATCCGGTGGTATGTGAGTGGAAATGCCATCGCTCAACGGATAAAAGTTACCCTGGGGATAACAGGCTGATCTCCCCCAAGAGTCCACATCGACGGGGAGGTTTGGCACCTCGATGTCGGCTCATCGCATCCTGGGGCTGTATTCGGTCCCAAGGGTTTGGCTGTTCGCCAATTAAAGCGGTACGCGAGCTGGGTTCAGAACGTCGTGAGACAGTTCGGTCCCTATCTGTCGTGGGCGCAGGATATTTGATGGGAGCTGTCCCTAGTACGAGAGGACCGGGACGGACGTACCTCTGGCGCACCAGTTGTTCCGCCAGGAGCATAGCTGGGCAACTACGTACGGATCGGATAAACGCTGAAAGCATCTAAGCGTGAAGCCGACCCAAAGATAAGATATCCCATTGCTTAAAGCAAGTAAGATCCCTTGAAGACTACAAGGTTGATAGGCACGATGTGTAAGTGGAGTGATCCATTCAGCAAGTGTGTACTAATAGATCGAGGGCTTGACCACAATTCGCTTGAGACTCAAAGAGTCAACGAAAAAATGTTAGCAGTGATTATTCAGTTTTGAAGGCACGTCCTTCTAAAAACACTGGACAAACAGTAGACTGTATGGTATACTGAACCAGTCATATGGTCGGTGACGATGACGGTGAGGTCCCACCTGTTCCCATTCCGAACACAGTAGTTAAGCTCACTCGTGCCCAAGATAGTTAGCTGGAAACGGCTTGTGAAAATAGGTAGTCGCCGACTTGATCGAAACGCTCTAAGAGAAATCTTAGGGCGTTTTTGTTGCAGAGAGAAGGAGAGAAACATGAGAACAACGCATGTCGTCGTTTTGCCCTATGATCCCAAATGGAAAGAGGACTTTTTCGCGATCCGGGCGGAGCTGGAAGCCGCGATGGGGGAGCTGGCTCTGCGCATCGAACATGTGGGGAGCACCTCCGTGGAAGGAATGTCAGCAAAGCCCTGCATTGATGTGGACGTGGTCATCCCGGACAGGACATGCCTGAAGGCGGCCATTGAGCGGCTTGCATCCATTGGATACGTGCACGAGGGAAACCTCGGCATTGAAGGGCGGGAAGCCTTTTGCTATACCGGCAAACCGTATTTGCAGCTGCATCATCTGTATGTCTGCCCGGCAGATTCCGAAGAACTACGCCGTCATATCACGTTCCGGGAATTTCTGCGCCAGAATCCGGTCGCTGTGAAGTGGTACAGCAGCGTGAAAGAACAGGCTGCACAGCGTTTCCCCGATGACATCGAACGGTATCTGGAATATAAGTCTCCGTGCATTACGGAGCTTTACCGGATGTGCGGTCTGGAAGAGTGAAACAAAAACGCCCCGCCGCTGGGAGTGCATCCCATGCGGCGGGGCGGTCGTGCTTTCAGGGCAGGCTCAGCGCTTTGAGACAGCTCTGTGGTAGACGACGAAGGCGATGGCGGCAGAGCAGGCCTCCGTGATCCAGAAGGCGTGCCAGACGCCGGTGGGGCCAAGGGTGCGGCAAAGCACCCAGGCCAGCGGCATGATGAAGAACACATAGCGGCAGAGGGAGATGACCAGCGAAGGCACCCCCTTGCCCAGACCCTCCAGTGCGCCGGAAGAGGTGGTGGAGACTGCCGAGACAACGAAGCCCAGGCAGATGATGCGCAGGGCCGTGGTGCCGATGGCGATGGTCTCCGGGTTGGAACTGAACAGGCCGATGAGGGAACCGGAGATGGTCAGGCAGAGGACGGTGCCAACGGCCATGATGGCGGCGCTCAGGCCCAGCGTCAGGTTGTAGAGCCTGGCGACGCGGCCATGCTCCCTTGCACCGTAGTTATAGCCGACCAGTGGACGCATTCCCTGCACGATGCCGTTGGCGGGCAGGTACAGAAAGGTCTGGAGTTTGTAGTAGATGCCCAGAACCGTGACGTAGCTCTGTGAGAAGGCTGCCAGCAGGCCGTTGAGGAAGGTGACCAGCAGGGAGGGCAGGGCCAGATTCAGAATGGCCGGGATGCCGATGGCGTAGAGCTTGCCGTCCAGTGCGGGCTCGAAGTGCAGATGCCTGCGGCGCAGCCGGACCGGGAGGTCGGAGGTGGCGTAGCAGTAGAGGTAAATGCAGAGGGTGACGAGCTGGCCGAAGTTGGTGGCCAGCGCTGCACCGGCAATGCCCAGGGCAGGCACCGGGCCAAGGCCAAAGATGAGCACCGGGTCCAGTGCAATGTTGCAGACGCAGCCTGCGATCAGCGCGATCATCGTGGTGTTCATCCGGCCTACGGCCTGGAACATCTTCTCGAAGGCAAGGTCGGCCATGTTGACGATGGAGAACAGGAAGACGATGGTGGCGTAGAGGACGCCCATCGAGACCAGCGACTCATCCGAGGTGAACCGGCGCAGAAAGCCCGGCATGATGGCGATGCCCGCCACGGTGCACAGCAGGCCGTGCAGGATCGAGAGGGCCATGCCGTGGGTGGCGGAGATGTCCGCCTTTTCGCGGTCGCCTGCACCGAGGTGGAGTGCGATCTGCGCGTTGATGCCAATGCCGAAGCCGATGGAGATGGCGTTGACGAGGTTCTGCACCGGGAACACCAGCGACAGGGCCGTCATGGCCTGCTCGCTGATGCGGGCAACGAAGAGGCTGTCCACGATGTTGTACAGCGAGTTCACCAGCATCGAGATGACGTTGGGCAGGGCCATAGAGACCAGCAGCGGGAGCACCGGTCTGGTTTTCATAAAGGTATCGTTCATTTTCTGCTTCCTTTCTGAGGGGATCAAACGGACACGGCCCGCGGTGCCCCCAAAAAGGCGCAAAAAAAACGCCGCACAATGGGGCGCTTCCGCGAACCATTGTGTGGCGAAAAGTAGCTCTGAAATGAATGCTGTAAAAATCCACACGATATTTTAGGAACCTTAGAATATCACGTTGGAAGGCGATTGTCAAGAGGGTCAGCCGAGAAGCTGGCTCTTGAGGGAAGCGTACATGGCGCTCTTCTGAGCCTTATAAGAGGCCTTGACCTGATCGGCAAGCTCGGTGCTCTGCCCATTTTCCTGAAGCAGGGTGCGCATTTTCTCAACGATCGCATCCACCTGCTTGTCACAGTCGGCTTCGAGCTTCTGAAGCTCACTGCTCTTGCCCATCACGATGGAGACCTTCCGGGTGGCCGTCTGCTTGTCGGCAGGCAGAGCGTGATACTCGTCCTTTGCGGACTGGATGGCGCTGTTCAGGCCGCTCTCGGCATTGGCCTTGACGGCGTAGAGCTGGTTGATGAGGGCCTGAAGCTCCACATCGTAAGAAGACGGAGCCTCAGCCGGGGAAGCAGAAGTAGAAGAAGCGGAGGGAGCCTGCGCAGCTGCGGCATCCTCCGGAGAAACCGTGGCCGCATCGGAGGCGCCGGAAGAGGGGAGGTTGAAGCGCTTCTGCTCCAGTTCGGCCAGCGTGGTGTTGCCGGAGATCAGCTCCTCCATCTCCTCATGGGTCAGGGAGGCGAGCAGCTCAGACGTCTGCGCAGCGGTTGCGCCGGTGGCTGTCGTGTCGGAAGACTGGGCGGGTGCAGCAGGAGCGGAAGCGGTTTCGGCGGTGCTGCCTGCCGCGTCCTCTGAACAGCCGGTGAGGAGCACCGTTGCACCAAGGGCCAGTGCGGTCAGGAAGACCAGAGTGTTCTGGGAATGTTTTTTCATATCAAAACCTCGTGGTAAAATCATTTTTTGGAAAAATACAACGCCTATACTGTACCACGATTTCCCCATTTTGGCAAGAGACGATTTTTCGTGGCTGCGGCAAATGCTTGACAGCCCGCAGCGCAGACCCTATAATGGGGCCAACGGAACTGCAAAGGAAGATGGAACGATGAAATGGATGATCGCATCCGACCTGCACGGGTCGGCCAAATACTGCCGCCAGATGGTCGAGGCGTTCGAGCGGGAGGGCGCAGACCGCCTGCTGCTGCTCGGCGACCTGCTCTACCACGGACCCCGCAACGACCTGCCCGACGGCTACGCGCCCAAGGAGGTCATCCCGCTGCTGAACGGCCTGAAGCCGAAGCTGTGCTGTGTGCGGGGCAACTGCGAGGCTGAGGTGGACCAGATGGTGCTGAGTTTCCCGGTGATGGCGGATTACTGCATCCTGCCGGTGGGGGAAAAGCTGGTCTACGCCACACACGGCCACATTTATAATAAGAAGAACCTGCCGCCGCTGGCACCGGGGGATGTGCTGTTGCACGGCCACACCCACGTCCCGGCGTGGGAGAGCTTTGGAGACGGGAACCTCTACCTGAACCCCGGCTCGTTGAGCATCCCGAAGGAGAACAGCCCCCACAGTTATATGACGCTGGAAGACAGCATATTCCAGTGGAAGGAGCTGGCGAGCGGGGAAGTGTATCACGAAATCGTATGATAAACGGAAAAAGCCAGGCATTGCCTGGCTTTTTCCGTTTGTTTACTCTTCGTCCTTCGGGTTATCAAGTTCCTTGCGGCGCTTCTCGGCGACGTGCATACAGACTTGCAGGAGCACGAAGCTGAGAATGCCGGTAATGACACCGGGAAGGAGCGCGATCAGCCAATGGCCGTAGGCAAGGCCGGTGACGACAGTGACTACGACGCATGCAAACAAGGAACCTACCACGTTGGTGGTGGTATTTGCGCAGATGTGGCTGTCCCACAAGCCGTTGCGCAGGCACTCGATGATAGAGTAGCAGCAGCCGGCCATGAAGACAACGAACTCGCCGACCCACTGACTGCTTGGTGTGCGGAGAACGATCTGCACGAGGATGGCGAGGAGCAGCCCTGCCCACAGCAGCCAGAAGCCCCGTGCTTCGATGCGGAGCATGGTTTGCTCCTGCATCTCGTCAAACTGATTTTTCTTGCTGTACAGTGAAAATTTCATCGTTTATTCCTCCCAGAACAATTCGTCCAGTGTTTTGCCCAGGATCTTGCAGATGCTGCGGCAAAGGTTGATGGTGGGGTTATACTCGCCCTTTTCGATGGCGTTGATGGTCTGGCGGGAGACGCCCGCCGCTTCGGCCAGTGCGCTCTGGGTCAGATCCTTTTCGGCGCGGGCCGCTTTCAGTTTCAGATTTTTCGGCATGTTGTCACCTCATACAATGGGATGGGAGGGGGAGCTCGTACCCTCTGACCAGAGCATATCACCTACACGACAAAATGTCAAGTATAATTTACAAAATGTCGGCAATACTGGGTTGCGTTTCGCAGGGAATCGTGGTATGATAGCACTGAAAAAAGAAGGAGGAGCTTCTTACCGGCGGTATTCTGTGCAGGCGGAAGGAGCCAAAGCCTTTTTTGTTTCTGTTGAAGTTAGCTAAAACTAACAAAAATGACAAAAACCGGACATCATGGCCCGGTCTTGATGCGATCCAGAGAGGAGAACCGAAATGGTGGAAACGATCTTGAAAGTCCAAGGGATGATGTGCGGCATGTGCGAGAGCCACATCAACGACGTGGTGCGCAAGACGGCGCAGGTGAGCAAGGTGTCGTCTTCCCACACCAGAGGCGAGACGGTTATCGTCTCGGAGCAGGCACTGGATATTGAAACGCTGAAACAGGCCATCGCCGCCACCGGCTATACCGTGACCGGTGCCGAGACCAGACCCTACGAGAAGAAGGGCTTCTTCTCGTTCTGGAAAAAATAAAGGCCCGCGGGCAGTTCCGATCAACGGCTGCTTCCCTGCCCCCAGAAGCGGTCCAGCTCCTCTTTGAGGGTCTCGGTGCCGTTCAGGTACTTGAGGTGCTGCCAGTGGCGGGGGAACAGGCGGGTGTACTCGCTGCGGGCGAAGCGGTCGTCCAGAAGGAGGACGACGCCCCGGTCTCCGGCGGTGCGGATGACCCGCCCGGCGGCCTGCAGCACCTTGTTCATGCCGGGATACCGGTAGGCGTAGTCGAAGCCGGTGCCGGACTGCTCGTCGTAGTAGCGGCGCAGGATCTCCTGCCGGGGGTTCACCTGCGGCAGGCCGACCCCCACGATGGCACACCCGATGAGCCGGTCGCCGACCAGATCGACGCCCTCCCCGAAGATGCCGCCCATCACCCCGAACCCCAGCAGTGTCTGCGCAGGGTCCGGGGTGAATTTTTGCAAAAATGCCGCCCGTGCCGCATCGTCCAGGCCGCTCTCCTGCGCCAGCGTGGCGATGCCCGGATACCGGGCCGTGAAGTCTTCGTAGACCCGGCGGAGGTAGGCGTAGCTGGGGAAAAAGGCCAGATAGTTGCCCACTTTTCCTCCGGCCAGCGCCGCCAGTGCGTCCGACACGGCGGGGATGCTGGCTTCCCGGTCCCGGTAGCGGGTGGAGATGCCGGGCAGGCAGTACAGCCCCAGATGGTCGGGCGGGAAGGGACTTTCCAGAGCGACGGCGCGGGCATCCGGACAGCCCAGAACGCCCCGGTAGTAGCCCGGCGGGGTGAGGGTGGCGCTGAACAGCGCCGCCGCCCGCCCGCAGCCAAGGCTCGCGTCCACAAAGGCCGAGGGGTCGAGGCAGAGCAGTTCCAGCTCCAGCTCGCTGCCGCGGGCTGTGAGCTGGGTGACGAAGTGGGTGTCGTACCGGTCGGCTGCGCGGGTGATGTCCTGCACGGCAAAATAAAGTTCCAGCAGCCGGGCGTGGGCGTCGGCATCGGGGTTTTGCTCCAGCCAGTCCTGCAAAGGGGCCTGCAAGGCGTGGAGCGGCTTGAGCAGGGCGTCGGGCAGCTCCCGGAAGAAGACCGTGCCCTCCTGTGCCAGCAGCGGTTCGGGCAGGGCGATGCCCGACGCGGGGGTCTCATCCAAAAGGCTGGTCTGCCCGGCGGCGTCCGCTGCGGGCGGGGAAACACCCCGGCGGGGAGCCAGCACGGCCACCTGCTTCCGCGCTTCGAGAAAGGCCCGGTCGGCGCGGGAAAGGGCTGTTTTCAGGCTGCTTTTGCCCCGGCCGAGGGCGCGTTTGGCGTCGGTGAGGGCAGACTTTGCAAACCCTGCCGAGTACATCGCGCGGGCCCGGTCGGGCAGATTGTGCGCCTCGTCGATGAGAAAGAGCCAGTCGCCCGCCGCATCGAAGAAGCGGTGGAGCCGGACCACAGGGTCAAAGAGGTAGTTGTAGTCGCCGATGACGACGTCGGCCCACGCGCTCAGGTCAAGCCCCAGTTCGAACGGGCAGACCGTGAACTGCCGGGCGGCGGCTTCCAGCGCGGCGCGGTCGAACTGCGGGGCACCGTCCAGCAGGGCGGCAAGGGCATCTTTGATCCGCTCGTAGTAGCCGTTGGCGTAGGGGCAGGCTTCGGGCAGGCAGGCGGGATGGCCCTCGGCGTCCTTGCAGAGGCAGACCTTCTCCTTGGCCGTCAGGGTCACGCTGCGCAGGGCCAGCCCCGGTGTGCTGGAGTGGAGCCGCGCGAGGGCATCCTCGGCAGCGGCCTGGGTCGTGCTGCGGGCCGTGAGGTAGAACAGCTTTTCGCCGCTGCCCGCGCCGATGGCCTTGAGGGCCGGGAAGAGGGCGCTCATGGTCTTGCCGATGCCGGTGGGGGCCTGACAGAACAGCCGGGTGCCGTTTTTCTGCCCGCTCCGGCCCGCGATGCAGGCGCGGTAGATCTCGCCCGCCAGTGCCCGCTGGCCGGGGCGGTAGGACGGGAAGGGGAATGTCAGAGCCGTCAGACTGGCGGTGCGGGCCTCGGCCCAGGTCATCTGCCGCCGTGCCCAGGGGGCGTACTGCCGCAGCAGGCCGGTGAGGAAGGCGTCCAGCTCCCCGGCGGTGAAGTGCCGGGTGTAGCGGGTGATCTCGTCGGTGTCGATCTGGTAATAGGTCAGCCGGACGCTGAGCCGCTCCAGCTGGTTCTGCGCAGCGTAGATGGCTCCATACACCATGCCCTGCGCCCAGTGGCAGGGGTTCCGGTCTTCGGTCAGCTCCTCGGTGGGGAGGGCCGTGGTCTTGATCTCGTCGATGACGACGGTGCCGTCTTCGTTCTGGAAAATGCCGTCGGCGCGGCCTTCCAGCACAAACAAAAGGCCCTCCACCTCGCGCTGCGTCGTCAGATAGACCTCGGCAGCGTAGCCGTCGCCTGCCGCTTTTTGCAGCCTGCGGTGGATGCGTGCACCCTCGTTGGCGCGGTCGAAGCCGGTGAAGCGGCTGTCGATGCTGCCGGTGCGGAGCAGAAATTCCACCAGCTGCCGGATGGGCAGACGGATCGGTTGAGGGGAGGGCATGAACATTACCTCGCTTTTACAACATTGCTTTGATCGTTTCCTCCGTCACCTTCTCGACTTCGGCGAAATCGACGGCGGCGCGGTAGTAGGTCTCCAGCTCGTCGTGGCAGCTCTTGGCCTGCGCCATGAGGGCGACGGCCTGGTCCAGCAGCTCGGTGGCGGCCCGCTCGTTGAAGCGCAGGCGGGCGCGGAACCCGGCCATGTGCTCGCGGTCAAGGAAGCGGGTGCAGCGCACGGCCTGCACACCGGAGATGTGCACCGGGTGCCAGGGGTTATCCGTTAAAAAGGCCAGCCGCAGCGATGGGATGAAGAGATGGTCGATCTGGTCTTCGGGGTGCATGGCGCAAGGGCAGGTGATGATCTGGTAGCCACGCGCCAGCGCCTCGGCACGGATGAGCTCCAGCAGCAGGCGGGAGATGGCTCCGTAGTCGTCGCGGAAGACGATATACCGGTCGGCCAGTGCCTGCACGGTGCCGTGATAGAAGACCGGCCCCTTGGGCGTGATGGCCGACAGCAGCCGCAGCTCCTCGCCGGGGCGGGCCGTGTCGGGCAGGCGGGGGAGCATCCGGGTGCAGAGGCGTTTGGCATAGCGGCGCACCTTTTCAAAGTTGGCGCAGCAGGCTTCGGCGCGGCGGCTGTCCAGCAGGAGGCTCCCGGCTGAGGCGATATACCGCGCCGCCCGGCTGCGCAGGGAAGCGTTCCGGGCAAAGAGCGCCTTGACTTCCTCACGGTGGAGGGAGAGCTTCCCAGCGTCGATGGTGTGGTACAGGCTCACCACGACCTCGTCGGCACCGGGGGCGTCCGGCTCCATCGTGTGGGGCGCGGTGGCGTCCAGAATGGCCTGCCGCTTTTCCGGGAAGATGACGCCGTCGAGGCTGTCGGGGTCACTGGCGCAGTGGATCTTCTCGATGCGTTCACCCTTCTGTTCGGCAGCCTGTGCGATGTGCTTCATCAAGGTGGATTTGCCGCAGCCCGGCCCGCTTTTGATGAGATAGAGCTGCATCCCCGGTTCGTGCCGCAGCGGCTCAAAATAGCCCTTGAACCCGGCGGGCGTGGTGGCTCCGAGGAAAAAATCAACCGAATCGGTCCGGATGTTTGTCATAAGGAACACCTCACTTTTGTTCTAGAATATGCAAAACAAAAGGAAAGTGTCACGGAGAGGGCCGCTCAGTAGGTGTGCTCGCAGACCTCCTGGATCTTCTCCCGCAGGGCCAGAAAGTCGGCGAAGGCGTCCGGCTTGCTGCGGGGCTGGCGGAGAAGAGCGGCGGGGTGGTAGGTGGCCATGAAGAGGATGCCGTTCTTATTGTAGAACTCGCCGTGCTCCCGGACCACCGAAAAGTCCTCCCGGATCATCCGCTGGGCCGCCACACGCCCAAGACAGACCACGATCTTCGGCTTGAGCAGACGGAACTGCTCCCGCAGCCAGGGCATACAGGCTTCGCTCTCGGCGGGCAGGGGGTCGCGGTTCTGCGGCGGGCGGCACTTGACGATGTTGGCAATATAGCAGTTCTTTTTGCGGTCCAGGTCGATGGCGAAGAGGTATTTGTCCAGCAGCTGGCCGCTGCGGCCCACAAAGGGCAGGCCCTGCTCATCCTCGCTCTGGCCGGGGCCTTCGCCCACAAACAGCACCTCGGCGTCCTCGGCACCCTGACCGAACACCACGTTCGTCCGCGTTTCGCACAGCCCACAGCTGCGGCAGGCAAGGCACTGAGCCTTGAGTGTTTCCCATTCCATATTTCGTTAAACCTCTCACAAACTAAATGACATTTTCTTAACGATTGAGCGTCTTATCTTCTGCTACAAAATATACCACAAAATTGCGGTTTTGTCTTGAAGTTTCCAGAGGTTGTGCTAAAATAAAAAAGAAGGGCAGGTCTGTGCTGCCCATGAATAATTGCAAAGTAATTTCGGAGGTAATCACAATGGCTGATATGTTTGCACCGCTGGTGGCCCAGCTGAAGGCAAACCCCAAGACGATCGTTTTTACCGAGGGCAATGACCCCCGCATCCTGGAGGCCGCAAGCAAGCTGCTGGCTGAGGGCGTGCTGAAGGTCGTGATGGTCGGCAACGAGGCTGAGTGCAAGGCTGCTGCCGCTGCCGGTGGTTTCGATATTTCTGCTGCTGAGATCATTGACCCGGAGAACTACGCCGGTTTTGATGAGATGGTCCATACCATGGTCGAGCTGCGCAAGGGCAAGCAGACCGCTGAGGAGTGCACCGCACTGCTGAAGAAGTCCAACTACTTCGGCACCATGCTGGTCAAGATGGGCAAGGCCGACTGCCTGCTGGGCGGTGCCACCTACTCCACCGCCGATACCATCCGCCCCGCTCTGCAGCTGGTCAAGACCAAGAAGGGTGCCCATCTGGTGAGCTCCTGCTTCATTCTGGACCGCGACTGCGGCGAAGAAGGCCTGAAGCGCATCGCCATGGGCGACTGTGCTGTCAATATCGACTACACCGATACCATCGACAAGGCAACCGGCGAGGTCAAGGTCTCTGCTGCTTCCAAGCTGGCTGAGGTCGCTGTCGAGACTGCCAAGACCGCAAAGCTGTTCGGCATCGACCCGAAGGTCGCTGTCCTGAGCTTCTCCACCAAGGGCTCCGGCAAGGGCGGCACCGTCGCTCTGAGCCACGACGCCGTCATCAAGGCCCAGGAGATGGACCCCGAACTGGCTGTCGATGGCGAGCTGCAGTTTGACGCAGCCGTTGCTCCGGAAGTCGCACAGGTCAAGTGCAAGGGCAGCAAGGTCGCTGGCCAGGCCAACACCTTCGTCTTCCCCTGCATCGAGGCCGGCAACATCGGCTATAAGATCGCACAGCGTCTGGGCGGCTATGCTGCTTACGGCCCCATCCTGCAGGGCCTGAACGCTCCCATCAACGACCTGTCCCGCGGCTGCAACGCCGACGAGGTCTACAAGATGAGCCTCATCACTGCCTGCCAGTCCTGAGCTTCTCTGAAGTAAGCATCCCAAGCCTCCGCCGGCCCGCCCGGCGGGGGCTTTTGCGTTTGGCAGCGGCATACCAACCCCAGCGTTCACAACAGAGAAGGGCTTGCAATCTCCCTCCCGATATGTTATAATAATCAAGCACAAATTGTGCCTTGTCGGACAGCGCCTGCTGCGCGGTTCGACATACGGATGCGGGCCCTGTACGATGGGGCCGCTGTGAACCAGGTCAGGTGGGGAACCAAGCAGCCTTAAGCGGTGTGCCCTGTGCGTTTCAGTCAGCCTGCATTCGTATGTCGAGCTACGCAAGGCGGGGGTCAAACCCCGTCAGCGCTGTCCGTTTTTTATTGCAGAAAGGGGAGAAGCGGATGTATCGCGCGTTATACCGCAAGTGGAGGCCCCAGCGCTTTGAGGACGTGGTGGCGCAGCGCGGCATCGTGACGGCACTGCGCAACCAGATCGCCGCCGGCCGCGTTGGCCACGCCTACCTGTTCACGGGGGTGCGCGGTACGGGCAAGACCACCTGCGCCAAGATCTTCGCCAAGGCGGTCAACTGCCTGCACCCAAACAACGGTGACCCCTGCGGTACGTGCGAGATCTGCCGCGGCATCGACAACGGCAGCATTCTGGACGTGGTGGAGATGGACGCGGCCTCCAACAACGGCGTGGACGATATCCGCGACCTGCGCGACGAGACCGCCTACACCCCCAGCGCCTGCCATTATAAGGTCTATATCATCGACGAGGTGCACATGCTCTCAACAGCGGCGTTCAACGCGCTGCTGAAAACGCTGGAAGAGCCGCCCGCCCATGTCATCTTCATCCTGGCGACGACCGAGATCCAGAAAGTCCCGGCCACCATCCTGTCCCGCTGCCAGCGGTACGACTTTACCCGCATCGGGCCGGAGGATATCGCCCAGAGGGTGGAATATATCGCCGGGCAGGAGGGACTGGAGCTGACCACCGAGGGCGCGGAGCTGATCGCCCGGTTGGCCGATGGTGCCATGCGCGATGCGCTGTCCATTCTGGACACCTGTGCAGGCGTGACCGCTAAAGTGGACGCCGACGTGGTCCGCCGGATGGCGGGCGTCACCGACCGGAGCTACCTGTTCCGCATCTCGGACGCCATCGCGGCGCAGGACGCTCCCACCGCGCTGGCTCAGCTGGCCCAATTGCGGCAGCAGTCGGTGGATGTGAAGCGCCTGACCGAAGAACTCATCGCCCATTACCGCGCCCTCATGCTGGCGGCACTGCCCGGCGGGCAGACACTGCTCTCCGGTGTGTCGCCGGAGGAAGAGACCTGCTACCTCGAAAAAGGGCCGCAGCTGGGCCAGAAGGAGGCCATCCGGGCCATCCGCACCTTGGGCAACGCCCTCGAACACATGACCCGCGGCAGCGACCAGCGCATTGAGCTGGAGCTTGCCCTCTTCAGCCTGTCCGAGCCGCCCCAGATGATGCAGCGGGCAGCGGTGGAAGCCGCACCCCGCCCGGCGGCCCCGCAGGAAACGTCCCGCCCCTTTGCAGCAGCGGCCCCGCCGCAGCCCTTTGTGAGCGTTCCGGTGGCCCCGGCGGCACCCGCTGTGGAGCCTTCCGCACCGGTAACACAGACCGCGCCGGAGACGGCCGCGCCTGCCTCCATGGCAGACCCGGAACCGCAGCCGGAACCTCTGGTCAAAGCGGCTCCCACCGAGGACGACCTGCCGCCGCTTCCGGAGGAACCACCGGTGCAGGACGCTGCCCCGCTGCCCTGGGATGAACCGGCCCGGCCTGCACCTCCGGCCCAGCCCGAAGCAGCCTCGTCCATGTCGGCAGAAAAACCGGCTCCGGCCCCGGTGCAGCCCAGCGCCGAGAATCCGGCAGACCCCGCCCTCAACAAGCCCCGCAGGGTGGCGGCAGAGGGGATCAACCCCTTCCCCCAGTGGGATGAGGTGGTCCGGCTGCTGCAGGAAAAAGACCCCATGCTCTACACCTACCTCAAAAAGTCGAAGGGCTACTTCGACGGGACCCGCGTCCTCATCGACGGCGGAAAGACCTTCCGGGACTTCATCCGCGCCAATAAGGACAGCCAGCGCCTCATCAAGAAGCTCATCGCGCAGGTGTCCGGCGTAGCCGTGCCCATCGGCCCCTACGAGCCGAAAGCTGTCCACCGCTCTGCCACCAACGCCGAGGAATCCCTCCGCCGTCTGGAACAGCTGGGCGTGGACGTGAGCATTGAGGAGAGTGCGAAAAAGAAAAGGTAAGATGACCCTCTCCGTCAGCGCTGGCGCGAAGCGCCTGAGAGGTTGTACTGAGGGAAAGCGTATTCTTTCAGAACAGGCTGTTATAGTAAGCCCAACTAAGAGATTCCAATATCCAAAAAATTCTAGATAATAAAGGAGAACCACGAACGATGAAAGCAAGAATGCCCGCAGGTTTTGGCCGCCCCGATATGAACGCCCTGATGCGTCAGGCACAGAAGATGCAGGATGACATGAAGGCCAAGCAGGCCGAGCTGGAAGCCGCCGAGTACACCGGCAGCGCCTCCGGCGAGATGGTCACCGTGAAGATGAACGGCAAGCACGAGGTGCTCAGCATTTCCATCAAGCCCGAAGCCGTGGACCCCGACGACATCGAGATGCTGGAAGATCTGGTGGCTGCGGCCATCAACGCCACCGTCAAGCAGGTGGATGAGACCGCCGAGGCCGAGATGGGCAAGCTGACCGGCGGCCTGAATATCCCCGGCCTCTGAGCCGAGGGGAGGCGTCGCCATGAGTTATAATGCAGCCCCGCTGGACAAGCTGATCGAGGAGTTCAGCAAGTTTCCGGGCATTGGCACCAAAGGCGCGACCCGGATGGCCTATCAGGTGCTGAGCATGTCGGATGACGAGGCCGCCGCGCTGGCGGGTGCCATCCAGGCGGCCCACACCCGGCTCCACCGCTGCCGCGTCTGCCAGAACTATACCGAAGCCGAGCTGTGCCCCATCTGCGCCAGCGCCAAGCGGGACCGCTCGGTCATCTGCGTGGTGGAAAAGCCCCGCGACGTGCAGGCGTTTGAGCGCACCCGCGAATACCGGGGCCTGTACCATGTGCTCCACGGCCTGATGAACCCGCTGGACGGCATCACGGCCGAGCAGCTCACTGTCAAGGAACTACTGGCCCGCCTGAGCACCGACGAGGTGAAAGAGGTCATCATGGCCATGAACCCCACCGTGGAGGGCGAGGCCACCGCGATGTATCTGGCCAAGCTCATCAAGCCGCTGGGCATCAAAGTCACCCGCCTGGCCTACGGCCTGCCCGTGGGCGGCAATCTGGAGTACACCGACGAGAACACCCTGTACAAGGCACTGGAAGGCCGCGGGGAACTGTAAACCCGGCAAAAGTTTACAATTCCTTCAAAAACGGGCCTTGCAAAACCGCAAAAATGTGATATACTAACAAAACGAGACCAGAACAGAAAGGAGGCGTGCCCCATGGCACCTGCAAAAGAGCGTCCGGCCACAAAGACCATCGCCACCAACCGGGAAGCACGCCACGAATACTTCGTTCTGGAAGCGCTGGAAACAGGTCTGGAGCTGAAAGGCACCGAGGTGAAGAGCCTGCGGGCCGGCGGCGTCAACCTGAAAGACAGCTGGGTCGATATCGAGGACGGCGAACTTCTGGTCAAGGGGATGCACATCACCCCCTACGACCACGGCAACATCTTCAACCAGGACCCCATGCGGGTGCGGCGTCTGCTGGCCCACAAGAACGAGATCCGGCGGCTGCACCAGCAGTGCAAACTGCAAGGGTATACGCTGGTTCCGCTCTCACTCTATTTCAAGCATGGCCGCGTGAAGATGGAGCTGGGCCTGTGCAAGGGCAAAAAGCTCTACGACAAGCGCGCCGATGCCGCCAAGCGCGACGCAAAGCGCTCCATCGACCGGGCCGTCAAGTCCAACGGCACGTATTACTAAGATCTCCGGGCTGTTCCAGCCGGACGAAACTCTGCTTCACCGCACACCCTCACCGGTGTGCGTTTCATGGGGGCGTAAAGGTTTCGACGGGGGGAGCGAGGCCTGGGCAGCGGGTAGCAGTGGGGGACCTGCTTTAAACTCCTCCAAAAAATTAACTGACAACAATAATTATCAGTTGCTCGCAGCCTGAGTGCTGCGCGTTCCGCCCACTCTTGTGTCGTGTGGGGCCGGGGCGTCCTTTAGACACAGCACCTGAACGGACCTAAGCTTTGCGGACCGGCAGGAACTCATGAAGCTACCAATGCGTTAGCCTGGCGACCGGCGTGACGCGGAGGGAATGTTGTTGATCGCCTGCACCCGGAGACACCTACGCTGAACTCTTTTCGGACATGGGTTCGACTCCCATCGCCTCCACCACTAAAAGCACCTGGATTCGTTAAAATCCAGGTGCTTTTTCTTTGCTTATACCACACTGTTTCACGCGCTTTGCAATGACAGAGCCTCCCGCGCTGACGGAGAGAGATAAGCGGCTTGCAAAATGAGAACCCTTGTGCTACAATAGGAAAGGTTCCTAGTAGATATTTCCGGTTCGCCGGAACAGCGATACAACAGAAAAGAGGATGTCTGTTATGAGCGTGAAAAAGATCAGCGAGGCCATTCTGGGCGTAGGTGTGGATGATACTACCATCGACCTGTTCGAGAGCCAGTACCCGGTGCCCACCGGTGTGAGCTACAATTCCTATGTCATCCGGGATGAGAAGACCGCCATTCTGGATACGGTGGACGCCCGCGCCACCGACCCGTGGCTGGAAAATCTGGCCGAGGCCCTGAACGGCACCCAGCCCGACTACCTCATCGTCTCCCACATGGAGCCGGACCACGGTGCCAACATCGCAAAGCTGGCCGCACGTTACCCGGCCATGCAGGTGGTGGGCAACGCCAAGACCTTCCAGTATATGGAGCAGTTCTTCGGTGCGGACGCCGTCGCAAAGGAACGCCGCGTGGTGGTCAAGGACGGCGAGAGCCTGAGCCTGGGCAGCCACACGCTGACCTTCGTTTTTGCGCCCATGGTGCACTGGCCGGAAGTCATGGTGAGCTATGAGTCCACCGAGAAGGTGCTCTTCTCCGCCGACGGCTTTGGCCGTTTTGGCGCAGTGGCAAAGTTTGACGAACATGCCGACTGGGCCAGCGAAGCCCGCCGCTACTTCCTGAACATCGTGGGCAAGTATGGCCCGCAGGTGCAGGCTCTGCTGAAGAAGGCGGCTGCACTGGACATCCAGACCATCTGCCCGCTGCACGGCCCCGTGCTGACCGGCGACCTGAGCAAGTACCTGGCCTACTATGACACCTGGTCCAGCTACAAGCCCGAAGAGCCGGAGAAGATCCTGGTCGCCAGTGCGTCCATCCACGGCCATACCCGCGCAGCAGCACACCAGATGGCCGAAAAGCTCCGCGCCAGAGGAGCCAAAGTCGTGGAGATGGACCTGACCCGCACCGATGTCTCCTACGCCGTGACCGAAGCCTTCCGCTGCGGAAAGATCGTGCTGGCCTGCGCCACTTACGACGGCTTCCTCTTCCCGCCGATGGAAAACCTGCTGGCCCATCTGAAGACCAAGAACTTTCAGAGCCGCACCATCGGCCTGATGGAGAACGGCACCTGGGCCCCCATGGCCGCCAAGCTCATGCGCACCGAACTGGAGGGCATGAAGAACATCACCGTCTGTGAGAACGTTGTCACCATTCGTTCGGCAGTCAGTGCCGCATCGGAGGCACAGATGGAGCAGCTGGCGGAAGAGCTGATCGCAAAATAAGAACTACACAGCAAAAACAAGGGCCCGGCACCGGAAGTGTCGGGTCCTTGTTCTTTCTCTCATTCTCTTATTGCTTCTTCGGCCCCAGAAGCACCAGTCCGCTCACGGCGACAAGGCCGCCGAGAAGGGCGAGACCGGCACCGGCCTGACCGAAGGCGTCGCCGACCGCACCGACGAGGGGGCTGGCGGGGATCATGAGCAGACTGTAGGCCATGCTGTCCACGCTGATGAGGGTGGCGCGCTGGTCGCTGGGGATGGCGTCGTTGAGCTGTTGGATCTCATGCAGGAGGTAGACCTGCAAAACGCCTTGCACCAGCATCATGCCGAAGATGCCGCCCCAGGCAGGCGCGGTGCCCACCAGAAGGGTGCCCGCACCGCAGAGCAGAGCACAGACGGCGTAGAACCGCCGCATGGAGCGGAACCGGACCCGGCGTCCGGCCTCGGTGCCGAGGACACAGGCGATGCCGCCCAGCAGCAGGGGAAGGAACAGCGCTTCGGTGGGCCAGCCCAGCTCAATGAGACGCTGCTGCAAAAACATCTTGGTCAGGTAGCAGGGCACCGAGATGATCGCACTGGATACGATGAGCTTCGCGGCCAGCGGGCAGGTGCGCAGAACATGCAGACTGTCCTGCACGAGCTGGATGAATTGACCGGGCAGGTCGTGCAGGGACTGCCGGGCCCGGTTGGCCTGCGCTGCCGTGACGATGGGTTCGTTCATCCATCGGCAGGCGAGGGTGGAGACGCCCTCGAACAGGGCGCTGAGCAGATAAAAGCCTGCAAAGCCGAGGAACCGCTGGACCGTGCTGGCCAGCGAACCCAGCGCACTGGCCAGCATGGAGATCTGGGAACTGTTGGCGGAGATCTGAAGGTATTCGTTCTCGCGGTCTTCCGTCTTGAGGCTGTCGTAGACAAGGGCCGTGAAGGTGCCGGAGAATAGGGTACTGTACAGCGCGTTCAGCGCCATTGCGAAGCAGATGGCAAACAGATTCGGTGCAAACGCCATCAGCAGGTTGGAGGTGACGGCCAGCACACCGCCGGACACAAGGGCTTTTTTGCGGCCCAGAAGATCTGCCACCATGCCGCTGGGCACTTCGCACAGCAGGTTGACGATATGGAAAACACTTTCGGCCAAGCCGATCTCCCACAGGGAGAACCCCCGTGCGGCCAGCAGCGCGACCCACACGGCGTCGGTGATCCGCAGGCCGGAGAAGAAGTCGGCCGTATAAACACAGCCAAGCTGCCGCTTGATGTTGAGCGTTGATTGTTTATTTGATTTCATGGAAAGCACCTTTTCATTTTTACAAGATGAAACAGTGCCCATCCTTAGAGTCTCTTTGTACAACCTCTCCGTCACCTTCGGTGACACCTCTCCTGGTAGGAGAGGCCTTGGCATTGCGCAAACTCCATCTTTTCCCCCTTCGGGGGAGCTAGCTGCGCAGCAGACTGAGAGGGCGATTCCTAAAAATGGGCGCACTTCGAGCCGGAAATGCTTAAGGGTTTCCTTTTTTGAAGAAAACGCAGCCGTTCCAACCCATGTGGGTGCACCCTCCTTCCAGTAAAACGTTGTGCTCAGCATACCATATCCCGGCGGAAAACACAAGCGAAAACGGAAAATTGCCACAAAATCCGCTTCTGCGCTTGCAAACCGCGCCGAAATGTGGTAATATGATTTATGGTTATGAAAACCTGATATGCAAAACGCAGCGACGGAGAAAGTACGTGCAGTGTGTCCGGCAAAGAGAGAAGCTTCACCGGCTGAAAGGGCTTCCGAGAGAGACGTGCACCGAAGTTCGCTCCTGAGCGGCCCGCGTGAACGGCTGAAGACAGCCTGCTAGTGCGGGACGGTGCGCCCCGTTACGGCGTTTGAGCGCCGCTCCTTATAAAAAAGAGCGGAAACCGGGTGGTACCGCGGAGTAAAGTTTACAGCTTCGTCCCCTTTGCCGAAAGGCAGAGCGGGGCGGAGCTTTTTTGTTACCCGCTGAACAAGAAGAAAACCGAGAAGGAGAGAATTTCCATGCAAGCAATGATCGACGAGCTGGCCAAACAGGCCGAAGAAAGCCTCGGTCAGGTCTCTTCCAAGGAGACGCTGGCCACGTTCTGGCAGGAATATCTGAGCAAAAACGGCAAGATCCCCGCGCTGATGAAGAATCTGCGCTCCGTCGCGCCGGAAGAGCGCCCCGCTATGGGCAAGATCATCAACGAACTGAAGACCAAGGTGCAGGCAGACTACGATGCTGCCGCCGCCAAGGTGAAGGAAGCTGAGCTGGCCGCCCGCAACGCCGCCGAGACCGTGGACATCACCCTGCCCGCCAAGACCCGCGCGGTCGGCGGCCTGCATCCGCTGACGCTGGTCACCAACCAGATCATCGACGTCTTCTCTGGCATGGGCTTTGCTGTGGCGGACGCCCCGGAGATCGAGGACGACGACCACAACTTCACCCGCCTGAACGTCCCGAAGGACCACCCCGCCCGCGATATGCAGGATACCTTCTACCTGTCCGATGAGTTCCTGCTCCGCACCCAGACTTCCGGCGGCCAGATCCGCACCATGGATTCCCAGAAGCCGCCCATCAAGGTGCTCATCCCCGGCCGCGTCTTCCGTTCCGACTCCGACGCGACCCATAGCCCCATGTTCCACCAGATGGAAGGTCTGGTCGTGGATAAGGGCATCACCCTGGGCGATTTGCAGGGTGCCCTGAACACCTTCGTGCAGAAGCTGTTCGGTGCCGACACCCGCACCCGCCTGCGCCCGTCCTACTTCCCGTTCACCGAGCCCAGCGTCGAGGTCGATGTCAGCTGCTTCGAGTGCCATGGCAAGGGCTGCCCCCTGTGCAAGCACACCGGCTGGATCGAAGTTCTGGGTGGCGGCGTCGTCAACCGCAAGGTTTTGGAGAACTGCAACATCGACCCGGATGAGTACTCCGGCTTCGCCTTTGGCATCGGCATCGAGCGCATCGCCATGCTGAAATACGGCATCAACAACATCGGCCTGATGTTCGAGAACAACCTGGAGTTCCTCAAGCAGTTCCATGAATAAGAGGGGAGAGAGCAAACAATGAAAGTACCTTTCAGTTGGTTAAAAGAACTTGTCGATATCGACGTCACGGCTCAGGAATTGGAGGAGAAACTCTTCTCCTGCGGGTTTGAGGTCGAAGAGCTGATCCCGCTGGATGCAGGCATCAGCAAGGTGGTCGTCGGTAAGATCGTGGAGATGGAAAAGCAGGAGGGCACCCACCTGACCAAGTGTGTGGTGGACTGCGGCGACTACGGCCACGACATCCGCATCAGCACCGGTGCCTCCAACATGAAGCTGGGCGACTGTGTGCCCGCCGCTCTGGATGGCTCCACCCTGCCCGGCGGTATCAAGATCAAGGCCCGCAAGATGCAGGGCGTCGAGTCCAACGGTATGCTCTGCTCCGGCGAGGAGCTGGGCCTGAACGATGATCTGTTCCCCGGTTCGGAAGTCTACGGCCTGCTCATCCTGCCCGAAGACAGCGTCCCCGGCACCGACATCGCACCGGTGGTCGGTCTGGATGACTACATCTTCGATATCTCTATCACCGCCAACCGCCCGGACTGCCAGTCTGTTCTGGGCATCGCGCGGGAGGTCTCTGCCATCCTCGGCAAGCCCCTGCACATGCCCGCCATGGATTACCAGACCGTCTGCGACGCCGATGCCCCCATCACCGTGCAGGTGGAGGCCCCCGACCTGTGCCCCCGCTACATGGCACACTACGTCCGCAACATCCGGATGGGCGAGTCTCCCCGCTGGATGAAGCGCCATCTGGCCCTGTGCGGCCTGCGCTCCATCAGCAACGTGGTCGATATCACCAACCACACCCTGCTGGAGATGGGCCAGCCCATGCACGCCTTTGACCTGAACAAGGTCGCGGGCCGCACCATCGACGTCCGCCGCGCCCACGAGGGCGAGAAGATCGTGACCCTCGATGAGAAGGAGTTCACCCTGAACCCCAACAACCTCGTCATCTGCGATGCCGAAAAGCCGGTGGCACTGGCCGGCATCATGGGCGGTGCCAACTCCGGCATGGATGAGAACACCACCAGCCTGCTCTTTGAGTGCGCCACCTTCGCCCGCGACTCCGTCCGCAAGACCAGCCGCGCGCTGGGCCAGAACAGCGACTCCTCCGCCCGCTACGAGAAGGGCGTGGACCGCCACTCGCCCGAACTGGGCCTCGCCCGTGCCCTGCACCTGATCCAGGAGCTGGACTGCGGCGACATCACCACGCTGGAATACGACCTGACCGATGGCCGCCCGCTGGAGCGCAGGCACATCGTGACCACCCCCGCCAAGATCTGCGGTGTGCTGGGCATCACGGTGCCTGACCAGACCATGATCGACATCCTGCAGCGTCTGGAGTTCACCGTGGACGTGCAGGCCGACGGCAGCTGGGATGTTTCCGCCCCGCTGTACCGCGAGGACGTGGAGAGCTTCCCCGACCTGGCCGAGGAGGTCATCCGTGAGTACGGCTACGACCACATCGTGCCCACCTTCCTGAACACCGCTGCCGTCACCAACGGCGGTCTGAACTACGACCAGAAGCAGCAGCTCAAGACCAAGCGTCTGCTGGCGGCGCAGGGCTTCTATGAGGCATCCACGCTGGCCTTCTACTCCAACGCCGAGCTGGACATGCTACACATCCCCGCCGATGATGCTGCCCGCAAGGCCATCCGCATCCTGAACCCCATCAGCGAGAACCTCTCCATCATGCGCACCCTGCTCACCCCGTCCATGCTGAACGTCATCGTGGACAACCTGAAGAAGGGCAACGCCGAGGGCCGTCTGTTCGAGATGGCACCGGTCTATCTGGCCAAGGAACTGCCCATCTGCGAGCATCCGCACGAGCGCCAGACCCTCTGCATCGGTGCTTTCGGCCCGGAAGAGGACTTCTTCACCGTCAAGGGCGCCATGGAGGCACTGGCAGCCGGTTTCGGCCTGCACTTCACCTACGAGCGCGAGACTGCGCCCTGGCTGCACCCCGGCATCAGCGCCGCTGTCTACTGCGGCGGCAAGCGTCTGGGCGTCTTCGGCAAGCTCTCCAATGAGATCAACGGCGAGCTGGAGATCGCAAAGGAACAGAAGGACAGCCAGAACATCTACCTCGGTGAGCTGGACTACGAGGCCCTGATGAGCTGCGTGGACGGCGAGCTGCGCTATCAGCCGCTCAGCCCCTATGCTGCCGTCAAGCGCGACCTGGCCCTCGTCTGCGAGGAACAGGTCACCTGCGGCGAGATCGAGGAGACCATCAAAAAGGCAAGCCCGCTCATCACCGACGTGAAGCTGTTCGATATCTATCGCGGCGCAAACCTCGGCGCGGGCAAGAAGAGCATGGCGTTCTCCCTGACGCTGTCCGACCCCAGCGCAGAAGTCTCTGCCGAACAGGTCGAGCGCACCGTCAAAAAAGTGCTGGGCAACCTGAAGTTCAAGCTCGGCATCGAGATCCGCTGATTCAAAACAAGAAAAACAACAGCCCCCGTGCCAAAGCACGGGGGCTGTGTGCGTTCCGGGGAGAGGAATCACTTGGCATCCTCATATTCCGGGGCGTTCTCTTCTTCGTCGAGGTCCTCGGCATGGATGCGGTCATGCAGACGCTGGCGGAACTCCTGGGCAGGGATGCCGCTCTGGTTCGGGGTCAGGTCGGGGGCAGGGTTGCCGTCCGGTAGGTGGGCACCGAACGCGGGCACGAAGAAGAACTTGCGCACAACGAAGATGAGCGCGATGGCACCCACGCTGAGCAGGTTCTCAACGGCGGATTCGTGGCCGACCACCATGTGGCGGGCGATGGCGTAGAGCAGCACTTCCAGGCTGCTGCCGGGGCTGTGCTTGGCCAGCATCTTGATGAACTCGATGCCGATGACGATGTCCAGCGCACGTTCCAGAAATGTGCGGATCTCTGCATCGTTGCCGTCGAACAGCAGGCCGGGCATCCATTTCAGCAGCGGCACGATGCTGAACAGCAGGCCGATGAGGACCAGCCCGGAGAGAGTGATCTCCAGCAGGGTGGATGCCTGGATGATGTAGTTGCGCAGCGCGGTGCGGCTGTGGCTTTCCACAGGGTGGTTGTGGGGTTTGAGCATGGTTCGTTCTCCTTCGCATCTTCACGTCTTGCGGCAGATCTGGCCGAGACCGCCAGACTTTTCTTCATTGTAGCAAAGAATGGAAACGAAGTCAAACGAATGGAACACGCGAGTAAAAATTATTGGGCGGCCACATAGCCGGACTTCTGGATGCAGGCGCGGCCTGCATCGGTGGAGAGCCAGTCGTAGACCTTGCGCTCCGGGGTGTCGGGGCCGGAATCCTGCCGGACTGCGGCATAAAACTCGTTGCACAGGGGGTAGCTCTCGTCCGCGATGGTGTCGGCCGAGGGGGTCACGCCGTCCACGGCCAGCAGCCGCAGGCCGGGCTTGGAATACATCTCCGAGATGTAGTAGTAGACCGAGAAGCCGATGGCGTTGGCCGCGTTATTGTACTCGGCGATGTCGTCTACCAGTTCGCCCATCAAGGCAGGAGCCAGCTCGGTGGGGGCGTCCATCAGCTCGCCGCCCTGAATGAGCAGCTTCTGGAACAGGGTCTGGCTGCCGGAGTCCTCCCGGCGCTGAAAGGCCACGATGTCGGCATCCTCGCCGCCCACGTCCTTCCAGTTGGTGATCTTCCCGGCGTAGATGTCCCGGAGCTGCTGCCGGGTCAGGCTCTGGACGGGGTTGTCCTCGTTCACGATGAAGACCAGCGCGTCCCGGCCAATGGCTTTCTGGTCCAGCGGGGCACCATCGGCCTTCAGCTCTTCCTTGACGGACTCCGGGGCCTCGTAGGCGATGATGAGCCGGGTGCCGTTCTCGGTGTCACCGTAAAGGCCCAGGTTCCGCCAGGCCCAGGCGGTGGTGTTGGTGGTCACGGCGCTCTGGGCGGCTTCCAGCTCCATGCCGGTGGTGTCGGCCATGATCTGCGCAATGAGCGGGATGCAGGCCGTGGAGCCGTCGGTGACGGGAAACTCGTCCTCGGTGAGGATGGGCACTGTGGGCACTTCGCTGGCGGAAGAGGCGGGTGCTTCGGACGAAGCGGCACTCGATGCCGGTGCGCTGGAAGCAGCCTCTCCGCAGGCGGCCAGCAGCGCCGCCGTGGAGACGGCCCCCAGCCCCAGCAGGAAGGAACGGCGGGAAATTTTAGACTGTTTCATGGTGAAACCCTCCCTCAATAGAAGTAGTTGTCGGTCTCGTCGCTGGTGGAAGTGAAGATGCTCTGGCAGTAGATCCAGTTGCCCTCCACGTCCATCCAGCCGTAATCGAAGCCCTTGCGCGCCACGAAGACGCCCGCAGGCAGGGGCGCACTGCGGTTGTAGCGGGAATACTCGCCGCAGCTGCCCAGCCCGGCCAGGACGACCGCGCCGTCGCTGTCCAGCAGGTCGTACAGCCAGGTGCTGCCGGGGCCGCGGTAGCTGATGGAGAAATAGAAGTCGTCCTCCGTGGCAGCCACGGGCCAGAGATAGCCGTCAAAGTCGTCGCCGTAGCGGGCGGTGAGGTCAGCCATCGAAAGGGTCTTGCTCAGCGTCGGCCCGGCGAGGGTCAGGGTGGTCACATCGTAGTTGTCGTTGTCGTACTGGCGCAGGTTGACCCAGCCGCTGCCCTGGTCGTAGAGGCGGGTGCGGTGCAGCGCTTCCAGCGGCGCAACCGTCGTGTCGGTCCGGATGGCACCGGTGTCCATGTCGTAGACGCGGAGAGTGCCGTCCCTGGCGTAGATGTCCAGCGTGTTGGTGCCCAGGGCCATGTTGTAGAGGTCGAGGGTGTCGCCGGTGGTCAGGTCGTAGAGGAGGTAGCCGTCCTCCCGGTAGAGCACGGTCACGCCGGGCGCGTACCCGCTGATGGAGTCGTTAAACTCGCACAGCACGGTGCTGGTCATGTCGCTGACCAGATCCACGAGCTGATACTTGCCCTCGTCGGTCCGGAAGCTGGCAATGCCCGCGTGGAGATAGGTGACAAAGCCGCTCCGCTCCTCGCCGGTGGCCGCGTTCAGCAGGGAAGTGGACTCCAGGCTCGTGCCGTCCGCGTTGTAGGTGTCGATCTCCACCCAGTCGGCGGGGGCCAGCGGGTCGTCGATCCCGGCGGAAAGGCTGTACAGCAGGCTGTGGAAGTTCTGGTAGACCACGGTGCCGTCCTTTTCCTGGATCTGAACGGCAGCATACTGGTAGAGGTCGTCGTTCTCTTCATCGGGCGCAGCATCGCCGGGGGCATAGAGGCCAAAGGCCAGCCGGTCGCCCGCCACAAGGCAGGTGTAGGCGTTTTCGGGCACGGGGTACTCGGTGCCCGAAGCAAAGTCCAGCACCCGCACGTCGCCCGCTGCATGGTCGTGCAGGGGTGAATAGGCGAAGCTGTTGGGGGTGGTCAGAACGAGCACGCCGCCGGAAAGGCGGATATCGTATTCGCGGTCAAAGGTGTAGAGCGCCTCACCCGTCCGGTCGAAGATGCCGCTGCGCCGCCCGGCGGCGGTGTCCGGGTCAGACCAGGTGCAGACGAACCAGTTCGTCTCGCCGGTCTGGCTGTCGGTCAGCAGATAGGACGTCTCGCTGGCAGGGGACTGGTGCACCACCTTGTCGCCGCAGAGGATGGTGTTCCCGCCGAGGGAGTCATAGCTGGAGAAGAGCCGCAGCCTGCCGTCCCGCAGGGAGGAGGCGTCGTATTTAGGCGGTTCCTCCTCCTGCTGGGGGTGGGACACGGGCCGGGACGGCGTGGGCAGCAGCGAACAGGAGGTGAACACCCCCGCCGCCAGTGCCAGGCCCGCTGCCGCGCAGCCGATGCGGAGTAGATTCTGTTTCATAATGCAGTACCTCACAGGTCACAGGGACGAAATGCGGATGGGCTTTCCCATTTGATTATAATACGAAACACCCGGACATTCCATTGCATTGGAACATTTTGGTGTGGTTACAATTTGGTTACGACCGAAAGTTCAGTCGAAGTTTGCAAAAGCAGATGAAAAGCGGACGCTTTTTGGTCAAAGTGCTAAAGGAATGTCGAAATCCTTGTAAAAAATTACGACAAGTGGTATAATTTAACAAGACAAAAAGATCGATTTGTTTGTGAGAAAAACGTTTGGAGGGAATTATCATGAAAACTGTTGCACAGACTGTGATCGAAGCAGATCGTTTTTACACCATCGCTGCCCGCACCGGCAGCGTCATCGAGGCGGCTGCTTCCACGAAGAACGAGGAGACCGTTCGTCTGGGCAAATACGACCACAAGCCCGAACAGGAGTGGGCGTTCATCCGCGTGGGGGACGGTGTCTACCGCATCCGCAACCGCGCTTCCGGCAAGCTCCTCGACCTGATGATGACCGGCACCGCCAACGGCACCTGGCTGCATCTGTGGGAGGATGTGGGCGGCACGTCCCAGATGTGGACCGTGGAGCCTACCCCCGCTGGCACCGTCCGCCTGCGCTCTTCCTGGGCCAGCGGCAAGTGCATCGACACCGTGGGCATGGGCGTCTCCGATGGCGCACAGCTGCAGATCTGGCAGGAGACCGCCGGGGAAGATCAGCTCTGGACCATCTCCGAGGTGAAGGACCGCGCCAGCGCAAAGCGCGCTGCCAAGAAGGACGAGCCCGCTGCTGCTCCCGTTGAGGAGAAGGCCGAAGTCAAGGCAGAGGAGAAGCCCGTAGAAGCCGCTCCTGTTGTCGAGGCCCCCAAGGCGGAAGAAGTCAAGGCAGAGCCGGTCAAGGCGGAAGAGAAGCCCGCAGAGGCTGCTCCTGCTGTTGAGGCACCCAAGGCCGAGGAAGTCAAGGCCGAACCGGCGAAGGTAGAGGCAAAGCCCGCAGAAAAGGCTGCCCCCGCAGCAGTCAAGGCTCCGGTCAAGAAGCCTGCTGGCCGGAAGACCAGCCGCGCCGCCCGCAAGAAGGCTGCTGCAAAGAAGTGACCCTCTCAGGCATCGCGCAGCGATGCCAGCTCCCCCAAAGGGGGAGCCACTGGCGCGCCGGTTTTGGCTGTGCCGGGATGAACAAAGCGTAATAAAACCATAAACGAAAGTGCTCCGCTGTTTTGATCCACAGCATCGCTCCCATCGCTCTTTGTCAGAGCATGGGACAGATGCCGCTGGTCTTGACAGCGGAGCACTTTTGTTTACGATATCAGAATACCTTCAGCAGTCAGCAGGGGTTGCCCGACCTGCCAAAGGCTCCCCCCTTTAGGGGAGCTGTCTGCGCAGCAGACTGAGAGGGTATCACACATTCAACATGCTGCGCTGCGCGGCGGCACGGAACTGGAGAGCCGCTGCGATGAAGCCCTTGAACAGGGGATGCGCACGGTTGGGGCGGCTCTTGAACTCCGGGTGGAACTGGGCACCCAGATGGAAGGCGCGGCCCGGCAGCTCCACGGTCTCGACCAGACGGCCGTCGGGGCTGGTGCCGGAAATGACCAGACCCTTTTCCTCCATCTCGCTGCGGAAGTCGTTGTTGAACTCGTAGCGGTGGCGGTGGCGCTCCCAGATCTCCGGTTCGCCGTAGCACTCGGCCATCTTGGTGCCGGGCTTGACGGTGCAGGGGTATTTGCCCAGGCGCATGGTGCCGCCCTTGGGGATGTTGCCCTGCTGGTCGGCCATCAGCGCGATGACATTGTGCTGGCCGTCCGGGGTGAACTCGCTGGAGTTCGCATCGGCGTAGCCCAGCACATTGCGGGCAAACTCCATGACCATGATCTGCATGCCCAGGCAGATGCCGAAGTAGGGCACATGGTTCTCGCGAGCGTACTGTGCGGCCTGGATCATTCCCTCGATGCCGCGGTCACCGAAGCCGCCGGGCACGATGATGCCGTCCACATCGGTAAAGGCTTCCTTGCAGGCGGCCTGGTCGGTCAGGTCTTCGCTTTCGACCCAGCGGATCTCCACCTGGCTGTCGTTCTCAAAACCGGCGTGGTAGAGGCTCTCCATGACGGAGAGGTAGGCATCGTGCAGCTTGACATACTTGCCCACCAGTGCGATGGTGCAGGTCTTGCTGCGGGTGGCGATGCGGGAGACCACCTGCTTCCACTCGGTCAGGTCGGCAGGGGGGACGTCCAGCTTCAGCTTTTTGACCACCACATCGTCCAGACCGTTGGTGTGGAGCATCAGCGGGCACTGGTAGAGGCTGGGCATGGTCAGGTTCTCGATGACGCACTCCGGCTGCACGTTGCAGAAGGTGCTGATCTTGCGGCGGATGTCGCCGCCCACGCTGCCGTCGGCACGCAGGATGATGATGTCGGGGTTGATGCCCATGCCCTGCAGCTCCTTGACGGAGTGCTGTGCAGGCTTCGATTTGTACTCGTCCGAGCCGGAAATGTAGGGCACCAGCACGACGTGGATGTAGCAGCAGTTGTCGCGGCCCTGCTCCAGGCCCACCTGACGGATGGCCTCCAGGAAGGGCTGGCTCTCGATGTCGCCGGTGGTGCCGCCGATCTCGGTGATGACCACATCGGCCTCGGTGGAGGAGGCCAGGTTGTAGATGTAGCTCTTGATCTCGTTGGTGATGTGGGGGATGATCTGGACGGTCTGGCCCAGGTATGCGCCCTGGCGCTCCTTGTTCAGCACGTTCCAGTAGACCTTGCCGGTGGTCAGATTGGAGTATTTGTTCAGGTTCTCGTCGATGAAGCGCTCGTAGTGGCCCAAGTCGAGGTCCGTCTCGGTGCCGTCGTCGGTCACGAAGACCTCGCCGTGCTGCAGCGGGCTCATGGTGCCGGGGTCCACGTTCACATAGGGGTCGAGCTTCTGGCTGGCGACCTTCAGGCCGCGGCACTTGAGCAGACGGCCCAGCGAAGCGGCCGTGATGCCTTTGCCCAGACCGGAGACGACGCCGCCGGTGACGAAGATGAATTTTGCCATAAAAATGGTCCTCCTCTATCTCGTTTGATTCTGATACTTTTCCCAGAAGCTCCCTTCGGCACCGCGCAGGCGATGCCACCGCCCTCCCAGAGAGGGCTGTCTGCGAAGCAGACTGTGGGGAGCTCGTTTTCCGACATAAAATTATAATCCTAATCCTCGTAAGAATCAAGGATTTCTTGTGCGATCTCGGCACGGTCGCGCCGGGTGTCCATGGCCCGCTTTTCGATCAGGCGGTGGGCGTCGGCCTCGGTCATGCCTTCCCGCTCGATGAGGCAGCATTTGGCGCGGCTGACCAGACGCACCTGCGCGATCTTTTCCTGCATCCTGGCGTTTTCCTGCCGCAGGCGCAGCAGGCGGTGGTTGCTGGCTGCTGCCATGTGGATGGCCTGCAAAAACAGCGTGTTCGAGAACGGCTTGCTCAAAAGCAGCACGCCCTCGTCGCTCATGGAACCCAGCAGCTGCTCGGCCGCAGCGGCCTTGGCCAGAAGCACCACGCCCGCGTCGGTCTTTTCCACGGCGGCAGCGCACAGCTCATGGCCAAACTCATCGGGCAGCGGCGCGTTGACCACGATGAGCTCAAAATCCGATTCTAACATCCTGCGCCGGGCCTCGGCTCCGCTTGGCACGATCAGAGGCCGGGGGTATCCCAGCTCCGCCAGCCGTGCCGAGATATACTCGTTTGAGCTGGCTCCGGCGCTGACGATCAGAGCACGTCCCATTCGGAATCGCTCCTTTCCTTTTCCCTCTCTTTTTCCGGTAGCTTACCGCTCAGATGGCGTTGAAGTAGTGGATGCGCTCGTACTCTGCCGGGTCGGCGGCATTCTTCAGGGCAGCGCAGCGCTTCAGTTCCTCCTCGTAGTAGCGGTGAGAGAGCTCCTCCGGCAGCACGGCGCGCAGGAATTCGCTCTCCTGCGCGGCCTGCACGGCCTCTTCCAGCGTGGAAGGCAGCTTTTCCAGCCCAAGGCCGGCGGCCACGGCGGGGTCGAACAGATTCTTGTTGATGGGGGCCTGCAGCTCCAACCGGCGTTCGATGCCGTCCAGACCGGCGGCCAGGATGAGGCCGATGGCCAGATACGGGTTGCAGGCGGGGTCCGGGCTGCGCAGCTCCATGCGGCAGTTGTCGCCCTGCACCTGCGGGATGCGCACGAGCTGGCTGCGGTTCTGGCGGCTCCAGCTCACGTATTTGGGGGCCTCGTCGCTGCCAAAGCGGAGGTAGCTGTTGGGCAGGGGATTGGTGAAGACGGTCAGCGCGCGGCTGTGTGCCAGCACACCCGCCATAAAGCTGCCCGCGATGCTGTCGGGCGCGATGTCGCCCTCAAACAGGTTCCGTCCGTCCATGTAGAGCGAAAGGTTGATGTGCAGCCCGCTGCCGGCCTGGTCGGCCAGAGGTTTGGGAAGGAAGCTGGCATGGATGCCGCTGCGCATGGCCACGGCCCGCACGATCTGCTTGAACATCATCACGTTGTCGGCGGTCTTGAGTGGGCCTGCATAGTGGCAGTCGATCTCGTTCTGGCCGTTGCCGCTCTCGTGGTGGCTGTGCTGGGGGCTCATGCCCATCTGCTCCATGGTCAGGCAGATGTCGCGGCGCAGGTTCTCGCCTGCGTCCAGCGGGGCCACGTCGAAGTAACCGCCGAAGTCGATGGGGACGCGGGTGGGGCGGCCATGGTCATCGTTCTCGAACAGATAGAACTCGCACTCGGCCCCCACGTTGCAGGTCAGCCCCAGCTTGCGGAAGCGGCGGCTCATCTGGCGCAGGAACCCCCGGCAGTTGCCGCCAAAGGGGTCGCCGTCCGGCCGTTCCACGTCGCAGAAGAACTGCATCACCCGGCCTTCGGTGGGGCGCCAGGGCAGGATGGTCACGGTGGAGAGGTCGGGCCGGAGCACCAGGTCGCTCTCTTCCACCTTCATGAACCCGGCAATGGAGCTGCCGTCGAAGCAGACGCCGTCCTCCAGCGCCTTGGGCAGGTCCCCGGCCAGCACGGCGATGTTCTTCTGTGTGCCGAAGATGTCGCAGAAGGCGAACCGCACGAATTTGACGTTGTTGTCCTCCACAAAATCCAGGATATCCTGTTGGGTCGTATAGCTCATAGGGATGATCTCCTCTCAAGAAAAACGCCTAAAGGCCTGCCCTCGCAAAAGAGCAGGTCTTTAGGTTGGTGTAAGAAATAGGAAAAGGAGAATGGCGAATGAAGTTCGACAGCCTAAGATGCTTTATGAAATGCGCTGGTAGATCAGACGTAGTAGAGCATCTTGCTGTAGCTGGGCAGCGGCCAGTAGTCCTCGCCGCAGATGGTCTCGGCATCGTCAGCTGCGGCACGCAGAGCGTCCATTGCCGGGATCACGTTGTCGTGGAAGGCCACAGCCTTCTCGCTCTCGCTGGTCAGAGCCTCGGCAGCGTCCACCACATCCTGCAGCACGTCGATGGCGTCGCTCATAGCGTCGGCATCGGCGCTCAGCTTGGTCAGGGTCTTGGTCTCGCTGCGGACGCTGAGCGCCTCGCTGACGGCCAGCTTGGTGGCAGCGGTGTTGGCGACCTCGCTCATGTAGGAGTTGACGGCCGGCAGCAGCTGCTTGCGGGCCATTTCGAGCATGGTCAGCGCCTCGATGTTGATGATCTTGGCGTAGTGCTCCATCTCGACTTCGTAACGGCTCTCCATCTCCACCTTGGTCAGGACGCCGAAGTCCTCCATCAGCTGGATGTTCTTCGGGTCAACGAGGGCGGGCAGAGCAGCCGGGGTGTTCTTCTTGTTGGGCAGGCCGCGGCGGGCAGCTTCTTCTTCCCACTCGGCGGTGTAGCCGTTGCCGTTGAAGATGACGCGGCGGTGGTCGCGGATGGTCCGCTTGACCAGAGCGATGGCGGCAGAGGTGAAGTCCTCAGCACCCTCCAGTTCGTCAGCGTAGCCCTTCAGCTCCTTGGCGACGGCGGTGTTCAGGATGGTGTTGCAGTCGCTCAGGTTCTCGGCAGAACCGGGCATACGGAACTCGAACTTGTTGCCGGTGAAGGCGAAGGGAGAAGTGCGGTTGCGGTCGGTGGTGTCCTTGCTGAACTTGGGCAGGACATCCACACCCAGATCCATCTTCATCTTGGTGGGGCCGGCGTAGGGAGAATCGGATGCGATGGCGTCGATGACGGCTTCCAGCTCCTCGCCCACGAAGATGGAGATGATGGCCGGAGGTGCCTCGTTGGCACCCAGACGGTGATCGTTGCCGGGGGTGGCGACGGAGGTGCGCAGCAGGTCTGCGTACTCATCGACTGCCTTGATGACAGCTGCCAGGAAGACCAGGAACTGCAGGTTCTCCATGGGAGTGTCGCCGGGGTCCAGCAGGTTCTCGTGGGTGGTGCTCATAGACCAGTTGTTGTGCTTGCCGCTGCCGTTCACGCCCTCAAAAGGCTTCTCGTGCTGCAGGCAGACCAGACCGTACTTGGGTGCGATCTTCTTCATCAGCTCCATGGTCAGCAGGTTGTGGTCGATGGCAACGTTGGTGGTGTCGAAGATGGGGGCCAGCTCATGCTGGCAGGGGGCCACTTCGTTGTGCTTGGTCTTGGCGGGGACGCCCAGCTTCCACAGCTCGACGTCCAGTTCCTTCATGAAAGCGGAGACTTCGGGGCGGATGACGCCGAAGTAATGCTCTTCGAGCTCCTGGCCCTTGGCAGAGGGAGCACCGAACAGGGTGCGGCCGGTCAGGATCAGGTCCTGACGTGCCTCGTAGTCTTCCTTCTTGACGAGGAAGTACTCCTGCTCCGGGCCGACCGTGGTGGACACGTAGTCCACATCCTTGCCGAACAGCTTCAGGATACGGACGGCCTGATTGGACAGCGCGTTCATGGAACGCAGCAGAGGAGTCTTTTTATCCAGCGCCTCGCCGGTGTAGCTGACGAAGGCAGTGGGGATGCAGAGCACATCATCCTTGACGAAGGCGTAGCTGGTGGGGTCCCATGCGGTGTAGCCGCGGGCCTCGCAGGTAGCGCGCAGGCCGCCGGAGGGGAAGGAGGAAGCATCGGGTTCGCCGCGCACCAGCTCCTTGCCGGAGAACTCCATGATGGCGGTGCCGTCGCCCACGGGGGAGACGAAGCCATCGTGCTTCTCGCTGGTGATGCCGGTCAGCGGCTGGAACCAGTGGGTGTAGTGGGTAGCGCCCAGCTCCATGGCCCAGCGCTTCATCACGCTGGCCACAACGTTGGCCACCTCGATGTCCAGCGGAGCACCCTTGTGCAGGGTGCGTTCCAGGCTCTTGTAAGTCGCGCTCGGCAGGCGCTCCTTCATCACATGTTCGTTGAAGACCTTGCTGCCGTAGATTTCCATAACATTTGCTGCCATAAATCCTACTCCTTACTTGATCTTGTTTCTTTCCACACATCGCAAAAACCCATCCACGCCGATGCGTTTTCACGCGAAAGCTTGCTTAAACAAAACGACGCTGCGAGTCAGGAGGTGACCCACAGCGCCGTTGCTGTCTATGGCATGATTATAGCTTACAGGGCAAAAAAAGGCAATAGACAAAACTGACGATTCTGCACAAACACGCTCTCGTTTTTTTGGAGATTTGCGCGCTTGGTATGACTTTTAGATGACCTGGAACAGGAAAAACTTCAGGTAGTTCGTTTCCGGGACGCCCCAGAGGATGGGGTGGTCGGGGGCCTGCTGGCGGACTTCGATCTGCCGCAGCTGGCGGTGGGCGTCTTTTGCTGCCGCCTTGAGCATTTTGATGAACAGCTCCTCGGTGGCAAAATGTGAGCAGCTGGCCGTGGCCAGATAGCCGCCGCGGGGCAGCAGCTTCATGGCGCGGTAGTTGATCTCCTTGTAGCCGCGCATGGCGTTCTCGACGGTGCGGCGCGCCTTGGTGAAGGCGGGCGGGTCGAGAATGATGAAGTCGTAGGGGTGGCCCTCCTTTTCCAGCCGGGGCAGCAGCGCGAAGGTGTCCTCGCAGAGGAAGTCCATGTTGTCGAGGCCGTTGCGTTCGGCGTTCCGCTGGGCCATGGCGATGGCATCGGCGCTGATGTCGGCGGCGGTGACGCGGGCGGCCCCGCCCCTGGCCGCGTTCAGCGCAAAGCTGCCGGTGTGGGTGAAGCAGTCCAGCACCGTGTGCCCGGCGGCGATGCGGGCCACGGCACGGCGGTTGTATTTCTGGTCGAGGAAGAAGCCGGTCTTCTGGCCGTTCTCGAAATCAACGTGGTAAAAAACGCCGTTTTCGCAGATCTCGGTCTGGGTGGAAGCGGGGTGGGTCTCGCCGGGCAGCTCGAACCAGCCCTTGTTCTGCGCCAGCCCTTCCTTGGCGCGCAGAGCCTCATCGTTCCGCTCGTAGATGCCGTCGATGGTCTGGCCGTTGGCCCGAAGCACTTCTGCCAGAAGGGGGAAGAGGAGGGGTTTGAGCTTTTCCATGCCGACGCTGAGGGTCTGGGTGACGAGGATATTCTGGAACCGGTCCACCGTCAGGCCGGGGAACTGGTCGGCCTCGCCGAAGATGACCCGGCAGGCCGAGAGGTCGTCCGGTTCCAGAACGGTCTTGCGGTAGTTCCAGGCATACTCCACCCGGCGGCGCCAGAAGTCAGCGTCGAAGGTATCGTTGGCGTTGCGGGAGATGAGCCGCACCCGGATCTTGCTCTGGAGCGAGAGAAAGCCGGTGCCGAGGTAGGCCCCCTTGGGGCTTACCACATCGGCCAGCGTGCCGTTCTCCGGCGTGGTCTCCGGTGCTTCGAGGATGTCGTTCTCGTATACCCACGGGTGGCCGCCCACCAGCAGCCCCTCAGCGTGTTTGTTGACTTTGTAGATGGGATAGTTGCGGGTCGATTTCATAGAAACTCCTTGTGTTTGAGATACGACAGGCTGAGCGGGGCGGCTGTATTGCAGAGGTGCGCTCTCCGCCGCACGAGGAAAATGCTCCCGGCGATGCGGCCCGCTTTCAGCGCTGTATTTTTTGATTCAGATCCTCTTTATAATATCATAAAACCGTGTTAGAATAAATACAAAATCCAACAGAAATGAGGGCAAGGCAATGGAGATCGAACGCAAATGGATGGTGAACGGCTGGCCGGAGGGAGCGGGTTTCCCGGAGATGCCGCTGCAGGAGGAATTCGCGATGCGGCAGGGGTATATCAGCGTCCGTCCAACGGTCCGCATCCGGGAGGAGGCCCGGACGGGCGGCAGCACCGCCTATATTCTCTGTTTCAAATCCGGCGGCGGGCTGGCGCGGGAGGAAATCGAACGCCCCATCGACAAAGCGTTGTTTGACGATTTAGAGACGAAGATCATCGGCAGGCCGCTCATCCCGAAACTTCGCCGCAGCTATCTGCTGCCGGACGGGCTGGTGCTGGAAGTGAACCATGTGGACGAAGGCCAGCCCACCGAGTTCTGGTACGCCGAGGTGGAGTACGATTCGGTCGAACAGGCGCGCGGATGGGACCCGGCGTCCTGCGGTCTGGCGGACTACCTGAACGACGATGTCACCGACCAGCCCGGCCAGAGCATGGGCGAATACTGGGTGCAGACCCGCCTGTGAATGCAAAAAGAGAACCGCCGCGGCGATTCTCTTTTTTGCTGCGCTTATTTCTTGTGGTACTTGCGGCCCTCTTCCTCGTAGGCGGGTTCGCAGGTCAGGTAGATGCCCAGCTTCTTCACGGTGTCGTCGTCCACGCTGGACAGGATGACCGTGGAGTGCATGTCGCAGCCCTTCAGCTTGGAGAGCTGGTGCAGGGCCATTGCAGCGGTGGGGTTGGTGGCAGCGGAGCTTGACAGCGCGATGAGGATCTCATCGGTGTGCAGGCGGGGGTTCTTGCTGCCCAGATAATTGGTCTTGAGGGTCTGGATCGGCTCGATGGCAGCCGCAGAGACAAGATCCATTTCCTGGTCGATGCCGGCCAGCTTCTTCAGCGCGTTGAGCAGCGCCGAAGAAGCTGCACCCAGCAGCGGGCCGGTCTTGCCGGTGATGACGGTGCCGTCCGGCAGCTCGATGGCGGCGGCTGGTGCCCCGCCGGTCTTCTCCGAGACGGCGTGAGCGGCCTGCTCCACGGGGCGGCTGCCCAGCGTAAGGCCTGCCTGGTTCATCAGAAGTTCCAGCTTGTAGACCTCGCTCTGGACCTGTGCACCGTTTTTGAGCGCACACAGAGACTTGAAGTACCGGCGGACGATCTCGTTGCAGGAGGCCTCGCAGCAGGCGGCATCGTCCACGATGCAGTTGCCCGCCATGTTCACGCCCATGTCGGTGGGGGAGTGGTAGGGGCTCTGGCCTGCGATCAGCTCGAACATCGCGTTGACCACCGGGAAGATCTCAATGTCGCGGTTGTAGTTGACGGCAGTCTTGCCGTAGGCTTCCAGATGGAACGGGTCGATCATGTTCACATCGTTCAGGTCGGCGGTAGCGGCCTCGTAGGCCAGGTTCACCGGGTGCTTGAGCGGGATGTTCCAGATGGGGAAGGTCTCAAACTTGGCATAACCGGCCTTGACGCCCCGCTTGTGCTCGTGGTACAGCTGGGACAGGCAGGTGGCCATCTTGCCGCTGCCGGGGCCGGGGGCCGTGATGACCACCAGCGGGCGCTCGGTCTCGATGTACTCGTTGCGGCCATAGCCCTCGTCGCTCACGATGCGGGCCACGTCGTTGGGGTAGCCGGGGATCTTATAATGACGGAAGGTCCGGATGCCCAGATCGTTCAGCCGCTTTTCAAAGGCTTCCACTTCGGGTGCGGCCGTGTACATGGTCACGCAGACGCTGCCCACGAACAGCCCCCGCTCCTGGAAGGCGTCGATGAGGCGCAGCACGTCCAGGTCGTAGGTGATGCCGTAGTCGCCGCGCACCTTGCTGCTCACGATATCTTCGGCGCTGATGACGATGACGATCTCGGCCTGGTCCTTCAGCTGCAGCAGCATCTGCAGCTTGGAGTCCGGCTGGAAACCGGGCAGCACACGGGAGGCGTGGTAGTCATCGAACAGCTTGCCGCCGAATTCCAGATACAGCTTGTTGTCGAACTGTGCGATCCGCTCGCGGATGTGCTCGGACTGCATCTGCAGGTATTTGTCGTTGTCAAATCCTTTTTTCATTCGTTGCTCCTATTCCTCAAAGAAAACCCGCAGCGGCAGCCAACACCGTTCCGGCCGCCGGGGCGTTTTTAACACATGGAATCAGTATACCATATCAAGCCCGGCAGCGCAATGAAAAAATCCCTGTCAAACCGCGTTTCGCTGCAAAAATTCCCGCACTGCCTGCCCGGAGGGAAGGGCAGCAGTGTGGGAATGTGCTGCATGATCGCGTTGCCGGGCCGGTTCAGTGCTTAGCCTCGCGCTTTTCAATGTCCTCTTCCAGCTCCTCGATGTCTTCCTTGAGGAACATCAGGCAGAAGCTCACGGCCAGCAGCAGGCAGGAGAACCAGATCGCCTTTGCGCCGCAGAACCCCAGCGCCACGCTGCCCAGGCCTGCGCCCAGCGCGAACAGGAGGATGATGGCGAAATAGTGGAAGGCTTTGCTCCGGGCGGCGCGGTTGCCCGCCACGAGCCAGCTGCACAGCGAATCCATGCCGCTGCGCAGGTTGCCGATGCACATGGTGCTGGCAAAGGCGTAGCCGTTCACCTTGCGGAAGGCCTGCACCTGCATCGCGCAGGCAAACGAGACCAGCGCGTTGGCCACCAGATTCCACTCCTGCGGGAAGAAGCCGACCACGAACAGCATCACGATCTCACACAGCACCACCAGCTGCCGCCAGTGGAGCCGCTGCATCTGCTGGAATTTCTGGCGCAGCAGTTCCGCCGTGAACACGCCCAGCGCAAAGAAGCACAGCGGCACCAGATAGTGCAGCACCGCACTCCAGTCGCCCTCGACCAGCTTCACGCTGCACAGCACGATGTTGCCGGTCTGTGCATTGGCAAACACCTTGCCGCGATACAAATAGGTATAAACATCCTGCAGGCCGCCGGAGACCGACAGGAACATGGCGGTGCAGAATGCTTCGGACATCTGCCCATTGCGGGACAGTTTTCGACTGATGGACACGGAATGGTTCCCCCTCTTCACAAGTTCCCGTCTATGATAGCGCATTTTGGAGGATTTGTCAAAATTTTGGCGGCATTTTTGGCGGATTCGACCATGTAAAACGAACATGGCCACCATGTTTTGCAAAGGGACGCCGGTTGTGCTACAATAAGACTGATTCTGGAACCAAAAGGAGAAATTCTCATGCCGAACATCGTCGAGATCACCGATTTCCATGCGCCGGAGCTGGACCCCTACGCCCGCCTGACGCAGAACCAGCTGCGCTGCCGGCTGGAACCCGAAAAAGGCATCTTTATCGCCGAGAGCCCCAAGGTGATCTCCCGTGCGCTGGACGCCGGGTATGAGCCGGTCTCGCTGCTGATGGAGCGCAGACAGATCACCGGCCCGGCGGCGGAGATCCTGACCCGCTGCGGCGATGCCCCGGTCTACACGGCGGACCGGGAGCTGCTGGCCGGGCTCACCGGGTTTGAGCTGACGCGGGGCGTGCTCTGCGCCTTCCGCCGCCCGGCCCCCCGCAGCGCCGAGGAGCTGTGCAAAGCGGCCCGCCGCGTCGCGGTGCTGGAAGGCATCGTGGACTCCACCAACGTGGGCGCCATCTTCCGCAGTGCGGCAGCGCTGAACATGGACGCCGTCCTTATCAACCCCTCCTGCTGCGACCCGCTGTGCCGCCGCGCGGTGCGGGTGAGCATGGGCACGGTGTTTCAGGTGCCCTGGGCCCAGCTGGGCGAGACGACCGCCGACTGGCCCGGACAGGGGCTGGCCCGCCTCCGAGCCATGGGCTTCAAAACGGCAGCCATGGCTCTGAGCGACCGCTCGGTCCCCATCGACGACGAAGCGCTGGCCGCAGAGCCGAAACTTGCCATCGTGCTGGGCACCGAGGGCGACGGTCTGGCCCATGCCACCATCGCCGCCTGCGATTACACGGTCAAGATCCCCATGTCCCACGGCGTCGATTCGCTCAATGTCGCCGCCGCCAGCGCCGTCGCATTCTGGCAGCTGGGTCGATAACAAAAAAGAAACGGCCGAAAGGCCGTTCCTTTTTTGCGCTTAGCCGGCATCCGAATGCGCGGCGCTGGCAGCGCGGATGACATCCAGCGCTTCGGATGCGATGGGGGAGGGCACGGCTGCCGGGCGGCTGAGGTAGTAGCCCTGCAGCAGGTCCACGCCCAGGTCGATGACCTTGCGCAGCTGGATCTCATCCTCGATGCCCTCGGCGAGGATCTGCATACTGCGGGCGTGGGCGTAGGCCACGATGTTCGAGACGATCTGCTGCTTGTCGAGATCCTTCTCGATGCCGCGGATGATGGAGAGGTCGATCTTGATGTACTGGGGCGACAGTTCCAGCAGATTGAGCTCGTTGCTGTAGCCGGTGCCGTAGTCATCCAGCGCGAAGGTACCGGAGAAGCCCGGCATGTTCCGCTTCCGCTCCAGACATGCGCGGTCCAGGTCTTCCTGTTCGGTAATCTCCACGACGAGCTGTTTGAGCAGGTCGGGGTAGCGGCGGTGATATTCCTGGCGGTCTTCATCGTTCAGGTCCACATTGGCGATGGAGTTGACGAAGAGCAGGGCGTCCTTCCGGATGAGGCCCCGGTTCTGCAGCTTCTCGAATGCCTCGCTGGAATGGAACATGGTGATCCGCTCGATGTCGTACAGGCGGTCCAGTTCGTGGGCCAGCGTCATCACCTGCGAAGGCGAGGTGAGGGTGGGCGTGTTCACCCGCATCAGCGCCTCGTAGGCCACCACCCGCCCGGTCTGTGCGCTGAAGATGGGCTGGAAGTAGTAGTGCACCTGCTCTTCCCGCAGCAATTGCAGGAACTCGCGCTGGGTCTGGGCGGCATACTCCTCGCGGTGGTAGACGCCGATGTCAAAATCGCCCACCTGCCCCTTGCGGGACTGCTTGACCTGATACATGGCGAAGTCGGCGTATTTTTTCAGGGTCTTCAGGTCTTTGCCGTCCTCCGGGTACCAGGCCACGCCGCCGGAGATGCTGATGTTCAGTGTTTTGCCGTTGGGCAGGGTGGAGCAGCTGGCCCGCAGGGCGGCGCTCAGCTTATCCAGCTCGGCGCGGATGGCGTCCTGTGTGTCGTACCCGTAGAACAGCAGCAGGAACTCGTCGCCGGACAGGCGGGAGCAGACGGTGTTCTTTGGGATGTTGGCGGCGAAGCACTGGCCGGTTTGGCGGATGTACTGGTCGCCCCAGTCGTGGCCGTAGGTGTCGTTGATCTGCTTGAGGTTGTCCAGATCCATCATCAGCAGAGCCGAGCAGTGCAGCTGGGCCGGGTGGGCAAAGAGGTCGGCGCAGACCCGGTCGAACGCCTGACGGTTGTACAGCCCGGTGAGGATATCGTAGTCGCGCTCCCGCTCGATGCGCTGCTGCTCCAGTATGGGGCTGGTCACATCTTCGAGCAGGCCCACCTCCGAGGCGGTCTCGCCGCAGATGCGGGTCACACGGAGGATCACATACCGCACCTCGTCCTCTTTCCGGACGAGGAAGACGGAGTTGCCTGCATCCGTGGTGCGGTAGAGGCTGGAATGCGCGATCCGGGAGAGGGCGTTGCGGAAGCTGCGGGGCGTGAGAGGCTCCGGGGTGGCCAGCCCCAGCATCTGGAAGAAGTTGTCGGTGGCAAAGACACTGTCGCTGCGCAGCTCGTAGCCGCCCAGCTCCACCGTGGCCATCTCCATGATCCGCAGAAAGCGGGTGGAAGAGGCCAGCACATCCTCCGAAAGGTGGGTGATGGCCGAGGCAAACTGGTCTACTTCCAGGATGCCGGTAGTGGGCAGCTGCGGCATGGCCACGGCGTTTTCCTGCGCTTTGGCCACGGCAGCGGAGAGCTGATGGACGGGCTTGGACATCCGCTCACTGACCAGAAAGCTCGCCAGAAAGCCTGCGATGAGGGTGAGCAGCACGGTGAGGAAGAGCATCTGCTGCACCCGGTTGGAGAAGGCCGAGAGGTTGGCCGTGGGCACCATGCCCACCAGATACCAGCGATCCCCGGAGAAGGGGGCGTTCCGGTTGTAGAGATTCAGCGACATCACGGAGGCTGTGTAGGGCACATGGTCCTGCACCAGACGGAAGCAGCCGGTGCCGCGCCGGGATGCCGCAGCGGTGGTGCCGCTGGCAAACGCCGAACTGCCGCTGCACAGGACCGGTGCAAGATCCAGCGAGAGGGTGTCCAGGTTCAACATCATATTGGAGCAGGCCAGCAGATAGAGGCCGGAGCCGTCGCCCTGCAGTTCGGCGCAGGGCAGCTTCTCGGCAAGGTAGCTGGTCAGAAGCTCCACGCCGATGACGCCGTAGATGGTGCCGTCCGGCAGGATGAGGGGCTGGCTGTAATAGATGGCCTGCCGGTCGTCATCTTTCAGAGCATAGGGGGCGATGGTCCAGTGGCCGTAATCCGCCGGGCTCAGCTGGGCACCATCGTCATAGGCCGCCTGGAACGGCGCATAGAGAAAGCCTCTGGCTTTTGCCTGATAGGCAAGAGCGGGGGACCAGCTCTTGTCAGTGGCGATGCTCTGCTCCTGCACCAGCCGGGCCGGTGCCCGCTCGAACAGCAGGTCGGAATTGTTTTCGGAGGGCGAGGCGTCGGGGTCCAGATCCCGCAGATAGATGGAGGGCAGGTGATTGCCAGCGGAGCGACTGTTCAGGTCGTGGGTGTTCAGCACCAGAAAGATGCCGGTCACCGGCCTGCTGCGCAGAGCGGCGATGAGCTTTGGGGTGGCGGCTTCCAGCAGGGGGTAGGCGGTGATGCTGCTGCTGTCCAGCGTGGCAAGGTCGATGCTGCCGCTGGCCAGCAGCTCCTGCGTCAGGGTGTTGATCTCACTTTCCAGAGTGGAAAGCTCCTGCGCATCGTTCAGGGTGGTCCGGATGTATCGGCTGCGGTTCTCCACCTGCATGGCGAGGATGTCCTCCGCGTTCTGGTCCAGCTGGGGGCCGACCCGCATCGCATAGATGGACGCGACGAGCAGCGCGACCTCCACCAGCAGCACACCGACCATCGCTTTGAAGATGGTGCCGAAAATGGAGCGCTCTGCGCGGGCCCCGGACAGTTTGTGTCGGGTGAAGTGTTTCATGGGCCGGTGCTCCTTTCAAAAAGGGTTGGGGCGGCAGGTGGTCAGCCGGCGTAGGCTTCCAGCGCGGCCTTCGTGGATTCGTACCACTGGTCAAAGTATTCGTCGGTCAAAAACTCGGCTTCGGCTTCTTCGGCCGTCTGCCCGGCGGCGAGCCGCTCTTTCACGATGGCCCGGTCGGCCTCCGCCGCATCGGTCATGGCATTTTGCAGGGTGGTGCGGGCCGTGGAACCCTCCAGGAAGGCGTGGGTCGTGTACAGGGCGTCATGCTCCACGGCATCCAGCGAGAGGTCCAGCACCTGGGTGACGATGTCGGTCAGCTCCAAACCACTGGCCTGAATGGCGTTCAGGTTTGCGGCGGCGCGGGTCACGGGCAGATAGCCGGAGTTCACGGAGAACGCGATGTTGTTTTCCGGCTGGGTAAACCACTTCAGAAATTCAACGCAGGCCCGGATCTGGGCGTCGGTGCCTTTGGTCACGATCATACCGGCACCCTGCTGGGCGGCGACCGGGCTGCAGCCCGCAAAGGATGGGCAGGGCAGGATGGCCGGTTCGATGGCGTGGCTCTCGGCGTCGTTGGTCATCACCTGGGCGGGGAAGAAGGGGCTGCTGGCCGACGAGCCGACGTAGGCCAGCAGATTGCCGGTCTTCACGTCGTCGCTGCGGAACCTGCCGCTGGCACCGAACCAGCCCTTGATGTAGGGCACATAGAAGTTATCCCACAGTTTGCGGATGACGTCTTTGTCAAAATGCAGGGTCATGACGCCGTTCTTGGTATCAAAGATGGTCAGGCCCATCTCCTGAGCACCGCACAGCAGGTAGTTGGCCAGCGCATCACGGCCGAAGAAGGCCTTGCCGTCGTTGGGGGTGCTGGTCATGGCATCCGTCCAGTCGTAGTATTGGCGGGCCACCTCCACGACGCCTTCCAAAGTGGCCAGGTCGTCGTAGGTCACACCGGTGGCCGCAGCAAAGGGGGCCCAGTCGGTGGCGTTCAGGTAGAGCAGCTCGGTGGATTTTGCCACCGGGAAGATCTTCAGTTCCCCGTTGTTCATCAGGTCGCCCTCGGCCAGAAAACCGTCCACATAGGCGGCCTTCTCCTTTGCGGTCAGATAGGGGGCCAGGTCTACGACCTTGCCCATCAGGTCGAGGTCATAGGCCATGTCGGCATAGCCGGAGTAGAGGTTGGGCAGGGCCGCAGCGCCCACCTTGCCCTGCGCAGCGGCCAGAACGTTCGCTTCCAGGTCGGTCACGTTGCCCTGATTGAAGCTCTCGACCACGATGTTCTTCTCTTTGCCGACGGTGGCGTTGAACTGGTCCACCAGAGCGTTGAAGCTGCTCAGAAGGTCGCCGCTGTAATAGTTCCACACCGTGATGGTGGTGGGTGCCTTGGCACTGCCGCCGCAGCCCACACAGCCCAGCAGCAGCGCAGCGCTCAGCACCAGACTGACGAGCGGACGAAAACGAGATCGCATGATGTCTCCTTCCCCAAAACGAGCCGGTCCGAAAAATGGAGCCCCGGCTCTCCGCGGCTCCATCCGGAACTCAATCGAGGGCGTTGATGGCCTCGATGGTCTTGTGATATTCCTTCTCTACAAGGGCATACTGCTCGGCGGCACCGTCAAAGCTCCCCGCGCGGAGGATCTCCGTCAGGGCCACTGCAGAGGGCGTGAGGTTGCTGAAGCCGAGGTTGAGGCAGACCCCTTTCAGGGTGTGCGCCGCAAGAAACGCATCCTTGACGTCCTGCCGGGCCATGGCATCGGTCAGCTGCTGAAAACTGGTGTCCTGCAAGAACATCCGGGCAAAGCGCCGGATCATATCGGGTTTATAAAAGCGCCGGAGCACGTCCTGATAATTCGCGCCCATGGCCGTGTAGCATTCTTCGATCGTCATGTGGGGGACCCCTTCCTGTCAAATGGCTTGTGATAGATAAAATTATTATAACACCTTTTGTTTCACAGGGCTACCATTTATGCCGAAAAAGTTCAGATTTTGGCAAAACGGCGGGGCAGCATTCTGTTTTGCAGAAAAGTTTTGGAAAATCCCTTCCCTTTGGGCTGAATACCGTCTATAATAGAAAAGAAAAGCGCCTTTTTTGTTCCAATATTCTGAGAGGCGCGCAGAAAGGCGTAGGAAACGGCGAAGATGAAAACAATGCAGGAAGTTCAGACGCTCATCAGCGATCTGCAGCAGTTCTATACGGATGTGCGTCTGCTGGATGCAGCCACCATTGAGCGGATCGAAGAGGGTGTGCGCTCCAACCCCAACGCGGAAGAGCTGTGCTATGCCTGCCGCCACAGGAACCGCCGCTGCCACCACTGCGCGGTGAAGAATGCGTTCGAGAACCATGACCAGCGCACCAAGCTGGAATATTTCTCGCCGGACATCGTGCAGGTGTCGGCCAAATATATGGAGGTGGACGGAGCTCCCTATGTGCTGGAACTGCTGCAGCGGATGCACAGTGATACCATCGTCGAACCCGATGACACCGAGGCACTGTTCAGCGCGCTCTCCGGCTACAACACCAAGCTGTACCACGACCCTCTGACCGACATGTACAACCGCCGCTATTACGAGGAGATCGTCCGCGGCATGAAAGGCCCCATCGGCGTGGCGCTGATGGACCTGGACGATTTTAAGGTCTACAACGATACCTACGGCCACCACGCGGGCGATATGGCCCTGAAGACCGCCGCCACCATCGTGCGCGGCTGCATCCGCCAGACCGATGCGCTGGTGCGCTTCGGCGGCGACGAGTTTCTGCTCATCCTGCCCGGCATCCCGGAGGACTACTTCAAAATCAAACTGGAGCAGATCCGGGAAAAGCTCCATGACGCCATCGTGCCCGGCTACAGCCACATGCGGCTTTCGACCAGCATCGGCGGGCTGATCCAGATGCCAAGCGACAGCATGGATGCCGTGGTCCGGCAGGCCGACCGGCTGATGTATCAGGCCAAGGTCCGGAAGAACTGCGTCGTCGTCTCCGGCGAGGTGCTCCAGGAGGATGCGCCGGGCCGCCGGGAGGAAAAGCCGCAGATCCTCATCGTGGACGATTCCGCGATGAACCGCGCCATCCTGTCGGAGATCCTGTGCGGGGATTACCGCATCCTCGAAGCGGCGGACGGCGAGGAGTGCCTGAAAAAGATGCAGCAGCACATGGGCGATATCGCGCTGGTGCTGCTGGACCTTATGATGCCCAAGATGAACGGGTTTGAGGTGCTGGACTTCATGAACCGCAACCACGCCATCGAGGATCTGCCGGTCATCATGATCTCCGGTGAGGACAGCGAGGAATCCGTCCGCCGCGCCTATGAGATGGGCGTTTCGGATTACGTAGCCCGCCCGTTCGACGCCCGCGTCGTCTACCGCCGGGTGTTCAATACCATCAAGCTCTATGCCAAGCAGCGGCGGCTGGTCAGCCTGCTGTCCGAACAGATCCGCGCGCGGGAGAGGAACACCTCCATGCTGGTGGGGGTGCTGAGCCAGCTGGTGGAGTTCCGCAACGGCGAGAGCGGGCTGCACGTTCAGCACATCCACCGCCTCACCGAGCGGGTGCTCGAAAAACTGCTCGAACGCCCCAACATCTACCACATCACCTCCGAGATGCAGGAGAATATCCCGCTGGCCTCGGCCCTGCACGACATCGGCAAGATCGCCATCGACGAAAAGATCCTGAACAAGCCCGGCCGGCTGACCCCGGAGGAGATCGAGGTCATCAAGACCCATACCACCATCGGCGCGGACATGCTGAGCAAGCTGGACAACTTCTGCGAGGAGCCGCTGCTCCAGACGGCCTACAGCATCGCCCGCTGGCACCACGAGCGGTGGGACGGCCGCGGCTACCCGGACGGCCTGAAAGGGAACGAGATCCCCATCGAGGCGCAGGTGGTGGCGCTGGCCGACGTCTACGATGCTCTGACCAGTGACCGCTGCTACAAAAAAGCCTGCCCGCACGAACAGGCAGTGAAGATGATCCTGAACGGCGAATGCGGCGCGTTCAACCCCATGCTTCTGGAATGCTTCGTCGAGATCGAAGACGACCTCAAGCGGGATCTGGAAGAAGAGCACCGTAACAAAGCCTGACAATCGCCCGAAAAAAACTTCGCGTACAGATGCGGAGTTTTTTCTTTGCGAAAATACTTGACTTTGTCAAGTGAACGTGCTATACTCAGGCCGTTGAGAACGAAAGGAGCGGATCATATGGAACCGGCTACGGTATCCTCCTGCATTCTGACACTGCACAGGAGATTTGCCGCCTACACCACCCAGCGGCTGCAGGAGCTGGGCCTGAGCTTCGGGATGATGTACTTTGTCATCTATGTGGGCAAGCATCCCGGCTGCACCCCCTCGGAGCTGACGCAGAGACTGCATCTGGACTGGGGCCACTCCCAGCGCAGCCTCACCAAGCTGGCCGAGGATGGATTTCTCACCAAAGAAAAGAGCGGCCGCAGCTACCATCTGGAACTGACCGAAAAGGGCCGGACGGCCTTTGCGGTCTGCCACCGGATGTTTTATGACTGGGACGCCCGGAACCTGACCGGCCTGACCGCCGACGAGCAGCGCCAGCTGCTGGAACTGCTGCACAAAGCAGCACAGAAAGGAAGCATGTGATCATGTATGAGACCATCCTGAGCCCTGTGAACTATGGGGGCCTGCAGCTGAAGAACCGCATCATTTTTGCGCCTACCACCTTCGGCCTGCCGGACGAAGAGTACCTTGCCGAGATCCGGCGGCTGGCCGAGGGCGGCTGCGCGATGCTCATCATCGGGGATGTGCCGGTGGGGAAGAGCAGGTTCGAAAAATCCCTCTTCGATGCAAAGGGGTTCGCGTTTTATCAGCAGATCGTGGAGATCGCCCACAAGGCGGATTGCAAGGTCTGCGCCCAGCTGCACCAGAGCGATTCCAACATGCTGGCGATGCTCAAATACATCCCCGCCGTGCTGGCCAAAAAGCTCACCCCGGACCAGCTGCGCGAAAAGCTGAACGCCGAAGTGGAGCCTTACATCACCAAAATGCCGAAGCGGAAGATCGAGGCCATCCTCGCAGGCTTCGGCAAGGCGGCGGTGCTGGCAAAACAGGCCGGGTTCGACATGGTGCAGGTGCACGGCGACCGGATGTGCGGCAGCTTCAGCTCGTCCATCTTCAATCACCGCACCGATGAATACGGCGGCAGCGCCGAGAACCGCGCCCGCTTTGCTGTGGAAGCGGTCAGGGCCGTCCATACCGCCGTGCCGGAATTTCCCATTGACTACAAGCTGGCCGTCCGGCAGGAAGATCCCCATTACGGCAACGCAGGCGTTCTGGTGGAAGAACTGCCCGTCTTTGTGCCGCTGCTGGAACAGGCAGGCGTGACCAGCTTCCATGTCACGCTGGCCAACCACTCGGCACTGGAAAACACCATCCCGCCCGCCAGCCACCCTGCCTTCGGCCAGCCGGGCTGCTTCCTCAAGTTCTGCGATGCCGTGCGGCAGTACACCCGCCTGCCCCTCTGCGGCGTGGGCGGCCTGAACGACCCCGATTTCGTGGAGCAGCAGCTTGCCTCTGGGCGCATCCAGTGCGCCGCCATGAGCCGCCAGCTTCTGGCCGACCCGGAGTGGGTGAACAAACTGCAAAAGGGGCAGGCAAAAACGATCCATCGCTGCGTCCGCTGCAACAAAAAGTGCCTCGGCGGCCTGATGGCGCACCAGGGCACCCGCTGCATCTACGACGCACGGCGAGAAGAAAAATAAACACACACCGATGAAAAAGGAGAATCGTATGAGCTACTCGATCGTATACAGCAGCCAGACCGGCAACACAAAGCAGCTGGCAGAGACCCTTCGGGAAACGCTGCCGCAGGAAGGCTGCCGCTACTTCGGCACACCGGCACAAGCCGCAGCGGAGGCCGACACCCTGTATGTGGGCTTCTGGACCGACCGGGGCCATGCAGATGCAGACTGCAACGCCTTCTTGAAAACGCTGCGCGGCAAAAAGGTCTTTCTGTTCGGCACCGCAGGCTTCGGCGGCAGCGCGGAGTATTTTGCAAAGATCCTGAGCGCCGTGCAGGCGGAGCTGGACCCCAGCAATACCGTTGTGGGGACCTATATGTGTCAGGGCCGGATGCCCCAGTCGGTGCGGCAGCGGTACGAAGCGATGAAGCAGCAGCCGAACCCGGCCTCCAATCTGGACATGCTGATCGAAAACTTTGACCGTGCATTGGCCCATCCGGATGCCGGAGACCTCGAACGCCTGAAACAGGCAGTGCAATAAAACGCAAAAACGGCTGGCCCTCCTGGAGTACGGAGGGCCAGCCGTTTTGCTGTGGATTCAATAAAACCGGAAGGGAGTTACTCGGTGCGGGTCTTCTTGAGCAGGCTCAGGATGACGGCACCCACGATGCTGCCAGCGGCCAGTGCCACCACATACATCAGGGCGTGGTCCACGACGGGGAAGACGAAGATGCCGCCATGGGGTGCGCGCAGGGCACAGCCAAAGGTCATGGAGAGCGCACCGGCCAGCGCTGCGCCGGCGACGCAGCTGGGCAGGATGCGGAGCGGGTCGGCGGCAGCGTAGGGGATGGCACCCTCGGTGACGAAGCACAGGCCCATGACGTAGTTCACGATGCCGTTGCGGCGCTCGTCGGGGGTCCACTTTTTGGGGCAGAAGGTGGTGGAGAGGGCGATGGCGAGGGGAGGCACCATGCCGCCCACCATGACGGCGGCCATGACCTCATAGTTGCCGGAGGCCAGCGCGGCCGTGCCGAAGACATAGGCTGCCTTGTTGCAGGGGCCGCCCATGTCCACGCTCATCATACCGGCCACGATGGCACCCAGCAGGACCTTGGAGGTGCCGCCCAAGGCGTTGAGCCAGTCGGTCATGGCGGTGTTGATCATGCCCATCACCGGGTTGATGCCGCACATCACAGCGCCCACGATGAGGATGCCGCCCAGCGGGTAGATGAGCATGGGGCGGATGCCGTTCAGGCTGGCGGGGAGCTTTTCGGTGATCTTCTTCAGGAACTCGACCACATAACCGGCCACGAAACCGGCCAGCAGAGCCGCCAGGAAGCCGCCGGAGATGCCGGTGGTCTCACCGGAGGCAAGGCCCGCGAAGTTGGTGCCGTTCATGGCCAGAACGCCGCCTGCAAAGCCGACGGCCAGACCCGGACGGTCTGCGATGGACATGGCAATGAAACCGGCCAGGATGGGGAGCATGTAGCTGAAGGCGGCGCTGCCCACCGTCTTGAAGAAGGCTGCGATGGGGGTGTTCATGCCGAAGTTGGAGGGGTCGATGGTGTAATCGTCCAGCAGGAAGGCCAGCGCAATCATGATGCCGCCGCCCACGACGAAGGGCAGCATGTGGGAAACACCGTTCATCAGGTGCTTGTACACGGTGTGGGCCGCGCTGTCGGAGGCACCGGGCGCATCGCCCGCGGCCTTGTCTTTGCTGTGGTAGATGGGCACCTCGCCCCGCACGATCTTCAGGATCAGCTCTTCGGGCTTGTGGATGCCGTCGTCCACGCGGGTGAAGAGCACAGGCTTGCCGTCAAAGCGGGCAGTCTCCACGTTCTTGTCCGCCGCCACGATGATGCCGTCGCAGGCTGCGATCTCCTCGCGGGTCAGGATGTTCTTGGCACCGTCGGAACCGTTGGTCTCGACCTTCACAGGCAGCTCCAGTTTGGTGCCTGCCTTGGTCAGTGCCTCGGCGGCCATGTAGGTGTGGGCGATGCCGTTGGGGCAGGCCGTCACAGCCAGCACCCGGAAGCCGTCCTGCGGGATGGACTGGTCGGTGAAGCTCTCGCTGCCGAACTGTGCTTCCTCCTGCTTGTCGATGGCGTCCAAAAATGCCTGCGGCGTTTTGGCAGTGCGCAGCTGCTCCACGAACTCCTCGTTCATCAGCATCTGCATCATCCGGGCCAGCATATCCACATGCAGGCTGCCATTCTGCGGGGCCGCGATGGCGAAGAGCAGGTCGGTCTTGCCGTCGTCGTCGGGGTTGTACTGCACCGGGCTGCTCAGCCGCAGTGCGGCCAGACTGGGCCGGGTGACGACGTCGCTCTTGGCATGGGGCACCGTGATGCCGTTGTCCACGTAGGTGGAGCCTTCTTCTTCGCGGGCGTAGAGTGCCTTTTTATAGGCCTCTTTATCCAGAATGTTGTTGTGGGTGGATTGCAGCTCCACGACCTTGTCGATGATCTCTTCCTGATTGGATGCTGCAACATCCAGCGCAATGGCATTCAGGGAGAAAAGCGAGGTGATACGCATAGGGGATTCTCCTTTCCTTCGTTCAAAGCGTCACAGCTCAGAGCGCTGCGAGCAGTGCGTCGATCTCCGATTTTTTGGCCAGCCCCAGGCTGAACGCCGTGGCGCTGCCGCAGGCGGTGCCCAGGCGGAGGGCGTCGTCATAGCGGCCGGTCTGCAAATATCCGGCCACGAAGCCGGCTACCATGCTGTCGCCTGCGCCCACGCTGTTGATGACCCTGCCCTTGGGGCAGCCGATGCGGTGCACGGCACCGGTCTCGTCCACCAGCAAAGCACCATCGCCCGCCATACTCACCAGAACGTTCCGGGCACCCTGCGTTTGCAGGGCGCGGGCAGCGGCGGTGATCTCCTCGTCGCCGGTCAGGACTCTGCCCACTAGCTCGCCCAGCTCGTGGTTGTTCGGCTTGATGAGGAAGGGGTGGTAGGGCAGAACGTTTGCCAGCAGGGCGCGGGTGGCGTCCACGACACAGCGCACACCCTTGCCGTCCAGCCGGGCCAGCAGCCGCTCGTAGGTGTCCTGCGGCATACTGGACGGGATGCTGCCTGCGAGGATGAGCACATCGCTTTCGGTCAGCGCATCGAGCTTTTCTTCCAGCGCGTGCAGGGCCGAAGCCGGGATGGCGGGGCCTGCGCCGTTCAGCTCGGTCTCCTCCCCGGCTTTGATCTTCACGTTGATGCGGGTCATGCCGTGGTCCAGATGAATGAAGTCGGTGCGCAGGCCCTGCGCGGCCAGACCGCGTTCCAGCCAGGCACCGGTCTCACCGGCCACGAAGCCCAGAGCCACGCTCTCGCAGCCCAGCTCGTGCAGCACACCGGACACATTGATGCCCTTGCCGCCCAGCACACAGTCCTCCCCGGCGGCGCGGTTCACCTCGCCGACTTCCAGAGCCTTGTCCAGGCGGACGACGTAGTCGATAGCAGGATTGAACGTAACGGTATAGATCATGATTCCGTCTCCTTTATCAAAGTGAATTGCCGGTATTTGGGGTTGGGGCAGCGGTTGGTCAGGATGGCACCGCTGTGCAGGTCGGTGATGACGGCGGGGTAGACTTTGGCGAACTTCGAGTCATCCACGAGGAACCAGGTCTCCCGCGCCCGGTGGACGGCAGCCGCCTTCACAGCGGCTTCCTCCGGGTCCGGTGTGGTGAACCCGGCCTCCAGCGCCACGCCGTTGGCCCCCATGAACGCTTTGGTGAAGTTGTACTGCTGGATGGCGCTGAGCGCCGTCGCCCCGATGATGGCTTCGGTCTGGGGTCGCAGCATTCCGCCGGGCAGGAACACCCGGCAGCCCTTCTGGGCCAGCAGCCGGGCATGGGCTACGCCGTTGGTCACATAGCAGGCATGCAGGGCCGGGCCGGTCAGCGCCCGCGCCACCGCCAGTGTGGTGGAACCGGCGTCCAGAAAGATGAAATCCTCCGGCTCGATCAGGGCCGCTGCGGCCCGCGCGATGCTGTGTTTCTGGTCCACAGCCAGCTCTTCTTTGGCGGCCATGGTGGGTTCGTCGGTGCGGAAAGGGCTGTCCGGCAGGGTGGCACCGCCGTGGACTTTGTTCAGCTTGCCCAGTTTGTCCAGCTCGTTCAGGTCGCGCCGGATGGTGGATTCGCTTGCGCTCAGGGCCTCGCACAACTCCTGTACCGTAGCCGTCCGCTGGCGGGCCAGCAGATCCAGGATGAGGGCGAAGCGTTCTTCTGCCAACATGAAAATCTTCACTCCTTTTGGTGGATTGTGATTTTATTTGGAGCTTTCTGCGTCTCTCTGCCCCTATTATAGCAAAGAATACGTCAAAATCAATCACGAAATGCCAAAAAGAATCAACAAAAATAAACTGCAAAATTTGAGCATCTCGCACAAGAAGTGGGATACATGAAACGATTTTGCAGAAAAATGGAGCCGATTCTCACGCAAAACGCGGAAAATAGCTGCTTTGTCTGCTTCTTTGTGGCGGATTTTGACGGAATTGCGATTTCTGAATCTGAAGGAAAAAGAATCTTTGGCAGCTGGGTTGCGTGTGCTATAATAAAGGTGTTCTATCTCTACATCTGCGCAAAAAGAGGAGCGATACGATGAAGCCAAGGATCATCTTTTTTGACATTGACGGCACACTGGTGCCCCTGAAAGAGGGCATCCGCCCCAGAACGGTGGAAGCTCTGCAAAAACTGCGGCAGAACGGCATCAGGCTCTGCATTGCCACAGGCCGTACCCCCATGGAGATGCCGAAGTTCGAGGGGGTGACGTTTGATGCGCTCCTGACCTACAACGGCTCGTACTGTTTTACGCCGGAGCGCGATATTTTCAAGAACCTCATCCCAAAAGAGGACATTGTGACCCTCCGCCGGAATGCGGCTGCACTGGGGCGGCCCCTTGCACTGGCCACGGACAGCCGTCTGGTGGCCAACGGCACCGAACCAGACCTCGAAGAATATTTTGCCATCGGCGGGGTGAAGCTGGTCGTGGCCGACGACTTTGACGAGGTGGCGCAGGGCGAAGTCTTTCAGGTGCTGATGGGCGGCCGGGAGGAAGAGTATCCCGCCATCCTGAACGATGTCACCCATGCCAAGATCGCCGCCTGGTGGGACCGCGCAGTGGACATCATCCCGGCCAACGGCGGCAAGGGGGTCGCGGTGGAAAAGGTGCTGGAGTTTTACGGCATCGACAAGGCCGACAGCATGGCGTTTGGCGACGGCAACAACGACATCGAGATGTTCGGGGCCGTCGGCACCGGCGTTGCCATGGCCAATGCCTCTGACCGGCTGAAAGCCGTTGCCGCAGATACCTGCCGTGACGTAAAAGAGGACGGCGTTTACTGGTACTGTCTGGAACATGAACTGCTCTGAAAAGGCTTGCAAGATCGTTTGTTTATGGTACGATGAAAAAGAGGGGAGGACCATAAGGAACGTGGAATAAAAAAGCGGAGGTGCTGCATCGCAGCACCTCCGCTTTTTTATAGGACCGGTTTACTTATTCTGAATGTATTCATCGATGGCCTTGGCGGCAGCTTTGCCGGCACCCATGGCCTTGATGACGGTGGCGGCACCGGTCACGGCGTCGCCGCCGGCATACACGCCCTCACGGCTGGTCTTGCCCTCATCGCCTTCGGTGACGATGCAGCCGTGCTTGTTGGTCTCCAGACCGGGGGTGGTGGAGCGGATGAGCGGGTTGGGGCTGGTGCCCAGGCTCATGATGACGGTGTCCACATCCATGGTGAACTCGCTGCCCTTCTTCTCGATGGGGCGGCGGCGGCCGGACGCATCGGGCTCGCCCAGCTCCATCTCCACGCAGGTGATGGCCTTGACGAAGCCCTCGTCGTCGGAGAGGATTTCCACGGGGTTGCACAGGGTCTTGAAGATGATGCCCTCTTCCTCGGCGTGTTCGACCTCCTCCTTCCGGGCAGGCAGCTCAGCCATGCCGCGGCGGTAGACGATGTAGACGGTGTCGGCACCCAGGCGCAGGGCGCTGCGGGCGGCGTCCATGGCAACGTTGCCGCCGCCGACGACGGCGACCTTCTTGCCGGCGCGGATGGGGGTCTTGCTGGTGGGCAGATATGCCTTCATCAGGTTGGAGCGGGTCAGGAACTCGTTGGCGGAGTACACACCCTTCAGGCTCTCGCCGGGGATGCCCATGAAGCGGGGCAGACCGGCACCGGAACCCACGAAGACAGCCTCATAGCCGTACTCGCCCATCAGCTCGTCGATGGTCAGGACTTTGCCGATGACCATGTTGCACTCGAAGTCCACGCCCATCTTCTTCAGGCCGTCGATCTCCTGCTGGACGATGGCCTTGGGCAGACGGAACTCAGGGATGCCGTACATCAGCACACCGCCTGCCACATGCAGGGCCTCGTACACAGTGACCTTATAGCCCAGCTTTGCCAGGTCGCCTGCGGCGGTCAGACCGGCAGGGCCTGCGCCGATGATGGCGACCTTGTGACCGTTGGATTCGGGCACGATGGGAGCAGTGTGGACGTTCTCACGGTGCCAGTCGGCCACGAAGCGCTCCAGGCGGCCGATGCCCACCGGCTCGTTCTTGATGCCGCGGGTGCACTTGCCCTCACACTGGCTCTCCTGCGGGCAGACACGGCCGCAGACGGCGGGCAGGGAAGAAGAGCGGTTGATGACCTGATACGCGGCCTCAAAGTCGCCCTCGGCCACATGGCCGATGAATTCCGGAATGTCGATGCCGACCGGGCAGCCGGTCTGGCAGGGCTTGTTCTTGCAGTGCACACAGCGCTTTGCCTCGTTCACAGCCATCTCGGCGGTGTAGCCCAGCGCAACTTCCTCAAAGTTCTTGTTGCGGACGTTGGGGTCCTGGGTGGGCATGGGGCACTTTTTCGGGTCCATATTGAAAGCCATCTTACTTTGCCTCCTCAGTCTTGAACAGATTGCAGGCCTTTTCGCGGGCCTTGGCCTCAAAGGGGCGGTACATGGTGCCGCGGGCCATGGCCTCGTCGAAATCCACCAGGTCGCCGTCAAAGTCGGGGCCGTCCACGCAGGCAAACTTGGTCTCGCCGCCCACGGTCAGGCGGCAGCCGCCGCACATGCCGGTGCCGTCGATCATGATGGGGTTCATGGAAACGATGCTCTTCAGGCCGTGCTTCTGGCAGGTCTTGACCACGAATTTCATCATAATGAGCGGGCCGATGGTGATGACCAGGTCGTACTGGTTCCCGGCGGCCACCAGCTCGTCCAGCGCAGCGGTCACGACACCCTTGGTGCCGTAGCTGCCGTCGTCGGTCATGATGCGCAGCTCATCGCTGCAGGCCCGGAACTCGTCTTCGAGGATGAGCAGGTCCTTGCTGCGGAAGCCAACGACGCTGTGGACCACACAGCCCTGCTCGTGCAGCTCGCGGGCAATGGGCAGAGCGATGGCGCAGCCGACGCCGCCGCCCACGACACAGACCTTCTTCAGGCCCTCGGTCTCGGTGGCGCGGCCCAGCGGGCCGACGAAGTCGTGGACGCTGTCGCCTGCGTTCAGGCTGTTCAACTCCATGGTGGTGCCGCCGACGATCTGGAAGATGATGTCCACGGTGCCCTTTTCGCGGTCGTAACCGGCCACGGTCAGGGGGATGCGCTCGCTGTCCTCGAACGGGCGCACAATGATGAACTGGCCCGGCTTTGCCTTTTTGGCAATGAGCGGGGCTTCAATGACCATCTTCGTCACGGTGGGGTTCAGCGCGACTTTTTCTGTGATCTTGTACATTGCGTTAGCTCCTTTTTCTGGCAGAATCTCGGCATGAAAATACGCCTGCCCACCCGCACGGCGGTGCAGACGCAGAAACATGCAGCATTTGACAACTCTATTATAACCTCATTGATAAGGGAATGCAATTGAATTTTGCTTGTGTCTGCCCCGGCACAGGTGAAGAATGGGCAAAGCCCCGGCCCCCGCGCAGCCATTGTGAAAAAACTTTTCGCGCTGATGGGCTGTTTTTGCAAAAATTGAGCTTTTTTGAAAATTTATGGTTGACAAAGCCCCCGCCGTGCGGTATAATAACCAACGTCGCCGGGAACAAAACCCCGGCACGACACATGAAATGTGCGGCCGTAGCTCATCTGGTAGAGCGCCACCTTGCCAAGGTGGAGGTAGCGAGTTCGAGCCTCGTCGGCCGCTCCATTTATGTGGAAGTTTAGCTCAGCTGGGAGAGCATCTGCCTTACAAGCAGAGGGTCAGCGGTTCGAGCCCGTTAACTTCCACCATGTGGCCCGGTAGCTCAGTTGGTTAGAGCACCAGCCTGTCACGCTGGGGGTCGTCGGTTCGAGCCCGATCCGGGTCGCTTTTATGCCTCTGTAGCTCAGTCGGTAGAGCAGGGGACTGAAAATCCCCGTGTCATTGGTTCGATTCCGATCGGAGGCACCAAAAACCGGCACACGCGAGTGTGCCGCATCTGCGGCCGTAGCTCATCTGGTAGAGCGCCACCTTGCCAAGGTGGAGGTAGCGAGTTCGAGCCTCGTCGGCCGCTCCAGACGAAAAGCCACTGCATCAAATGTGATGCGGTGGCTTTTTTCGCACAGTCGTCCAAATTGGTTCGGAATCGGAAAAGGAGGGGAAACTGCACCTATGATCTTTGGCAAGTATATCAACCGCTACTATCTCAGGCACGCCCCGGCGCTGCTGCTGGGGCTTGCAGCGCTGCTGACGGTGGACTACATCCAGCTGCTCATCCCGCAGCTGTACCGCCTGGTCATCAACGGCATGAACCTGGGGCAGGTGGTGGTGGGTGGCGAGACGCTGGCCTTCACCAAAGAGGTGCTGCTGCAGCACATCTGCCGGCCCATGATCTGGATCGTGGTCCTGATGGTCATCGGGCGCTTTTTGTGGCGCGTCTGCTTCTTCGGCTCGGCCGTGCGGGTCACGGCAGACCTGCGCGAGCGGATGTTCGACCACAGCCGCAAGCTCTCGCAGCAGTATTATCAGGTGAACAAGGTCGGCAACCTGATGAGCCTTTATACCAACGACCTCGACACCATCCAGGAGTGCTTCGGCGACGGTGTGCTGATGTTCTTTGACGCGCTGACGCTGGGCCTGCTGGCTCTGTATAAGATGTGGCGGATGGACGTCCGGCTGACGATGCTCGCCCTCATCCCGGCCCTTATCATGTTCGTCATCGGTACGCTGATGAGCCAGGTGATGACCCGGCGCTGGGAGGAACGCCAGCAGGCCTTCTCGGATCTCTCCGACTTTGCACAGGAGAACTTCTCCGGCATCGCAGTCATCAAGGCTTTCGTCAAGGAGCTGAAAGAGCTGCTGGCCTTCCGGAAGCTAAACAAGGAGAACGAGGAGATCAACGTCACTTACACCAAGATCGCCACCCTGCTGGAAGTCCTCGTGACCCTCTTCGTCGAGTCGGTCATCTGCATCATCCTGGGCTACGGCGGCTATCTGGTCTACTGCGGCCGGTTCAATGCAGGCCAGCTCGTGGAGTACATCGGCTACTTCGAAGCCATCGTCTGGCCCATCATGGCCGTGTCCATGCTCATCGAGAAGACCTCCCGCGGTAAGGCGTCCCTCAACCGGATCACCGAGCTGCTGGATGCTCCCATCGACGTGGCCGACCGCCCCGGTGTGTCCGACCTGAAGGACCCGAAGGGCGCCATCGAGTTCCGGGACCTGACCTTCCGCTACCCAGACGGCGAGTTCGACGTGCTCAAGAACATTTCCTTCAAAATTGAACCCGGCGAGAGCGTGGGCATCGTGGGCAAGACCGGTGCGGGCAAGACCGCGCTGGTGGACTTGCTGCTCCGCACCTACAATGTGCCGGACGGCACCCTCTTCGTGGATGGGCAGGATGTGAACCGCGTGTCTATCCACTCGATGCGCAATGCCTGCGCCTATGTGCCGCAGGAGAACTTCCTCTTCTCAGACACCATCGCCCACAACATCGCATTCGGCGTGGATGACGCCACCCAGGAGGACATCGAGCGGGCCGCCAGCCTGGCCGATGTGCGGGACAACATCGTGGACTTCAAGGACGGCTACGAGACCGTCCTCGGCGAACGCGGCGTCACCGTTTCCGGCGGGCAGAAGCAGCGCATCTCCATTGCGCGCGCCCTGCTGAAGGATGCGCCCATCCTCATTCTGGACGACTCCGTCTCGGCGGTGGATACCCGGACGGAGAAGATCATTCTGGACAACCTGAAGGCCAGCCGGGCAGGGAAGACCACCCTGCTCATTGCCCACCGCATTTCCACGGTGGAGCGGCTGGATAAGATCATCTTCCTCGAAGACGGCTGCGTCGAGGCCGTTGGCCCCCACGACGCACTCTATGCCTCCTGCGGGGAATACCGCCGCATGGTCGATCTGCAGCGGCTGGAAGACGAAACGGGAGGTGACGAGGCATGAGCTGGAATCCGCTTTTGCTGGTGGGCGCGGTCATCGGCGTCATCACCGCGCTGCTCATCGCTGCCTATGTCGGCGTGAAGGATAAGAAGACCTCCATGGGCTTCGAGCGCAACATGGACGACGGTGAGATCCTGCGCCGCCTGGCCGGGTATGCCCGGCCCTATCTGGGCCGGTTCGTCCTCGTGGGCTTTCTGATGCTCTTCTCCATCGCCTACGACATCGTTTCGCCCCTTATCGTCGGCTCCATCGAAGAACTGGTCGTCGGCGAGTTTGAGCTGAACGCCCTCTTTGCGGGAGTGGCCGTGTATGCGGGCGTGCTGGTCTTTTCCATGGCCAGCACCTATTTGCAGGCCGTGATCTTGCAGCGGGTGGGCCAGCGCATCATTTCCGACCTGCGCGAGGACCTCTTCACCCACATCGAGTCCCTCTCCCATGAGCAGCTGAACGAGATCCCCGTGGGCAAGCTGGTCACTCGTGTGACCAACGACACCAACGCCATCTCCATGATGTTCACCAACCTGCTGGTGCAGCTGACCAAGAACTGCTTCGTCATCCTGGGCATCCTCACCGCGATGATCTGCCTGAACTACGAGCTGACCCTGATGGTACTCTGCTTTGTGCCTTTCATCGTCATCTTCACGGTCATCTTCCGCAAATTCTCCCGCCGGGCCAACCGCAAGCTCAAGGACGCCACCACCGACATCAACACCTATCTGTCCGAGAACCTGTCCGGCATCAAGGTGACGCAGATCTTTGGCCGGGAGGACGAGAAGATGGAGACCTTCCGGAAAAAGAGCGAGACTCTTGCCAGAGCCAATCAGGAGCAGATCTTTGTCTTCAGCGTGTTCCGCCCGCTGGTCTACATGCTCTACATCGGCTCCATCCTCTGCCTGTTCTATCTGGGCGGCATGGGCCACCTGAACAATGTCAGCTTTCTGGGGCAGACCCTTTCCGGCGGAACGGTCGTTGCCTTTTATATGTACATCTCCAAGTTCTTCACCCCCATCCAGAATCTGGCCGAGCAGTTCAACTGGCTGCAGTCGGCGCTGGCCTCGTCGGAGAAGGTCTTCTCCATCATGGACTTGCAGCCGAAGATGGTGGATGCCCCCGATGCCATCGAGCTGGACGAGGTGAAGGGCGAGATCGAGTTCCGCGACGTCTGGTTCAGATATGTCCCCGGCGAGTGGGTGCTGCAGGGCGTCTCCTTTCACGTTGACCCCCGCGAGACGGTGGCTTTTGTTGGCTCTACCGGCTCCGGAAAAAGCACGATCCTGTCCCTCATCTGCCGCAACTACGAGTTCCAGAAGGGTGAGATCTTGATCGACGGCATCGACATCCGCAAGATCAAAATTTCCTCGCTGCGCCGCCACTTCGGCCAGATGCTGCAAGATGTGTTCCTCTTCTCCGGCACCATCCGCAGCAACATCGTCCTGCGGGAAGAGGGCATTTCGGACGACGAGATCCTGGAGGTCTGCCGCTACGTCAACGCCGACAAGTTCATCGCAAAGCTCGACCACGGCCTGGACGAGGAAGTCCGCGAGCGCGGCAACAACTTCTCGGCCGGTCAGCGCCAGCTGCTCAGCTTTGCCCGCACCATCATCCACAAGCCCAGCGTGATGATCCTGGACGAGGCCACCGCCAACATCGACACCGAGACCGAGCTGCTCATCCAGGACTCGCTGGAAAAGATGCGCACCGTCGGCACCATGCTCATCGTGGCGCACCGCCTGTCCACCATCCAGCATGCGGACAACATCATCGTCCTCTCCCACGGCAAGATTCTGGAGCAGGGCACCCATCAGCAGCTTCTGGCCAACCACGGTCGGTACTATCAGCTCTATACGCTGCAGTACCACAAAGAGCAGCTGAGCCAGTGACCACCGCCCCTGCCCGGCAGAGGCTCTGAACAAAACAGGAACCCCCTCTTCTGCGTTTTCGGCAGAAGAGGGGGTTCGTTTCATTGCAGCAGAGTTTTCATTGCTTCGACACACACCGGGTCGAACTCCGTCCCGGCGCGGGCGGTGAGTGTCGCGGCGATCTCGGCGTCCGTCTCGTCCCAGCGGCGGTGGCGGTCGGTGAAGTCCGCCACGGCAAGGATGCGGGCCAGCAGGGGAATCTCCTCGCCCCGCAGGCCGGTGCAGTAGCCGGTGCCGTCGTACCACTCCCGGTGGAAGCGTACCGTCTCGGCCACCCGGTCTACGATCTGAAGCTGCAAAATGATGGCATAGCCCCGCTCTACATAGGTCTGGTAAAGCTGGAACTGCTCCTCGGTCAGCTGCCGGTTCTGCAGCACAGCGTCCGGCAGGCCGACGGCCCCCACCTCATGCAGCAGGCCCGCATAGTAGCCGTCCCGGCAGGCCGTTTCGTCCAGACCCATCCGACGGGCAAGCTCCTGCGTCAGCGCGGCCACCTGTTCGCAGTGCAGGTCCACTTCCGGCACTTTGGAGCTGAGGGCGCTGTACATGGCCGTGATGACCTTGAGCGACATCTCCGAGAGCCTGGCCCGCTCGGCATCCATGCGCGCCTGCAGAATGACATGCTGCTGCAGCTTTTCCACCCAGTAGCGCTGGATGAAGAAGGTGATGATGTAGGCGATGCCCAGAATGCAGAGGAACAGGAAGGGCAGGCGGGGCACAAAATCCGCCCCATAGCGGGCGGCGGGGTCTGCCACAAGGACACCCCGCAGGCAGAGCATGACGCCCGTCAGCCCCAGCAGACTGAAGGGAGCACTGCCCGCGATGCCCAGGATGAACACGTTGCAGAACAGGTAGATGAGCAGGAAAAAGACGCTGAAATACCCGATGGAAGCCTTCCAGAATAGCACAAAACAGCAGACGAGCATCACGGCAGAGGTGACGTAATCGTCCGCGCGGCTGTGTTGGCGGGGGAAAGGGACCAGATCGACGCCGATGGCCAACAGCATGGCTCCAAGCAGGGCGTAGACCTGGGCCGGAGCTCCATACCACAGCGCCACCGGCAGCTGCACCAGCCAGAGCAGCCCCAAGACCCCTTTGGTATAGAGTGCCAGCTCCGGGTCCTGGTAGTGGATGCGGATGGTCTGGAGAAAAAAGGGAAAAAACGAGCGTTTCATAGGCAGTTCCTCCGGGGGTCAGGCCAGCGGGATGCCGCCGGTCTTCAGCAGGTCGATGACCGCATCGGCCACTTCGGGCGAAAACTGGGTGCCGCGGCCCCGTTCAAATTCAGAGAGGATGTAGTCGAGGTCGCAGCGCTTGCGGTAGCAGCGATTGGAGCTCATGGCGTCCAGTGCGTCGGCTGCGGCGATGACCCACACCATGCGGGGCAGATCTTCGCCCATCAGCCCGGCGGGGTAGCCGGTGCCGTCGTACCGCTCGTGGTGGTAGCTGGCCCCCAGGTCGGCCTGGGGCAGAAATTCCAGCCCGGCCAGTATTTTTTTGCCCCACAGGGTATGCTGCCGCATCACATCGGCCTCCGCATCCGTCAGGCGGCTGGATTTGTTGAGGATGGCATCCGGCACGGCGATCTTGCCGATGTCGTGGAGCAGGGCGCTCCGGTAAAGCCGCTCCAACTCCTCTTCGGAGAGAGTGGGGTCCAGATGCTTTGCAATGATGCGGGAATACTGCGCCACCCGGCGGGAGTGTTCGGAGGTGTAGTGGTCCTTTTCGTCGATCATCTGGTTGATGGCGGCCACCGAGCTGAGGATCAGCTTTTGTGCCTTGCCCATGGTGGCCTGCACTTCGGCCTCCATCTCCTGCTCGGTCTGCTCCCGGCGGATGCGGTAGGATTTATAAAACAGGTCGGCCACCACCATGGCCAGCAGGAACTCCCAGTAGAAGACCGGGTAGTAGATGCGGTAATCCTTGGGGTAGGCGTTGGCCAGCCGCTCCGGGGAGCCCCAGAGCAGTACCATGGCGCACAGCCCATAGGCCGAGCAGATCGGCACCGCCTGCTTCAGGCCCAGCTGGATGAGCAGGATGGCGGGCAGCAGGAAGAGCCACAGGGTCTGGAAGCCGTTGTTTTCGTTCGAGACAAGGCAGCCCAGACCCATCAGAACGATGAGAACGGCCCCCGCAAGGACGGTGCGCTTCGGGTGCCGCACATGGGAGAGCAGCAGCGATACCCCGCACAGCGTCAGGCAGATAAACACGGTGGAGACAAAGACGATGGGGCGGTCAAAGCTGTTGCAGCTCAGGTTCAGCATCACCAGCACCACCGCAGACCAGAGCAGGATGCAGCGCATACAGACACTGTTGATGGGGGCCGTTTCTTCGTAGCGGCAGACATCGGCGACCAGATCGCGGATTCGTTGGAACATGGCGGGCCTCCTTTTGGCGGGGATCATGCGGCATCCAGGAACTCTTCCGGGTCCTCGATGACATCTTCGATGACATCCTCCGCCTCGTCCGAAACTTCTTCGTCCGGGGCGGGGAAGAACCAGCCCTGGATCGCATCGCGGAGCGAGAGCAGGGTGGTATCCATCTCGGCATTCTGGCGCAGCAGCTCATGCACCAGGTCGGGCTTGTCGGTGATGAGGTCGTCTGCGCCCAGCTCCATCATGTGGCGGGCATCGTCCTCCTGGGCGATGGTCCAGGCCGAGATGGTCTTGCCGCGCAGGTGGATCTGATTGACCATGCCGGAGGTGATGAACGTATGCTCCACGCTGAAAAAGTCGGCATCCGGCAGGTCGTAGTAGTTGCCGACGCCCAGCGCCAGAATGTAGCCGGTGGGGATATCCGGGGCCAGCTCCTTGACTTTGTGCAGCGTCTCATAGCTCTGCGAGGTGATGACGCAGTGCCCCTCGAAACCGTACGCCCGAAGCAGGCGGACGGTCTCGGCTTCCAGCGTCGGGGTGGCGGCGCTGGGCTTGATCTCCACGTTCAGGTCGATGCGGCCCTGACAGAGCTGCAGCACTTCCTCAAACGAGGGGATGCGCGTCCCGGCAAAGCGGGCGCTGAACCAGCGGCCCGCGTCCAGCGCTTCGATCTCCGCAAAGGTCAGATCGTACACCTTGGCGTTTTTGCCGGTGCAGCGCTTCAGGCTGGTGTCGTGGGTCACGACCACCACGCCGTCCCGGCTCATCTGGACATCCAGCTCGATGCGGTCGCCGCCCTTCCGGATGGCAGACCGGAAAGCGGGGATGGTGTTTTCCGGGGCAATGGAGCAGTCGCCGCGGTGGTAGGTGACAAGGGGCGTCACACCGCCCACCGCCGAGAGCAGCGCGTCGTCCTGGGGCAGGCTGAGCAGATAGACCGTGGCGGCGCAGCTCGCGAGGGTGACGCCTGCCACAAGAGCCGTCAGCAGCAGACGGCCGCTGCGGCGGGCGGGCTTATTATCCGGCGGCACGTCCGGCTGGGGCGAGTCCTGTATCCGGAAGTAAAGCAGACCAAGGATGGTGCACTGGGCCACAGTGACCCGGCAGTCCAGCAGAAAGCCGAAGAAGGGCAGCTCCACCAGCTGCAGTGCGCGGGAGAGCAGCAGCATGGCGCGGGTGCTTTCCAGCCCCACCAGCGCCGCGATGCCGTACAGCAGGGCAGCGGCCAGCGCAAAGAGCAGGCCGGTGCGCAGCAGCACGCCGATGTTCCACCGGGCCAGCGCAGTCAGGACTTCGCAGAACCGCTGCTTCACACAGCGGCAGCTCTCTTTTACGGCGGAGCCAAACGATTTGCGTTCCAGCATGAACAGGGGCAGCACCAGAGCAAAGAAGACGGTCAGCAGCACAACGGCCAGAATGCCTGCCCCATACAGCGCCAGAATGCCCGGCTTTGCCCGGATGACGCCCAGGATATATTCGGGCACGGCCAGCTGGGTGATGTAGCTGGCGGTGACGTACATGTCCGTGAATGGGATGAGGAGCACACAGTAGAGCAGGATGGGCCAGTTTTTCGGGTGCAGCACGTGGCGGATGTCCGCGAGGGAGACCCGGAACAGGGCGGGCAGACCGGAAGGCTCCCCCCGGCGGGCCCGGTCCAGCCCGTGCAGCACGATGGAAAATTCATACAGGTTCCAGAGCGCCACCAGAATGGCGATGAGCGCGATGCCGCCCAGGATGCTGGGGGCCGTAAAGATCTGGTGCGCGTTGGTGTTCGTCAGGTAGTTCACCGGCGAAACGCGGAGCGTCAGGCTCCAGATGCCCCGCATGGCGGGGAGGAACACAAGCTCGGTGAGGAGCTTATACAGTATGATGGCGGTGATGAGGGCAGTTTCGGCCCGCCGGACGAGGGCCTGTGTTTCCTGCCGAAGCGCCCGGTAAGCGGCATTTGCCTGCCGCAGGGTGCGGTTGGAACGGCTCAATAAGATCTCACCTCGGTTGAAAGATCCGTTTTTTCAGAACGTTATATATTTATAAGTAGTATACCACAAAAAACGGCAAAAGAAAACGACTCTTCCCGACCGTTTCGCCCAAAATCTGAGGCGATTTTTCTGGCATCTTTTCAGCGGAGCGGAATCATGATACAATAAGAAAAACATCAGCAGGAGGAAAATGGGATGGAATTCCATTATGAGATCAGGCCCGGCCGCTACCGGCATTTCAAGGGCCGGGAATACGAAGTGCTGGGCATGGCACACCACAGCGAGACCGAAGAAGAACTGGTGGTCTACCGCACTCTCTATGGAGACCACGACCTCTGGGTGCGCCCGGCGGCCATGTGGTGCGAGACCGTGGAGCGGGACGGCAGAGTCCAACCCCGCTTTGCCTACATCGGGGAGTGAGCGGATGAAGATCGTAGACCGTTTTGGGAGCCGGCCGGGGGCCGAGCTGGTCCGCCTGCCGCAGGGCGGGGAACGGCAGCTGGCCGTTGAACACGCCGCAGCCCTCCTCGTCAACGAGCAGACGGCGTTCCGGGTGGTGTGCACCCCGGAGCTTCTGCCGCAGCTGGCGCTGGGCCGCCTGCTGACCGAAGGGTGGATCGCCGCCGCCGACGAGGTCGAGCAGGTGGCCGTCTGCGCCGAGGGGCTCAAGGTCAGCGTCCACCTGACCCACCCGCTGGCCGCGGTCTCCGCCGCCGGGCAGGAGGTGCCGAGCTGCTGCACCGACAACCTGACCGTGGCCTCTCCGGTGGTACTCCGCCCGCTGGCCCCGGTGCCGCAGCTGGAAGTGCCGGAGGCCTGGGTCGGGACGCTGGCCGCAGCCATGGGCGGGGAACTGCCGCTTTACCGCGCCACCCGCGCCGTGCACAGCTGTTTTCTGCTGCGGGCGGGCCGCATCCTGTACCAGTGCGAGGATCTGGGCCGCCATAATGCGCTCGACAAAGCCGTCGGCTGCGCACTGGCGGACGGAGTGCCGCTGGGGGAGTGCGTCCTTTACACCAGCGGCCGGGTGCCGGTGGATATGGTGCGCAAGGCCATCCGCGCCGGTGTTCCCGCCCTCGTCAGCAAGACGATGCCCACCGTTCAGTCGGTGGAGCTGGCGGAAGAATACGGATTGAGGCTGCTCATCCAAAAGAAGAACGAATTTCACGCAAGAATTTCGTGAAGGTTCCATAAAAATCTGGAAAATCAAGCGGGTATACGTTGACTAACCTATGCGGATGATGTTATTCTTATAACGAAGATACCGTTCGGCACTGTTGCAGCAGGCTGAGCGGCTGTTTTTCGTGCATGGAAGCTCTCCGTGCATGACGATAAGAATAGGCAGGTGAAACAATGAAGCAGGCAAATCATGCGCCGCAGCCGTTGTGGCGCAGACGGCTGCCGGGCTATGCCGCCATGGGCGCGGCCACACTGGCAATGGCGCTGGGTCTGCATGGGTTGATGAGTGCCCGCACCACGGTGGCAGGCACCCTTCTGCCCCTGGCAGATGCCGACGCCGCTACCTATGGCATCCGCGCGGTGTACCAGCTGGACGAGAACACCTATTATGTGGTGGGCGCCCAGAAGGGCTTCCAGAGCGACGTAGAGGCAGGCGTGACCCTTGACAGCACGGGCAATGTGCAGAGCGTTGCCATCCTGGCGCAGGGCGAGACCGACAACCTCGGTGGCCAGTGCGTAGACCCGGAGTTCACGTCCCAGTACCAGGGCGCAGCTCCTTTCGCGCTGGCAGGCAAGGCTTACACGGTGACCGACCCGGCCACCGGCACGAGCTATGCCGCCGCAGGCAGCAGCGAAACAGAAGCCCCCGCAGAGGATTTTGACCCGGCCAACTGGCGGGTCAGCGATGCTTCTCCGGAGGCCGAGGCCACCCGTAAGATGTACGAGGCGGGCCTCACGCTCTCGGCTCTGAACGGCCAGCCGCTGGACGACGAGCTGGCACCTCCGCTGGATTCCAGCGCTGAGGCTGTGGCACGCCGCAAGCTCTATGCGGCAGGCCTGAGCAAGAGCGCACAGGACGGCGAGGACCAGGCATCGCCCTTTGCAGACTGGTCGGCAGAAAAACAGGCGGCCTACCGTCTGGAACAGGCCGAACTGACGACTTCCGGTGAGGACGCCGGTGCCGCCAGCGCCGACCTGACCGAGGTGGATGCACTGACGGGTGCAACGATCACCTCGACCGCCGTGACGAACATCGTCAACAACAGTTATTTCTATGTGACCGAAGTGCTCAGCGCAGAGTAACTTCACGGAGGAATGGAACCTATGGCAAAAACCGATTTCCTGACAGCGGATATGACCCGCCGTCAATTCATGAAAATTTCGGGCAAAAGCCTTGCAGGGCTGAGCCTTTCCGCATCCATGCTGTCGCTGTTCGGCTGCTCGCAGCAGCAGGTCGATGCCGGCGCAGTGGCGACCTGGGCGCTGCCCCAGGGCCTGCTGGTCGTCAACGCAGACCTGTGCACCGGCTGCCAGCGCTGCGAGATCAACTGCACCCTGACCAACGATGGCGTCTGCTCTTCCTACATCAGCCGCGTCAAGATCCAGCGCCGCCTCAATCTGGATGGCGCCGGCAATGGCCTGCTCTCCGGCACGGACAACTGCTGGGTCTACTTCCCGGACACCTGCCGCCAGTGTGAGGACCCTGCCTGCGGCAACGCCTGCCCGCAGAAGGCCATCACCACCAACGAGCAGGGCATCCGCGTCGTGGATACCGACAAGTGCATCGGCTGCGGTGCCTGCCACGAGGCCTGCCCCTGGCACATGCCCACCGTCAACCCGGAGACCGGCAAGTCGTCCAAGTGCATCGCCTGCGGTGCCTGCGTCGCAGGCTGCCCGTCCGGCGCTCTGTCCATCGTGGATTGGGACGCCGTCACCAGCGCAGCACAGGCTGCCTACATGGACCTGTAAGGAGGAAAAACAATGGCTGAATCTTATGGCTGGGCAGGCAAGCTCCTGCGTGTCAATCTGACCACCGGCGAGATCACGACGGAGGATGACACCCAATACCATAAATACATCGGCGGTATGGGCATGGCCTACCGCATCATGTACGACGAGGCTCCCATGGACCTCGACCCCTATGACGAAAAGGCACTGGTCATCTTCGGTGTCGGCCCCCTGACCGGCTCCGGTGTGCCCTGCTCCGGCCGCATGAACGTGACCTTCCGTTCCACCTGGTCCAAGGGCAAGTCCATCATTGACGGCCACATGGGCGGCCACATCGGCCCCATGCTGAAGTATGCCGGCTACGATGGCATCATCATCAGCGGCATCTCCGAAAAGCCCGTCTACCTGCGCATCGAGGACGGCGACGTCTCTCTGGAGGATGCCAGCGCGATCTGGGGCAAGGGCACCTTTGCCTCCAACAAGTGGCTGATCGAGCAGAACGGCCGCGAGTTCGAGTCCGCCTCCATCGGCCCTGCCGGTGAGAACCTGGTGGACTACTCCACCCTGAACACCAGCTTCGGCAACTCTGCCGGTGCGGGTCTGGGCGCTGCGCTGGGCAACAAGAAGCTCAAGGGCCTGGTCATCCGCGGCACCGGCAGCGTCAAGGTCGCAGACCCCAAGAAGGTGCTGGAACTGTCCAACTATATGATGGGCAACCTGATCGGCGGCAACAACAACCACAACGTGCCCGCACAGCCCCAGAGCTGGGCGGAGTACAGCGCCACCTCCGGCAAGAACCGCTGGTCCGGCGCACCCGGCCGCATGTGGAAAAAGGCCCCCGGCGGCCCCGTGGACACCGGCGAGCAGCCCTACAACGACATCAACAAGGTGGCGCTGCGCTGCTTCAAGGGCTACTTTGACTTCGGCGCACCGGCTGCGGAGTACACCGTGAAGAACGGCGGCTGCTCTTCCTGCCCCATCCGCTGCTACACCGAGTACGATGTGGACCCGCTGGCCGATTACGACCTGCCCACCCACAACTCCAACACCTGCATGCCCGTGCTGTACGGCACCCGCGTGTACCCGGACGGCGTCCATGACTTCAAGTACGAGGGCGACGGCACCATGGTCATCAATCTGGCATGGGCTCACGCTGTGGACGATATGGGCCTGTGGGACAACTACGGCAACCTGAACCGCGATCTGCTGTGGATCCTGCGGATGCCCCGCGAGGAGGCCACCCAGTACATCAGCGAGGAAGAGTACGATTCGCTGCCCTGGTCCTGGGAAAAGGCTGGTGACCCCCGCTGGGAGGTCGAGCTCATCCGCCGCATGGCCTACGGCGAGGGCGATCTGTCGGTCATCGCTAAGGGTACGCTGGCTATGATGGAAAAGTTCGGCCTGCCCAAGAGCTGGCTGGACCGCGACGATGGTGCAACCAACTCCAACCTGATCTACAACGGCTTCCCCAACCACCACGGCCCTGCTGAGGCATGGCAGGTTGGTATGCTGTACAACCTCGTTTACAACCGTGACTGCATGATCCACGAGATCGTCTGCGAGACCGGTTCCGGCGCTCCGTATGAAGTGACCAAGAAGGTCATGGAAGACTTCTTCGGCGAGGGCTGCTACGACAAGGCCAAGAGCTACACCCCCATCAACGAGAACAAGGCAAAGCTGGCGGCTTACTGCGTCAACGATAAGAACTTCCACGACTCTGCTACTCTCTGCAACTGGATGTGGCCCATGACCCAGTCTCCCTCCAAGGAGCGTGAGTACCACGGCGACCTGGATCTGCAGGCAGACTTTATGACTGCTGTTACCGGCGAGACCTACACCCAGGCAGGCCTGCAGGAGGCTGGCGAGCGCATCACCCAGATGCTCCGCGCCATGACCGCCATCAGCTTCCAGAACAACTGCGGCAGTGCAAACCTGCGCCAGGAGCATGATGCGATCTGCGACTGGGTCTTCGACAAGGAGCCGGATTTCAAGGCATTCGAGGCCGGCACCACCAAGCTGGATCGCGCGGATATGGAAAAGGCCAAGGATCTGTTCTACAATGTCTTTGGCTGGGATCTGACCACCGGTGTGCCCACCCGCGAGACGCTGGAGAAGTTCGACCTGGCCGATATGGCCGACGACCTCGAAAAGCGCGGCATTTATGCCCAGACCACCGAGGCCGCTGAGTAAAATCCCACAGAAACGAGGAAATTTGCCATGTTGTTTGGCAGACGCAAACCCGGCTATACCACCACTGTGGATGGTGCAGCCGACCCCGAACAGGTCGTGCTGGATCTGCAGAAGGCGGAGATGGCCGCAAAGAAAAAGCCCAAGGCGGAGGTGTTCAGCATCGACGCCGCCAGCGAGACCGCCCGCCGCCTGAAAGAGACGGGCAGCACCTTCGATGGCAGCGCCGCCAAGGCGGGCGAGGACGTGATGGCTGTGGTGGAGCGCGAGACCAGCGAGCTGGCTGCAAAGCAGCAGGCCGCCGGAGCCGCGCCCGAAGCTGCTGAGGCCCCCGCTGTGCCGGAAGGCACCGACGCGGCCGACGCCAAGCCGGAGCTGCTGGACTTTCTGGCTGCTGCCCCCGATGCGGAGAACGACCCCTACGCAGACCAGCCCACCAAAACGGCTCCGGAACTGCCGGAGCTGACCCCGGCGCAGCAGCTGGCAGGGTTCATCCGCTCCCGCTCGGCGGCCGCTCTGGTCACGGCACATGCCCAGCTGGTCTCGGAGGTGGAAAACGCCGACGAGCTGCTGGCTCAAATGCCGCAGGACCCCCAGTGTGAGGATATCGTCTCCCGCACTGGTGCCAAGGACACCTACTACTATTCCAGCGCCAACATGAGCGACAATTACGCGATGATCGCGCAGCTCATCGAGGACCGGGACCTGTGTGTGATGTTCGCGGAGATGGTGCGGTTCAATGCCCGCATCTACCCCAGCGCCACCCCGCTGCGCTACTTCCAGCGCTCCCCCTACGGCCTTGCGCCGGACGAGATCGAGCAGACCTGGAAGACCATGCAGGGCAGGCCGGAGTTTGCGGACATTGAGGAGCTGACCAACAACCAGAACGAGCGGTTCCTCTTTTCCACCCAGTATCTCACCCGCCGCTACGCCAAAGCCATCAGCGACGTGGATGAGTTCTGCGATTAAACATTCCAGAGCAAAACTGAATAGGGTATAAGAGCTTCTTTGAGCAAAGGCGTCTAAACCCGCAGGGCACTGACGCCGCGCCGCAATGCTAAGGGCCTGCACCGCAGACCGGCATTCAAGGGTGGCAGGGGAAACCCGGCCGCCTTCCCGCAGAAGAAACGCTGCAATTTGAAAAAAAGAACTCCTCCCATCGACCCGACACCGGGGCCTGCCCTGTGCATGGCTGCTGCAACAGCCCGCGCGGAGCGAGTCCCGCCCGGCACAGCTGTCTGCAAACAGCCGCGCGGGGTGTGCGTCGTGTTTTCTGCGGGGGCGTTTTGATTTTCGGTCAAGACGTCCCCGCATTTTTTACCTGCCGTTTGAAAACGATGGAACCCACAAGGGGGCATGCTGTCCGGGCCATAGCGGACGGCGGCTCTCTGCGGGATAAAATGGAGGATATTTTTCGATGAAACAGCCTTTTTGTGCGCCTGCCGAGGCGCTGCGCCGTGTGCTGGATGCCGCGGCGGCACTGCCCCGGCCTGCGGTCGAGAATGTCGGGCTGGACGAGGCCTGCGGACGGATCGCCGCTGCGCCGCTCTGCGCCCGGATGGACCAGCCTCCCTTTGACCGGAGCCCGCTGGACGGCTATGCGCTGCACAGCGCCGACACCGCCGGGGCCGGGGAGATGACCCCCAAAGCCCTGCCGGTGGTGATGAAGCTCTATGCCGGGGATGCCCCCACGGCAGAGCTGCCTGTCGGCTGCGCGGCCCGCATCATGACCGGTGCGCCGCTGCCCGCCGGGGCCGACTGCGTCCTGATGCAGGAGCAGACCGACGGCGGGGAAGAGACCGTGCGCATCTACGCCGAACTTTCCCACAACGCGAACGTGGTCTTCCGGGGCGAGGACATCGCCGCCGGAGCGCTGGTCGCCGAAGCGGGCACGGTGCTCACGCCTGCCCACCTCGGTGTGCTGGCCGGGCAGGGTTATGCTGAAGTGCCGGTGTACAAGCCGCTCACCATCGGTGTGCTGGCCACCGGCAGCGAGCTTCTGGCCCCCGGAGAGTCTTGGGCGCCCGGCAAGATCTACGACGCCAACGGCATCCAGAATGCGGCCCGCCTGCGCCAGCTGGGATTCGCCGTCCGCCGCCGCCACTGCTCGGACGACCCGGCCCGCATCGCCGCCGAGCTGGAAGAATTGCTCACCGGGTGCGATGCCGTCATCACCAGCGGCGGCGTGTCGGTCGGGCAGAAGGATTATCTGCCCATAGTGCTGGAAATGCTGGGTGCCCGGAGCATTTTTGCGGGGGTCGCCCAGAAGCCCGGCAGCCCGATGCTGGCCGCAGAGGTCGAGGGAAAACTCGTGTTCTGCCTGTCGGGCAACCCCTTTGCCGCCGCAGCCACTCTGGAACAATACGCCGTCCCGGCCCTGCTGCGGGCCGCCGGGCGGCAGGAGGAAGCCTGCATCCTGCCCCGCACCCGCCGCACCCTGACCACCGGCTTTTCCAAGCCCAGCAAGGGGAACCGCTACCTGCGGGCCAGAGCATCGGGCGGCACCGTTGCCATCCCCGGCGAGGGCAACACCGAGGCCCATTCGTCCGGCAGCCTGTCGGCCATGATCGGCTGCAATTCTTTGGTGGAGCTGCCTGCTGGCAGCGGCCCGGTGGAGCCGGGCGAGGAAGTGGAGGTGCTTTCCTTTGTATACTGAACGCAAAGAGGCTCTGGCCGCAGAGCTGAGCCTGAAACACCCGGCGGTGCTTGCCGTCAGCGGGGTGCACAACAGCGGCAAGACCACCCTTTTGGAAAAGCTCATCCCGCTGCTGCGGGCGCGGGGGCTGAAGGTGGGCGTCATCAAGCACGACGGCCACGATTTCACCCCCGATGTCCCCGGCACCGACAGCTTCCGCCTGCGCGAAGCCGGAGCCGAGGGCGTGGCCGTCTTTTCCGGGCAGCGCTATCTGCTCACGGAAGCGTTCCGCCTCACCGAGCAGGATCTGCTGGCCCTGTTCGAGCGCCATGGCTATGATCTGGTGCTGATGGAGGGCTTCAAGGAGAGCGGCTGGCCCAAGATCGAAGTCGTGCGCAGCGCCATCTCCAATGAGCCGGCCTCCTTTGAGCCGCTGGCCGTCGTGGGCGATGTGCCGGGCGCGGATTTTGCACTGGATGAGCCGGAGGCACTGGCCGACTGGATCGCAGCCCAGATGCCCGCGCTGTGAGGAAGAGAGGAAAGCGATTATGAAACTGATCCGTACCGAAGACGCCGCAGGGCAGGTGCTCTGCCACGATATCACCCAGATCCTTCCGGGCGAGTTCAAAGGCCCCCGCTTCCGCAAGGGCCACATCGTCCAGCCGGAGGATATCCCGGTGCTGCTGAGCATCGGCAAGGAGAACCTGTACGTCTGGGAAAAGACGCCCGGCATCCTCCACGAGGACGAAGCCGCCGCGCTGCTCTATCGGGCCGCTGCGGGCAGGAACATCCACGGCACCGAGCCGAAGGAGGGCAAGATCGAGCTGATCGCCGACTGCGACGGCCTGCTCAAGATCGACCGCGCCGCTTTGCTGGCCGTCAACCGCACCCCGCAGATGATGATCGCCACCATCCACGGCGACATGCCGGTGAAAAAAGGAGCCAAACTGGCCGGTACCCGCATCATCCCGCTGGTCATCGAGCAGGAAAAGATGGACGCCATGCAGAAAGCAGCGGGGGACAAGCCCATCCTGAACGTCCTGCCCTTCCACCAGAAGAAGTTTGCGGTCATCACCACGGGCAGCGAGGTCTTCAAGGGCCGCATCGAGGATAAATTCACCCCCATCCTGGAACGCAAGCTGGCGGAATACGGCTGCGAGATGGTCTTCCACAAGGTCTGCGACGACGACCCGGCGGGCATCACAGCGGCCATTCTGGAAGCAAAGGTGGCGGGCTGCGAGCTGATCTTCACCACCGGCGGCATGAGCGTGGACCCCGACGACCGCACCCCGCTGGCCATCCGAAACACCGGGGCTGACATCATCAGCTACGGTGCGCCGGTGCTGCCCGGTGCCATGTTCCTGGTCAGCTATCTGGACGGTGTGCCTGTCTGCGGCCTGCCGGGCTGCGTGATGTACGCCAAGCGGACCATTTTCGATCTGCTGCTGCCCCGTCTGCTGGCCGATGACCCCATCACCGCCGAGGATATCGCCCGCCTGGGGGAGGGCGGCCTCTGCCTGGGCTGCGGCACCTGCACCTGGCCCAACTGCGGGTTCGGGCACTGCTGAACGAGCTCCGTTGTGAAAGGCTACACGAAGGATAACGTGAATTTTATGAATACAACAGAAAATAAACTGACCCATTTCGATGCCGAGGGCAATGCGGTGATGGTGGACGTGAGCGGCAAGCCTGTCACCTCCCGCGAGGCCACGGCCCACGGCATCATTACCATGAACGAAGACGCCTTTGCCGCCGTGCAGAACGGCACGGTGAAGAAAGGCGATGTGCTGGGCGTAGCCCGCGTGGCCGGCATCATGGCCACCAAGCGCACCAGCGAGCTGATCCCGCTGTGCCATCCGCTGCCGCTGACCAAGGTGCAGATCGAGTTCGAACTGCTGCCGGAGCGCCGGGCGGTGGAGGCCCGCTGCACCGTCAAGACCAGCGGCGTCACCGGCGTGGAGATGGAGGCCCTGACCGGTGTTTCCACCGCGCTGCTGACCATCTACGATATGTGCAAGGCCGTGGATAAGGGGATGGAACTGGGCGAGATCCATCTGGAAAAGAAGAGCGGCGGCAAGAGCGGCCTGTACATCCGGGCGGAGGGCGGCTATGTTTGATGCAAAAGGCCGCACGATCCACTATCTGCGCCTCTCGGTCACCGACCTGTGCAACCTGCGCTGCCGCTACTGTATGCCGGACGGTGTGGAGAAACTGGAACGGGAAGATATCCTGACGTACGAAGAATTTCTCCGCCTTGCCGCACAGTTTGCGCAGTGCGGGGTGGATACGGTCCGCGTCACCGGCGGCGAGCCGCTGGTGCGCAAAGGCGTGGATCATCTGGTGGCGCAGCTGAAAGCCATCCCCGGCATCCGCCGTGTCACCATGACCACCAATGGGGTGCTGCTGGCGCAGCAGCTGCCCGCCCTGCTTGCCGCCGGGCTGGACAGCGTGAACATCAGCCTGGACACCCTTTCACCGGAAGTGTTCGCCCGCATCACCGCGCGGGACGCCTTTGCGGACGTGATGGCGGGCATCCGGGCCGCGCTGGAAAGCGGCCTGCCCGTCAAGCTGAACTGCGTGCCGCAGGTGGGCGTCAACGAGGGAGAGCTGGAAGCGCTGGCCGCTCTGGCGGAGACAAAGCCTTTGCAGGTGCGCTTCATCGAGATGATGCCCATCGGCTATGGGGCTGCAATGCCCTGCATCTCAGGGCCGGACCTGCTGGCCCGCTTCCGGAAGCGCTGGCCGGAGCTGGCCCCGCTTTCCCGTCAGGAAACGGCAGACATCGGCGACGGCCCGGCAGTCTACTACACCGCGCCGGGCTGGCAGGGGAGCGTGGGCTTCATTGCGGCCGTGCACGGCAAGTTCTGCGCTTCCTGCAACCGGGTCCGGCTCACGAGTCAGGGTTTTCTGCGGCCCTGCCTTGCCAGCGAGGCGGGCTGCGACCTGAAAATGCTCCTGCGCAGCGGCGCGTCGGACGAAGCGCTGCTCAGCGCCATCCGCACCACCATCTGGGAAAAGCCCCAGGAGCACCACTTTGAATTGAAACAGGATGTCCCGGCTACGCGCGGGATGTATCGGATCGGAGGATAATATGGGAAAGATCCTGGCCATTTGCACCAGCCCGAAGCGCGGCACCGTCAAGACCGAGGTGCCCGAAGCCACCCTGACCCCGGAATGGGGCATTGAGACCGACGCCCACGGCGGAAACTGGCACCGTCAGGTCAGCCTGCTCAGCGCCGAGAAGATCGAGAACTTCCGCAAGAAGATCTGGGTCGATTACGGTGCCTTTGGCGAAAACCTCGTTGTGGAGGGGTTCGATTTCCGCAATCTGCCCGTCACCAGCCGCTTTCAGGTCGGTGAGGTCGTGCTGGAGATGACCCAGATCGGCAAGGAATGCCACAACGACTGCGTCATCAAACAGCAGACCGGCGAGTGCATCATGCCCCACGAGGGCGTGTTCGCCCGTGTGCTCCACGGCGGCACGCTCCATGTGGGCGATGAAATGATCCTGCTGCCCCCGGAAGAAGACCCGCCGCTGCGCGCAGCCGTCATCACCCTGTCGGACAAAGGCGCCCGCGGCGAGCGGGAGGACAAGAGCGGCCCGCTCATCGTGGAGATGCTGACCGCCGCCGGGTACAAAGTGGAAGAGACCATGATCCTACCCGATGAGGCCAAGGCGCTGAAGGCCCAGCTCATCCGGCTGGCCGACGGCCGACAGGTGAACCTGATCTTGACCACCGGCGGCACCGGCTTCTCCCCGCGCGATATCACCCCAGAGGTCACCTATGCCGTGGCCACCCGCAGCGCCCCCGGCATCGCCGAGGCCATGCGGTACCACAGCCTGAGCATCACCCCGCGTGGGATGCTCAGCCGCGCAGCCAGCGTCCTGCGCGGCAAGACCCTCATCGTCAATCTGCCGGGCAGCCCCAAGGCCGTGCAGGAGAATCTGGAGTACATCCTGCCCAGCCTCGAACACGGCATCCGCATCGCTGCCGGGCTGGACGGCGAGTGTGCCCGGAAGTAATGCGGCCTTTACAGCCCCGCCCTGCGGGAGACGCTGTAAACGATAACTCTATGGGAACAACAGAAGGAGAAATGACCATGAATGCCCAGATCTCCCGCCGCGGCTTCCTGTGCGCTGCCGGCATCGCGTCCGCATCTGCTGCCCTGACCGCCTGCGGCGGCTCCAGCAGCTCCGTTTCCTCCGTGGCAGGCTCTGCCGCCGCCTCTTCGGAGGCTGCTTCGGGCGAGTCCGTCGAGCTGATCGTCTTCGCTGCAGCGTCCCTGACCGAGACGCTGAACGCCATCGCCGAGACCTATTCGGCGGAGAACTCCGGCGTGACCTTCCGCTTCAACTTCGACTCTTCCGGCACCCTGAAGACCCAGATCCAGGAGGGCGCAGACTGCGACCTGTTCCTTTCGGCAGGTCAGAAGCAGATGAACCAGCTGGACAGCACCGCTTCCGCTGAGGTGAACACCGAGGGTCTGGATTTCGTGGACAGCGATTCCCGCGTGGATCTGCTGGAAAATAAGGTCGTCCTGTGCGTCCCCGAAAATGCCGACAAGGGCATCGACAGCTTCGATTCTCTGGCCGAGCACCTGAAGGCTGAGGACATTCTGTTCTGCATGGGCAACAGCGATGTGCCGGTGGGGCAGTACACCCAGAAGATCCTGGCCTACTACGAGCTGGACGAAGCCGCTCTGGCTGCGGCCGGTGTCATCACCTACGGCTCCAACGTCAAGGAAGTCACCACTCAGGTCAGCGAGGCCAGCGTGGATGCCGGTGTCGTCTACTGCACCGATGCCTTCAGCGCCGGTCTGAAGGTCGTGGATGAGGCCACGAAGGAGATGTGCGGTCAGGTCATCTACCCGGCTGCCGTCCTGAAGGCTTCCCCCAACGCCGTTGCTGCCCGGAAATTCCTGGAGTATCTGCAGACCTCTGCGGCAGGCGAAGTGTTCGAGAGCGTCGGCTTCACCGCACTGTAAACCGCTCAATCTCGCATTGGCTCGCCAGCTCCCCTGATAGGGGAGCCCTTGGCAGGCCGGGCAGGCTGTGACTGGCCGAAGGAGGTCCCGGACGCCGGAAACAGCAGGGCCCTGCTGTGAGACGAAATAGGGAGGTGAAAGCAAGTGGACTGGTATCCTTTATGGAACAGCCTGCGCATTGCGCTCATCAGCTGCGCAGCGGTGTTCTTCCTCGGCATTTTTGCCGCCTATTATATCGCAAAGCTGCCCCGTGTGCTCAAAGGTGTGCTGGACGTGGTGCTCACCCTGCCCATGGTCCTGCCGCCCACGGTCGTGGGTTATTTCCTGCTGCTGCTGTTCGGTGCCAAGCGGCCGCTGGGCCTCTTCTTTCTGGAGCATTTCGGCGTCAAGCTGGTCATGAACTGGTACAGCGCCATCTTTGCCTCCATCGTGGTGGCCTTCCCGCTGATGTACCGCACGGCCCGCGGCGCGTTCGAGAGCTTCGACGAGACGCTGGCCTGGTCTGCGCAGACGCTGGGACTTTCCAACACCTGGATCTTCTGGCGGGTGCGGATGCCCTATTGCCGTCAGGGCATCCTGGCCGGAACGGTGCTGGCCTTTGCCCGCGCGCTGGGCGAGTACGGCGCGACCAGCATGATCGCAGGCTACACTCCCGGCAAAACGGCCACCATCGCCACCACGGTGTATCAGCTCTGGCGCACCAACGATGAGAGGGGGGCGATGCAGTGGGTGCTGGTGGACATCGTCATCTCGGCAGTGGTGCTGTTGGCGGTCAACCTGCTGGAACGCAAACAGAAGCAGGGAGGGAAGCGCACATGAGTTTGGACGTCAAGATCACCAAACGGTTCGACGGCTTCACCCTTCGCACGGAGTTCACAGCGGGCAATACCACCGCCGCCATCCTCGGCGCATCCGGCTGCGGCAAAAGCATGACCCTGCGCTGCATTGCGGGCATCGTCAGACCCGACAGCGGCCGCATCGTGCTGGACGGCCGTGTCCTGTTCGACAGCGAACAGGGCATCGACCTGCCCCCGCAGCAGAGGAACGTGGGCCTGCTGTTCCAGAACTACGCGCTGTTCCCGAATATGACGGTGGAGCAGAACATCCTCTGCGCGCTGAAAAAGGAGAAGGACCCCGCCGCCCGCAAGGCGGCCTGTGCGGAGGCCCTGCGCGCCATGCGGCTGGAGAAACTGGCCCACCGCCTGCCCAGTGAGCTTTCGGGCGGGCAGCAGCAGCGCGCTGCGCTGGCCCGCATCCTGGCAGGCAAGCCCCGTATCCTGATGCTGGACGAGCCGTTCAGCGCACTGGACAGCTACCTCCGCGAGGAAGTGGAGGGCGAAGTGGGCAGCCTGCTGGCCGGGTTTGACGGCACGGCCCTGCTCGTGACCCACAACCGCGACGAGGCCTACCGTCTCTGCCGCGAGATGATCGTCATGGACGGCGGCGAGGTGCTGCGGGCCGGCACGACCAGAGAGGTCTTTGCAGACCCCCGCCGCCTGACCGCCGCCCGCCTGACCGGCTGCAAGAACATCCTGCCCTGCGTCCGGGTGGACGCGCACCGGGTGCATCTCACCGGCTGGGAGCAGGAGCTTGCCGTGGCGCTCCCGGTGCCGGAAAACTGCACCGCCGTGGGCATCCGTGCCCATGACCTCGTGCCCGCCGCAGCGGACAGCGACAACCGGCTGCCGGTGCGTGTGGGCGCTTCGAGCGAGAATCCGTTCGACTGGAATGTCATCTGCACCTCGGTGGATGGCAGCGCAAAGTTGTGGTGGAAGGTCTCCAAAACGACGCTTTCTTCACCCCTGCCGGAGACCCCGGCCTTCCTCCGGGCGGCGCCGGAAAACATCATGCCGCTGGTATAATGGAAAACAAAAAAGGAACCGCTGTGCGTTCGAAACACAGCGGTTCCTTTTTGTATCGCGTGTTACATCAGCGCCGTCAGCACCAGTGCGCACAGGGGCAGGGTGACGATGCTGAGCAGGGTGGTGAGGACCACGCATCCGGCAGCGAACTGCTCATCGTGGCCGAACTGAACGGCGAACACCGAGGTGATCGCGGCGGCAGGGCAGCACTCCAACAGCAGCACCACCTGTGCGCTCATGCCGAAGCGCAGCAGACCCAGCGCCGCAAAGGCCGCCAGACACACTGCCGGGATGACCAGCATCCGCAGTCCGGCCAGTTTCCAGATGTGTCGGTCGCAGACAATCTGCTTCAGGTCGCCTGTGGCGATGAGGATGCCGGTGATGAGCATGGAAAGCGGGGTGTTCATGTTGCTCAGCAGTTCCAGCGGCTGGGCGATGAGGGCGGGCACCGGGATCTGCAGCAGGTAGACGGCGAGGCCCACCACCATCGCATACAGCACCGGGGTGCGCAGCAGGCTGCGGGCCACTTCCTTCGGGCTGGAACTGCCGCTGACCATGCCGTAGCCCATGGTCCAGAGCAGGATATTGAACACGGTCACGTAGGCGCTGGCGTAGAGCAGCCCCTCCGACCCAAACAGCGCCGAAATGAGCGGGAAGCCCATATAGGCTGCGTTGGAGAAGACCGATGCGAACCGGAAGATGGGGGCCCGGCGGTCTTTCTGCCGGGCGGTCAGGGCCAGCGTCAGCACAGTGCCGATGAGGATGGCCAGAACGCTCAGCCCGAACGCGGCCAGCAGGTTGTGCAGGATCTCCTCGCTGAAGTCCATCATATAGGAGTGGACGATCATGGCCGGAACGACCAGGTAGACCAGCAGGTTCGAGAGAGTCTGCCGCCCTTCCGGCTTCAGCACACCGGTCTTGATGGCGGCCGCGCCTGCCCCGATGAGCAAAAACAACACGATGACCTGCTGTGCGCAGATAAGTGCCAGTTCCATTTTCAAATTCCTCCCAGCTTCATAAATACAAGCATGAATACAAGAAAGATATAGCACAAAACAGGGGATTTGGCAAGAGAAAAAATGAAACCCTCGCCGGTTCGCTTTTGCTCGCGACCTCGCCCCTTGGGAGAGGTGGCATTGCAAAGCAATGACGGAGAGGGTCTCTTTCACAAAATCACATTCTTGATGAGCAGCGAGACGCTGCCGTCGGGGTCATGGAGGAACTCCACTTCCGACTCGGAGGACAGGATCTCGGTGGGGATCTTCACCTCGATGCCGCTGGCGGTGTGGATGCTGCGGCTCTCCATCCGGCGGATGCGGGCGGGCGTCACGGTGACAGGCTGCTCGAACTGCTCGATGACATCGCTCTTCTCCACGTAGTCGTCAAAGGGGACAGCGGCCAGCGGGTATTCCTCGGCCAGCTGGCGGCGCACCTGCTCCACCGAGACCTGGTTGTCGTTGTCGGCGGCCTGGTTCGCAATGAGCATGGCGACCTGTGCCTCGGCGTGGGGTTCGTCCTGGTAGGCGTCCATCACGGCCTGCGCAGCGGCTTCCTGGATGGCTTTCAGCTTTTTCTTTTCCGGTTCGGCCTGAGTGTACTGGAACACGACCGTAGAAAGGTAAAATTCCTTGTGGCCGTCGATGTCGTACTTCTTTTCCAGCAGGCGCATGGAGTAGTCCTGCAGGTTGACGAGCGCACCCTCTTCCACCTTGCCGCTCTGGGTCGGCAGGCAGGCCCGCTGCTGGATGATGGAGTTGACCGGGGCACCCTCCACAGTCTCGGTGTAGTGGGTGTAGCCGTTCTTGTAGTTCAGCTTGAGGATGCCCAGCCACGGGGTACCGTCGCGGGTGAAATCCACCACGGCCAGGTCGGCACCGGGGATGGTGGTGTGGGCGTGCATGTAATCGAACAGCACCCCCGCGATGCGGCAGGACAGGTCCACGAAGTCCTGGTTGTGCTCCAGCTCGTTTTTGAAGGCCGAGTCCGGCAGGGGGCGGCACTGACGGATGTCGTCACTGGCCAGCAGCTTTTCGATGTGGTTCTGCAAATAGGCCGTTTTTTCGGCGGTAGGCTCCATGCAGCTGCCGCTGAGCACCGGGGCGTCGAGGGTGGTGTCCAGCACATGCAGGATGGCCTGATGAATGATGATCTCCATGGGGATACCTCGTTTCAAAGGATGATTTCCGGATTCTGCTCCAGTATACCACAACCCACCCCGGATTGCGAGAGGAAAACCTGCTTGTCTCATGGAAACCAATTTTACAAAAAGAGCCGTAAGTGGTATTATAAATAAATCACACCCGCCGCTACGGCGATGGGGCAGCCCCATGGTACACCGGGAATCTTGAAGCCACCTGGCGGGATGTGCTGGAGGGCTGTACATCCTTGCTGGAAGAACTGCGCGGATAGGAGAATTTCATGAAAGAACGTTATTGTGAGGGGGAGCGGTTTGCCGACCTGTCGTTTGTCGAGGAGACTTTTGAGGACTGCGATTTTACCGACTGCGTATTTGTGGACTGCGTGTTTACAAAGTGCGAACTGGACCACACCACACTGAACGAGTGCAAATTTGTGCGGTGTGAGATCACGGGGCTGCGCAGCACCCATTCCTCAGTGCAGTCGCTGGATTTTGAGGACTGCCGCCTGAATGAGATCGAGTGGGCACCCCTGATGTCCAATGGCGCGTTCCCGGACCCCATCCACACGCTGAAGGGATGCAGCCTGAAATATAACACCTTTACGGAGATGAATTTCAACCGCTTCAACTTTTCGGACGGGAACGAGATCGTCGGCTCGATGTTTGCCAAATGTGAGATGCAGCTGGTCAAGTTCAAGGGCACAGAGCTTCACGAAACGGAGTTTTACCAGTGCGACCTGCGCAAGGCGGATTTCCGGGATGCCATCGGATATAAGGTGGATATTCTGGGCAGCCGCCTGAAAGATGCAAGATTTTCACTGCCGGAAGCCGTGAATCTGCTGGCTGACCTGAAGATCAAGCTGTCCTGAACAGGGGCGGGCAAGGGGCAATTACCGCTGTCTCGATTTGCGGCTTCTGTACAGATGCTGTAAATCTTGAAAGCGGAGCGCTTCTGTTCATAGGGGAAACAAAGAAAAAAAGAACCAGCCGAACATGTTCGGCTGGTTCTTTTGGTTGGGGATGAGAGAATCGAACTCCCACAAGTAGAGTCAGAGTCTACCGCACTACCACTATGCAAATCCCCAAGATTTGCTTTGTTGTTTGGCTCGTGAGCCGCTCAACGTGTGCTATTATACGGGAAAAACCCGGAGTTGTCAAGCACTTTTTCAAACTTTTTTGCAAAATCTTGAAAAAAGACGGTCTTTCGCGGAACATTTTGAAACGTCAGAGCAATGGGGCAGAGTCGTCGGGGAGGTAGACGATTTTTTATGGCGGGACTCCATCAACCGTCATCCTTCTCACTTTCTTTGCATATACTGGAAATCAGTAGAAGCAAAGATGCACAAAGAGGAGGAACCACGATGGCACAGTCTGCGCAAAAAGAAAAAACCTTGTTGTCCGACCGCATCCCGCGGGATACGGAACATGAACGCTACCACCCGGAACTGGAAGAGGAACTGAAAGAGTGCCTGTTCTGCCTGCGCCAGAACGAGATGATGTTTGACCTGGAGGTGGACACCGACCTCATCGAACAGCACATCTACGAGCGGCAGGCTCTGCTGTGCCGCTACCGCTATCTGCTGGCTCAGGCGCGGGAGCTTGGCCTGCATACTATTTTGCAGAAATATCAGCCGATGGGAGGATGAACCCTCTCCCGAAGAGGCGAAGTCTGTGGAATGCCAAAGCCTCTCCTACAAGGAGAGGTGTCACCGAAGATGACGGACAGGTTGTACGAAGAACAGCCTATCCTCCAAGAATAGGCTGTCATCGTGGCCCGCCTGAGAGGTTATACTCCCTCAGGCACCGCGCAAACCCCTCCTGCGTGGAGCAGAAGGTGATGCCCTGCGCGGCGGCTTTGCAGCCATCCATCCGCAGGTTGCGGTGCCAGTCGGTGATCTCGATGGCAACGGAAATGCCCAGCAATTCCGCGAACTGCCGTGCGGTCTCGACCATGTTGCGGTCGTTGCTGCTGCCAAAGTTGTACACACCGCCGGGCAGGGAGAACGCCGGGTACAGGTTCTCGATAACCTCCCGCACAAAGCTGATGCCCCGCCAGTCGTGGGCAGAAAACTGCACCGGCGTCCCACGCAGAGCGGCCCGCAGCAGGTTCAGCGGCAGATTGCCCCGGATGGGCAGCTGATAGCCGGGCAGGTCGTACATCCAGGGTGCCCGCAGAAACACGGCGTCCGGCAGGACTTCCAGCACCCGCTGCTCGGCTTCCAGCTTGTGCTGCCCGTAAATGTTGGAAGGGGAAAGGGAAAGCGTTTCGGGCAGGGGGCCTTCCTGCGCTGCCCCGGAATAAACCTGGTCGGAGCTGAACACCACGAGTTTCGCGCCGGTCTCGGCCGCGGCCCGCGCCATCCAGAGCGGCACGTCCACATTGGCGCGGCGGGAGTCCTCCGGGTGCTGCTGGCAGTAGCCGGTGTCAGAGAGCGCGGCCAGATGCAGTACAACGTCCGGCTGCACCTGTGCAGCAAAACGGCAGAGGTCTTCCTGCGTGGCCGCCGCCAGAAACCCGCGCGGAAACGCAAGAAGCTCTGCTTTTTCACGCCATTGCTGCATCACACGGGCCCCGACAAAGCCGCCCGCACCGGAAACAAGGATCTTCTGCATCTTCATCACCGTACCAAAAACAATTCCAGAACAAACACCACGGCGCAGCAGGCGACCGACACCTGGAACAGGCTGGCCCCGAACCAGGCAGCGGCGATGCCCACCACCAGCGCCGCCGCACCGGCCAGAGGGCTCTGGGTGGCGTTGACGATGGCCGGAAAGGTCATCACAGCCAGCGTCACATAGGGCACATAGAACAGGAACGACTGGATGAACCGGTTCTGGATGGGCTTGCGGATGAGTGTCAGCGGCAGAACGCGGATGGCGTAGGAGACCGCCGCCATCACGGCGATGTAGACCCAATTGTTGTATGTCATTGTTCGGCCTCCTCAGCTTGCGTTGGAACCGGGAACAGCACCGCCGCCCCGCAGGAGATGAGCACCGTGAGCAGGATGGTGCGGGTGCCGTCGGAGAGCGATGCGATGCCCGGCAGGTAATTGCAGACAAAGCTGAGGGCGAAGCTCAGCGCCACCAGAACCGCCACGACCTTGTTCTTGCGGGCCGGGGGGATGATGATGGCAAGGAACATGCCGTAGAGCGCGACGCTCAGAGCGCTGACGGCCCGCAGGGGCAGCAGGTTGCCCGCCACGATGCCCAGCGCGGTGCCCATGGCCCAGGCCGGTGCCGCCAGTGCGATGGCACCGTAGGTGTAAAACGGGTTCAGGTAGCCGGGCCGTGCGATGGTGATGCCGAACAACTCATCGGTGACATCGTAGCCGATGATGAGCCGGTGGAAGAAGGGTGTGCCGGGGGCAAACCGCTGGGCCAGCGCGCAGCTCATCAGCAGATACCGCGCGTTGGCAATGAGGGTGATGATGGCCACTTCCACATAGGTAGCCCCGGCGGCAATGAGCGAGAACGCCGCATATTCTCCGGCGGAAGCATTGTTGAACAGGCTGGCAACAAACCCCTGGATGGGGGTCAGGCCCGCGTTTCGGGCCGCAATGCCCAGCGAAAAAGAGACGGCAAAATACCCCAGTGCGATGGGCACACCGTCCCGCATCCCTTCGCAGAACACCTTCCGGCTGAATGCGTAGGGCTTGACTGCAGTTTCCATTGAGTTCCAGACTCCTTTCCTACTTCAAGACACGAAAATAATTATAGCACATCCGCCCGGCAAAGACAAAAGAAAATGCCTCAGCTTTTGGAAGGAAAGCTGAGGCATTTTCACAGAGAAGGGAGCTGTGGCTTATTCCACAACGTCTTCGAACTGGCTGTTGTACAGGTCTGCGTAGAAGCCGCCCTTTTCGATGAGCTGGTCATGGGTGCCCTGCTCGACGATGTCGCCGTCCCGCATCACAAGGATGAGGTCTGCGTCCCGGATGGTGGACAGGCGGTGGGCGATGACGAAGCTGGTGCGGCCGCGCATCAGGTTGTCCATTGCGGTCTGGATGCGCTGTTCGGTGCGGGTATCCACGCTGCTGGTGGCCTCATCCAGGATCAGGATGCGGTTGTCGGCCAGGATGGCGCGGGCAATGGTCAGCAGCTGCTTCTGGCCCTGGCTGACGTTGGAGGCGTCCTCGTTCAGCTCCATCTGGTAGCCGCCGGGCAGGGTGCGGATGAAGTGGTCTGCGTTGGCAGCCTTGGCTGCGGCGATGACTTCTTCGTCGGTGGCGTCGAGGCGGCCGTACCGGATGTTCTCCATGATGGTGCCCTTGAACAGCCAGGTGTCCTGCAGCACCATGCCGAAGCCCTCGCGCAGAGCGCTGCGGTCAAAGTCGCGCACATCGTGGCCGTTCAGGGTGATGGAACCGGAATCCACATCGTAGAACCGCATCAGCAGCTTGACCATGGTGGTCTTGCCCGCGCCGGTGGGGCCTACGATGGCGACCTTCTCGCCGGGGTTCACGGTGCAGCTGAAATCGTGGATGATGGTCTTTTCGGGCACATAGCCGAACCGGACGTGGTCAAAGGTGACCTGACCGTCGATGCAGGCGGGGTCTGCCCGGCGGGCCGGGTCGGCGAGCTGCGCTTCTTCCGGCTCGTTCAGGAACTCGAAGACGCGCTCCGCCGCAGCGGCCATGCTCTGCAGCATGTTCGACACCTGCGCGAGCTGCTGGATGGGCTGGGTGAAGTTCTTGACATACTGGATGAAGGCCTGAATGTCGCCGATGGTGATGACGCCGTTGGCGGCAAACACGCTGCCGACGATGGCCACGGCCACATAGCCCAGATTGCCCACAAAGTTCATGATGGGCTGCATCAGGCCGGAGAGAAACTGACTCTTCCAGGCGGATTCGAACAGCTTGTCGTTTGCGGTGTTGAAGTCGGCCAGCACAGCGGCTTCGCGGTTGAATGCCTTGATGACGCTGTGGCCGGAGTAGACTTCCTCCACCTGGCCGTTCACGACGCCCAGAGTGGCCTGCTGGGCCTTGAAGTATTTCTGGCTGAATTTGACCACCAGCAGCACAAGCGCCAGCGAAACGGGCAGGATGAGCAGGGCGATGAGGGTCATTCTGGGGCTGATGGAGAGCATCATGAGGAGCACACCGATCATGGTGGTCACACTGGTGATGAGCTGGGTGACGCTCTGGTTCAGGCTCTGGCCCAGAGTATCGACGTCGTTGGTGATGCGGGAGAGCACCTCACCGACGGTGCGCTTCTCAAAGTAGGCGAGGGGCAGGCGGTCGATCTTCTCGCTGATCTGGCGGCGGAAGTCGTAGCACACCTTCTGCGAAAGGCCGGTCATCAGCCAGCCCTGAACGAAGCTGAATGCAGCCGAGCAGAGGTACATGGCCAGCAGGATGAGCAGAATTTTGCCGATGTAGCCAAAGTCGATGCTGCCAACGCCGCGCAGTCTGGCGATCCAGCCGGTGGCAAGGGCCGTGGTGGCCTTGGCCAGGATCTTCGGGCCTGCGATGTTGAAGATGGTGGAGAGGATGGCGAAAACGATGACGACGATGAGGGAGATCTTATATGCGCCCATGGTCTTGAGCAGCTGCAGCAGCGTGCCCTTGAAATCCTTGGCGCGTTCCGTCGTCTGGCGTCCGGGTCTCGGCATGTTACTTCTCCTCCTTTCCGGTGTTCAGGTCTTTCAGGTCCAGCTCTTTCTGGCTCAGCTGGCTCCGCGCGATCTCCTGATATTCGGGGCAGGAGGCCATCAGCTGGGCGTGGGTGCCCCGGCCCACCAGACGGCCCTCATCAAGGACCAGGATCTGGTTGGCGTGGAGCACCGTGGAGATGCGCTGTGCCACGATGATGACGGTGGCGTCGCCGGTCTCCGCCTTCAGGGCACGGCGCAGGGTCACGTCGGTCTTGTAGTCCAGGGCGGAGAAGCTGTCGTCAAACAGATAGATGCGCGGCGCTTTTGCAATGGCGCGCGCAATGGAAAGGCGCTGCTTCTGCCCGCCGGAGACATTGGAGCCGCCCTGCGCGATGGGGCTGTCGTAGCCTTCGGGCTTGGCGTCGATGAACTCTGTGGCCTGTGCGATGGCAGCTGCTTTCTTCATGTCGGCGTCGGTGATCTGTTCGCCGCCGAACTTCAGGTTGCTCGCAATGCTGCCGCTGAACAGGATACCCTTCTGGGGCACATAGCCCAGCAGGCTGTGCAGCGTCTCCTGCGGCATGTCGCGGACGTCGATCCCGTCCACGGTCACTTTGCCGCTGGTCACATCGTAAAAGCGGGGGATGAGGTTCAGCAGGGTGGATTTGCCGCAGCCGGTGGAACCGATGATGGCGGTCGTCTGGCCCGGCTCAGCGGTAAAGCTGATGTGCTCCAGCGCGTCGCTGTCGGCACCGGGGAAGCGGAAGCTCACATCCTCGAACCGCACCACACCGTTCCAGTGGCTGCGCTCCCGCGCAGGCTGGGCGGCGGCTTCGTCGGGGTCGTGGATGGAAGCGGTGGTGCGGCACACTTCGTCGATGCGGTCTGCGGCCACACCGGCGCGGGGCAGCATCACGGCCACCATCGCCAGCATCAGGAAGGACATGACGATCTGCATCGTGTAGGTGATGAAGGCGATCATCTCGCCCACCTGCATGTTGCCGGCATCCATGGCCTTGCCGCCGAACCAGACGATGAGCAGGCTGGTGCCGTTCATGATAAGGGTCATAAAGGGCATCATGGCGACCATGGCGCGGTTGGTGAACAGCTGGGTGCCCATCAACTCCTTGCTGGCCTTGTCAAAGCGCTCTTCCTCGAAGGTCTCACGGCTGAACGCGCGCACCGGCATCACGCCGGTCAAAATTTCGCGGCTGACGAGGTTCAGCTTGTCCACAAGGGTCTGCATGATCTTGAATTTCGGCATCGCGATGTTCATCAGGAACACGATGAGGCAGAGCAGCAGGACCACGTCCAGCACGATGATCCAGGCAAGGCCGGTGTTGCCCTGCACGACATGGAGCACACCGCCGATGCCCAGGATGGGCGCATAGGCCACCATGCGCAGCAGGATGACGCAGACGAACTGCACCTGCTGGATGTCGTTGGTGGTGCGGGTGATGAGGGAAGCAGTGGAGAAATTCTCGATCTCTGCATTGGAGAAATGGATGACAGAGGAGAAGGTCTGCCGACGCAGGTCACGGCCGATGGCAGCCGACACGCGGGAAGCGATGAGGCCCACCAGAATGGCGACCGCCACCATCAGCAGCGTCAGGCCCAGCATCTGCCCGCCCACTCGGAAGAGATACTGCATCTGGACGTCGTGCGCGACGCCCTGCGCCTCGTATTCCAGGCTGACCAGCAGGGTGGCCTGGCTGGCCATGCTGGAAAGGGTCGTTTCGTCGATCTGTGCCATTGCGCTGGCAAGCTGCTGCTGGATCATCTCGCGGGAGAAGCCCGGCATCTGCGCCATGGCCGCAAACTGGGCGCACACGGCGTCCAGATCGGCAGCAGTGGGGGCGATGGTCTCCGCTGCGGTATCCTCGGCACTTTCCGAGGGGGCTGTGCTCTCAGCGGCCCCGCTGGAAGCAGCCGGATATTCCGAAAGGGGAGCCATGCCCTGCGCGGGCATCCCGGTGCCATTGGCAGCCTGCGAAGCAGCCATATACAGCACGATGTCCGGCATGGTGACGATCTCTTCCAGAGAAGCACGCTCCTCGGCGGTCAGGTCAGCGCGGAGCTTCAGAACGCCGTCGTCCTGAATGTAATATCCGTAGGCGTTCCGGAAGGTCTCTGCGTCCTCTTCGCTCATCAAAAGCGACAGCGCATCCCGCGTGGAGGAGCGCAGGGTCTGGGGCAGGGGGCTTTCGATGCCGCCCTGCTGGATGCCGGTATCCACGATCTTGCTCGTGTAGTCCGGCAGGGAAAGGTCGCAGTACGCCTGCACGAACAGCAGGCCGATCACGACCAGGCAGGCGGCCCAGTGGCGGGCCAGCTGCTTGAAGATCTTACCCATTTTGATTGTCTCCCTTCAATTTTTGGTTCTGTTCCGCATTTTCTGCTTCAATGGCCGCCAGCAGAATGTCCTTCAACTCAAAAAACTGCTGCCGCTGTTCCGGGGTCAGGCGGTGGGCAATGCCGGAAAAATACCGCACCAGCGCTTCTTCCCCGGCGGCGCTGGCGGCGCGGCCCTGCGGGGTGATGCGCACCAGCGTTTTCCGACGGTCGTTGGGGTCGGTGATGCGCTCAATGAGGCCCTCCTGCTCCAATGTCCGCAGCCCCCGCGAAATGACCGGCATGGCCTGCCGGGAAGCTTCGGCCAGCTGGGAAACATAGATGGTGCCCTCGTGGCCGTGCTTGGCAATGAGGGTGGACAGGGTCTCCAACATGGCAAAATGGCACTTGGGGCAGCTGGACAACGCCGCGCTCATGCCCCGCTTGGTCTCGTCATGAAGCCGGAAAATGTAGTGGAACAATCCCGCAAGGTCTGTGATCACAGGCTGCATAGCTTCCTCCTCGTTTGTTGATGAATGCAAATAATTAACACTTGATAACTATTCACGATTGAAATAATATACCCGCCTGCACTGGAATGCAAGCGGGTAAAGATGAACTTTTTGAAAACTCTGAAAAAATGATGTTCCAAAGGGAAAATGGTCACTCGTGGAGCGCGCGCTCTTCTTCCAAGGTGTCCTGCTTGCCACGGATGCGCCCCAGCCCGTAGGCAAGGAGTGTGGCGCAGAGAAGGTTCATCCACGAAAAGGAAGCCCCATTGAAGGTGTTGCAGATGCCGATGACAAGGTTTGCAAGGCAGAGAAGTTTCACGTCGTTCCCGATTTTATTCAAATGAGCGATGCGGGAATCCATATCCGAAAACATATCGAACGGGCCCTGTTCAGCGGAGCGGCGGTAGTACCCCCAGCAGAAGCAGCGGCCAACGGACTCGGCCCCAAGCTCCCCCATGAAATTTTCAAAATCAGAAGAGTTGTCCAGTGTTTCTACCCGGATGATGTATTCGCCCGGTTCGGTCTTTTCGAAAACAAAGGTGCAGAAGCTGGCTTTCTTCAAAGCCCAGCCTTCCTGCGCCATCTCGTTGAGCCATCGTTCTTCTTTTTCGTATTCCCAGACCCAGAATACCTTGTGGAGTTTCTTTGTCTCGCTCATGCTCATTTCTCCTGTAAAATATTGCGGCCATTGGTCAGCAGTTCTTCCAGCCGGGCCAGCTCTCGCTTGAGTACCTCAAACCCGGAAGGGGTCAATTGATATTCTTTTTTCCGGCTCCCGCTTTCCATGGGCAGGGGAGCGATCCACCCTTTTTCGCACAGTGCGTTCAAAGCACCGTACAAGGTCCCGGCGGCCAGCCGCACTCGTCCTCCGGAAAGCTGTTCGGTCTGCTGCATGATGCCGTAACCGTGTTGTGGGTGGTAGAGAGAAAGCAGGATGTAGTAAGTGGATTCCGTTAACGCCAGATTTTCCATTGTATCGCCTCACTTTGTATCGACACACGATATATCGTAATTGCATTATATCGCGCGGCGATACATCTGTCAAGAGCTTTTTGGCAGGAAACCCTCTCAGTCACGCTTTGCGCGCCTGAGAGGGTATCTTACTTTCTCAAAAACTTATTGTCCACCCAGATGCAGACGCAGGCACCGAGGATGGAGATGACAAAGGAACTGAAGCTCCCGGTCGCGTGGATGCCGACCAGGCCGAACAGAAACTCGCCGACAAAGCTGCCCAGTACACCCAGAACGGCATTGCGGGCGAACGATGTCTCGGTGCCCATAAAGCGGCCTGCGATGTACCCGGCCAGGGCACCCACCAGTACGCCGATGACCAGCGAGGCCAGCAGCCCCACAAGGGAGAACAGGCCCATCAGGCAGCCGACCAAAGCGCAGATGAGCGCGATGACGATCAGAATCGAGAGTGTGATCATAATGAGACCTCCTATTTGGTTTGTGCAGCTGCCTGCTCTGCTGCATACCGGCAGACATCCTTCAGGCAGCACCGTTCACATTCGGGTTTGCGGGCATTGCAGACGGCCCGGCCGTGCATGACGAACCGATGGCACAGGTCGCTGCCCTCTTCGGGCGGGATGATCTTCCACAGCGCCATTTCCACCTTCTGCGGTTCTTTGATGCCGTCCACCAGACCGATCTTATTGCACAGCCGGATGCAGTGGGTGTCCGTCACGATGGCAGGCTTGCCGAACACATCGCCCATGATAAGATTCGCGCTCTTCCGGCCCACGCCGGGCAGCGCCAGCAGCTCTTCAAAGGTGGTGGGCACCTTGCAGTCGTACCGGTCACGCAGCATCCGCATACAGGCCGAGATATCCCGCGCCTTGCTGCGGCCCAGCCCGCACGGCTTGACGATGGCTTCGATGTCCTCCGGTTCGGCAGCGGCCAGCGACGCCACATCGGGGTACTTTGCAAACAGGTCCTGCACGACGATGTTCACCCGTGCATCGGTGCACTGTGCGGCCAGCCGCACACTGACCAGCAGCTGCCAGGCGTGGTCGTAGTCCAGTGTGCAGCCTGCATCCGGGTATTCCTGTTTCAACCGGTCAATGACCGTGCACGCCAGCGCCTTTTTGGCGGAAAGGTCTTCCGCCGGGGAAGCTTTGCGCATGAGATCGCCTCGTTTCACATAAGGATAGCCTGATGATACCATGTTTCGACGAGTTTGTAAATGAATTTTGCGATATCGGGGCAGGCCCCTGCCAAAGAAGCGCTTGTCCTCAGCGGGGAAATGCGGTATACTAAGATAAACAGGAAATTGTCTCAGATGAGCAAAGAGGAGGAACGACCGATGAACGAACCGCTGGCGCAGCGTCTGCGCCCCAAAACACTGGCCGAGGTCTGTGGGCAGCAGCATCTGCTGGCACCGGGGCGGGTGTTCCGCCGCACCATCGAGAGCGGAAAGATCCCCAACATGATCTTCTACGGCCCCTCCGGCACCGGCAAGACCACCGTGGCCCGCATCATTGCCGAAAACAGCGGGATGACCCTCCACAAGCTCAACGGCACCTCCTGCGGCACCGGCGACATCAAGGCGGTCCTCAAGGACATCGGCACACTGGCCGGGGCAGGGGGCATCCTGCTCTACCTCGACGAGATCCAGTACCTGAACAAAAAGCAGCAGCAGAGCCTGTTGGAGTGCATTGAGGACGGCAGCGTCACCCTCATCGCCTCCACCACCGAAAACCCCTACTTCTACATCTATAATGCGCTGCTGTCCCGCTGCACGGTGTTCGAGTTCCGGTCACTGGCGGCGGCGGATGTGGAGCAGGGCCTGCACAACGCGCTGGAAAAGCTCTCGGAATCGGAGGGCGTCCCGGTTACAATGGACCCGGACGCCTGCACGTACCTTGCCGAGAGTGCCGGCGGCGACCTGCGCAAGGCGCTGGGCTGCCTCGATTTTGCCGTTACCGCCGCACCGCAGGACGAGCAAGGCAAGCATATTTCCCTGGAAATGATCCGGCAGGTCACCCGCCGCACCGCCATGCGGTACGACCGGGACGGCGATGACCATTACGACATCGTCTCTGCCTACCAGAAATCCATGCGCGGCTCCGACCCGGACGCAGCGCTCCACTATCTGGCCCGCCTGCTGGAAGCAGGGGACCTGCCCTCGGCCTGCCGCCGCCTGATGGTCTGTGCCTGCGAGGATGTGGGCCTTGCCTACCCGCAGATCATCCCCATCGTCAAGGCGGCCATCGACGCGGCCAACATGGTGGGCCTGCCGGAAGCCCGGCTCCCACTGGCGGATGCGGTCATTCTGGTGGCCACCAGCCCCAAATCCAACAGCGCCCACGATGCGATCAATGCCGCCATCGCGGATGTGCAGGCCGGGCGCACCGGGCCGATCCCGCGCCAGCTGCAGAACAAGCACTTTGACGGCGAGGATGCCCTCGTCAAGGGGCAGAACTACAAATACGCCCACGACTACCCGAACCACTGGGTCGAGCAGCAATACCTGCCCGATGTGCTCAGGGATGTCCGGTACTACACCTTTGGAGAAAACAAAAACGAACAGGCGACCCGCGCCTACTGGGTCCGCATCAAGGGCGAAGACAAAGTATAAAAACCACAACAGGAGGAACTTATGCGTTATTCCAAGCAGCGTGAGCTGGTTTTGCGGAAGGTGGAAGAACTCTGCGACCACCCCACCGCGGAAGAGATTTTTGACAAAGCTGCACCGGAGTGCCCCGGCCTGAGCCTCGGCACGGTCTACCGCAACCTGAACAGTCTGGTGGAGGCGGGCCGGGTGCGCCGCGTCTCCATCCCCGGCAAGGCCGACCGATTCGACCACACCCTGTGCTGGCACAGCCATCTCTACTGCAACGCCTGCGGCCGCGTCGTGGACGCCGATGTGGACGAAAAGCAGGTGATGAAGCTGGTCCGCAGCCAGAAGGGCGTCGTGCAGGACTGCGCGGTGGTCCTGTTCGGCCTGTGCGAGGCCTGCGCCCAAAAGCAGGCCGAAGCCTCCGTCTGAACCGAAAAATTCGCACTTCCTACTTGCCCTGCGGCGCAAAACAGGGTATACTAAAAAGAGCTTTCTGAAAATATCGAACCGAAGGATGGTTTCATCATTGGAGTACATTGCATTTGAACACAACGCCACCGCCGCCGAGCTGGTGCGCAAGACATACGACACCCCGCCGCTGGCCTTCGTCCACAGCTACGGCTGCCAGCAGAACGTCAACGACGGCGAGCGCATCAAGGGTGTGCTGGTGGATATCGGCTACGGCCTGTGCGACAAGCCCGAAGACGCCGACCTCATCCTCTTTAACACCTGCGCCGTCCGCGAGCACGCCGAGCAGCGCGTTTTCGGCAATGTGGGCGCGCTCAAGGGCCTGAAGGAGAAAAAGCCCGGCCTGATGATCGGCCTGTGCGGCTGCATGGCCAACCAGAAGCATGTGGTGGAAAAGCTGCGCCAGAGCTATCCGTATGTGGACCTCGTCTTCGGCGTGGACGGCATCGACACCCTGCCGCAGCTCATTGCGCAGAAGCTGCAAAAGCACAAGCGGGTCCTTCTGGAGCCTGCCCAGCGCCCCGTCATTGTGGAGAACATCCCCATCCGGCGCGAGAGCGAGTTCCGCGCCTGGCTGCCCATCATGTACGGCTGCGACAACTTCTGCACCTACTGCATCGTGCCCTATGTCCGCGGCCGCGAAAAGAGCCGCAAGCCCGGCGATATCCTGGCCGAATTCCGGGGCCTTGTGGAAGCGGGCTACAAGGAAATCACCCTGCTGGGCCAAAATGTCAACAGCTACGGCAAGGGCCTGGAAGAGAAGGTGGATTTTTCCGACCTGCTCAACCTGCTCTGCTCGGTGCCCGGCGATTATCAGATCCGCTTCATGACCAGCCACCCGAAGGACGCCAGCCATAAGCTCATTGACACCATTGCCGCGCAGCCGCACCTGTGCAAGCACCTGCATCTGCCGGTGCAGTGCGGCTCGGACCGAATGCTGGCCCAGATGAACCGCCATTACACCGTTGCGCAGTACCTCGAACTCATCGAGTACGCCCGCAGGACTGTGCCCGGCATCACCTTCTCCAGCGACATCATCATCGGCTTCCCCGGTGAGACGGAGGAGGATTTCCAGGGCACCCTCGACCTGATCCGGAAGGTCGGTTACATGCAGCTGTTCACCTTCATCTACTCCAAGCGCACCGGGACCAAGGCGGCAGAAATGCCTGACCCCACCCCCCGCAAGGAAAAGACCGACCGGATGAGCCGCCTGCTGAAGATCCAGGACGAGATCGCCATGGGCCTCGTCAAAGCACAGGTGGGCCAGACCGTCCGCGTCCTCGTGGAGAGCTTTGGCCGCAGCGAGGGTACCCTCTCCGGCCGGTTGGACAACAACCTGACCGTCGAGTTCGCCGCCGACCCCGGCTGGATGGGCCGGTATGCCAATGTGCACCTCACCGGTGCCCGCGCCACCGTCCTGTTGGGCGAGCTGGCAGATTGACCAGGATTTCCCGGAGCGGAACGGCTCCATCAAATGAAAAGAACATTAAAGGAGACTATTCTTATGGATTGCATCGACCTCTTTAAGCGTGCCGCCATGGCACTGCAGACCGACCCCCGCTATCTGGCCCTCGACCAGGCCCGCAAGCTCAACGACAACGATGAGGAGCTGCAGAACATGATCGGCGAGTTCAACCTTGCCCGCATGGACCTGAACAACGAGATCGGCAAGAGCGAGCGCAGCGATGCGCGCATCTCCGAGCTGAACGAGAAGGTCAACGACCTGTACGGCAAGATCATGGCCGATGAGGGCATGGTGGCCTACAACGAGGCCAAGAAGGACTGCGAGAACCTCGTTAACTACATCGACGCCATCATCAACACCGCGATGAACGGCGGCGACCCCATGACCGTGCAGGAACCCAGCGCGTCCTGCACCGGCAGCTGCTCCACCTGCGGCGGCTGCCACTGAGCACATGTGAAACGGAAAACGCGGCTGCGCTTTGCAGGCCGCGTTTTCCTTGCAAAAGCGGTTACTCCCTGCAAACCAGAGCAGAAGGCCTCTCGCACACAGGCCGGTCTGCCCGGCATGATGTTTCAAAACTGCGCTCAAACAGGGATTCAATGCAAGAAAGGTGGACTACCATGGCGGAACTGTCGCCCATGATGCAGCAATATCTGGAGATCAAAAAAAAACACAAGGACGAGATTCTGTTCTACCGCATCGGCGACTTTTACGAGATGTTCTTCGACGATGCCCGGACGGCCTCGCGGGAGCTGGACCTGACGCTGACCGGAAAGCAGTGCGGTCAGGAGGAGCGCGCCCCCATGTGCGGAGTGCCCTTCCACAGCTACGAAGGCTATGTGGCCCGGCTCATCGCCAAAGGCTACAAGGTCGCCATCTGTGAGCAGGTGGAAGACCCCGCCAAGGCCAAAGGCCTCGTCAAGCGGGATATCATCCGTGTGGTCACGCCCGGCACCATCATCGAGAGCAGTATGCTCCAAGATGATAAAAACAACTACATCGCGAGCATTTTCATCAAGGGGAACACGGCGGGCCTCTGCTTTGCCGACGTTTCCACCGGCACGGCCCACATCACGGAACTCCGGCAGGAAAAGGTCGTCCCGGCTGTCATCACCGAGCTGTGCCGCTACCACCCCAGTGAGGTGCTGATGAACCCCAACACCCTCGACTGCCGGGAGCTGACCACCTACCTGAAGAAAAATATGCAGTGCTCCGTTGAACTTGTCGAAGAGGAGCGCTATGCGCCGGGCCTTGTGGCCATCGCGCTGGAAAATCAGTTCGGCCGCGACTGGCCCGCGAAGACCGGCATCGACGAAAAGGGCAACGTCCGCTTTGCCATGGCGGCGTTGCTGGAATATCTGCACGATACCCAGATCAAGGGCGTCGAACGCCTGAAGACCGTCGTCAGCTACAACAAGGCGCAGTTCATGCGGCTGTCGCCGGTCACGCGGGCCAATCTGGAACTGACCGAGACGCTGCGCGGCCGCGAGAAGCGGGGCACCCTGCTCTGGGTGCTGGACAAGACCAGCACCGCCATGGGCAAGCGGATGCTCCGCAGCTGGATCGAACAGCCGCTCGTTTCCAGCGGCATCATCAACCGCCGCCTGAACGAGGTGGAAAGTCTGGTCAATCAGACCGTCCAGCGCGGCGACCTCATGGAAGAGCTGCACTACATCTCCGATCTGGAGCGGATGATGACCCGCACCGTCTACGGCTCGGCCACGCCGAAGGAGATCTACGCTATGGCCCAGACCTGCGACCGCCTGCCGGGGCTGCGTCGGCAGGCCGAAAGCTGCAATTGCCCGGAGCTGGCCGAACTGGCGGCGCAGATCGACCCGCTGACCGACATCAAGGAAAAGATCTACGCGGCGGTCAGCCCGGACGCACCGTCCACCTTAAAGGACGGCGGTGTCATCGCCAAGGGCTACCACACCGAGGTGGACGAGCTGCGTTCCATCCGCGATAACACCAAGGGCATCCTGGCCCAGCTGGAGACCCGCCTGCGGCAGGAGACCGGCATCCCCAAGCTGAAGATCGGCTACAACCACGTCTTTGGCTACTTTATCGAGGTCAGCAACAGCTACAAAAATCTGGTGCCGGAGACCTACATCCGCAAGCAGACGCTCACCAGCGGCGAGCGCTACATCACCCAGGAACTCAAAGAGCTGGAGAGCAAGATCCTCGGTGCCCACGAGCGCCTCATCGCGCTGGAACACCGCCTTTTTGCGGAGCTGCTGGAGACCATCAGCGCCCAGCTGGACCGCATCCAGCGGACGGCCAATGCCGTCGCCGAGCTGGATGTGCTGGCGGCGCTGGCTCAGGTGGCGGCCGAGAACAACTACTGCCGCCCCGTTGTGGACGACGGCGACGAGCTGACCATTGTGGAGGGCCGTCATCCGGTGGTCGAGCAGATGCTCAAGGGCAGCCTGTTCGTGCCCAATGATACCACCCTCAACTGCTCCACCGACCGCTGCCTCATCATCACCGGCCCCAACATGGCCGGTAAATCGACCTACATGCGTCAAAATGCCCTCATCGCGCTGATGGCGCAGATCGGCTCCTTCGTCCCGGCCAAAGAATGCCATGTGGGCGTTGTGGACGCCATCTTCACCCGCATCGGTGCATCGGACGATCTGTCGGCCGGGCAGTCCACCTTCATGGTGGAAATGACCGAGGTGGCCGAGATCCTGAAGAACGCCACCACAAAGAGTCTGGTCATTCTGGATGAGATCGGCCGCGGCACGTCCACATTTGACGGCATGAGCATTGCCCGCGCTGTGGTCGAGCACATCTCCGACCCGGCCAAAGGGCTTGGCTGCAAGACGCTGTTCGCCACCCACTACCACGAGCTGACCGACCTCGAAGGCATTCTGGAGGGCGTGAAGAACTACAACATCGCGGTCAAAAAGCGCGGCGAAGATATCACGTTCCTTCGCCGGATCGTCCGCGGCCCGGCCGATGACAGCTACGGCATCGAGGTGGCAAAGCTGGCCGGTCTGCCCGGCACCGTGACCCGCCGTGCCCACGAGGTGCTGCGGGCACTGGAAGCCAGCGCCCCCAAGAACAACGTCGAACAGATGGATTTCGATGCCCTGCAGGAGTACAATTCTCCGGCCGTGCCCAGCGAAGTGCTGGAAAAGCTGGAAGCCCTCGATGTGGAGACGCTGACCCCCATTGAAGCGCTGAACTTCCTGTACGAGCTCAAAAAGACCCTGAAGGGCAGCCTGAACGGCTGAAACTGACGCAATGCCAACGAAAAGGGGAGGGAACTTATGGCAGTCATCCATGTTTTGGACAAACACACCGCAGAGCTGATCGCCGCCGGTGAGGTCGTCGAGCGGCCGGCTTCGGTGGTCAAAGAACTGCTCGAAAACGCCATCGACGCCGGTGCCGCCCAGATCACGGTGAGCATCGAGTCCGGCGGCGTCAAGTTGATCGAGATCAGCGACAACGGCACCGGCATCGAAGCCGCCTACATCCCCACGGCGTTCATCCGCCATGCCACCAGCAAGATCCAGACCGAGGAGGACCTGAACCATATCCACACCCTCGGCTTCCGGGGCGAAGCACTGGCCTCCATTGCCAGTGTGGCGCGGGTGGAGGTGCTGACCCGGACCGAAGCGGACGAATGCGCCTCGGTCTACCGCATCGAGGGCGGGGAAGCCTATCCCATCGAACCCGGTGCCCGCAGCGTGGGAACCACCATCCGGGTGAAGGACCTGTTCTACAACACGCCCGCCCGAATGAAGTTCCTGAAAAAGGATTCCAGCGAGGGCACCTTTGTGGCGGACACCGTCGCCCATGTGGCCCTGAGCCACCCGGAGGTCAGCTTCAAGTTCATCCGTGAGGGAAAATTGCAGTACGTCACCCCCGGCGACGGTCAGCTGCGCAGTGCAGCATATGCCGTGCTGGGCCGGGAGTTCAGCCGGGACCTCATCGAGCTGGACAACCGCGAGGGTGTCTACCGGGTGTGGGGCCTCATCACCCAGCCCAGAAGCTGCCGTGCCAGCCGGAGTATGCAGTATTTCTATATCAATGGGCGCTATGTCCGCAACCGCACCATGATGGCGGGCATGGAAATGGCGTTCAAGGGCACCACGATGCAGGGCAAGTTCCCTGGAGGAATCTTGCTTCTGGAAATGCCGTCAGACCTGGTGGACGTCAACGTGCACCCGGCCAAAACGGAAGTCCGCTTCGCCCGCGAGAATGATATTTTCGACCTCGTGTACCACGCCACCAAGCTGGCGCTGGCTCAACCGGGCACCGGCGAGCGGCTGTTCGCTTTCGAGGAACCCAAAAACGAGAAGAATAACGAAAAATCCAACAGTTCAGAAAAAGACGAAATTCCGAGTCAAAATACTGTAAAGAAAAATAACTTTACAGCACTTTCTGCCGTTATTCCGGGGCAGGCAGAGCCGGGCACGTTGGAACAGCACCCCACAACTGCCCCTTCCGTGGCACCCGCTGCACCGGCGGTCCTGGCTCCGGCTATGCCCACCCGGCCAGTCCGCCCGGCAGCGGCGGAAGCGGACATCCTGCCGGGGCCGTCTACGGCATCCCCCAATGAGCACAGCTGGACAACGGTTGCACCTTCGGCTCCCCTGAATCCGGATGTCAGCCTGCACAGCCCGAAGCGGCCGGAAGAGGAGGCAGACCTTGCCGAACCGGTTGCGCCGCGTTTCCGTGCAGCGTCCAGCGAGGCCCAGCTCGACATCGAGCCAGATGCAGACGACCTGCCCGGAGCACAGGACCGCATGGCGGCATGGGACCCGGCCCCGCAGCCCAAAACGACAGGACCGGAACCCGCTGCGGCCGGACCCGCCGAAACGGAAGGAGCGTCGGCCCCCGCCGGGACGCCCGAACAGATGGGCTTTGATCTTCAGGAGGGGCCGGAGCCGCTCCGCTATGTGGGCGAACTTTTCCGCACCTACATCCTCGCGGAGCGGGGGGACGAGGTGTGCATCATTGATAAACACGCGGCCCACGAGCGCCAGCTCTTTGAAAAGCTGGCCGCGTCCTACGGCGATGTGCCCAGCCAGCTGCTGCTGGAACCGGTGGTGGTGGAGCTTTCGGCCGAGGAGAAGACGGCACTGCTGGCCAACATCGACCTGCTGGAACGTGCCGGGCTGGAGATCGACGACTTTGGCGGCAATTCGGTCTTTCTGCGCGCGGTCCCTGCCGATGTGGAGCAGAGCAGCGCCGAAGACCTTCTCGTGGAGCTGGCGGCGAAGCTGGCCCACGGCAGCCGCGACGCCTTGAGCGAAAAGACCGAGTGGGTGCTCCACTCCATCTCCTGCCGTGCAGCCATCAAGGCAGGGGACCACACCTCCCCGCAGGAGCTTATGGCGCTGGCCGAGAAGATCCTGTCCGGCGAAGTGCCGCCCTTCTGCCCGCATGGCCGCCCCTGCGTCCTCAAATTGACCCGAAAGGAGCTGGAAAAGCAGTTTGGCCGAATCGTTTGAGAAAAAACACCCGGTCCTCGCTGTGGTCGGCCCGACCGCGACCGGCAAGACCGCGCTGGGCGTTGCGCTGGCCGAGCAGTTCGGCGGCGAGATCATCAGTGCGGATTCGATGCAGATCTATAAAGGCCTCGATATCGGCACCGCCAAGGTGACGCCGGAAGAGACCCACGGCATCCCACACCATGCTGTCGATCTTCTGGAGCCGGACCAGACCTTCAGCGTGGCGGATTTCACTACGCTGGCCGGAACACTGGAAGCCGACCTCTCCGCCTGCGGAAAGCTGCCCATCCTGGTGGGCGGCACTGGGCTGTACGTTCAGAGCTTCCTCTACGGCGTCCGCTTCACGGCCGAAAAAGCCCCGGACGGCCTGCGGGAGAAGCTGGCGGCAGAGCTGGTCGAAAAAGGCCCGGCTGCCCTGTACGAAGAGCTGAAACAGGTGGACCCCGAAGCCGCTGCCGCCATCCACCCGAACAATCAGGTGCGGGTGCTGCGGGCGCTGGAGCACTACCGCGCCACCGGCCGACGCCTCAGTGAACAGAAGGCGGCTTCGCTCCCGCCGGAGCGGCCCTACCGCGCACTGGTGCTGGGGCTGGACTTCCCGGAGCGCGCCCAGCTCTACCGCCGCATCGACCTGCGGGTGGACCGGATGATGGACGCGGGCCTTCTGGCCGAAGCCGAAACCGTGTTTGCAAACCGGACCCGCTTCAAAACGGCAGCGCAGGCCATTGGCTATAAGGAATTCTTTCCCTACTTTATGGGGGAGTCGGAACTGACGCCCTGCGTGGAGAAGCTCAAGCAGGCTTCCCGCAACTACGCCAAGCGTCAGCTGACCTGGTTCCGCCACATGGACGGTGTGGTCTGGCTGGACGCAGCGGCACCAGACCTCCAGGCCCGCGCCGCCGCACTGACGCAGGAATTTATCACGAAAGGATGAGCAGAATGCAGGAAGAGAAGGAAAAACGTGAGCTGCCCGGCGCACTGAAGACGCTGGCAGGCGTTGCCATCGTCTTTTTGCTGCTGGCGGCCGTGTATGTCTTCTATCAGGCCATGCAGGTGCTGTTCCCGCCCAACACCTACGAAACGGCCCTTCTGGCTACGGTGGAAGACACGGTGGATGCCGAGGGCGTACTGCTGTTCAACGAAAGCTACGTGGCCGGGGACGGCACGCTGGGCTACCTTGTGGCCGATGGCGAGCGCGTCTCGGCGGGCACTGCGGTGGCGGAAGTCTACAGCGATGCTTCCCAGGCCGGTCTGCGCCAGCAGCTGACCCAGATCAACGACCAGATCGACCTGCTGCAAAAATCACAGAACACCACCTCGGCGCAGATGGAATCCCTGCGCAAAGACCGCTCGGCGGCGCTGTATGATCTGATGGATGCGCTGGATGCCTCCGACTACGAGGATACCGACGCCCAGACGGAGGACTATCTGCTGGCCCAGAACAAGCTCTGGATCATCACCGGTGAGGTCTCCACCTTCTCGGACCAGATCGCCGCGCTGGTGCAGCAGGCGTCCAATGTGCAGGCCCAGCTGGGCAGTCCCACCCAGATCACCGCCCCGCAGACGGGCTATTTCATCCGTTCGGCCAGTTCCGGGCGGCTCAATGCCGGCATGGAGGACATCCTTGCGCTGGGTGCTGCGGACCTGAAAGCCTACATCGAGTCCTCCCCGGAGATCAAACTGGACGGCTGCGCGGGCAAGATCGTCTCCGGCTTCACCTGGTACTACGCGGGCATCTGCTCGGCCAAACAGGGCGAAAAGCTGCTGGGCTCGGACGGAAAACCGCGGAAGACCTCGGTGGAGATCCGTTTCCCCGGCCAGGCGGAAACGCCCCTCAAGGCCACCGTGCAGGAAGTGAACATCGACACTGAGAACGACATGACCCGCTTCGTCCTCTCGTGCGAGGTCATCAACGGCGACGTGCTGCGGCTGAACCGGGCCAATGCGCAGGTCATCGTGGGGCAGAGCACCGGTCTGCGGGTGCCGCAGGCGGCGGTCCATTACCTCAAGGAGGACGGCTCCGAGGCCGAGGGTCAGGGCGAGAACTACATCCCCGGCGTCTATGTCAAGTACGGCAACCTGGCCCGTTTCTGCAAGATCGACCCCGTGGACGACCAGCACCCCCAGGTGCTGGATGGCGATTATCTCATCGTTTTGCCCAGCGGAACGGCCGGTTCGGTCAGTCAGGTTCGCCTTTATGACGAGATTATCGTCTCCGGACAAAATTTGTATGACGGAAAACTTTTGTAGTTATTGACATCTGCGGCAAAAAATCCGATAATAGTAGAAGCTATTTGCATCTCTTTGCAAAATCAGCCAGGCAGCGCAAGCCGCCCGAATGAAAGGAGCAGTTTCTATGTCTTTTGTGGATAGTCTGAAGAAGGGGCTTTTCGGCAGCGAGGACGAGTACGACGATCAGTACATCGACGACGGCCCCCAGATGGTGAACAACAACAACGGTCTGGGCGTCGGGGCAGACGAAGAGGATGAGGAGCCCGCAGAGGGCACCCCCAGAAAGAACAAGGTGGTCAACATCCATGCGACCACCCAGCTCAAGGTCGTTCTGGTCAAGCCGGAGCGCTTTGAGGATGCCAGCACCATCGCCGACCACCTGAACAACAAGCGCACCGTGGTCCTGAACCTGGAGTCTACCAACAAGGAAGTTTCCCGCCGCCTGGTCGATTTCCTCTCCGGCGTCGCCTACGCCAACAACGGCCAGATCAAGCGCGTGGCAAACAGCACCTTCATCATCACCCCCTACAACGTGGATATCATGGGTGATCTGCTGGACGAGCTGGAGAACAATGGCGCGTTCTATTAATCCTGCCCCCAAAGCCGTGCGGGGCTTCGTCCCCGCCCGCAGCGATGAAGAGCGCTATCTGATGCGGCACATCGAGGATCTGGCCCGCACGGCGGAGAGCCGCGGCATCCCGCGCTATTCCGCCTTTCTGAGTGACCGGGAGCAGGATCTTGCCAGAGCAGCGCTCAACCGCGCCGCCGTCCCGGAAAATGTGTATCACTTCGAGGGCGGCTGGCCCGGTGCAGAGCGTCGGCTCCTCTGCCTGGAACCGGAGGGCAGCTGGCCGGACAGCCCGCTGTGCTGTGTCCGGCTCACCTGCCGGGTGCAGGCCGGGGCTGCTCTTCCGGCGCACAAGGATTACCTCGGCAGCCTGATGGGGCTGGAATTGCGGCGGGAGGCGCTGGGCGACATCGTCCTGCCCTCCGATGCGCCGGGCACGGCCTATGTCTTTGCGCTGGAACCGGCGGCGCAGCTCATCTGTCAGGAACTGCTGCAGGCGGGCCGGGTGGAGGTCACGACCCGGCTTCTGCCGCTGGAGGAGCTTCCGGAGTTCCCGCAGGCGGAGCGGACGCTGCAAACGGCGACCGTTTCTTCCCTGCGGTTGGATGCGGTGCTGGCAGCCATGCTCCACTGCAGCCGCAGCATGGCAGCGGAGCTCATCACGGCAGGCCGGGTGGAGATCAACCACCTTCCTGTGGAGAGCGTCCACGCCCCGGTGTATGAGGGCGATGTCTTCACCGTGCGGGGCAAGGGCCGCTTTGGTCTGACGGCACTGCCCGGAAAAAGCAGAAAAGACCGGGCGATCATCGAGTTTTTTCAATATTAAATGAATTTGGGAGGAAACTACTATGCTGACCTCGCAGGACGTGCGCAGCGTTCAATTTGAAAAAAACCTCCGCGGCTATCGCACCGAAGAGGTGGACCGTTTCCTGGATAAGGTCGAAGAGCAGCTCCGGCAGGACGATGCCCTGGCCGAGGAGCTGCGCAAGCAGATCGCAGACCTGACAGCGGAAAACCAGCGTCTCCACGAAGAGATGAAGAACTACGAGGCGGACGGCGACATGCTCAAGAGTGCGCTCATCAATGCACAGCGCATGGGCGAGAACGTCATCCGCGAAGCAAACCAGAAGTCGGAAGAGATCCTGCACCGTGCAAATCTGCGCGGGGATGATATTATCCGCGATGCCAATGAGCTGCTCCAGAAGGCCAGTGACCGCGCGGATGAGATCATCAACGAAGCAAACGATAAAAAGCTGGCAGAGGAGCGCGAGTATGACCGCGTCCGTCTGGAAGTCACCCGTTTCAAGTCCGATGTGCTCAACCTGTACCGCAGCCATGTCGAGTCTCTGAGCCGCCTGCCGGAGTTCCAGAAGGAGGAGCCGGAGGCTGCCGAGCCCGCTGTGGAGGAAAAAGCAGAGGAGACCACTGCTGCAGCTCTGACCGAGGAGATCGAGCAGGCACAGCCGGAGACCGATGCAGCCCCTGCGGACGAGGAAACCGCAGAGGACGACAAGAGCGAGGATTTCTGGTCCAAGGATGAGAGCCAGCTCAAGATCAAGCTGGACCCGTCTCAGGCACCCGTTGGCGCAGAGGAAGAGGAAGAACCGGCAGAGCCGGATTATGCCGCTTTCAAGGGCGTCAAATTCAGCGAGTGACCGGAGCGTTTCAATAAATTAGAGGAGTGTGTAACCATTGGCTAAGAATAAGTCTCAGTACGACAGTACGTTGAATCTGCCCAAGACGCTGTTCGAGATGCGCGCAGGCCTGCCCAAAAAGGAGCCTGTCATGCTCAAGGACTGGGAAGACAACGACCTGTACAATCAGCTCATCAAGCACAACGACGGCAAGCCCAAGTTCGTTCTGCACGACGGCCCTCCGTATGCAAACGGCAACATCCACATGGGCACCGCGCTGAACAAGATCATCAAGGATATCATCATCCGCGACAAGAACATGGAGGGCTTCCAGGCTCCCTATGTGCCCGGCTTTGATACCCACGGCCTGCCCATTGAGCTGAAGGCGCTGTCCTCCGTCGGCGAGAAGAAGAAGGACATCTCCAAGCTGGAGCTGCGCCAGATCTGCGAAAAGTTCGCCACCGAGCACATCGACATCATGAGCGACCAGTTCAAGCGTCTGGGCGTCATCGGCGACTTTGAGCACCCCTACCTGACCCTGAAGCCGGAGTTTGAGGCCCGCCAGATCGAGATCTTCGGTGAGATGGCCAAGAAGGGCTATATCTACAAGGGCCTGAAGCCCGTTTACTGGTGCCCTGACTGCCGCACCGCTCTGGCTGAGGCCGAGATCGAGTACGGCGAGGATGACTGCGATTCCATCTTCGTCCGCTTCCATGTCACCCAGGACCCCAACGGTGTGCTGGCAAAGCATGGCATCCCGATGGACAAGACCTACTTCGTGATCTGGACCACCACCACCTGGACTCTGCCCGCCAACGAGGCCATCTGCCTGAACGGCCAGTTCGAGTATTCCTTCGTCAAGATCGGCGAGGAGTACCACATCATGGCCACCGAGCTGGTCAAGAGCGTCATGGATGCCTGCCACATCACCGACTATGAGGTCGTGGGCGAGCCGGTCAGCGGCGCAGAGTTCGAGCTCATGCGCTACCAGCACGTCTACCTGCCCAAGGAGGGCTGGGTCATCCTGGGCGACCACGTCACGCTGGAGAGCGGCTCCGGCTGCGTCCACACCGCAGGCGGCCACGGCGTCGATGACTTCAACGTCTGCCAGAAGTATCCGCAGGTGCCCATCACCGTCCCCGTGGACGACGGCGGCTATCTGACCGACCTGGCTGGCAAGTACGCAGGCCAGCGCGTCTGGGCAGCCAATAAGACCATTCTGGCCGACCTCACCGCGTCCGGTGCCGTCATGGGTCAGGTGCACATCAAGCATCAGTACCCGCACTGCTGGCGTTGCCATCACCCCATCATCTTCCGCGCCACCGAGCAGTGGTTCTGCTCGGTCGCAAAGTTCCGTGAGGATGTCTACAAGGCCATCGACACTGTGCAGTGGATGCCTGACTGGGGCCACGACCGCATGAAGGGCATGGTCCGCGACCGCAACGACTGGTGCATCAGCCGTCAGCGCACCTGGGGCGTGCCCATCCCGGCCTTCTACTGCAAGAAGTGCGGTGCTTACCACATCACCGATGCCACCATCAAGGCCGTCAGCGAGCTGTTCCGCAAGGAAGGCTCCGATGCCTGGTACAAGTACGAAGCCGAGCAGATCATCCCCGCAGGCGAAGTCTGCGAGAAGTGCGGCGCTTCCGAGTGGACCAAGGACACCGACATCATGGACGTCTGGTTCGATTCCGGCTCCACCCATGCAGCCGTTCTGGAAGAGCGCCCGGAGCTGCACTTCCCGGCTGACATGTATATGGAGGGCGGCGACCAGTTCCGCGGCTGGTTCCAGTCCAGCCTGCTGACCAGCGTTGCAAGCAAGGGCTGCGCCCCCTACAAGTCCGTTCTGTGCCACGGCTGGGTCGTGGACGAGCAGGGCAAGCAGATGCACAAGAGCGCAGGCAACGGCGTGGAGCCCAGCGAGATCATCAAGGACTACGGTGCCGATATCATCCGCCTGTGGGTCGCTTCTTCCGACTACACCGTCGATGTACGCGCCGGTAAGAACATCTTCAAGCAGCTGAGCGAGGCTTACCGCAAGATCCGCAACACCGCCCGCTTCATCCTGGGCAACTTGGACGGCTTCGATCCCAACACCGACTGCGTCACCGACGACCAGCTGCAGGAGATCGACCGCTGGGCACTGGCTGCGCTGGATGACCTGATCGTCAACGCACACGCCGGTTATGCGGTCTACGACTTCAACAAGGTCTACCACGCAGTCTACAACTTCTGCGTCGTGGCCATGTCCAACTTCTATCTGGATGTCACCAAGGATCGTCTCTACTGCACCAACGGCGCAGCCCGCCGCGCAGCACAGACCACCATGTACAAGATCCTGGTCGCACTGGATAAGATCATCGCCCCCATCCTCTGCTTCACCAGCCAGGAGATCTGGGACTTCATGCCCAAGACCGAGGGCATGAACAAGTACGTCGTCTTCGAGGATATGCCCAAAGCGGGCCAGTATGCCGCCGACGATGCCTTCAAGGCCAAGTGGGCACAGCTCATCGCTGTCCGCGACGAGGTCAAGAAGGTGCTGGAGCAGGCCCGTGCCGAGAAGACCATCGGTGCTTCGCTGGAAGCTGCCGTCACCCTGTACTGCAACGATGCCGTCTATGACCTGCTGAACAGCATCCCCATGGACGAGCTGGCTGACCTGATGATCGTCTCCCAGGTGGAGCTGGTCAAGGGCGAGGGCGGCGCTGCCTCTGCGGTCGAGGGTCTGGGCGTGGCTGCGGCTCACGCCACCGGCGACAAGTGCGAGCGCTGCTGGAAGTATTCCGCAGACATCGGCACCCATCCGGCTCACCCCACCCTCTGCGCCCGCTGCGCAAGCGTGGTGGAAGGCTAAGGCTTTTTCCGTTTGAACGCTGCGGCGCTCCTTTCGAGCAGGGGAGCGCCGCTTTTTGATATCAGAAGACCGGCGGGTCCGGCCCGCTGTTGGGAGTATTTCGTTATGGCTTATGTGATCTTTAACCTGCTGTGTGTGGCAGTGCTCATCGGCATCGACCAGGGCATCAAGTTCTGGGCGGTGCATGTGCTGATGCCCGTGGGCACTCTGCCGCTCATCCCCCATGTGGTGGAGCTACGGTTCGTGCTCAACCAGGGCATGGCATTCAGCCTGCTCAGCGGCAGGCAGCTGTTTTTGATCGTGGCCACCAGCGCTGCGCTGATCCTTGTCGCATACTGGCTGTTTTTTCGCAGCCGGAACGATCGCCTGCAGCAGGCGGCGCTGATCCTTGTGCTGGGCGGCGGCATCGGCAACCTCATCGACCGTGTGCTAAACGGCGAGGTCGTGGACTACATCAACCTGCTGTTCATGCGGTTCGCCGTCTTCAACTTTGCGGACATCTGCGTCTGTGTGGGGGTGGCGCTCTGGGTGCTGGTCATCTTTTTGGAGGAGCTGCACTCCGGTGACGCAAAGGAGCCGTGACCCATGGAACAGCGTGAATTTATCGTGGAAGCGGAGGGCGCAGGCCAGCGCATCGACCGCTTTTTGAGCGGGGAGGATACCGGCCTTTCCCGCAGTGCGCTGCAGGCGCTGGTGGCAGATGGCCATGTGCTGTGCAACGGCAAGGCCCCGGTTAAAAGCCTGAAGCTCAAGGCCGGCGACATCATCCTGCTGGAGATCCCGGACGCCCGGCCCATTGAGGCCGTGCCGCAGGAGATCCCGCTGGACATCGTGTTTGAGGATGCGCACCTGCTGGTGGTCAACAAGCCCAAGGGCATGGTGGTACACCCGGCCCCCGGCAACCCGGACGGCACATTGGTCAATGCGCTGCTGTGGCACTGCAAGGGCAGCCTTTCCGGCATCGGCGGCGAGATCCGCCCCGGCATCGTCCACCGCATTGATAAGGACACCAGCGGCCTTCTCGTCGTCGCCAAGGACGACGCCACCCACATCGGCCTGTCCCAGCAGATGGCGGTCCACAGCGTGGAGCGGGCTTACCATACCATCGTCTACGGCGGCTTTGCACAGGACGAGGGCTTTGTGGAGTCCCATCTGGGCCGCTCGAAGACCGACCGCAAGAAGATGGCCGTCTACCCGTCCACCGAACCCCACACCAAGTATGCCTACACCGGCTACCGGGTGCTGGAACGCCTGGGCGAGTTCACGATGCTGGAATGCCGCCTGAAAACAGGCCGCACCCACCAGATCCGCGTTCACATGGCGTCCATCCATCACCCGGTGGCAGGGGACCCGGTCTATGGCCCGCACAACTGCATCACCAGCCTCCACGGCCAGTGTCTTCATGCCAAAACACTGGGCTTCGTCCACCCCATCACGGGCGAGCATCTGCGGTTCGACTCCGAACTGCCGGATTACTTCACCCGCTTTCTGACCACGCTCCGTCAGCGCACAGGAGGAAACAACGAATGAGCAATTCCATCGAAAATACGCTGGTCCTCTGCGATCTCGACAACCTTCTTCTGAACGCAGAGGGCAGCCTGCCCCAGCTCCACCGCGATGTGCTGCAGCTGTTTGCCAGCCGCGGCGGCAAGCTGACCATCTACTCCCAGCGGTCGCCCAAGGTGGTGCGTTCTCTGCTGGGCGGGGTACGGCTCAGCGCACCCGCGCTGGTCTGCGGCGGTGTGCTGGCCTACAACTTTGCCGAGGGCACGGGCACGGCCCTGTGCAGCTTTGCCGGGATGGAGGAATCCGTCCTCCGGGTGCTGCCCGGTGTGCCGGGCGTCGGCATCGCCTTGCAGATGAAGAACGGCTCCACCCGTGTGCTGCGGATGAGCGAGTCTCTGGAAGCCCACCTGCGGCAGGAGTGGACCACCTTTGTGCTGAGCAATGCGGCGGACGTCCGGGGAGAGGATGTGCTGCGCATCCTGTTCTATCAGGACAACAAGCAGGTCCCCCTGACGGCGCTGCTGGAAAAGGCGCTGGGCGAGGCCACCGTGACCCTCCGCGCCGAGCGGATGGGTCCGGATGTGCTGGCGCTTCTGCCGGGCAGTGTGTCCGGCAGTGCGATGGTCCAGGCCATCTGCTCCCCGGCAGGCTATTCTGCCGAGCAGCTGACCGTTCTGGCCGACTGCACCCAGATGGCAGAGCTGGTCCATCTGGCGGGGAACAGCGTCGTCCCCGCCGATGCCCCGGCTGAGCTGCGCCTTGCCGCCAGGCAGACCACCCTCACCGATCACGATGCCGGTGCTGCGGCGGAGCTGCTCTATGGCATGGTGCGCTCTGCGGAAACGTCTGCGTAAACGTTGTGTAAAGTCTCCTGTATTTTTCGTGCAGGGGGCTTTCTTTTTGGAGGAAAGTCGGGTACAATGAAGGAAACCGGTTCTCAGGCATCTGCCCGGCGGCACGAGCGGCTGTTTTTGCTGTGTGCGGCAGCGGCGGCTGCGGTCTGCATCCTACTGGCGGCTGCCCTTGCGCCGCCCAGGCTGACGCCAAAGGCAGCATCCGAAACGCCCATGGTCCAGCTCATCCGGGTGGACCTCAACACAGCAGACCTCGAAACGCTCTGCGTCCTGCCAAACGTCGGCGAAAAGCGGGCGCAGGCAATCCTGGAATACCGCGGCACACACGGTCCGTTCCGGCATGTTGCGGATGCGGCCGAGGTGCCCGGCCTCAGCGAGAGCATTGTGGCTTCCTGGGACGGACTGGCCTATGTGAGCTGAACAAACCCAGAAAAGGGGAGTAATTATGAAAGAGGATACCATTTTCATCAACCGCGAACTGAGCTGGCTGGATTTCAACCGCCGGGTGCTCGTGCTGGGCAAGGATAAAAATGTCCCGCTGGCCGAGCAGGTCAAGTTCCTGGCCATTTACGGCTCCAACCTCGATGAGTTCTTCATGGTGCGCGTGGGTTCGCTGCAGGAGCGGGCCAGCCTGATGCACGCCAAAAAGGAGCGGGACAAGCGCGAGAACAAGACGAACATGACCGCCGAAGAGCAGCTGACCGCCATCATGCCCAAGGTGGCGCATTTGCAGGAAGACTGTGATAAATATTACGAGAAGGCGCTGGAAAGTCTGGCAGGATGCGGTTATAAGAAGGTGGACTTCAACGCGCTTTCCAAAGAGGAGGAGCACTTCTGGAAAAAATACTTCCAAAGCGAGCTGTTCCCCATCCTCAGCCCGCAGATCGTGGACAGCCGCCATCCGTTCCCCTTCCTGCGGAACAAGGAGATCTATCTCGGCGTCCTGCTCAAGGAAAAAGGGGAGCAGAGCCTCGGCATGGTCCCCATTTCCAGCCAGATGGAGCGGATGCAGGTCATCCGCCGGGACGGCCGCACCGAGTTTGCCCTGACCGAGGAGCTGGTGCTCCATTATGCGTCCCTCATCTTCGGCAAGGATGCCGTGCAGGAGACCTGCCTCTTCCGCGTCACCCGCAACGCCGACATCGACGTCAAAGAGGGGATGATGGACCACGATATCGACTACCGCGAGATCATGGCCGACCTGCTCAAGCGCCGCCGCAAGCTGGCGGCAGTCCGCCTGCAGGTCACGCCCACGGCCCCGCAGGAGATCGTCCGCATCCTCTGCGAGAAGCTGGAACTGACCCACAAGCGGGTGTTTGCGCAGAAAAGCCCGCTGGACCTGAGCTTCTTCTACAAACTCACTTCCAGGATGGAAGCCGACGGCCACCCGGAGCTGTTCTACCCTGCAGCCCGGCCCATGCTGCCGCCGCCGGACTATGACCTCGCGGCCGAGGTGGAAAAGCACGACGTCCTCCTCAGCTATCCGTACCAGTCCATCCGGCCCTTCATCGCCATGCTGAAAAAGGCCGCGCAGGACCCGGCAGTCATCTCCATCAAGATGACCCTCTACCGGATGGCGCGGGAGTCCCAGATCGTGCAGGCACTGATGGAGGCCGCCGAAAACGGCAAGGAAGTCGTAGCGCTGGTGGAGCTGCGCGCCCGTTTTGACGAGCAGAACAACATCGACTGGTCCAAGCAGCTGGAAGAGGCCGGGTGCACCGTCCTCTACGGCTTTGAAGATTACAAGGTCCACTCCAAGCTGACCCTCATCACCAAGAAAGGCCCGCAGGGCTACAGCTATATCACCCAGATCGGCACCGGCAACTACAACGAGAAGACCAGCGAGCTTTACACCGATTATTCCTTCATCACGGCAGACCTCGGCATCGGCGAGGAGGCTTCCAACGTCTTCCAGAATCTCGCCGTCCAGAAGCTGACGGAGACCAGTGAAAAGATGCTGGTGGCTCCGCTGCGCTTCAAGAGCGTTCTGCTGGATGAGATGGACCGCGTCATCAATGCCGCCCGCCTGGGCCGCCCGGCGTCGATGATCCTGAAAAACAACTCCATCTCGGACCGCGACATCATCCTCAAGCTGGAAGAAGCCAGCTGCGCCGGGGTCCGCATTGATATGATCGTCCGCGGCATCTGCTGCGTCCGCGCCGAGGTGCCGGGCAAGACCGAGAACCTGCACATCCGCAGCCTGGTGGGCCGCTATCTGGAGCATGGCCGCATCTACAGCTTCTACGATGGCACCACCACCCGCATCTACATTGCCTCCGGCGACTTCCTCACCCGCAACACCGAGTGCCGCGTGGAGGTGGGCGTCCGGGTGGAAGACCCCGTTCTCATCCGGAAGCTCAGCGAGATCCTGCAGCTTCAGCTGCGGGATAACGTCAATGCCCGCGAGATGAAGGCGGACGGCAGCTACCAGAAGGTCAAAGCCGCCCCGGACGAAGCACTCGTCAACGGCCAGATGGGGATGTACGACCTGCTGAAAAATGACTGGACGGCCCGCGATGACGTTCCGGAGGAAACACCCGCCCGACCGGAACCGGTTCGTGCCGCTGCCCCGGTGGAAACGCCTGCACCGGCTGCGGAAGCACCCAAAGCCCCTTCGGAGCCGACGCCGCTGCCGGCGGCAGAGCCACCGAAGCCAGTCGTGGTGCCCGAAACCGCCCCGCAGGCGGAACAGACGGTGCACCATCCGGTCGCGGTCGCACATCCCGCCCCGCACACCCCGGCCAAGCCTCGCGGCGGTCTGATGGACCTTTTTGAACAGTTCCACCGCTGGCTCCGCCCCAAGCGCTGAGACCACGCCCTCACAGAGAACGATGCTCTGTGGGGGCGTTTTTGTTCTCCGAACGGGATGACCGGCATAAAATACCCCCAAGGGAGGAATGTGGGATGCGGGCAGAAATGGGACGAGCAGGTAGAAAGAAGATCCTCAGGCGGGCAACGGCGACCGGGGTGCTGGCGGCGCTGTTGCTGGGACTGGTGGCAGGCGTCGTGCTCCCGGCACGGGCTAAAAGTGCAGAACGGGCGGCCCCGGTGGGTGCGTTGCTGGAACCGGCAAAGCCGAGCAAAGCGCTCTGCTTTCCGCTGGGGACCACGGCATTCCGCGTTTCGGACGCCTATGGCTGGCGGGCAGACCCCTTCACCGGGGCAGAAGCCTTTCACCGTGGAGTAGACCTTGCCTGCGCAGAGGGGACGCCTGTTCTGGCGGCGCTGGGCGGCACCGTGACCGCCGCCCGCCGCAGCGGGACCTACGGCAACTACCTGCGCATCTCGCACCCCGGCGGGCAGGAGACGGTCTATGCCCACATGCAGTATCTTTATGTCCGGGCAGGGGAGGTGGTGTCTGCGGGCCAGTGCCTGGGGACCGCCGGGCAGACGGGCCGGTCTACCGGTGCCCACCTGCACTTTGAATTTCTGACACAGGGCATCCGGTACGACCCGGCCAAGGCGCTGGGCCTGCCATGAAGCGGGCGCTGCACATCGGGCCGCTCGTCTTCCGGGACCCGGTCCTGCTCTGCGGAGCTCTCTATGTGCTGCTCTGGTTCGACGCCAGCGGCTTTCTGCGGCTGGGGCTGTGCGCGGCCTTCCTCCACGAGTGGGGGCATATTCTGGTCTACTGGGCGATGTTCCGCACATTCCCGACCATCGAAGTGACCCTGACCGGCTTCTGTATGCGCACACGGGGCCGCAGCATGACGCCGCAGCAGACGTTTTGGCTGGCCGCAGCCGGGCCGCTGACGAACGTTCTGCTGGCGGCTCTCTGGGCCGTCCGGCTCGAACAGGAGGCCACCATCCGGGGCAGCGCGTTCTGGGCGGCCAATCTCCTGACCGGGGCGTTCAACCTCCTGCCCATCCCGCCGCTGGATGGGGCGCAGATGGGCCTTGCCCTCTGGGAGGCGCTGCGGCAGCGAAATCAAGGATTGCAATTCCCCCGGAAATCGGGTAAAATAAAACGAATGAAGAAACGTTCTGTCAATGGAGGAACTTGATGTTTGACCCGAAACTGAAAGAAGCGCTGGGCCGGGTGCAGAAGCCGGGCCGCTATACCGGCGGCGAGCCGGGCAGCGTGTACAAAGACAAAGAGAAGATGGATGTCCGGTTTGCGTTCTGCTTCCCGGATACGTATGAGGTGGGCATGTCCTTCCTCGGTGAGAAGATTTTGTACGAGCTGCTCAACAGCCACGCGAACTGGTGGTGCGAGCGCGCGTTCATGCCCTGGCTGGATATGAAGGCGGAGATGGAGCGGCTGGGCCTGCCCCTTTACACCATGGAGAGCAAGGACCCGCTGACCGCCTTCGATGCCGTGGGCTTTACCCTGCAATATGAGCTTTCCTATACCAACATCCTGGCCATGCTGGATCTGGCGCACATCCCGTTCTATGCCAAAGACCGCGACGAGAGCTGGCCGCTCATCGTGGCGGGCGGCCCCTGCGCCTGCAACTCCGAGCCCATCGCGGATTTCTTTGATGTCATCCAGCTGGGCGAGGGCGAGAACCAGCTGCCCGGCATCTGCGCCGAGATCGAAAAGGCCAAAAAAGAAGGCGGCGTCTCCAAAAAGGAACTGCTCCGCCGCATTGCCAAGATCCCCGGCATCTACATTCCGGCTTTCTACGATGTGGCGTATCAGGAAGACGGCCGTGTGAAGTCCATTACGCCCAACGAGCCGGACATCCCGGCCGTCATCACCAAGGCCATCATCAAGGACCTGAACGAGTTTGCACCCCCGACGAACTTCGTGGTGCCCATGGTGGGTGCCATCCAGGACCGCGCCAGCATTGAGGTGCTGCGCGGCTGTGTGCGCGGCTGCCGCTTCTGTCAGGCGGGCTTTTTGTACCGCCCCATGCGTCAGCGCGACGCGGGTCTGCTGAACCGGGCAGCAAAGGACCTCTGCGCCAACACCGGCTACGAGGAACTGAGCCTGTCCAGCCTGTCCACCTCCGACCACAGCCAGCTCGAAGAGCTGCTGGACGACCTGAACGAGTGGGCACCGCAGGAGCACGTCAGCCTGTCGCTGCCGTCTCTGCGCATGGACAACTTCTCCCAGAGCCTCATCGAAAAGACCACCAAGGTGCGCAAGAGCGGCCTGACCTTTGCGGCCGAGGCCGGAACCCAGCGCCTGCGCGATGTCATCAATAAGAACGTCACATGGGACGAGATCGAAAAGACCTGCTCCATCGCGTTTGCCAACGGCTATTCCTCGGTCAAGCTCTACTTCATGATGGGCCTGCCCACCGAGACGATGGAGGACATCGAGGGCATCGCCGAGACGGCCCAGAAGGTCGTGGACCTCTACTATAATACACCCCATGCCAAGGGCCGCGGGGTGCAGGTGACCATCAGCTGTTCCTGCTTTGTCCCCAAGCCCCACACGCCCTTCCAGTTCGTCCCCATGGATACGGAGGAGATGCTGCGCGAGAAGCAGAAGCATCTGGTGGAGTGTGCTCGTGCCCGCAGCCGGAAGATCCGGGTCAACTACCACGACAGCAAGACCAGCTTCCTGGAAGGCGTATTCGCCAAGGGCGACCGCCGTCTGGCCCCGGTCATCCTGGAAGCCTACAAGCGCGGCTGCTTCTTTGACGGCTGGGACGAGTGCTTCCGGTACGACACCTGGATGCAGACCTTCGCCGACCTCGGCGTGGACCCGTTCTTCTACTGCCAGCGCCCCATCGGCCTGGACGAGGTGACCCCGTGGAGCCACATGGATTACGGCGTCACCCACGAATATCTGGTGCGGGAGTACCAGAAGGCCCTTGCGGCCCAGACCACCCAGCCCTGCAACCGTGCCTGCCACGGCTGCGGTGCCAACCATCTGTTAGGAGGACCCTGCTTTGATTACAGTCAGAATCTCGTTTGAAAAGAAAAATGAGGCCTCCTACATCTCGCTGCTGGACATGCAGCGGGTGATGCAGCGGGTGCTCAAGCGCAGCAGCCTGCCGGTGTGGCATACGCTGGGCTTCAACCCCCATATCTACATGACCTTTGCCTGCCCGTTGTCGCTGGGGCAGGAGAGCGCGTGTGAGTGCGTGGACGTCAAGACCGAGGCCGAAGCCCCGGATTTTGAGCAGTGGAAGACGGCCCTGAATGCCATCATGCCCGCCGGTATCGTGGTCACGAAGGTGGCCCCCGTCGAGATGAAGGCCGACCTCATCGCCTATGCCTGCTACGAGGTCCGTTATCCGGCTGCGCGAAAGGCTGCACTGGAAGCGTACAATGCGCTGGAAAGCGTCCCGGTGGAGAAAAAGAGCAAGCGCAAGGTCAAGACGGTGGAGATGAAGGAGTTTGTGCCTTCGCTGGACCTGACGGAAGAAGGGGAGCAGGTGCGTTTTTCCATCTGCCTGCCCGCTTCGCAGGAGCTCACCCTGAACCCTGCCCTGCTCACGGCGGCGCTGGAAGAGACCTTCGGCGTCCCGGCGGCGGAGGCCAGCATCCTGCGCACCCATTTCCTGACGGCAGAAAAGACGCTGTTCGCCTGAGAAGAATGTCTTTTGGGCAGAACAGAAAATTTTTGGGATTATTTTGGACGAATCGCTTGCATTTGCGGGCGATTTGTGCTATCCTATTAAGGCGTTAGTGTCCGCTGAAACCACAGCGGGGTTAATGACACGATATCATTAAACGGGCGGTCCTCTGGCGGCGGCGAGCCGTGCATGAACGTCTAAAAACAAATGGAGGATTCAAAAATGGACGCACTGAAGATTATTTCTGAAGGCAGCATCAAGGCTGAAAAGCCTCAGTTCAACGTTGGCGACACTGTCCGCGTTGATGTTCGTATCAAGGACGGCGATCGTGAGCGTATCCAGGCTTTCGAGGGCACTGTCATCGCAAAGAAGCACGGTGGTGTTGCTGAGACCTTCACCGTTCGCCGCGTTTCTTACGGCGTTGGTGTCGAGCGTGTCTTCCCCATCAACAGCCCCTTCGTTGAGAAGGTCACGGTTGTCCGCAAGGGCAAGGTCCGCCGCGCAAAGCTGTTCTACCTGCGTGGCCGTACTGGCAAGGCTGCCAAGGTCAAGAGCGATATTTGATGATCCCCGCGTAAAACGGGAAAAAAGGGACAACTTGTTGTCCCTTTTTTCTTTATTTGTCGGGTATTGCCCGGCAAACTGGATTGAGAGGTGCATCGGGAAATGGAAAAACAGACGGCACAGCAGCCAAAAACTGCAAAAGGCCAGGGCGCATTTGAATGGTACGAGGCGCTGATCTCGGCGGCTCTGGTGCTGGTGCTCATCTTTTCGTTCTTTTTCCGGATCATTCAGGTGGATGGCGAGTCCATGGTGCCCACCCTGCAAAACGGTGAAAAGCTCATCGTCTGGGGTGCCGGGTACGAGCCTCAGCGCGGAGATGTGGTCATCGTGGACAGCTACACGCCCTATGGCAAACCGCTGGTCAAGCGGGTCATCGCCAAAGGCGGCGACACGATCTGCATCGACTACGAGACCGGCACCGTCGCTGTGAACGGCGAAGTGCTGCAGGAGGATTACATTGCTGAGCCGACCTATCTCGGCTATGATGTGGAGTTCCCGTACACCGTGCCGGAAGGCACCGTTTTCGTCATGGGCGACAACCGCAACAATTCGCTGGACAGCCGCTCGTCCTACGTGGGCTGCATTGATGAACGTGATATTCTGGGCAAGGTGCTGCTCTGCTTTTTGCCCGTTTCGGATTTTGGAGTGGTAAAATGAACAATCAGGATACCCGGTTCGCAAACCAATATAACATCCAGTGGTTCCCCGGCCATATGACCAAGACGCTGCGGATGATGGAGCAGGAGATCCAGCATGTGGACGCAAGCCTCGTGCTGCTGGATGCCCGCATCCCGCTCTCCAGCCTGAACCCGGAAGTCGAGCGGATCACGGCCCGGAAGCCCAAGCTCTATGTGCTGAACAAGGCCGACCTGGCTGACCCCGTTGTGACAGAGGCGTGGATCCGATACTTCCGTGCCGCCGATGCCGGCTGTGTGGCCATCAGCGCCAAGCAGAAGGGCGGGGCCAAGGCGGTCCAGGCAGCCATCGAAAAAGAACTGGCCGGTCTGCTGGCGCGCCGTCAGGTGCGCGGCATGGGCGGTGCCAAGACGCAGGTGATGCTCTGCGGCATCCCCAATGTGGGCAAATCGACCTTTATCAACACGTTTGCAGGTTCGGCCCGCGCCAAAGCTGCCGACCGCCCCGGCGTGACCAAGGGCAAGCAGTGGGTCAGCACCGAGAAGTTCGACCTGCTGGACATGCCCGGTGTGCTCTGGAAAAAGTTTGATTCCAAGACCATCGCCTCCAATCTGGCCTTCATCGGCTCCATCAAGGACGACATCCTGGATGTGGAGGAGCTGGCGATGAACCTGCTGGACGAGGTGCGCCGCAATTACCCCAACCTCGTGGCCCAGCGCTACAAGCTGGACGCTGAGACGATGGCGCTGCCGCCCTATGAGCTGATGGAAGCCATCGGCCGCAAGCGCGGCCTGCTGGTGCGCGGCGGCGAGGTCAACACCGAGCGCTGTGCCATCATGCTGGTGGACGAGTTCCGCGCCTGCAAGTGGGGCCGGATCTCGCTGGAGTGCCCGCCCCAGCGGGACGACCTTGCGGATTTTGCACAGGAGGACGACGAATGAAACGGCGTTCCGACGAAGAGATCTCCGCACCGCTTTATGCGTATGACACGGCCATCCGGGCAGAATACGGCTGCTTTGCCGGGGTGGACGAAGCCGGGCGCGGCCCGCTCTGCGGCCCCGTCTGCGTGGCTGCCTGCATCCTGGACCCGGAACACCCGGTCTACGGCATCAACGACTCTAAAAAGCTGACCGAGAAAAAGCGGGAAGCCCTGTTTGACGAGATCATCGAAAAAGCGCTGGCTTACAAGATCGTTTTCGTGGGGCCGGAGATCATCGACCGCGACAACATCCTCAACGCCACCATGGGCGGGATGCGGCAGGCCGTGGAAGAATTGGACATCGTGCCGAACCTTGTCCTCATCGACGGCAACCGCACCCCGGCCGGGCTGACCATGCCCGCACAGCCGGTGGTCAAGGGCGACGCGACCAGCGCCAGCATCGGCGCGGCCTCTGTGCTGGCCAAAGTCAGCCGGGACCGCTACATGCTGGAACTGGACCGCCAGTACCCGCAGTACCAGCTGGCCAAACACAAGGGCTACCCGACAAAGCTCCACTATGAGCTGATCGCACAATACGGCATCCAGCCGTTCTACCGCCGCAGCTTCCTCAAAAAACAGGGCTATTGGCCGGAGGGCAAGTGATGGATGCCGCCGAGACCGGCCGGAAAGGCGAGGCCGTCGCCGCGCGCTATTACCAGCAGCGGGGCTGCCTGCTGCTGGCCCACGATTACCGCACCCGGATGGGGGAGATCGACCTCATCCTGCGGGAGCCGGACGGGACCATCGTGCTGTGTGAGGTCAAGACCCGCAGCCCGGACCCGCTGGCAAGCCCCGCTTCCGCCGTTACACCAGCCAAGCAGTGCAGACTCATCCGCGCCGCAAAGCAGTATCTTCAGCAGACCGGGCAGAGCGATGCACCCGCCCGATTTGACGTTGCCGAGGTGACCCCTCTTGACAGCGGGCGCTGGATGGTACATATTATAAAGGGTGCATTTACCGCGTGAGCGGGGTGCACTGGTGGGAAAAAGGCAGAAACCGGCGTTTGCCGCTGCCGACAAAAAAGGGTCATTGTGGACCCGCGGACGAAAAGGAGCGACGACAATGCAGTTTTTCAGTACGAGAGACCGAAACCGTGTGGTAAATGCTTCGCAGGCCATTGCACAGGGCCTGTCGGACGAGGGCGGTCTGTTTGTTCCGCAGAGCTTTCCGAAAGTGGACGTTGCATCGATCTGTGCACTCGATTACCCCGAAATGGCTGCGGTCATCGTGGGCCAGTACCTGACCGATTATTCTCAGCAGTTCCTCGCAGAGGCGGCAAAGACCACCTATGGCGAAGCATTTGACGGCAAGGCGGGCTATCTGGCCCACGTGTCGGACGAGGTCTATTCGCTGGAACTGTGGCACGGCCCGACCTGTGCATTCAAGGACTATGCCCTTCAGCTGATGCCGAAGCTCCTGGTGGAGGCCAAGAAGAATCTGGGCCGCACCGAGAAGACGCTGATCCTGGTGGCGACCAGCGGCGATACCGGCAAGGCCGCGCTGGATGGCTACCACGACATCCCCGGTGTCGAGATCGCCGTGTTCTTCCCTACGGGCGGCACCAGCGAGATCCAGCGCCTGCAGATGGCCACGCAGGAGGGCGATAATGTCGCCGTCTATGCAGTGCACGGCAACTTTGACGACGCCCAGACCGGCGTGAAGCGGGTCTTCGGCGACACGGCCATTGCTGCCGAGCTGGCAAAGCGAAACATCCGCCTGTCCAGCGCCAACTCCATCAACTGGGGCCGTCTGGTCCCGCAGATCGTCTATTATTTTGCCGCCTACGCTCAGCTTCTCAAGGCGGGGCAGATCGCGCTGGGCGACGCAGTGGATTTCTGCGTCCCCACCGGCAACTTCGGCGACATTCTGGCGGGCTATTACGCCAAGCAAATGGGCCTGCCCGTGGGCAAGCTGGTCTGCGCTTCCAACGAAAACAATGTTCTCACCGACTTCCTCACCACCGGCACTTACACGGCCCGGCGCGCGTTTTACAAGACCACTTCGCCCAGCATGGACATCTTGGTCTCGTCGAACCTGGAACGCCTGCTGTACCATGTCACCGGCAGCGACACCGAAGTGGCTTCTCTGATGAAGCAGCTGAACGAGACGGGCAGCTACACCGTCCGCCCCGAAACGCTGGCCGCTATCCAGGAGAGCTTCGCCTGCGGCTGGAGCAGCGAAGCGCAGGTGGCAGAGGAGATCCGCGCCCGCTACGAGCGGGACCATTACCTCTGCGATACCCACACCGCCGTGGCGTTCCATGTGGCGTCTCAGCACAAGCGGGATGGGGTGCCGATGGTGGTGCTCTCTACCGCATCGCCCTTCAAGTTCCCGCGCAGCGTGCTGGAAGCACTGGGCCATGCCGCCCCGGCCAACGATTTCGAGGCCATGCAGCAGCTGGAAGAGGCCACCGGCTGCACCGCTCCGGCCAGCCTGTCGGCACTGCGTCAGAAAGCGGAGCGCTTCCACACCGTCATCGACCCGGAGCAGATCGCACAGGTGGCGCTGCGCTATCAGGCGTGATCCGACCTAGAACAGGAGTAACAGAATGGCACTTTATGTGCTTGGCGATACCCATCTTTCCCTCGGCGCATCCAAGCCCATGGATATTTTTCCGGGGTGGGACAATTACGTAGAGCGGCTGGAGCGCAGCTGGCGCAAGCTCATCACCCCGCAGGACACCATCGTGCTGGCGGGGGATATCAGCTGGGCCATGCGCCTGACCGATACCCGCAGAGATTTCGCGTTTTTGCAGCAGCTTCCAGGCCAGAAGCTCATCATGAAGGGCAACCACGATTACTGGTGGAGCACGGCCAACAAAATGAACGCCTACCTGAAAGCGGAGGGCTTCGATACCCTGCACATCCTGCACAACAACTCCTACACGGTGGAGGGCTACGCCCTCTGCGGCACACGGGGCTGGCTGTTCGATGTGGGGGAGCCGCATGACGAAAAGGTCATGAACCGCGAGATCGGGCGGCTGAAAATGAGCCTGGACGCTGCGGAACCGGGGCTGGAAAAGCTCGTGTTCCTGCATTATCCGCCGGTCTACACCGGCACCAGCGCCCCGGAGATCGTGGCGACGCTGAAGGACTACGGCATCCGGCGCTGCTTCTATGGCCATCTGCACGGAAATGCCATCCGCTATGCCGTGCAGGGCGATGTGGACGGCATCCGCTACAAGCTCGTCAGTGCCGACGGCCTGCGTTTCTGCCCGTACCGCATCAATTAAAGGCGGACAGAGTGGGCAAAAAGAACAAAAAGTCAAAATTTGGTCTGGCAATTGTGTCTGGAACGTGCTATAATAAGTTTTGACGCGATTGTTGCACCCAATTGAGCGCGCGCGTCCCCGCATTTCGCAAACAGCAAGGACGCGGTGCGCGGTTGCAGGGGAGGGGGAACACCCCGCTCCCAACGCAATAGAATTTTTGAGTGGAGGATACACAAATGAATTTCATCAAGTGCGAAAAGCTCGAAAAGAGCATGGCAGAGCTGCAGTTCTCCATCGACGCTGAGGCCTTCAAGGCCGCAGTTGCCGATGTCTTCAAGAAGGAGGGCAAGAAGTACGCAGTTCCCGGCTTCCGCAAGGGCAAGGCTCCCCGCGCTCTGATCGAGAAGATGTACGGCGCTGATGTCTTTACCTACGATGCCATCAACGAGCTGTTCCCCGACGCATACGAGGCAGCTGTCAAGGAAGCTGGCATCGAGCCCGTTGGCCGCCCGGAGGTCAGCGTGGATTCTGCAAACGAGACCGAGGGCGTGACCCTGACTGTCAAGGTCGCCGTCAAGCCCGAAGTCAAGGTCGGCAACTACAACGGTCTGACCGTTGAGAAGACGGTCCATACTGTTACCGACGAGACTGTCGATGCCGAGCTGAAGCGTGTGCAGGAGCGCAACGCCCGTGAGCTGACCCGTGAGGGCGCTGCTGAGAACGGCGACATCGTTGATATCGACTTCGAGGGCTTCGTCGATGGCGTTGCATTCGAGGGCGGCAAGGCAGAGCACTACAGCCTGACCCTGGGCAGCGGCTCCTTCATCCCCGGCTTCGAGGATCAGATCGTCGGCCACTCTGCTGGCGAAGAGTTCGACGTCAACGTCACCTTCCCCACCGAGTATCAGGCTGCTGAGCTGGCTGGCAAGGAAGCTGTCTTCAAGATCAAGCTGCACGAGGTCAAGTACAAGGAGCTGCCCGCTCTGGACGACGAGCTGGCAAAGGACTGCTCTGAGTATGACACGCTGGAGGCCTTCAAGGAGTCCATCCGCAAGAACAACCAGGAGCAGCTGGACAAGCAGGATGACCTGGCTGTCGAGAACGCTCTGGTCGATCAGGTCATCGAGAGCATGGAGGCTGAGATCCCCCAGGCCATGTATGACACCCGTATGGACGAGATGGTCAACGACTTTGCCTTCCGTGTGGAGCAGCAGGGTCTGCGCCTGGAAGACTACCTGAAGTATATGGGCCAGACCGTGGAGCAGTTCCGCGCTTCCTTCATGCCCCAGGCTGAGAAGCAGGTCAAGATCCGTCTGGCTCTGGAGGCTGTTGCTGCCGCTGAGAACATCGAGGCTTCTGAGGAAGAGGTCTCTGCTGAGATCAAGCGCATCGCAGACCAGTACAAGATGGAAGAGGACAAGGTCCGTGAGCTGGTCAACGTCGATGACCTGAAGAAGGATCTGGCCATCAATAAGGCCATCGACTTCATCAAGAGCCACGCCAACGTCGTGGAGAAGGCTGCGGAAGCCGAGAAGACCGAGGACGCTGAGTAAGCTCAGCCTCCAAGGCCGCCATCGCAAAAACGGTACTTCACCGCTTTTGTGAGCAAAGGTTGTTAAAATTGACCGATACGGCCCTGTTTCTTTTGCCGTATCGGTCAATTTTGCAAATACCAAACATTTTCAATCCAGGAGGCGAACTTTATGAGTTTTGTTCCTTATGTTGTGGAACAGTCGGCACACGGCGAGCGTTCCTACGATATCTTCTCCCGTCTGCTGAATGACCGCATCATCGTGCTGAGCGAGGATGTCAACGATACCACGGCCAGCCTTGTTGTGGCACAGCTGCTGTATCTGGAAGGGCAGGACCCGGATAAGGATATCAGCCTGTATATCAACAGCCCCGGCGGCTCCATCAGTGCGGGCATGGCCATCCACGATACCATGCGGTATATCAAGTGCGATGTCTCCACCATCTGCATGGGCATGGCAGCCTCCATGGGCGCGTTCCTGCTGGCCAGCGGCACCAAGGGCAAGCGCTTTGCGCTGCCCAACGCCGAGATCATGATCCACCAGCCCCTCATCGCAGGCGGTCAGGGCGGCGGCCTTTCCGGCCAGACCACGGATATCAAGATCCATGCCGAGCACATGGTCTATATCCGCGATAAGATGAACCGGATGCTGAGCGAGTACACCGGCCAGCCGCTGGAAAAGCTCCAGCTGGATACCGAGCGCGACAACTATATGTCTGCGCAGCAAGCAAAGGAATACGGCCTGATCGATGAGGTCATCACCCACCGCTGAGGGATCGCTGAAATCAATCGGCGCAGCAGGGGAGAACCCCGCTGCGTCTGACGACCCAGAATAAGGAAAAACGGCTATGGCAAACAACAATTCCGGCAGAGACAAAAACGAAAAAGATCTGGTTTGCAGCTTCTGCGGTAAGCATCAGGACGAAGTGGAGCGGATGATCATCGGCCCCGGCGTCAACATCTGCAGCGAGTGCATCGGCCTGTGTTACGACCTGCTCGCGGACAAGCCGGAGCATCCTGGCTCGAACCGCCCCAGCCGCGGCAATGCAAGCCGCGCCCATGTGCAGGCTGCGGACGACCTCTCGGTCAACATCCTGACCCCGGAGGAGATCAAAGACGGCCTGGACCAGTATGTCATCGGGCAGGACGAGGCCAAGCGTGTGCTGGCGGTCTCTGTCTACAACCACTACAAGCGCATCCTGAGCGGCAAGGGTTCGGACGTGGAGCTGCAGAAGTCCAACGTCCTGCTCCTCGGCCCCTCCGGTGTCGGCAAGACCCTGCTGGCCCAGACGTTGGCCAAGATGCTGGGGGTGCCCTTCGCCATCGCGGATGCCACCACCCTCACCGAGGCAGGCTATGTCGGCGAGGACGTCGAGAACATCCTGCTCAAGCTCATCCAGGCGGCCGATTTTGATGTGCAGAAGGCACAGATCGGCATCATCTACATTGATGAGATCGACAAGATCACCCGCAAGAGCGAGAACCCCTCCATCACCCGCGATGTGGGCGGCGAGGGTGTGCAGCAGGCCCTGCTGAAGATCCTGGAAGGCACGGTCAGCAATGTCCCGCCCCAGGGCGGCCGCAAGCACCCCCAGCAGGAGTTCATCCAGATCGACACCACCAACATCCTCTTCATCTGCGGCGGTGCCTTTGACGGCCTGGACAAGTACATCCAGCGCCGCACCGATAAGTCCGCACTGGGCTTCGGCAGCTCCCTGAAGGACAACTCCGACGATGCCCAGAAGGCGCTGCTGCGCAAGGTGGAGCCGCACGATCTGGTCAAGTTCGGCCTCATCCCGGAGCTGATCGGCCGTCTGCCGGTCATCACCGTGCTGGATGATCTGGACGAGGACGCTCTGGTCCGTGTGCTCAAGGAGCCCCGCAACAGCCTGGTCAAGCAGTACAAAGAGCTGCTCAACATGGACAGTGTGGAGCTGGAGATCACCGATGAGGCCCTCCATGCGATCGCCCGCAAGACCATCGAGCGCAAGACCGGTGCGCGCGGCCTGCGCAGCGTGATGGAAAGCATCCTGATGCCCATCATGTACAAGGTGCCCAGCGATGCCACCATCATCCGCGTGACCATTGATGCGGACACCGTCGAGGGCGGCGAACCGAAGCTGGAATACGGCGCGGTCCGCAAGCGCTATAAGAATCAGACGTCCCTGAGCTGATCTGCCCACCCGGCAGGCTGCTCCGGGCCGCTGCCCCGCTGAAAGCTATGACTTTTGGCGGGGCTTTTTTTGAGATATGCTTGTTTTAAGAGCAGATATGAGCTATAATATTAAAGTCTGGACGGCTGGGCTGCGGCTCTCTCTGGCAGGAAGCTTCTTTTCAAAGCCCGGCGCGGACACTGTGGGAACAGGAAGTACGATAAAGGAGTGTGTTTTCAATGGCGAATTATTTTGAGATGAACCGCGACGAACTCGTAGCCGAAAAGGCAAAACTGGAAGAGCAGTACAAAAACTTTCAGGCAATGGGCCTGAAGCTGAATATGGCCCGCGGTAAGCCCGGCCCTCACCAGATGGATCTGGCCATGGGCCTGCTGCAGATGACCGATTATACCACCGATGCCGGCACCGACGCCCGCAACTACGGCGACCTGGAGGGTCTGCATGAGGCCCGCGTCCTGTTTGCGGATGTCTTCGGCGTCAAGCCTGCAGAAGTCTTCGTGGGCGGCAACTCCAGCCTGCAGCTGATGTACAACCTCATCAACATCGGCTATGTGTTCGGCTTCCCGGAGTCTCCCTGCCCCTGGTCTCAGGTGGAAAAGCGCAAGTTCCTCTGCCCGGTGCCCGGCTATGACCGCCACTTTGCCATCACCGAGGAGTTCGGCTTTGAGCTCATCAGCGTGCCCATGACCCCGAACGGCCCCGATATGGATGTGGTCGAGAAGCTGGTGGCCGAGGATGACACCATCAAGGGCATCTGGTGTGTGCCGCAGTATTCCAACCCCGACGGCTACACCTACAGTGACGAAACGATCGAGCGTTTTGCTAAGATGAAGACGGCCGCTCCCGATTTCAAGATCTTCTGGGATGAGGCCTACATCGTCCACCATCTGACCGATGAGATCATCGAGACCCCCGTTCTGCTGAACGAGTGCAAGAAGTACGGTACGCAGGACCGTGTCTTCATGTTCACCTCCACCAGTAAGATCACCTTCCCCGGTGCAGGCGTCTCCGCGATCGCCTGCAGCGAGAACTCCATGAAGTACATCTGCAAGCGCTTCTCGGTCATGATCATCAGCTACGATAAGATGAACCAGCTGCGCCACGTCCGTTTCCTGAAGAACAAGGAAGGCGTCCTGGCCCACATGGCCAAGCACCGCCGCCGCCTGATCCCCTGCTTCGATGCAGTGAAGACGGCCTTCTCCGAGGAGCTGACGCCCTGCGGCGATATCGCCCACTGGACCAACCCCAAGGGCGGCTACTTCATCAGCCTGTACGTGATGCCCGGCTGTGCCAAGCGTGTGGCAGCTCTGTGCAAGGAGTGCGGCCTGACCCTGACGGGTGCCGGTTCCGCTTACCCCTACCACAAAGACCCGGAAGATTCCCATCTGCGCATTGCGCCCACCTATCCCAGCCTGGACGAGGTGGAGACCGCTTCGGACCTGCTGTGCGTCTGCGTAAAGCTGGCCACGGTGGAAAAGCTGCTTGCGGATCAGAAAGCGTAAGCGTCCCCGTTGTTGAAGATCTCCCCGCGCGGCGGAACTCTGCCGCACGGCGGAGGTTTATTATATTTTGGAGGTTTCCCGATTTTTATGAAGACGAAAGGCAAAGCATGGCAGCTTGTTGTCACAGTGCTTCTGATCGCGGCGTTTGTCTACACGGCATTCTTCGGCGTTGCGGTCAAATATGGCGATGTGACCCGGACCTATATCAAGGGCGCGCAGGATATACGCTTCGGCGTGGATATCAAGGGCGGCGTCAACGTGACGTTTGCACCCTCGGACGGCTACGATGCCACCGATGAGCAGCTGGACGCCGCGCAGCTCGTCATTGAGAACCGTCTGGTCGGTTTGAACGTGACCGACTACGAGCTGTATGTGGACTATGATTCCGACCGTCTGATCCTCGAATTTCCGTGGCAGTCCGGCGAGACGGATTTCGACCCCGAAGCTGCCATCGAAGAGATCGGCACCACCGCCTACCTGACCTTCCGGGAGGGGAGCAGCGCGGACGGTGAGCTGATCCTGGACGGCTCCATGGTCGAGAGCGCAGCAGCGCAGTACGGCCCGGTGAGCGGCAGCTCTTCGGAGTATTATGTGGCCCTCAAGTTCACCGATGCGGGTGCCAAAGCCTTTGGCGATGCCACCACCCGGCTCTACCAGAGCAGCGGCACCATCAGCATCTGGCTGGATGACGAGAATGTCAGCACGGCCACGGTCCATGCGGCCATTACCGACGGTGCTGCCATCATCACAAGCTCGGCATCCAACCCCTTCACGCAGGACGATGTCGTCAAGATGGCCCGCCAGATCAACTCCGGCTCGCTGCCTTTTGCGCTGACCGTGGACAGCTACTCCACCATCAGCCCCAGCCTGGGCGAGAACAGCCTGAGCGCTATGGTGCTGGCCGGTCTCATCGCTTTTGCCCTCATCGTGGTCCTGATGACAGCGCTGTACCGTCTGCCCGGTTTCCTGGCCTGCATCGCACTGGCCGGTCAGGTGGCGGCTACGCTGGCCTTCGTCTCCGGTTATTTCCCGGTGTTTGAGAGCTTCACCCTGACGCTGCCCGGCATTGCCGGTATCATCCTGGCCATCGGCATGGGTGTGGACGCCAACGTCATCACCGCCGAGCGCATCAAGGAAGAGCTGCGCAGCGGCAAGTCTCTGGATGGTGCCCTCAAGAGCGGCTTTGCCCGCGGCCTGACGCCCATCATCGACGGCAACGTGACCATCGTCATCGTGGCGGTCGTGCTGATGGGTGCCTTCGGCCCCTCGGACGGCTTCTTTGCAAAGATGCTCCACTTCGTCTTCTTTGCCTTTGGCCCGTCCACTGCGGGCACCATCTATGCCTTCGGCTACACGCTGCTCACCGGTGTGCTGCTCAACTTCGTGTTCGGCGTCTTCGCCACCCGCGTGATGATCCGCGGGGCAGCGGCCATCAAGGCCCTGCGCGACCCCTGGCTCTACGGTGCAGACCGCCCCGGCAAGGAGCCTGCGGAGAAGAAGCCCATCGACTTTGTGGGCCTGCGCAAGCGCTTCCTGACCATTTCCTCCTGCCTGATGGCAGTCATCCTGCTCTGCGCGGTGGTGTTTGGCGTCCGGCTGGATACCGAGTTCACCGGCGGTGCGATGATCACCCTGAGCTATGAGGGCGAGTTCACCACGGCCGATGTGCAGAAGACTGCTTCTGCCGCACTGGGCAGCAAGGACCTGACCCTCCAGACCGGCGAGAACGTCGCCACCGGGGAGCAGACCCTGAAGATCTCCATGCCCGGCAACGAGACCGTGACCACCGATCAGGTGGAGAACCTGCTGGATTCCCTGAACGAGACCTACCCGGACAACGGCTTCGTTCAGTTGTCGCTGAGCAACGTCAGCGCGGCCATGGGTACCAAGTTCCTGCAGAAGAGTCTGGTCGCCGTTCTCTTTGCGCTGGTGCTCATCCTGCTGTATATCGGCTTCCGTTTCCAGAAGATCGGCGGCCTGACCGGCGGCATGATGGCCGTTCTGGCCCTGCTGAACGACCTGATGGTCGTGTTTGGCACCTTCGTGCTGCTGCGCACCCCGCTGGACGGCAACTTTATCGCCGCCATGCTGACCATTCTGGGCTACTCCATCAACGATACCGTCGTCGTGTACGACCGCATCCGCGAGAACCGCACCCTGATGGAGAAGAAGATCTCCTTCGAAGAATTGGTCAACCACTCGGTCAACCAGTCGGCCCGCCGCACCATCATCACCACCGTCACCACCGTGATGGCGCTGGGCGTGATGTGCATCATCTCTAAACTCTACGGCCTGGACAGCATCTTCACCTTTGCGTTCCCGCTGATGATGGGCATGATCAGTGGTGTTTACACCTCGCTGTGCGTGTCCACTTCCGCGTGGGTGCTGTGGAGCGAGCGCAAGACCGGCAAAAAGAAAGCGTGAGCTTCGCCCGAACGTGAACATGACCAAATCAGGAGGAACAAACCATGAAATGTCCCTATTGCGGCGATGAAGAATCCAAGGTCATCGATTCCCGCCCGACCGAAGATGGCGAGCGCATCCGCCGCCGCCGGGAGTGCCTGCGCTGCCACATGCGGTTCACGACCTATGAGGTGGTGGAGACGGTCCCGCTGATCGTCATCAAAAAGGATAATTCCCGCGAACCCTTTGATCGGCAGAAGGTGCTCAACGCCATGCTGCGCGCCTGCGCCAAGCGCCCGGTCAGCTACGAGTCGCTGGAACGTGCCGTCAGCAGCATTGAGCAGACGCTGATGAGCTCCTACGACCGGGAAGTGACCAGCGTCCGCATCGGCGAGCTGACCATGCAGGAGCTGAAAAAGATCGACGAAGTGGCCTATGTCCGCTTTGCGTCGGTCTACCAGCAGTTTGCCGACGTCGAGAGCTTTTTCACCGAGCTGCAAAAGCTGATGGGCGACCGGAAAAAGTAAAAGGATCCTTCCAAAAAGCGCACAGCCTCCGCCTGGATTTGGGCGGCAGGGCTGTGCGCTTTTTCGTTGCAGCAGATCGTTCGCATAAGTTTGATTATGCGAAATGTTGAATTGCCTCAGAGGATGCGACGGGAGAGCCAGGCCAGCGTTTCGACCTGGACCTGAGCGCGGCGCAGCTCCCCGAACGCTTCTTCGGGGGCGTTCCATTCCAGATGGCCGTCGGCGGCGCGGAGGGCCGCTTCCAGTTCGGTGAAGTCTTCCGTTTTGAGCAGGTGGTTCATCCCTTCGCGCATCCGGTCGCAGAGGTCGGCTCCTTCGGCAAGGGCCTGCCGGGCCCCGGTCAGGTCATCCTCCCGGATGGCTTCCATCGCATGGTCGATGTCGCCGGAGATGTCTTCGGCGAACATCTGCACCCGGAAGCTGCTGTAAAAGGCCACCGCGAGCAGGGCGGCCACGATGCCGAGGCAGGCGTAGATGCGTTTCATGCGTCCTCCTTTCTGAGCGGGCGGGCCGTGCGGCGCGGCTCTTTCTTCAGCAGAAAGTAATCTTCGGTGTCGTTGCCGATCAGAAGCAGAATCTCCTCCACCAGCAGGGTATTGGCCTGTGCCGTCCGTTCCAGCCAGGCGTGGTCCTTGCCGCACCAGTGGAGGTTGTCGTCCAGCACCTGCCCATCCAGCACAAAGGGGATGGTCGCCTGACCGTGCTGGACCTTGAGTGCCAGGTCGGAGAGGGTGGCAGGCTCTCTTTCGGGGCGCAGCGCCACCGAAAGGCTGCCGTTCGTCTCCACAACGGCGTAGGAGACATCCCGTGGGTCAAAGACGTCCTTGCCGCGCAGGGCCTCCATCAGGTCGGCCGTCGTCAGCCGCAGAGTGCGCAGGGCATTCTGATCGATCTGTCCATCCAGAATGACCGTCTTGGGCCGGCCGGACATCAGGTTGAAAAATTTCTGGCTCTGGAAGCTGAGAATGGACCCCAGAAGCTCCAGCGCCGCAATGAGAAAGAGCGGGATGAGGCTGGCGGTCACGGGGACTTCCTCCGATTCGATGGAGATGGACGCCAGATTGGAGATGAGGATGGTCGAGACCAGCTCTTCCGGCTGCAGCTCACCCAGCTGGCGCTTGCCCATCAGCCGCATGGCAAACAGGACACAGAGATAGATCAAAACGGTGCGAACAATCAAGAGCTTCAAGTCGGAACACCTCCTGCGGGAATAACCGGCGCGGCGGCGGGTATCCTACTGCAAAAGGGGGATGGGACCATGCAGCTTTCCGAACATTTGGAAACAAACCTCGCGGCGCTCAACGCTAGGTTGGGCAGCTCCGCAGATTTTTATGCGAAGCGCATCGAGCTTTACCACATTCGGGGTGCCATTCTGCTCTTTGACGGGATGGCCAGCCTCGAATCTCTGTGGGCACTTCTGCTGGACGCCGCCAGCCGTCAGACACCGCCGCTGCGGCTGGGCGCGCTGCCGAGCGGGGAACAGGTCTATGAGCTGCTCAGCCGCCACTCGGCATTGCCCGCCGAGAGCAGCCCTGTGGAGAACTGGGATGATCTGATGCAGCGCCTGACCGCCGGAATGGCGGTCTTACTGCTGGACGGCAGTGCGAAAGGACTGGCATTTTCGGTGCAGAGCCTGAAATTCCGCTCGGTGGGGGAGCCATCCGGTGAAGGAGATCTGCGCGGCTCCCGCGAGGGATTTTCCGACCTGCTGCGGGTCAATCTGAGCCTGCTGCGACGGCTCATCCGAACCGAAGCGCTGGTGATGGAAGTGCAGCAGGCAGACTGCGCGATGAAAACGGAATATGCCGTCTGCTACTGCAAAGATAAGGCCTCGCCCGCCGCCGTGGAGCAGGTAAAAGAGACGCTGCGCCGCGCAAAGCCGCAGCTGCTGTTGGATTCGAGCTACTTTCTGCCCTGGCTGTTTCCCTGCCGGGTGCGCACAGCGTCTCCGGTGAGCTATACCGAGCGTCCCGCCGTGGCCTCCGCGAAGCTCTGTGAGGGGAAGATCGTCGTTCTCGTCAACGGGAGCCCATCCGCGATGGTCCTGCCGACCCTCTTCGGCGAAAACTTCGAGTGTCTGGACGACTACGCCCAGCCTGCGTTTTTTGCGTCCTTTCTGCGCCTTCTGAAATATGGTTCCTTCTACCTGAGCATCTTTCTGCCGGGGGTGTTCGTCTGCCTGGCGGTCTACCTGCCGGAACTGCTCCCGCCGCAGCTGCTCTTCAAGATCGAAGCTGCTGAGCGGGCCACTCCGTTCCCGCTGTTTGGGGAGATGGTGCTGGTCATCCTGCTGCTGGAGATCATCCGGGAGGCAGGGCTTCGGATGCCGCAGACGCTGGGGCACTCGGTCAGTCTGGTTGCGGCGCTCATCATCGGGGACGCGGCCATCGCCACCGGTCTGCTGAGCACACCCGTCATTCTCATTGCAGCGGTTGCATCCATCGCTGTCTTCGTGGTGCCGTCCCTCTACGAAATGGCCACGGCTTTCCGCTTTCTGGTCCTGCTGGCGGCGGGAGTGGCAGGCCCTGTGGGGCTTGTGTGCGCGGCGTTGGTCGTTCTGCTCGCTCTGGCGCAGGTGTCAGCGCTGGGGGTGCCCTATTGTGCACCGGTGCGTTTCCCGCAAACCGCACTTTCTCCGGACGGTGTGACCCGCCGGACCTACCGCACCCTGTCCGCACATCCTTTTTCCATCTGGCAGAAACGGAGGTGAGCCAATGGAGCAAACCGGATCGTTCCGTGCCGCCGTGCCGCTCAGCGTTCTGACCGCGGTGCTGGGGCAGTGCATCACTTCCGGCAGCGCTATGCCAGCTCGGCTGTTGCTGCTGCAGGGGTTCCCCATGGCGCTGGGCATCGGCCTGCTTTCGGCCTGCTTGGTGCCTGCCGAAGGGGAAGAGGAGCTTCGTTCCGAAACCGGCATCCGCCCCCGGCTGCTCTGCCTGCTTTTATCCGTGTGGTTTGCCGCAGAGCTGTGGGAGACGCTTTGGCAGGCACAGCAGGTGTGCCGGGAGCAGTTTTCGTCCATGGCAGTCCTCGGCGTTCTGCCGCTGTTGCTGTGGGCGGGCTGGCAGCTGAAGCCGGACGTCTTTTCCCGCAGTGCGGGGGTCTTGTGGTGGGCACTGGCGCTGGCGGGTCTTGCCTGCGTTGGAAGCCTGCATGGCCAGCTCCACTGGGAAAATCTTTTCCCCGCAGCGGAACCTACAGGGAATCTCCGTTTCCCGCTTTATGCGGAATCCATCGCGTGGCCCCTTCTGTTTGGAAAACGCGGATGCACCGGGAGGCGCTGCTTCCTGCTGCCGTTTCTGACGCTGGCGGGGCTGTTCAGCTTTGCGCTGGGGCGGGAACTTCTGTTTGGGTCCGGCCGTCCGCTTCCGGGAAATGAGCTGCTGCGCGCCAGGACGCTGGGACGTGTCTCCCGGCTGGATGCAGCCTTTCTGCTCGTCTGGCTGGCAGCGGCATTGTTCCGGGGCTGCTTTCTGGTGCGGGTCCTGCGGGAACTGCTCTGCCGCCCGGAGGAGCAGGAAAAGGGGGTACCGGAATGAGAGCTTCCCATGCACTGCGCTGGCTGGCAGGGGGTATTCTGGTGCTCTGGTGCGGCGTCTTTCTGCGGATGGAGACCACCGAGAAAAGCATGGTGCGGGCACTCATCGTCCAGCCGAACCGCAGCGGCTGGGCGGTGCAGCTGCTCTATCAGTTCCCGGAAGCAGCTGCGGATGCCTCCGACGCCGTGGCAGAAATCCGAAGCTGTTCGGCCGAGGATGCCACGCTGCCGCTCGCGCTGCACAAGGCCGAACGGGAACTGCCCAAAACTGCAAATTACCGGCTGTGTGAATATCTTCTCTTTGACGAAACAGCGTCACAAACCGATGTCCTGGAGCTGGAGGAGTTTCTGCAAACGGAACCCGTCAGCCGCCTGTCGGCGCGGGTGCTCTTTGTCGCTGGTAGCGGGGCGCTGGCGGAAGAAACTCCGCCGGACGGTCTGCCGGGCGGCGGGGCGGAACTGGAAGAGACCGATGCGGCCCCGGAAACGCTTCCGGGAGCGCTTTTACAGGCCGCCGAAGATACCGCTGCGTGGGCACCGCATCTGTACGAGTGCGCAGCGGGGGCCGTGATCCCCATCTTAAAAATTGGGGAGAACGGGGTGACATGGCAGAAGGAGAGCTGCCTTTTGACGGCGCAGGGAAGCACCCGACTTTCCCCGAACGAGACGGCCATGGCGCAGCTCTTGCAGGAACGGACGATGCCGGTGGAGTTCGCACTGGAAGGGGAGACTGTCACCCTCCGGCGCTGTGTCGTTTCGGTGGAAGCGGATGGAAACGGGTTTGCGGTCACGCTGACCGGCCAACGCAGGGCGGGCACACCGCCGGTTGCAGAAGGCGTGTGCCGCCAGCTGGAGTCGCTCTGCGAAGAGACCATCGTCCGGGCCTGGCAGTCGGGCGCAGACCTTCTCCGGCTGGGCGCAGTCCGTGCGCTGAAGGAAGGGCTGGGTGCCTTTTTTACAACAAAAAACGCCTGCCCGGAAGTGCGGGCAAGCGTGAAAATGCTGGATCTTTAATGGGCGGTCTCAAAGATGACGGTGATGGTCGTGCCGACATTGATCTCGCTTTCCAGCCGAATGCGGGCGTTGTGGATGCGGGCAATGTGCTTGACGATGGCCAGCCCCAGCCCGGTGCCGCCAGTGGCCTTGCTCCGGCTCTTATCGACCCGGTAGAACCGCTCGAACACGCTGGACTGGGCTTCTTTCGGGATGCCGATGCCATTGTCCTTGACGGTCAGGGTGCAGTGCCCATCCCGTGCGCAGGCGGTGATGAGCTGGACCTTTCCGCCGGGGCGGTTGTACCGGATGGCGTTGTCGCAAAGGTTCTGGCACAGCTCATCCAGCAGGCTCCGGCTGCCCAGCACAGGGGCGCTCTCGCCGAGGTAGGTCAGGGAGATGAACGACTTCTGCGCGTTCACCTTCTGGCGCTCGACGCACTCTTTGGCCACATCCAGCAGATCGACCGTCTCCATCTGGGGAGTGTCGTTGGTCTCCGAAACGTTGTCCAGATGGGACAGCTGCAAGATATCGTTGACCAGCTGGATCATCCGGCTGGCTTCTACATGGATCTTCCGGCCGAACTCCGGCACATCCGCAGACTTGGCGATGCCGGTCTCAATGAGTTCGGCATAACCGGAAATGCTGGTCAGGGGTGTTTTCAGCTCGTGGCTGACATTGGCCGTAAACTCCTGCCGCATCTTTTCGTTGTTCTCGCGGAGCAGGCGGTCCGAGTGGATGCTCTCGGCAAAGGGGATCAGCTCCTTGTACGGCACATTTTCCTGGATGTGTTCCAGATCGTCCGTCATCTTCAGAATGGGCTGGATGAGGCTCCGGGTCAGCAGACCGGCCATCATGGCAGCTGCGCCCATCATTACGATGCAGCTCAGCACGATGGCCGGCAGGGCCGCATCGTAGATGGACCAGATGGTCTCGGAATCCTGCGCCACACGGAGGATGTCGCCATCCGGCAGGAGCATGGCGTAGTAATACGTCTCAAACCCCAGCGTCTGGGAGTCGCGGCGGTTGCGGCCGATGCCCTCCTGCTTGGCCTGTTGGATCTCCGGGCGGCTCAGGTGGTTCTCCATCTGCTGGCTGGTCGCGGATTCGAACAGGACACTGCCGTCCGAGGCAATGAGCGTGATGCGCAGATCGCCGTTGACATAGGCGGAGAGCTGGGCCGGATCGTCGATCTGTTCACACCCGGCAGCAACGAGGCTGGCCTCGTTTTCCAGCGCCGCCCATGCCTGCTCCCGGAAGGCTCTGTGAAATACGGAGATGCAGAGCACGGCGGTGCAGATCAGCCCGACAAAGCCCATCCAGAACAGCCGATAACTGATTTTTTCTTCCATGCTCCGTGGTTTCATTCTTCGTTTTCCTCCTCGTTGTCGGCCAGCTTGTAGCCGACTTTCCGCACGGTGCAGATGTACTTTCCGGCATCGCCCAGCTTTTTGCGCAGGGTGCGGATGTGCATATCCACGGTGCGGCTTTCCACTGAGATGTCGGTGCCCCACACCACCTGCAAAATGGTCTCGCGGGTCACAACCAGGTTGGTGTTTTCCAGCAGCAGGCGGAGCAGGCTGTATTCCTTGTAGGTCAGGTCGATGTGGGCGTCGTTCACCGTCACGATGTGGCGGGCGTTGTCCAGCAGGATCTCATGGAAGGCGTAGACGTTCGTCTTTTCCTCCGGGGCCGAGCGGCGCAGCGCAGCCCGCACCCGGCTCAAAAACTCCATGATGCCAAACGGCTTGGTGATGTAATCGTCTGCACCGCAGTCCAGCCCGCGCACGGTGTCCAGCTCGCTGGATTTGGCCGTGACCATGATGATGGGCAGGCGCCGCAGGGAAGGGGTGTTGCGCAGCTTTTTCAGGATGGAGAAGCCATCCTCACCGGGAAGCATGACGTCCAGGATGACAAGCTCCGGCACGGCAACATTCATGGCCTGCCAGAAACTCTCGGACGATTCAAAGCTCTGCACGTCGTACCCGCTGGACTGGAGCGCATACTGCTCCAGCTCCCGAATGGCGGCGTCGTCTTCTACGATATAGATCATGCCTTGGGGTCCTCCTTTTCGCTTGCCACGGCGGGTTCACCGTCCGGGAAGAGATACCGCTCGCGGTAACGGTCCAGGCGGCGGCGGAACTGTTCGCTCTCCTTGGTGTCGTTGCCGTAGCGGAGATCGTTCAGATAGGCGTGGGTATCAAAGCTGTCCTGTGCGACTTCGATCTGGGCAACGGCAACGTTGCTGCAGTGGTCGCAGACACGCTCATAGTTGGTCAGCAGGTCTTCCAGCACGAAGCCGTATTCGATGGAGCAACTGCCAGCCTGCAGGCGGGCCACATGCCGTGCCTTGATGGCGCGGACCAGTTCGTCCACAACGGTCTCCATGGGTTCGACCTTGCTGGCCAGATGCAGGTCGGCCTTGCGGAACGCATCGGTCGTGCGGCTCAGCACATCCTGCACCGCGCCTTCCAGAACCTGCAGCTCCTCGTGCGCATCCTGGGAGAACACGATGTTCTTGGCGTGAATCTCTTCGGCAGAGCTGAGCAGATTCACGGAATGGTCGCTGATTCGCTCGAAATCGCTGATGGTGTGGAGCAGGGTGTTCACGCTCTGGCTGTCGGCGTGGCTCAGCTCCCGGCTGGACAGCTTGACCAGATAGGTGCCGAGGGCATCTTCGTACTGGTCTACCTTGGCCTCTTCGTCCCGGACTTTCTGGGCCAGGGTGTCGTCCCACTGGTGGGTCAGGCTCATGGCCTGCACCACACCCACGCGGGCCAGCTCGGCCATATCCGCCGTGGCGGCGCGGGCGCGCTCCACAGCAACGGCGGGCGTCTTGAGCAGACGCTCATCCAGCAGGGCGAAGCTCTCTTTCTCGGCATCGTCCGGGATGGTGAGGATGGCCAGCTTTTCCAGAACGTTGGCGAACGGCAGCAGGACCGCCGTGGCCGCAATGTTGAACACAGAGTGGATGACAGCGATGCCCCACGCCGTGACGGTATCGTTGACAAAGGTGAAGTGCAGGACCAGATTCAGGCCATAGTACATTGCCAGAAAGAGGGTCACACCGATGATGTTGAAGTACAGATGCACCATAGCGGCGCGGCGGGCATTTTTGTTGGCGCCCACAGAGGAGATCAGCGCGGTGACGCAGGTGCCGATGTTCTGGCCCATGATGATGGGGATGGCGCTGCCGTAGGTGATGACGCCGGTGGAGCTGAGTGCCTGCAGGATGCCGACGCTGGCGCTGGAGCTCTGGATGATGCCGGTGACGAGTGCGCCGACCAGAACACCCAGCAGCGGGTTGGAGAAGCGGATGAAGAGGTTGGTGAACCAGACTTCATCCTGCAGCGGGGTGACTGCATTGGACATGGCGGTCATGCCGGTCATCAGAACGGCAAAGCCGATGAGGATGGTGCCGATGCCCTTCCGCTTTTCGCTCTTGCCCATGTAGAGCAGGATGCCGATGAAGGCCAGCAGGGGGCTGAACGAGGTGGGCTTGAGCAGCTGGATGAAGAAGCTGTCGCCCTGCAGGCCGGAAAGGCTCAGGATCCAGCTGGTGACGGTGGTGCCCACGTTGCTGCCCATGATGATGCCGATGGCCTGGTGCAGCTCCATGATGCCGCTGTTGACGAAACCGACCACCATGACGGTGGTGGCGCTGGAAGACTGGATCACGGCGGTGACGCCGAGGCCCAGGAAAAAGCCCTTGAGCGGGTTATCGGTCAGCTTGCTCAGGATCTTTTGCAGCTGGCCGCCCGCCTGCTTTTCCAGAGCCTTGCCCATGATGTCCATGCCGAACAGGAACAGGGCCAGGCCGCCCAGGAGCGAAAAAACGTTGAAGATTGTCATATGTGCGTTCCTCACTTTTCATTGACGTGAAATTCTCCTGATTCTGAGTATAGACACGCAATGTAAAATTGGAAATCGGCAGAGTGTAAAATTCATGTAAAGTGACAGACTTTTTCCGCTCTTCGGGGCTTACCTCCTATTATAAAGGAAAATCGGGTGGATGCAAGGTACGCATCCGGAAAAGCAGTAAAAACAAAACCAGTCCGGTGGAATCTCCGCCAGGCTGGTTGGTTAGGGTGTTTTCGGATATGGTTTCGGTTCATCGGTCAAGCCGAGAATATAATCTACGCTGGTATCGTAATATATGGCGAGTGCTTTGAGAACGTCTGTTGGAATATCGCGCTTCCCCATCTCATAATTGGAGTAACAGACCTGTGTGCATTTCAAATAGGCCGCAAGGTCTTTCTGCATCAAATCCCGGTCTTCTCGCAAATCGCGGATGCGTTGGTACATAAGCATACACCTCTACTCATGGATGCCGTTAACAAAAGTATAGGGAAAACATTTTGTTATATTGACATATAAAACAAAATGTTATATAATGGCGGCATGAAAAGATGATTGGAGCTCGAAATCATTAAAAAGTAAAATTGCTTGGAGGAGTAATCTTATGACTTTGAACGAACTGTTTGTGTCTGCGCTCTTTTTGCTTCCGCCGATTCTCATCGTGGTAGCGTTGGTGAAGTTTATTTTCAAAAAGTAAATAAACCAACGAACTCGGAAGTGCGAAACACCCTGTTCACTGCACAGTAGAAACTGTGCAGCGAGCAGGGTGTTTTGCTGTTTTGGATCATATCAGGAAGATGTCAACATTTGATAGGAACTTTTCCCAAAAGAATCATTGTAATCCGAAACCATCTCGTTTATAATAAGAGAAGGAATGCCTGCGGGAGGGTCTGCCCGCAGTTGAGGAATACACGCAGGAGGAAGAACGATGGCGAATTTTACCGTTTCGCTCAAGAAGCTGACCGAAAAGGTCAGCATGGATGTGGTCTACGCTCCGCAGGACCTCGAAAACATCAGCGTCGAGATCGCGGAAGTCAACCGTCCGGGTCTGTTCCTGGCGGGCTATTACGATTACTTTGATAAACTGCGGCTGCAGATCATGGGTCTGGCCGAGATGAACTTCCTGTCCGGCCTTTCGCCGGAAAAGCGCTACGAAGCGCTGGACCAGCTGTTCCGTCAGCAGCCGCCGGCTGTCATCGTGAGCCGCAGCGAGGAGCTGAAACCGTTCCCGGAGATGCAGGAGCTGGCCAGAAAGCACGGCGTGGCGCTGCTGCGCTCCAACGAAACGACCTGCACCCTGATGGGCAGCATCATCAGTGTGCTGAACCTGGAGCTGGCCCCCCGCATCACCCGCCACGGTGTGCTGGTTGAGGTGTACGGCGAGGGCATCCTCATTCTGGGCGACAGCGGCATCGGCAAGAGCGAGCTGGCGATCGAGCTGGTCAAGCGCGGCCACCGCCTTGTGGCCGACGATGCTGTGGAGCTGCGCAAGGTCTCGAACCGCCAGATCATGGGCACGGCCCCGGAGAACATCCGCCACTTCATTGAGCTGCGCGGCATCGGCATCGTCAATGTGGCCCGCGTGTTCGGTGTGGGCGCGGTCAAGGTGAGCGAGAGTCTGGATCTCGTGGTCCAGCTGGAAGCCTGGGACCCCACCAAAAACTATCAGCGCACCGGTCTCGAAAGCGAGTATTACGAGATCCTGGGCGTCAACATCCCCAGCACCAGCATCCCGGTCTCGCCGGGACGCAACCTCGCCGTTGTGCTGGAAACGGCGGCCATCAACAACCGCCAGAAGAAGATGGGCTACAACGCCGCCAAGGAGCTGCTCATCCGTCTGGGCCTCGAAGGCACCATCGAATAAGATTCTCATACGAAAAGGAACGAAGCGTTTATGGAACGATTGAAACAACAGCTGCAGGCCGAAGGCATTGCCTACCGGGCAGACGAGCCGCTGGCAGCCCACTGCACCTTTAAGATCGGCGGCCCGGCGGATGTGTTCGCCCTGCCGGAGACCGAAGAGCAGCTCTGCCGCGCGATCGCACTCTGCAAAGAGCAGGGCGTGAAGTACTACCTGCTGGGCAACGGCAGCAACATTCTGTTTGAGGATGCCGGTTACCGGGGCGTGGTCATTGATACCATGGCCCTGAAAATGGGCATCGGCTTTCTGGAACAGGTCGCGCATCCGGGGGCAGCGCCGGGCGAGGTCTATGATGCTGTGGTTGCCGGTGCGGGCCTGAAGCTTTCGAGCCTGTGCACCGCCGCACTGGAAAACAGCCTGACCGGGCTGGAATTTGCCTACGGCATCCCCGGCACGGTGGGCGGTGCGGTCTATATGAACGCCGGAGCCTACGGCGGCGAGATGAAGGATGTGCTGCAATCGGTGCGGTATCTGACGCAGGACGGCGATGTCGTGGAGGCAGAGGCTGCCGTGCTCGACCTTTCCTACCGGCACAGCATCTTTGAGGAAAACGGCGGCTGCATCCTGAGCGCACAGTTCCATCTGAAGCGGGGCGACCCGGACGCCATCAAAGCCCGGATGAACGAGCTGATGGCAAAGCGGGTAGAAAAGCAGCCGCTTGACAAGCCCAGCGCCGGCAGCACCTTCAAGCGCCCGGCGGGCGCGTTTGCGGCGGCCCTCATCGACCAGTGCGGCTTGCGTGGTTTCCGCCACGGCGGCGCGGCTGTCAGCGAGAAGCACTGCGGCTTCGTGGTGAACCTGGGCGGCGCGACCTGTGCTGATGTGCTGGCCCTGTGCGACGAGGTGCGGGCCATCGTAAAGGAAAAGACCGGGTTCGACCTGGAAAAAGAGATTCGTGTCGTGAAAGCATAAGAGGGAAGAGAAATGGATCTGCTGATCGTAAGCGGGCTTTCCGGCGCAGGAAAGTCTGTGGCTATGAATGCGCTGGAAGATATCGGCTTTTTCTGCATCGACAATGTCCCGGCGGAACTGCTGCCGAGCATCACCGCATTCTCCAAAGCCGGTGACAACAAGCTGAAGCGGGTGGCGCTGTCCATGGACGTGCGCGGCTGCCGTTCCAGCGAGGAGATCGAAAAGGCGCTCGACCTGCTGGACCAGCAGGGGATCGCCTACGAGATCCTCTTCCTCGACGCACCGGACGATGTGCTGATGCGCCGTTACAGCGAGACCCGCCGCCGCCACCCGATCAGCATTGCGGAGGGCATCTCCACGCGGGAAGCCTTTCAGAAGGAGCACCAGATCCTCCGCCCTTTTAAGGAGCGTGCGAATTATATCGTGGATACGGCGCTGCTCTCCACCGCGCAGAACAAGGAGCGCATCTGCGAACTCTTTGTGCAGAACGGCGGGGCGCGGAGTGCGATGCGGCTGACGGTGATGTCGTTCGGCTTCAAGTTCGGCGTCCCGGCGGACGCAGACCTGGTGCTGGATGTGCGCTGCCTGCCCAATCCGTTCTATGTCCCGGATCTGAAGTTCAAGACCGGCCTGGATCAGGAGGTCGTGGATTTCGTCATGGGCAAACCGGAGGCGCAGGAACTGCTGCGCCGGTACGAAGCATTTCTGGAATATGCCCTGCCGCTCTACGTCAAGGAGGGCAAGAGCCAGCTGACCATTGCCGTGGGGTGCACGGGCGGCAAACACCGCTCCATCACCTTTGCGCGGAAGATCGCGGAATACTGCGAGGGCCTGGGCTACCAGCCCGGCGTCCAGCACCGCGATGCCTCCCGCTGAACGGCCAGATCAAAGAAGGAACGACAAGATGAGTTTTGCATCCCAGGCACGGGAAGAGATCGCGCAGCACAGCCTGCAATTGCAGAAAGACTGCTGCGTCCGCGCGGCGGCCTACGGCATCGCCTGCTTTGCCAAATATTTCGACGCCAAGGGCCTTGTGCTCCAGACGGAGCAGGAGCTGACCGCCCGCATGGCCGAGCAGCTGTTTGCCCGCTGCGGCGTCCGGGGCACCATTCTGGAAAAGAGCCGCCCCAGCGGGGTGGTGTACGAGTTTGGCATCCGGGAGCCTGAACAGGTGGCGCGGCTGCATGAACTGTTCGGCACCACCGGCAGTGAGACGAGCTTGCAGATCGACCCCCGGATGATCCGCTGTCAGACCTGCGTCAGCGCCTACATCGGCATGGCGTTTCTCTGCGGCGGAACCGTCACAGACCCAAAAAAAGAATACAACATCGAATTTTTAACGAGCCGCACCAATCTCGCCAGAGACTTTGAAGCGTTGCTGGCCGAGCACGAGTTTGCGCCCCACCGCACCCGCCGCAACGGCGTGAACCTGGTTTACGTCAAGAGCTGCGCCAACGTGGAGCGCATTCTGGCGTTTATGGGGGCGGCCCAGGCGGCAGCGCAGATCAATGCGCAGAAAGCCGTGAAGCAGATGCGGAACCAGATCAACCGCCACACCAACTGCGATACCGCCAACCTCGGCAAAACAGCCCGCGCCAACGCGCAGACGCTGAAAGCCATCCGCTTTTTGCAGGAGCAGAATGCGCTGGAGACCCTGCCGGAGGTGCTGCAGCAGGCAGCAGCAAAGCGGCTGGAAAATCCGGATCTCTCGTTGACGGCGCTCTGTGCCTGCTTTGACCCGCCGGTCAGCAAATCGGGGCTGTCGCATCGGATGAAAAAGCTGGAACTGCTGGCGCAGACCATGCGGGAACGGTTGGAACAGGAGGCAACGAAGTGAGCGAGATCAGCGAAAACAATCACCTGGGGCGGGATTTCGTCCACCTCCATATCCACACGGAGTACAGCCTGTTGGACGGTGCCTGTCGCATCGACCAGCTGATGGACCGCGTGAAGGAGTGCGGGCAGACGGCCATCGCCTGCACCGACCACGGTGTCATGTACGGCTGTGTGCAGTTTTACAAAGCGGCCCAAAAAGCGGGCATCAAGCCCATCATCGGCTGCGAAGTCTACGTTGCCACCCGCACCCGGTTCGATAAGGTCAACAAGATCGACGGCAACAACCATCTGATCCTGCTGTGCAAAAATGAGACCGGCTACAAGAACCTCATCAAGATGGTCTCCGCAGCCTTCACCGAGGGGTTTTACTCCAAGCCCCGCGTTGATAAGCAGCTGCTCGAACAATACCACGAAGGGCTTATCTGCCTTTCGGCCTGTCTGGCGGGCGAGATCCCGCAGGCCATTCTGGCGGGGGACTACGAGCGGGCAAAAAACGCGGCGCTGTGGTACCGGGACCTGTTTGGCGAAGGCAATTACTACATTGAGCTGCAGGACCACGGCCTGGAAGAGGACACCATCGTTCTGCCCCAGCTCATCAAGCTGGCGCGGGAGACGGGCATCCCCATGGCCGCCACCAACGACTCCCACTATCTGCGCAGGGAAGACGCCAAGATGCAGAGCATCCTTCTCTGCATCCAGACCGGCAAGACGATGCAGGACGCCGATAAGATGGAGTTCCAGACCGATGAGTTTTACGTCAAGACGACGGATGAAATGTACGATCTGTTCGCCATGGTGCCAGAGGCCTGCGAAAACACCCAGAAGATCGCGGACCAGTGTAACTTTGATTTTGACTTCGGCCACACCAAGATCCCCTACTACAAAGCACCCAACGGGATGGACAATCAGGCCTTTTTTGAAAAGCTCTGCTGGGAGGGTCTGGAGCGCCGCTACGGCCCCGATGTCCCGCAGGCCAACAAAGACCGCCTGACCTACGAGATCGGCGTGGTCAAGACGATGGGCTACACGAACTACTATCTGATCGTCTGGGATTATATCAACTACGCCAAGAGCCAGGGCATCCCGGTGGGGCCGGGCCGTGGTTCCGGTGCGGGCAGCATTGCGGCCTACAGCGTCGGCATCACCGACATCGACCCCATCCGCTACAACCTCATCTTCGAGCGTTTCCTGAACCCCGAACGTGTCAGTATGCCCGACTTCGATGTGGACTTCTGCTATGAACGCCGTCAGGAAGTCATCGACTACGTCAACCGGAAATACGGTGCTGACCATGTGGCGCAGATCGTCACCTTTGGCACCATGGCCGCCCGCAACGCCATCCGTGACGTGGGCCGTGTGATGGGGATGCCCTATCAGGACGTGGATGTGGTCGCAAAGCAGGTCCCGATGGAACTGAAGATGACGCTGAAGCGCGCATTGGAAGTCTCGGCTGAGCTGAAGCGGATGTACGACACCGACCCGAAGGTCCAGGAACTGATCGACACGGCCCTCAAGGTGGAGGGAATGCCGCGCCATGCGTCCACCCACGCGGCGGGCGTCGTCATCACCCCGGAACCGACCGACTACTATCTGCCCCTCGCCACCAACGACGGTCTGCCTGTGACCCAGTTCAACATGACCGAGATCGAGGAGCTTGGCCTGCTGAAGATGGACTTCCTCGGTCTGCGCACACTGACGGTCATTCGGGATGCGGAAACGGCCATCCAGAAAAAAGAGCCGGATTTCTCCGTTGCAGCGCTCGATTACGATGACCCGGAGACCTACAAAATGCTGGGTCAGGGCGAGACGGAGGGCGTGTTCCAGCTCGAATCTTCGGGCATGAAGCAGGTCCTCGTAGGGCTGCAGCCGCAGAACCTGGAAGATGTCATCGCACTCATCAGTCTGTACCGCCCCGGCCCGATGGATTCCATCCCGACCTATCTGCGCAACCGCCACGAGCCGGAAAAGATCAGCTACAAGACCCCGCAGCTGGCCCACATTCTGGATGTGACCAACGGCTGCATCGTCTATCAGGAGCAGGTCATGCAGATCTTCCGTGAGCTGGCAGGCTTTTCGTTCGGGCAGGCAGACAATGTCCGCCGCGCCATGAGCAAGAAGAAACATGCGGTCATGGAAGCGGAGCGGGAACACTTTGTTCACGGCTGCACCGAGCCCGGCCACGAATGCCCCGGCTGCGTGGCCAACGGCATCTCGGAAAAGGTCGCCAACGAGATCTATGACGAAATGTCGAGCTTTGCGTCCTATGCGTTCAACAAGAGCCATGCGGCCTGCTATGCGTATGTCGCATTCCAGACGGCCTATCTCAAGTGCCATTATCCCAGCGAGTTCATGGCGGCCTTGCTGACCAGTGTGCTCGATAATACCGATAAGGTCATCGAGTATTCGGGCGAGTGTGCCCGTCTGGGCATCCGGGTGCTCCCGCCGGATATCAACATCTCGAACGGCGGCTTTACGGCGGATGCCAGGGGGCAGATCCGATTCGGCCTGAACGCGGTCAAGAGCGTGGGCCGCAATCTTGTGGAACGCATCGTGGAAGAGCGTGGGGAAAAGCCCTATGCCAGCCTGTATGATTTCTGCAAGCGGCTGTACGGCAACGAAATGAACCGCCGGGCCGTGGAAAGCCTCGTCAAGGCGGGCGCATTCGACAGCATGGGCGAGAACCGCCACAGCCTCGTGGAGGCCGTGGATGGAATCATCAAGAGCGTGGAGAGTGACTCCCGGCGGAATCTGGACGGGCAGCTCGACCTGTTTTCGCTGATGAGCGGGGGAACACAGAGCACGTCGAAGGATGTATATGAGATCCGGCACCTCGAAGAATATTCCCATACCGAACTGCTGCAGCAGGAAAAAGAGGTCAGCGGCCTGTACCTGTCCGGCCACCCGCTGGATGCGTACCGGGAGCAGTCGGCAAAGTTTGCGACCCATTCCATCAAGGCCCTGACCGGCGAGGAAGCGCATGGGCTGGACAACGCCCATGTCCGCATCGTCTGCACCATTGTCAAGAGCCGGATGATGACCACCAAGTCGAACAGCCTGATGGCCTTTACCAGCGTGGAAGACCTGACCGGCACGATGGAGGTCATCGTCTTCCCGAAGGTGCTGGAGGTCTTCCGGGATGCCATCCGGGAAAATGCCGTTGTGGTCATCGAGGGGCGTCTGTCGGTCCGCGAGGACGAGCCGTCCAAGCTGATGGCCGAAAGCATCTCGCCCATTGAAGGCTACGACCCCAAGCACCCGCAGGCGAACCGTCCGGACCGGATGCGGGATGCGGCCCAGCGGCTCTATATCCGTCTGCCGTCGCGCAGCTGCCCGCAGTATGCAAAAGTCGTCAACCTGCTGGAGATTTTTGACGGTGATATGCCGGTCATCTTTTATCTGGAGGACACCAAACAGAAGCTTGCGGCCCCCCGCAGGCTGTATACCTCCGGCCATCCGCTCTTCTTCCAGGAGCTGCGGCGTCTGGTCGGCGAAAAGAATGTTGCAACAAAATAACATGCCATGGAACGAATCGTGCAGATGCAACTTTCATAAAAATCATCGCATCTTCGCAGCAAAGCATACTTTAACAAAATTTTAACAGAGTTTCAAAAAGGTATTGGATTCACAGGAAAACTGTGCTATAATAATTCAAGGCAAGTCGTATCAGAAATGAGCAAAGCAATGGAGCAGTGTCAGGAAGAAGGGGCACTGCTCCGAGGTGAATGAAGAAACAATTGGAGGGAATCTCTCTTATGGAAAAGCAAATCAAAACGATTGGTGTCTTGACCAGCGGCGGCGACGCTCCCGGCATGAATGCTGCAGTGCGCGCTGTGGTTCGTACCGGCCTGCACAAGGGATTTCGGATGATCGGCATTCAGCGCGGCTACAACGGCCTGCTGAACGGCGAGTGCTTTGAAATGAACCTGCGCAGTGTTTCCAACATCATCCAGGCCGGCGGCACCATCCTGTACACCGCCCGCTGCCTGGAGTTCAAGACCAAAGAGGGCCAGGACAAGGGTGCTGCCAAGTGCCGCGAGCTCGGCATTGATGCGCTGGTCGTCATCGGCGGCGACGGCTCCTACCGTGGTGCCCGTGAGCTGGCACACCGCGGCATCCCGATGATCGGCCTGCCCGGCACCATCGACAATGATATTGCCTGCACCGATTACACCATCGGCTACGATACTGCGATGAACACCGCTCTGGAAATGATCGACAAACTGCGCGACACCACCCAGAGCCACGACCGCTGCAGCGTTGTCGAGGTCATGGGCCGCAATGCGGGTTACATCGCTCTGAACGTCGCCATCGCCTCTGGTGCAATGGCGGTCCTGCTGCCGGAGAAGGAATTCGACATGCAGCACGACATCCTCGATAAGATCACCGAGACGCAGCGCACCGGCAAGCGCCACTTCATCGTCATCGTTGCCGAGGGCATCGGCCACTCGCAGGAGATCGCCAACGAGATCCAGGCCCGCACCGGCATTGATACCCGCGCCACCATCCTGGGCCACGTCCAGCGCGGCGGCTCGCCCACTCTGCGCGACCGCGTAAACGCTTCCGCCATGGGCTACCACGCTGTCTGCCTGCTGGAAGAGGGAAAGTACAACCGCATCGTCGGCATGAAGGGAGAGCACCTCGTGGATTACCCCGTCGATGAGGCTCTTGAAATGACCAAGACCCTCGACCCGGTGCTGATCGACGTTTGCAACACGATCTCTATCTAAATAAAAGAGAAAGCCCCTGTTGAGTGTACGTGAATTTGCGGTAAGCGTTTGACCCCAACTGGTTTTACAAAGCTGAAAAGCGGGAATGGATCGGAATCGTCCGGTCCATTCCCGCTTTTTTAGTGAAACAGCTTGTTTATGATACCACCGGTGCTGCATGATTTTTCGCAGAAGCTCACAGCTCAACGTCAGCTGCTGCTTCCATCGCATGAAACCGTTCCAGAAAGCTGTGCTCCACGCCCTCGGATTTATAGCCCGGCATGGTGTCCAGCGCGACGGCATGGATGCTGCGGAAAATGCTGTTTTCGATGTTGGGGTTGTCGCGCTTGAGGCGGCGGAGCAGGAGCTTGGTCTCCTGCCGCTTGGAACCGCCGCCGCCATTGTCGCACATGGTGCAGTTCTCGGTGAAGCGGCAGGCGCACTGGATGAATTCTAGGTCGTTGTACCGCTTCCAGGCCAGAATGTCCTCCTCGCGGATGCAGTACATCGGGCGGATGAGGGTCATGCCAGGGAAGCTGGTGCTGTGGAGCTTGGGCGGCATGGCCTGCAGCTGGGAGCCGTAGAACATGCTCATGACGGTCGTCTCAATGACATCGTTGAAGTGGTGGCCCAGCGCGATCTTGTTGCAGCCGAACTCCTTGGCCTTGCTGTACAGGTGGCCGCGGCGCATCCGGGCGCAGAGGTAGCAGGGATTCTTGTCGGTGTTGTTGGCCACCGAGAAGATGTTGCTCTCAAAGATGGTCACCGGGATGTGCAGCAGTGCCGCGTTGGATTCGATCTTCTGGCGATTGAGCTCATTGTAGCCGGGGTCCATCACGAGGAAGACCAGCTCAAAGGGGACATCGCTGTGCTTTTGCAGTTCCTGCATGAGCTTTGCCATCAGCATGGAGTCTTTGCCGCCGGAGATGCAGACGGCGATCCTGTCGCCTGCCTGGATGAGCTCATACCGTTTGACGGCTACGATGAAGGGGGTCCAAAGCTCTTTTCGGTATTTTTTGATGATGCTGCGTTCGATCATCTGATAGGGTTCGAGTTCGCGTTTCATGATTTCTCCTTATCGATCTCCGTGTGCGGCGGTCAGCTGCTGGCAGCAGACGTCGAACACCCGTAAAAATTCCTGGATCTCTGCCTCGGTGGTCAGATGGCTCAGACTGATGCGCCAGGACGAGAGGGCATTGCGGCGGTCCCGGCTGACGGCAAACACTGCGCGGGAGGGCAGGCCGTCCGACGAGCAGGCCGATTTGACCGAGACGCAGACGCCGTGGGCGTCCAGTTCCCGCTGAAAGACCGTGCCCTTCACGTTCTGGACGCTGAGGTTCAGGATGTGCGGGATGGCATTTTCGGGGCTGTTGATGCGCACCTCCGGGTGCTGGCACAGGGCCGCGCGGAGTTCCGCGTTCCGCTTTTGGACAGAGGCAGAGCGTTCCGGCAGGTTTTCCACGGCAAGTTCCAATGCACAGGCCAGGGAAGACGCCAGCGCCACCGTAGGGGTGCCGCTGCGGTAGATGGTGGTGCTCTCGCCGCCGTGGATGAGCGGCTCCAGTGCCAGATTCCGCCGCTTGAGCAGCAGACCAATGCCGTTCAGACCATAGAATTTGTGGGCCGTCAGGCTCATGGTGTCCACCCCTTCAAACGAGACGGGGATCTTTCCAACGGCCTGGGTGGCATCGACATGCAGGTGGCAGTTGGGGTAGTCCTTCAGGATGGCGGCGATCTCCTCCACCGGCTGCACGACGCCAAGTTCGCTGTCTACCAGCGTGACCGCCACGGCGATGGTGTCCGGCCGCAGCAGCTCTTTCAGATGGTCGAGGTCTACGGTTCCGTCCCGCCGGATGTCCAGCAGGTCGATCTCATAGCCCTGCTCCTGCAGCGCGGTCAGAGTGCCGCTGACGGACGAATGCTCCAGCGGGGTGGAGATGATGTGCCTGCCCGCATGGCGGGAGAGCCGGGCCAGCCCCTTGAGCGCGAAGTTGTTGGATTCGCTGGCACCGGAGGTATAGATGATCTCGGCAGGCTGTACGCCCAGCAAAGCGGCGATCTTCAGCGTGGCAGCGTCGATCTCGGCTCTGGCGGCGGTGCCTGCCTGATGATGGGAGTTGGCGTTGCCGATGCAGCGCCGCTCTACGGAGCAGAACCGGTCGAGTACCTGCGGGTCGGCCGGGGTATTGGCGGAATAATCCAGATAGATCATAGGGTCTCCTTAAATCTCAATCCATTTAATCGGTATTATTATAGTGCGCAGGGGGCCGGATTGCAAGATGCAGGTGCAAAATGCTGCCGCAGGGGAATAAGACCTGAAAAAGAAAGCAATCGCAGAAAGAATGCCAAAAAAACCGGAAATCCATTGCAGAACGGGGTGGTTTCTGATATACTTTACAACGTACGAAGGGAAGGGGAGAGCAGAATGCACGGTTTTACTTTGCGGAGCACGGAGGCTGCTCTTCCGTCCCGAATGTTTTTTCTTCCCGAAAGCTGAGGCACTGTCGCTTTTTTGCGGCAATGCCTCTTTTTTTGGAAGTAAAACGCGAAAGGAGAACTCTTTTATGAGTGAAAAAATCGACTACTCCAAAGGCATTTACGACGCGCGCCAGCTGGGCACGGGTCGGATGCTGATCCTCGGCGTACAGCACATGTTCGCCATGTTCGGTGCCACGGTGCTGGTGCCGCTGCTGACGGGCCTGAGCGTCTCCACCACGCTGCTCTGCGCAGGTCTTGGTACGCTGCTGTTCCATCTGGTCACCAGAGGCAAGGTTCCGGCTTTTCTTGGCTCGTCGTTTGCCTATCTGGGCGGCTTTTCCATCGTGGCCCCTATGCTGGCAGATGCCAACGGCAACCTGACCGTTGCCAACACGAAGATGCTGCCCTATGCCTGCGCAGGCGTTGCCTTTTCCGGCATCCTGTATCTGGTGGTCAGCCTGCTCATCTCCACCTTCGGCATCCGCCGCATCATGAAGTTCTTCCCGCCGGTGGTCACGGGCCCCATCATCATCTCCATCGGTCTGATCCTGGCGCCCTCTGCCATCACCAACTGTGAGTCGAACTGGCTGCTGGCCTTTGTGGCACTGGGCACAGTCATCGTCTGCAACATCTGGGGCAAGGGCATGGTCAAGATCCTGCCCATCCTCATCGGTGTTCTGGTCTCCTATGCGGTCGCTCTCGTGACCGGTGCCGTGGATTTCCAGGCCATCGCTGCCGCCGACTGGTTCGGCATCCCGCTGCACCAGAACGCCATGGGCTTGTTCGCCATCGACGGCAGCCCGGAGTTCATCAGCGCCCTCTTCACCATCCTGCCCATCGCACTGGCGACCATGATGGAGCACGTCGGCGATATCGCCGCCATCAGCGCCACCGTCGGCCACAACTATATCAACGACCCCGGCCTGAACCGCACCCTGATGGGCGACGGTCTTGCGACCGCCATGGCCGGCCTGTTGGGCGGCCCGGCCAACACCACCTACGGCGAGAACACCGGCGTTCTCGCGCTGAGCCGTATCTACGACCCGCTGGTCATCCGCATCGCTGCGGTACTGGCCATCATCCTGAGCTTCAGCCCCAAGTTTGAGGCAGTTATCAACACCATCCCCACCGGCATCATCGGCGGCATCAGCTTCGTGCTGTACGGAATGATCTCTGCCATCGGTGTCCGCAACGTGGTCGAGAACCGGGTGGACTTCACCAACAGCCGCAACCTGATCGTTGCTGCCGTCATTCTGGTGTCCGCGCTGGGCTTCAACTCGGTGGGCGGCCTGACCTTCATGGTGGGCAGCGTTTCCATCAATCTGTCCGGTCTGGCCATCGCCGCCATCGTCGGCATCCTGCTCAACGCTATCCTGCCCGGCAACGATTATGAGTTCGACGCAGCCGACGGTTCTGACGCTGCAACCAGCGGCAACCTCCAGGTGTAAATAAACCGTTAAATAGGAATGATTCTTAAAAATTATCCTTGACTAACCTAGGAATCGTTGCTATAATAGGCTCAGAAACCAAGGCCGACCGTACCAGGGGCGGCCAAAAGAATAACTGAGAAATTATGGAGGTCTATCGTATGAAAAAGTATGTCTGCACCGTTTGTGGTTATATCGCTGAAGGCTCCATCCCGGAGCAGTGCCCCGTCTGCAAGGCTCCCGCTTCTGCATTCGTGGAGAAGACCGGCAACACCTATGTGACCGAACATGTCGTCGGCATCGGCAAGGCTGAGGGCGTCCCCCAGGAGATCGTAGACGGTCTGCGCGCAAACTTCGAGGGTGAGTGCAGCGAGGTCGGCATGTATCTGGCCATGGCCCGCGTCGCAGAGCGCGAGGGCTACCCGGAGATCGCTGAGGCTTACAAGCGCTACGCTTACGAGGAAGCCGACCACGCATCCCGCTTCGCCGAGCTGCTGGGTGAGGTCGTCACCGACAGCACCAAGAAGAACCTGATGATGCGCGCTGAGGCCGAGTGCGGTGCCTGCGCTGGCAAGATGGATCTGGCCAAGAAGGCAAAGGCTCTGAATCTGGATGCCATCCACGACACCGTCCATGAGATGGCGAAGGACGAAGCACGGCATGGCCGTGGCTTCGAGGGCCTGCTGAAGCGCTACTTCAACACCGAGGTCTGATCCCGTTTTTTCAAAGGCTGCTGTGTGGCTCAGGCTGCACAGCAGCTTTTTTGCTTGACGCACCCGGCGGCAAAGCGTACAATGAGACAAAAAATGAAAAAGGAAGTTTCCTTATGAAATCGTCTTCATCCCGTTACGCGCTGCTGGACGAGCTGCGCGGGCTTGACCTCATCAGCATGATGCTCTACCATGGCATGTGGGATGCCGTGTATCTGTTCGGGGTCGTGGTGCCGTGGTATTCCGCCGGGCAGGGGCGGCTGTGGCAGCAATCCATCTGCTGGGTGTTCATCCTGCTGTCCGGCTTCTGTCTGCCGCTGGGGCATCATCCGCTCAAACGCGGCGCGGCGGTCTTTGGTGCCGGAGCGCTGGTCACAGCGGTGACGCTGCTGTTCATGCCGGAAAATGTGGTCTGGTTTGGAGTGCTGACTCTGCTGGGCTCGGCCATGCTCCTGACGGGCCTTGTGCAGAAGTGGCTGCAAAAGATCCCGCCGGCGGTGGGGCTGGCGGTCAGTTTGATCCTGTTCGCGCTGACCGATCACACGATGGACGGCTATTGGGGGCTTGGCGCGCTGCGCTGGGCGCTGCCGCAGGGGCTTTATGCCAACTACCTCACGGCATACCTCGGCTTTTATCCGGTCTCCTTTTACTCCTCCGATTACTTCCCGCTGCTGCCGTGGCTGTTTTTGTTCTGGGCGGGGTACTATCTGCATCCTCTTGTCGGCCGCAAACGGATGGAGCCGCTGCGCCGGTCGGTCTGCCCGCCGCTGGGCTGGCTGGGGCGGCACTCGCTGGTGCTGTATCTGCTCCATCAGCCGGTCATTTTCGGTGTGCTGACGCTGGTGTTCACCGTTCCGCAGCTGCTTTGAGCAGGGGAGTGGAAAAATCTGCAAAAGAACCTTGACAACCCTGCCGCATTGTGGTATCCTGTCTATGGTTAGAGAAACCTAACCGTGAAAATGCGCATCCGTTTTGGATGACGCATTTTCCTGATGATAAAAGTTAGAAAATACTAACTATAATTGAAAGAGAGGTTCTTCTTTATGAGCAAAGTAGCAATCGTATTCTGGAGCGCGACCGGCAACACCGAGACCATGGCAAACTGCATCGCTGAAGGGGCAGGTGCTGCCGCCACCATCGTTCCCTGTGGCGAGATGAATGCTGCCAAGCTGGGCGAATATGACGTCGTGGCATTCGGCTGCCCCGCAATGGGCGCTGAGCAGCTGGAGGAGAGCGAGTTCGAGCCGATGTTCGCTTCTCTGGAAGGTTCCCTGAACGGCAAGAAGGTCGCCCTGTTCGGCTCCTACGGCTGGGGCGACGGCCAGTGGATGCGCGATTGGTGCGAGCGTGTCAAGGAGGACGGCGCGGTCCTGTTCAGCGAAGAGGGCCTCATCTGCAACGAGACGCCCGACGACGATGTCCAGGCTGCCTGCCGCAAGCTGGGCGCTGACCTGGCTGCATGGTAAGCCTTTTCTCTTGACAAAATGAGTTTGTCTTGATAAACTAACCGACAGAGAACCGAACGACACCGGCTTTCTGCCGGTTTTTTGTTGTATCTGGAGGAACGCATGAAACAGACTACCCCGAAAGACCTTGCGAAAAAGCGCGCGGAGGAACAACTTCTGGTGAGCGAGATGATCGCGCTCTACTGCCGCAGGCAGCACAGCACACCCAAAGGCTCGCTCTGCCCGGAATGTCAGGAGCTTCGCGATTATGCGCTGGCCCGCATCGACCATTGCCCGTTCATGGAGACGAAGACCTTCTGTTCGGCCTGCAAAGTCCACTGCTACAAGCCTGCCATGCGGGAGCAGATCCGCACTGTCATGCGCTGGGCCGGGCCGCGGATGCTGCCGGTGCACCCCGTTCTCTCCATCCGGCATGTGATCGTGACCATCCGGGCCAAACGCAAGGCCGGGGCAGAGAAGTGACCGGTGTATAAATCTCACGGAATGGGGGCATCCTAGAAGCATCCCAGATTCAAAGAGGTGAGAACGAATGGAAAATACCGGTGTTGTCTGCGATGTCTGCAAGTGCCGCCACAATGTGGAGAGCTGCAAGTGTGACCTGCCGCAGATCAAGGTGACGGAGCACTGCTCCTGCACCACCCAGCAGATCGAGACCCCGCACTTCTGCCAGAATTACGAAGCCAAGTAACTTCGTAACTTCTACGCGCAGAAAACCGCCCGGTTCCGTGCCGAAAACAGCATGGAACCGGGCGGTTTGTGTTTTGGTGTGGCTCAGCGCAGGGCCACGCCGCAGGTGGCAAGGCTGCGCACCAGTGTGCCGACGCTCTCCTTCATCTGGATGCCGGCGAAACCCAGCCGGAAGGCCGCCTGCACATTGTCCAGCCGGTCGTCGATGAAGACGCTCTCCTGCGCCTTGAGGTGGTATTTTTCCAGCAGCGCCTTGTAGATGCGGGGGTCCGGCTTGTTGATGTGGACCTCGCAGGAGGCCACGCCGCCGTCGAACAGGCCCTTCATGTCCCGGTTCATCAGCAGGTCGAGCACATCTTCCGGAATATTGCTCAGGTAATAAACGCAGTAGCCGTGGGCTTTCAGCTTCTGCACCAGCTCCTGCATCCGGCGGCGGGGGCGCAGGATGTGCATCCAGTCATCCAGAACGCCCTGCACCTCAAAGGCGCAGCCCTGTTCTCTGGCTTTGGCCAGCATCCGCTGGTTGGCCTCGAACCGGGTGATGAGCCCGGCGTCCAGCAGCTTCCACTCTTCGCTGTCAAAGGTCAGTGCACTGACCTGCTCCTCCACATCGGCGTTGCAGAAACGGTCCACCAGATACTCCTTGGGGTCAAAATCGACCATGACGCCGCCGAAATCAAACACGATATTTTTATACATCGACACATACCTCGATCTGAATGGGTGAGTTTTCCAATTGGTCGCTGCACTCAGTATAACACAAGGGACCGGTCTGCATCAAGCGCCGCTCTGCCGCATACAGTAAAAGAGAACATACAGCGGGGAGGGGAGCCGATGACATTCCGGGAGCTTTGCGCCAAAGAGGTCGTGCAGCTGTCCAATGGGGCCTGCCTGGGCAGGGCCGATGATCTGGAACTTGACCCGCAGACCGCGCAGGTCCGGAGCCTGCTTTTGCTGGGCAGGCCGCATCTGTTCGGGCTGCTGGGGCGGGACGAGACGCTGACCATCCCCTGGGAGGAGATCGACAAGATCGGGCTGGATGCCGTTCTGGTGCGCACAGAACTGCCTTTGCCGGAGCAAAAAAGTGCTTCGTTCTGGCAAAAGCTGCGCCGCTGGCTGGATGGATGAAAGTTTTTCATCTGTTTTTCCGGAATTAGGGTTTGATTTTACAGAAAACAGGATTATAATAGGGAACCGTGGGCCATGATTTGTGCTCGCAAACTCAAAGATCATCGCCCCATTGGGGCGCTCAGGAAGTGAAAGGAACGGTTCTTGTATGAATAAACGCGCATCCCGCACTCCGGCCAGGCTCCATGCGCTGCGGCTGGCTTTCCCGCCGGTCGTCACGCTGGTGCTTGTGGTGCTCACGGAGTGGATCGCCCGCGGCAGTCTGACCGTGGACACTCTGACCCAATACATTTTTCCCCACGCTGAAGCCTATCTTCTGGCATGGGCGCTGCTTTTCCTCATCTGGCTGATGGTGGACTGGCTGACTCGGTTCGCGCCGCTGGCCACCCTGATCGCGGCCATTCTCGGCTGTGTCCCGGCGGCGGTGGATTTCTACACGCTGCAGCTGCGCGGTGAGCCGTTTCTCCCGTGGGATCTGGCGCAGGTCTCGGAAGCGGCGGGCGTTGCTTCCGCTGCCGGGATCCATATCCAGACCAGCATGGTGGTCTCCACCGTTATCATTCTGCTGCTGCTCGTGGCCAGCTTCTTCCTCTACCGCGGACGGAAAAAGCTGAACTGGAAGCCCCGCGTGTTGGGTTTTGCGGCCAGCGCTGCGGCCGTCTGCGGTCTGCTTTTCGGTGTCTTCCTGCAGCCCGCAGTCACCCAGGCCATCGGCATCCTGCCTGACGCCTGGATGCAGGATCGCTATTATCGCTACTACGGCGTCACCACCAGTTTTCTGACCAACCTCACCAATCTGGAGATCTCGAAACCGGACAACTACTCGGAAGATGCCGTGAACGAGATTTTGGACGACACCGCCGCAGCCGGGAACTACCAGACGGCACCGCTTTACCCGGCGTCCTATGGGGCGGTCACGCCTGCCGGGGAGACCGAACAGAACCCCACTATCATCTACGTGATGGACGAGTCCTACTGGGATGTCTCGGAGCTGGAGCAGTATGGCTTTGCATTTGATACAGATGTCTCCGCCAACCTCCATCGCCTGCAGGAGACCAGCGCTTCCGGCCGGGCTTACAGCCCCAGCTTCGGCGGCGGCACCTGCGATGTGGAGTTTGAGGCGCTGACCGGCTATTCCGTCTCCTATCTGCCCAACGGCAGCAAGCCCTATCAGCAGCATGTGACCCGGCCCATGTTCTCTCTGCCGAATTACCTCAAGACGCAGGGCTATCAGACCGCCGCCGTCCACTGCTTCTGGGCCAAATACTGGAGCCGCGACACGGCCTATCCGAATCTGGGTCTGGACACCTTCCTCAGTCTGGAAAAGATGACCCACGTCAACAAGGTGCGCAGGCACTACTGGACTTCCGGCCTTGTCACGGACGACTCCATGGCCGACCAGATCATCCAGCAGTACGAGAGCATGAAGGCCTCCTCCGATGCGCCGGTCTTCCTCCATGCCGTCACGATGCAGAATCACACCAATTATAATAAGGACAACTACCCCGACGACCAGCGCGTCAAGGTGCTGAACGCTCCGTCTGGCATCAGCCGGAGCACGCTGGGGGCGCTCGAAGACTTTGCTACCGGTATCCGGGATGCCGACGCCATGCTGGGCCGCCTGACCGACTACTTCTCTCAGGTGGACGAGCCGGTCGTCCTCGTGTTCTGGGGCGACCATTACAACCCCATTGATTCCAACTACGACGTCTTCACGAAGAGCGGCTATGCCAGTGATTCCAGCGCCGACCCCCGCCTCCACCAGACGACCCTGCTCATGTGGTCGAACTATTCGCAGCAGCCTGTGGACCTTGGCACCATCGCTGCCTACGACATTTCGCCGGTCATGATGAACATCTACGGCCTGAAGCAGCCGCTCTATTTCCAGTATCTGAACCGCCAGCTGCAGGTGGCGTACCGCACGAACACCCGCGGCACCGTCATGAACCGGAATGGCACCACCACCCAGGAGCCTACTGCATTGCAGCAGCAGTGGAGCGCCAACCACTGGCTGCTCCAATACGACCTGATGTTCGGCAAGGGCTATGCCCTCAGCCGGATGGGGATGGAGGGCCTGGAAGCGGCACCGACCGGCAAATAAGAGAAGATCGCAAAATCTTTTTGTAAAAAACACCGAAAAGCTCTTGAATCCGCGTCCTTTTTGTGCTATTATAATTCAGCATTACACACGCATCACTATGCCCTTTTGTGCCCATCCGGGTGGAGGGCAGTCAGGCCCGTCCGATACGGTGCCCTGATCACGGTGTGCGGAGGCAAAACAATATCTGGAGGTATTTTACTATGGCAGTCGTTTCTATGAAGCAGCTTCTCGAAGCAGGTGTGCACTTCGGTCACCAGACCCGTCGCTGGAACCCCAAGATGGCGAAGTATATCTTCACCGAGCGCAACGGCATCTATATCATCGATCTGCAGAAGACCGTGAAGAAGCTGGACGAGGCTTACAACTACGTGAAGGAAGTTGCAGCTGAGGGCGGCGACATCCTGTTCGTCGGCACCAAGAAGCAGGCTCAGGAGTCCATCCGTGATGAGGCTCTGCGCTGCGGCATGCACTATGTCAACGCTCGCTGGCTGGGCGGTATGCTGACCAACTTCCGTACCATCCGCAAGCGTATCGACCGCATGGATCAGCTGGCTAAGATGCAGGAGAACGGCACCTTCGAGCTGCTGCCCAAGAAGGAAGTGGCAAAACTGGAGCTGGAGATGGAGAAGCTGGACAAGTACCTGGGCGGCGTCAAGAACATGAAGACCCTGCCGAAAGCCATGTTCATCGTCGATCCTCACAAGGAGCGCATCGCTGTTGCTGAGGCCCGCAAGCTGAACATCCCCATCGTTGCAATCGTCGATACCAACTGCAACCCCGATGAGATCGATTACGTGATCCCCGGCAACGACGACGCAATCCGCGCTGTCAAGCTGATCGCCGGTGCAATGGCCGACGCTGTTCTGGAAGGCAAGCAGGGCAACCAGGAAGCTCCCGCTGAGGAAGCAAACGCCTGATTTTCCGTATTCCGAACAAACCCGTTTAGTAACGTGTAAGGGAGAATAAAAATGGCTATTACTGCAAAAGACGTTATGGAGCTGCGCAAGCAGACCGACTGCGGCATGATGGAGTGCAAGAAGGCTCTGACTGAGGCTGACGGCAACTTCGAGAAGGCAATCGAGATCCTGCGTGAGCGTGGTCTGGCTACCGCTGCAAAGAAGGCAAGCCGTACCGCTGCTGAGGGCATGGTCTACGCGGATTACTGCCCGCAGTGCAAGGTCGGCGTTGTCATCGAAGTCAACGCTGAGACCGACTTCGTTGCCAAGAACGACAAGTTCGTTGCTTTCGTCAAGGAGGCAACTCAGGTCATCATGAAGCAGAACCCTGCTGACGTTGAGGCTCTGATGGCTTGCAAGACCGAGTCCGGCGAGACCGTGGACGAGGCTCTGAAGAACCTGATCCTGGTCATCAAGGAGAACATCAAGGTCCGTCGTTTCGTCCGTTACGAGGGCGTCTGCTCTGCTTACGTCCACGGCGGCGGCACCCACGGCATCCTGGTCAACTTCGAGACCACCAACGGCATCGACGCAAAGGACGAGTTCGTTGCTTACGGCAAGGACATCGCCATGCAGGTCGCTGCTGCAAACCCCAGCTATGTGGACGAGGCTTCTGTCCCTGCTGAGGTCGTGGCCAAGGAGAAGGAGATCATGCTCGCTCAGATGGCTGGAGATCCGAAGACCGCCAACAAGCCGGATGCAGTCAAGCAGAAGATGATCGAGGGCAAGATCAAGAAGTTCTTCAAGGAGAACTGCCTGGTCGATCAGGAGTTCGTCAAGGACGGCGACCTGTCTGTTGCTCAGTACACCGCTAAGGTCGCTAAGGACCTGGGCGGCGACATCAAGATCGTCAAGTTCACCCGCTTCCAGAAGGGCGAGGGCCTGGAGAAGCGCGCTGACGACTTCGCTGCTGAAGTCGCAAGCATGGTGAAGTAATTCAAGCTTCCAGGCTGAAAATGGGAGCCGCAGTGCCTGTCACAGGGCGCTACGGCTCCTTTTTTGCGTTCCGGGGTTGTAAAACCTGACCGAAGATGTTATGATAGACCCATTCCAAACAGAAAGAAGTGCTGATTATGAAAATCGTCCCGTGTGCGTTCCAACTGCCCAACGGAGAAATGCTGACGGTGCGCAGTCTGTGCGCAGACGACGCCGAAGCGCTCAACGCATTCCGCCTTGCAACCTACCGCGAAACCCATTTTATGGCGCGTTATCCAGAGGATGGAGCGAGTCTGGAAGAGATGCAAAAGGGGCTGGCAGGCTCTGAAGCCAGCGCGCTGAATTTTGAGGTCGGTGCTTTTGCCGGAGAAAAGCTGGTGGGGGAGTTTGGTGTGACACAGGTGCGGCCGCACATCAAGTATCGCCATCGTGCAGTCATGGGGATCTCTGTGTTGAAAGAAGCCTGGGGCTGCGGTCTGGGCAGTTATCTGATGCAGCTGGCCATTGACCAGACCCGCACCAACGGTTTCGAACAACTGGAACTGGGGGTGTACAGCGATAACACCCGTGCCATCCACCTCTATGAAAAGTTTGGCTTTGAACGCTGCGGCACCATGCCCCATGCCTTCAAACTCAAGGATGGAACCTACCGCGACGAGATCATGATGGTGAAGATGCTATGAAAACAGAACGCATTACCCTGAAGGGCATCCCCGCGCTCCTCATCGGCGAGCCTTCCCACAAGGTGTATCTCTACGTCCACGGAAAAATGGGCAGCAAGGAGGAAGCTCTTGCATTTGCAGAGCAGGCCTGCCCGGCAGGTTATCAGGTGCTGGCCATCGACCTGCCCGAACATGGCGAGCGGAAGAACGGCCCGGAACGGCTCCTGCCATGGGTGGTCGTTCCGGAGCTACAATTTATGGATCAGTATGCAAGAGTGCACTGGCGGCAGGTCTCGCTGCGGGCCACGAGCATCGGTGCGTGGTTTTCCATGCTGGCGTTACAGGAGAAGGCACTGCGCCGTGCGCTCTTCGTTTCGCCCATCGTGGATATGGAAGACCTCATCGGCAGGATGATGCAGCAGGCCAACGTGACCGAAGAGCAGCTGAAGGCGGCAGGGGAGATCCCCACAACTTTCGGGGAGACGCTTTCGTGGCCGTATCTCTGCTGGGTGCGGGAGCATCCGCTCCGCTGGCGCACCCCCACGCAGGTGCTCTATGGCGAAGCCGACGAGCTGACTTCCTATGCTGTACTCGACCGCTTCAAGCGCGCGACCGGGGCACAGTTGACCCTTCTGGCCGACGGGGAGCACTGGTTCCACACCGAGACGCAGCTGGCCGTGCTGCAGGCTTGGGAAGGTGCGCATCTATAAGCGCAGAAAAACAGAGATCCCCGCTGACGGGTTCGATGACGTCAGCGGGGATCTCTTTCTGTTTTTACGAACGAATCGTGAAAACCGCAGTTGTTTTTAGACTTTTGCTTCGCTGTTGTGCTCCGCGTTGGAGTAAGCCTTGAAGGAGTGGAAGACGATGTTCAGGCCCAGAACGATCAACAGGACAGCTAGGATCAGCTGCAGGCCGTTGGCGATGAACACAGCGCCCCAGGTGGTCTCACCAGCAGGGATGCCCACCGAAGCGGCAGCGCTGATGGCCTTGACCATCGCGATCAGACGCTGGACCAGCGCGGTGAAGGTGACGCACAGCATGATGACCAGCGGGGGGAAGAGCATCTTGTTGTTGCGGCCGGTGACCTTCAGGAAGACGCACAGGGTGGCCAGAACCAGAGCGCTCAGCAGCTGGTTGGCGGAACCGAACAGCGGCCAGATGTTGGCGTAGCCGATCTTGGTCAGGATGAAGCCGAACACCAGCGTGATGAAGGTGGAGAAGTAGACGTTGCAGAACAGCTTGCGCCAGCCCTCTGCATGCTCCATGTCATCGACGCTGAACAGCTCCTGGAAGCTCATGCGGCCGATACGCGCAACGGCATCCAGGCTGGTCAGAGCCAGAGCAGAAACGCACATGGTCATGAAGACGGTAGCAGCGTAGGCGGGGATGCCGAACATCTCAAAGAAACCGGCAACGCCGCAGCTGAAGATCTGGAACGGGGTGCCTGCGGCGGGGGTGCCATCCGCAGCGGCAGCAGCGCCTGCAACGCACAGGGCCAGAACAGCCAGCAGGCTTTCGAGGATCATAGCACCATAGCCGACTTTCAGCATATCCTTTTCGTTCTCCACGGTCTTGGAAGAAGTGCCGGAAGAGACCAGGCTGTGGAAACCGGAAACGGCACCGCAGGCCACGGTAACGAACAGGATGGGGAACATGGTACCCAGCTTCTCATTGGTGAAACCGGTGAAAACGGGCAGGTTCATGGTGGGGTGTGCGACCAGCAGGCCGACCACAGCACCTGCAATCATGGCCACGAACATGAAGGTGGTCATGTGGTCACGGGGCTGCTTCAGCAGCCACATGGGCAGGACGGCTGCAAAGAAGATGTAGATGAAGGTGATGTAGCTCCATGCAGCCTTGCCCAGGATGATGGGGAAGTTTGCACCGATCACGAAAGACAGAACGATGAAGACGATGCTGATGACGCTCTCCTTCCAGCCGGAGAAGTTGAACTTCTTCTGGATCAGGCCGAAGACGACGGCGAACACCATGAACATGATGGAGACCATACCGGCAGCACCGTTGGTCTGTGCGGCCTCGACCAGAGCACCATCGGTGCCAAAGGCATTGAAGGTGCCGGCGACCATGTCAGCAAACGCTGCGATGACGATGCCGCAGAACAGCCAGCAGAACAGCAGGAACAGCTTGCGGCCGGTCTTGCCGATGTACTTCTCGATCAGCATACCCATGGACTTGCCGTCGTTCTTGACGGAAGCATACAGCGCGCCGAAGTCGGTCACAGCACCAAAGAAGATGCCGCCGATCAGGACCCACAGCAGAACGGGCAGCCAGCCGAATGCGGCAGCCTGGATGGCACCGGTGACAGGGCCGGCACCTGCGATGGAACTGAACTGATGGGCAAAAACGGTCCAGCCGTTGGTGGGGACGTAGTCGCGGCCGTCCTCGTGGACGACTGCGGGGGTCTTAGCCTTGGGGTCGATGCCCCACTTGTTTGCCAGCCAGCGTCCATAGAAGGTGTAAGCTCCTAACAGACACACGGCTGCAATCAAAACGATGACCAGCGTGTTCATTTCTTTTACCTCTTTCCTTTCTTTCCAAACGGCAAAGCGGCCAGGGTCCATCTGG